>CAXXOI010000048.1:0-151773 GCA_963664175.2 Dehalococcoidia bacterium
CCTCGTCGTAGCGGGCTGATCCCAGACGGCCTTGTCGCCGTCGGCATAGGTGCAGGGCTGGAACAGGTACCAGACTCCCGTGGCCCGGTCGCCGTCCACCTCGATTATCGGGTTCAGCACCATGTGGATGGCAAAGGGAAGACGGTTGGCGCGTTCTGGAAAAAGGCGCGAATGGCCTCTCTACCGTCATTCCGGCCCCGCTCCTTCCCGTCCCATACGGCATCTTCGACGAACAGGTCGGCCAGGGCGTCTGCGTCATACTTGTCATCGCAGTAGCCGCAGTACCGGTGCTTCAGTCGCTTGATCTCCTCAATGTCCTCAAGAACCTGGATTCTCTTTTCCAGATCATCAGATGGCATGGGTCAACTCCTCTCGAAATCTGGCATTCCCACTGGATGATATGAGCTTACAGGGCGGTCCAGCCGCCATCCACCAGCAGCAGGTGCCCGGTGGTGGCGCCTGCGGCGGGGCTAGCCAGGAAAACGGCCGCGCCCACCAGCTCCTCGGGCTGCATCCGCCGGCCCAGGGGCATCTTGTCGGCGTACTCGGCGTTCAGCTCCTCGGGAGTGCGGTTGTAGGCGGCCAGGACACCCGGCGTTTCCGTAGGTCCGGGACCGATGGCGTTGACCGTAACGCCCAACGGCGTCCACTCCGCAGCCAGGGAGCGTGTCAGGCCCGCCACGCCGTGCTTGCTGGCAATGTAGGGCGCGCGACCAGCCGAGCCGACGGCGGAGAACTGCGACCCAATGTTGACGATGCGACCCCAGCCTTGGTCGATCATGGGCCGGGCCGCAGCCTGGGCGCAGAAGAACAGACCCTTCAGGTTGGTGTCGACGGTCGCATCCCAATCAGCTTCCGTCACCTCCAGCGCGGGCTTGGGGATGCGAATGCCAGCGTTGTTGATCAGGATGTCCAGCTTGCCGAATTCATCAACGATCTGTTGAATGACACAGGGAATACCGGCAATATCCAGAACATCAAGCTCGTATGTAGCGCTCCGTTTTCCGTGCCCTTCCACCTTCGCCTGGGTGTCGCGGGCCAGCTCCAGGCGGGACGCCATGTCCGATACGGCAACGTCGGCCCCAGCCTCGGCCAGCCCCACCGCGATGGCCGCGCCGATGCCTCGCGCCGATCCGGTCACAAGCGCCACTTTCCCGTCCAGACTCAACCCCGAGTAAGCCATCGTATCCTCCGCAAGATCCACAAGTTGAACGGGCGTAGCATATCACAGGGCCGTAACGATTCAGCCGGTAACGCCGCTTGCACCGTGGACGGTGCAGGAATAGAATCAGCCGGTATGTTCGGTTCCGGGGCCTTGGATAGAGGCATCAGAGCCGAACGCCACAGGCGCGGCAGATTGGGCGAGCAGGCAGCGATGGCGCAAGCGGTACAGACGGGCGGACACAGGCAGAACCGTGGGTTTATCCTCGGGGCTCTGAGCTTCGGCCACGGTGTGGCCCACCTGTACGACCTGGGCTTCCCCGTATTCCTGACTGCTATGGCCAACACCCTTGCCCTCAGCACGCGACAGACGGGATTCCTGCTGGCCATACGCACCAGCGGCAACGGCCTGATCGCCATGGGCTCCGGTGTGCTGGTAGACCGCTACCGTGACCAATGGGGGATGATGCTCACCGCCTGCATGGTACTGAACGTCATCGCGTTTGTGGTCATCGGCTTATCGCCCAACTGGGCCGTACTCATTATCGGCGTCGTGCTCATTTCCATACCCGGCTCCCTCTGGCACCTGCCAGCCATAGCCTCGCTCTCGCGTCGCTTCTCCGACCGCAGAGCGTTTTCTATATCAATCCACAGTTTTGGCTCCACCATTGGAAACGCACTGGGGCCCCTGGTTGCGGGAACGCTGCTTGGGTACTTGATATGGCGTGAAGTCCTGCTCCTCTACGCCATACCAGCTGGGCTGGTGGCGGTTTTCGTCTGGTGGTCGCTGAGAGACCTGGGCCGCGAGGAAGAGGTGCATCCAGGCGACGCCGAGGTTCGCACGCTGGGCACGCTGGCGATTGCTGGGTGGAACTTCTTCAAGAACCCTGCGATGCTTGCGCTACTGGTGGCCGCCAGCCTCCGCAGCGTCGCTGTCATCGCCATGTTCGACTGGAGCGCGTTTTACTTGGAGAGTCCGGCAGAGGAGGGCGGACTGGGATTCTCGTATTTCTGGACGGGGTTCCAGGTGGCACTGCTCACTGGGGCCGGAGCCATATCCTCTCCCATCCTGGGCCAGCTATCGGACAAGATCGGACGAAAGCATATACTGGTGCCTGGGTTGGCCATCGCGGCCGTTCTGCCTTTCTTGGTTGTGCCGGCCGGCGACGGCTTACTGGTGCCCTTGGTGATGGCAGCGATGGGGCTGTTTAGCTTCGCCCTGCACCAGGTGATCCTGGCCGGCATCCTGGACGCGGCCGACCGGGGAACCGAGGCCACCGTGGCGGGCCTGGTATTCGGCATCAATGGTGTGGCTGGTTTCGCTTCCAACGTTTTCGTAGCGTTCATAATCGAAAGTCTCGGTGGCTACGGTTCGATGTACGTCTATGTGGGAATACTCACTGCGGTAGCGGGCGTCATAGTCCTGTTCACACCGTTCCCGAACTACAAGACCGAACCGGCCTGACGCCTGCTTCCACCCTCACATTTTTGCCACGGGTTAGTATCTTGAACCAGACGATCACATCGGTTCCCGGCATCGAGGCCGGGCATTATACCGACCTCCAGAACGCCACCGGCTGCACGGTCGTCCTCTGCCGCCGGGGCGCCGTTGGCGGCGTGGACGTTCGCGGCGGCTCGCCGGGCACACGCGAGACCGACCTGCTGCAGCCGACCCGCCGCGTGGACCAGCTGTTCGCCGTCTCCCTCAGCGGGGGCAGCGCCTTTGGCCTGGACGCGGCGACGGGCGTGATGGCCTGGCTGGAGGAACACGACACCGGTTACCGGGTCACTCCCGACGTCATCGTGCCCATCGTTTCGTCGGCCATCATCTACGACTTGGGTTTGATCACCTCCAAAGTGCGCCCCGGCCCCCAGGAGGGGAGGGCAGCTTGCGAGGCAGCGTCCGCGGAGCCCCTTCCCGAGGGCACCGTCGGTGCGGGCACCGGTGCTACCGTGGCAAAAACCGGCGGAACGCACCGGGCCTCCAAGGGCGGCCTCGGCACGGCAGCAGTCAGGCTTCCTGGCGGCGCCACCGTGGCGTCTGTAGTCGTGGTGAACTCCATCGGCGGTATCCGGGACCCATATACTGGTCAACTCGTGGCCGGACCGCGGCGAGGGGACGGCACTTTCGACGACCCGGTTGGTATCCTGCTGGAGGGCTCTCCGGCAGAGATGCCCGATGGGCCGGTCAACACCACCATTGGCGTCGTGGCCACCGATGCCCGCCTCACTCGGGAGCAGGCCAACTACGTGGCCAGGGTCAGCCACAACGGCCTGTCCATGACCATTCATCCCTGCCACACCATCCGCGACGGGGACACCATGTTTGCCATGGCCACCGGCGAATTCCAGGATGAGGTGGACCTGACCACTCTGGGCGCGGCGGCGGCAGAGGTCTCGGCGCGAGCTGTGCTGCGAGCGGTGCGGCTGGCCACCGGACTCGGCGGCATACCGGCAATATCCGAGCTGGGCAGCTAGAAGCCAACCGGGACGTGCCATGCAGATAGTCAGTTCCAAGGAGGAGATGCGACGCCTGTGCCGTGAGGCATCCCGTCCGCTGGGACTGGTACCGACCATGGGAGCGCTGCACGACGGGCACTTGTCGCTGGTCGACAGGGCCCGCACCGACTCGGGAACCGTCACAGTCAGCATCTTCGTAAACCCCACACAGTTCGCGGAGGGCGAGGACTTCGCCGAGTATCCCCGCGACCTGGATGCCGACCTTGAAATGCTGCGGCAACACGGCACGGACCTCGTCTTCGCTCCCGACGTCTCGGAGATCTATCCTCCTGAATTCGACACATGGGTTGACGTCGGACCGATCGCCGACCGGCTGGAGGGAGCGGCCCGACCCGGCCACTTTCGCGGCGTAGCGACCGTGGTGGCCAAGCTCTTCGGCATAGTGCAGCCGGAGCGGGCCTACTTCGGCCAGAAGGACGGGCAGCAGACGGTCGTCGTCCGGAAACTGGCCCGCGATCTGGACATGGGCCTTGAAATCGTGGTACTGCCCACCATCCGCGAGACCGACGGCCTGGCGATGAGCAGTCGCAACGTACGCCTAGGTCCGGACCAGCGTAGGGCCGCCGCTGCGGTCTATCGCGCTCTGTGCTCCGGCAGGGACCTGTGGAACGGCGGGGAGACCGGAGCCGAGGCGGTGCGCGGCGCTGTCAGGGATGTGCTGGAGGCCGAGCCGTCGCTGGGAGAAGTCGACTACGTAAGCGTCGCTGCTCCGGACACGCTGGCGGAACTGGAACTTGCCACTGCGGGAGCTATGTTGTCCACCGCGGTCCACCTAGGCCCGATACGCCTGATCGACAACGTAATATTAGAATAGGGGCGCACTTCCGTACGCCCCGCTCAAATGCTCTGTGCCCCACACGCCGGGGCTGCGGACTACCTAGCTGTCCATCAACTCGCGCACAGCCTCGGTAAGCGCCGGCAGAACGGTCTCCCAGTCGCCGACTACCCCGTATCGCGCGTCCTTGAAGATGTTGGCGTCGGCGTCCTTGTTGATAGCGACGATGCACTTGGCTCCGGAGCATCCCGCCATGTGCTGGCTGGCGCCGGATATAGCCACGGTGATGTACAGGTCGGGCGTGATGGACTTGCCGGTCAGTCCCACCTGGTAGGACGGCGGGACCCATCCGGAGTCCACGGCTGCCCGGGAGGCCCCGACGGCGCCGCCCAGGAGCTTGGCCAGGTCTTCCAGGCCCGAGAACGGCTCGGGGCCACCGAGTCCTCGGCCGCCGGAGACGACCACGCGAGCCTCTTCCAGCTTCACTCCCTCTGATTCCTCGCGCACTGTCTCGACCACGCGAACCCGCGCCTGGGAGGCGTCCAATTCAACCGGGAACGATACGACCTGTCCCTGCCGCGACGGGTCTGCCTCAGTCGCCTCATAGGCCTTGGGGCGGATGGCCGCGATTTGCGGGGTGTGCTCGCAGCTGACTACTGCAATGGCGTTACCGCCGTAGACCGGGCGATTGGCCAGCAGCGTTTTGCTCGCCTCATCGACGGACACCTCGAGGCAGTCCTGCGCCAAGCCCACGCCCAGGCGGAATGCCAGCCGTGGGGCCAACTCTCGCCCATCATTGGTGCGCGAAATCAGCACCACCCTGGGGTTCACTTCGCGGCACAGGGAGTCCATGGCAGTGATGTACAGATCGGGCTGATATTCGGACAGCAGAGGGCTGGTCACAGCGTATACACGATCAGCGCCGTGGGCGATGGCCTGCTGGGCGGGAGCATCGACAGCGCTGCCCAGCAAAGCGATGGAGAGTTCTTCGCCCAGCGACGCAGCAACTCCTCTCCCGGCGGCCAGCAATTCGGCGGCGGTTGAATCCAGCGTGTCGGCTGAGGTTTGCCCGATTACCAGAACACCTGTGGCGTCAGCCATTACGGCCTCCCGAACCAATTACTAGACGGTGCAAAATACGGACG
This sequence comes from Dehalococcoidia bacterium, assembly GCA_963664175.2. Taxonomy (GTDB): domain Bacteria; phylum Chloroflexota; class Dehalococcoidia; order Lucifugimonadales; family UBA3495; genus VXOI01. The sequence goes on from CAXXOI010000048.1 coordinate 5,602, forward strand.
CGTCGCTTGGATCCCTCTTGAGAAAGCAAGCGGTAGCGTCTCTAGATCACCTTGGCTTCCCGCAGCTTGAGGGCCAGTTGGCGTCCGGCGTCGGCGGCGTCCTCGCCCTCGACAAACTCGCACTCCTGGTCGCTGACGGGAATGAACAACTGGCGCAGCGTTACCCTCGCCTCCGCTTGGGAATCATCCAGGTCGAGGTCGGCCTTGCTCCAGACCGTCGGGCGCTTGCGGGTGGCGGCCATGATGCCGCGCAGGGTGGGATAGCGCGGCTGGCCCAGCTCATTGCTGACCGTAACCAGGGCGGGCAACGAGGCCTCCACCACCTGATAGCCGTCAGGAACTATGCGCTCGACGACAGCCTTACCGTCGGCCACGTCTACCTTCTTGCCCAGGGAAACGCATGCGACGCCTAGAATCTCAGCCACTCCCAGGGGGACTTGGGCATTGTCCCAGTCCGAGGCTTGGCGGCCACAGATGATCAGGTCGAAGCCCTCGAGTTTCCTGATGGCCGCAGCCAGCAGCTGGGCTGTCTGGAAACTGTCGATGGTATTATCGAAATCGTCGTCCTGGAGGAGCACCAACTCGTCGGCGCCCATGGACAGGGGTTTCTTCATCACGTCTAGGGCAAAGGTCGACCCTGTCGAAATGACCGTTACCGTAGCCTCCTGCGCGTCTTTAATCTGCAGGGCAGCCTCGACGGCGTTTTCGTCGAACCCGTTGACGACAGGGGGAATATTGGCCGGCGGCACGACGCGCTTGGCGTCATCATCAATTCGGAAAGCCGCCATGGGCATCTCGGGATCCAGTACCTGCTTGGCAAGAACAGCAATTTTCAGTGGCATAAAAAAACCCCGTGCGATTATGTCGCCGGACTATGTGAAAGATATCACTAATTAAGCTGGGGTGTCAATTCAAAACCGGCTCACCCTTTTGGGTCCGATCTCAGCGGGGAAAGCCTATTGGATGCCTTGTTCCTTGTACCAGTCATCACCAGCAGGGGGCCACGGGTTTTCGCCGGGGAAAACCTGCGACAGCTGGGTAAAGGCCCCGAGAAACCCTGCCGGGTGCAGCCAGATGCTGTTGAATCCGAGGTTGGTGTAATTGGCGGTCAGTCGCGAGGTGGTGTACCTCGCACCCGCCTGCTTCAGGTGGTCGTCCATTGCCAGAGAGTCTTCGATCTCGTAGATCGTGAGGTACAGGCCTTCACCGTAACGGTCCAGGAATCGCTGGGACGGCGCGTCCGGGCCCGTGGGCTGGGCCAGCTCGATGAACGTATCGCGCCCGGCCAGGGGTATGACGGCGATCTCAATGTCAGTGAAGCTGACCTCGAAGCGCTTGGTCGCCTGCAGCTGAAACATCCCGCACCATCGCTCCAGCGCCTCGTCGAGGTCGCGCACGAGCACTGCGATTTGCTTCAGGCCCAGGGTGCGCGGGGCAGGGGACGACTGCCAGTCATCACCCGCCAGCGGCCACGGGTCGGCACCGGGCTGCAATTCGACCACCCGCACCAGCGCTCCGTTGGTGGCCTCGCGATCGATCTCCACGGTCCGCCTGCCAGGACGCTCGGAAACGCCGCTGTGTTTCACTCCCGCAGTTCTGAGGTTGGAAATCAGGGCGTCGAGATCCGTGGTCTCGAAGGCCAGGCGATATGGCCCTTGTCCGCGACTCTCCCGGAATGCCGACGACTCCGCCTCTCCGAGGTCGGGATGCCACAACCGGACGAAGGTGCCATCTCCGGCGTGCAACGTAGCGCGCCCGCCGTCCACGGACCGGGAACGGCGGACGACTTTCATGCCTAGGTAACTTTCGTACAGGCTCGTCCCGTGGTCCAAGTCGTCGACGATAAAGTCGACTTGGCGCAAGCGATGCAACACGGCAATCACCGAGCAGTGTTTCCCGCAGCACTACCGGGAGCGCGGGATGGGGTGGAGAGGATTGTTATTCCTTGGTTGGGAGGGAAACCAGGGCCCGACCACCCACGTGCCGCTCTCCCTTGCTGCCCAGCATCAGGATGTCGCACTCGGCCAGGTTCTGTCCGTCCTCCTGTCGAAGGTCGGTGATGGTGGCCTCGAGCGTCAGCGGGGAGTTGTGGGGAACCGGCTGGCGGAAAACGACGTCCAGGTCCCTGATGCTGTCAGGGCCCGCCCAGTCGGTCAGGAGCTGCGCCATCATGGCCATGGCCATGATCCCGGGCACAATGGTGCCTGACATGCCGGAGGCCCGCGCCGTTTCGATATCCGTAAACCTATTGGGGGACGGCGGCGACCAAATTTCACAGAAACTGGCCACGCTCTCGTCGGTGGCTACCGTCTCGACTGGTCCAACCTGGTCGCCCAGTTCCAGATCTTCAAAGTAAGGCAATTCGATTCTCATTCTCTGCGAATTGAATAGGAAACCCACCGAGGCATTCAGGGAGTCATGTGCGGACGCTCACTCCCGGCGGGCGAAGGATTCCTGCACTTCCGCCACCACCTGCCCATCCTGGTTGCGGAAGGTGGTTTCCCAAACGATGAACACCATGGTGCCAGAGCGACCCGTCTTGGCATAAACGTCCTTCAGGTGAGAGGAAGCCGTGACAGTATCCCCGGCATAGATCGGCGCAATGGGCTGCACTCTCTGTCCCGCGTGCATCTGCGTCTTGCCGAAATCGATTCCCACATCCGGCAACTGCACCTCGCGCACGAATATCGAACATAGGGTCGGAGGAGCAATCATTCCACGAAACCCGTCGTTCCTGGCGCCGTCGGCCGAGGTGAAAGCGGGCCCCTTTTCCCCGAGGCTGGTATTAACCGCCTGAATCATTTCCGCGGTAATCTCGAATGGCCCGGCCCTGTGTTCTTTCTCATGAAGCGAACGGTCGTAATTCAGTTCCAGCGTCATGCAGCGTTCTCCGGAATCATCGGCTTATGGGATCGAACGGAAGGCAACGGTCAGGCAGAGGGGACGCTTGCCGTTTCTTCCAGCCTCACGGGTCTGAATTCCTTGCTCAGCAAAGCATCAACCAACTGGCTCTCGCTGGCAATGGATGACCTGAAGTCCGTGAGGCAGGTGGCGATATGGCTGGTAAAGTGGGCGTCGCTGCCCCCTATTCCCAGGTATCCGTACTGCTGGCACAATTCTTCGGCCCGTTCGTTCTCACCGGCGCGGCCGCCACCGTTAAGGATCTCCACCACATCCACGTCAGGGAATGCCTCTCCCTGCTGGATGTACTCCGTCAGCCCGATTCCGAACCGGCCGGGGTGGGCAGGGATGGCCACCGCATCGTGCTGCTTCGCGGCCTGCATCAGCTCGCGGGAGTCCATCCGCACGTCGGAAAAGTCCATGTCGCGGGTCAGCCCTTCACTGACCCCGTAAACCAGGAAGTGCCCGAAGCGAGTGTCCAGCTCTGACCCCTTCAGGATGAGCAGACCGTATTGCTCGGCCAACGAGGAATAGTCCTTGTCGAAGTCGAACTTGCGGTGCTCAGTAAGCACAATTCCATCTACCGCATAATTCCGCTTCCGCAGCACCTGCACCCATTTGACGTATTGCTCAACGGTGGCTCGGGAATCATCGGAGGAAACAGAATGGCAATGCAGGTCGAGAAACACTTCGGAAATAATCCTCGCAAGGGCACAGGATTGATAAGCGGCCCTGCCGACTATCATAAACAACGATACCGAATCCAGCAACCGCTACAGGGTTCTATCCATCGCGGGGGATTGCTGATACAAGGGCCCTACCGGAAAAAGGCGGGTGCGGGAGGGCGTGCGGACCTGTAAGCCGGGTTCTGTATCCCGCCGCCCCTCGACAAGCTCAGGACGGACGGGTGGTGACCATCTATCTAGCCCCCCGGCCAGAGACCGGGGCCCACAGGACGCGGGACGGCGTTGCCGCCGTGGTCAAGCAGCCAACCCGGGGACGAGCCGGGCGCTCATAGTCCCTCTATTTGGCCTTGCTCCAGGTGGGGTTTGACCGCCGCTGCGTCACCGCAGTCGGCCGGGCGCTCTTACCGCCCGATTTCACCCTTACTCCGAGGAACGAACGCCCTCGCAGCGGTATGTTTCTGTGCCACTTTCCGTCTTCCGCGCCGGACTTATCCATTGCGAAAGCCTGGGCGTTACCCAGCACCCTGCCCGAAGGAGCCCGGACTTTCCTCCCCGGCCTCCTAAAGGAGATTCCGGGGCGGTCACCCGGTCCGCACGCCCTCCATTTTTAATCTAGCACGGGGACACAAGCGGGTCAAACAGACGAACACACTCCGGGTCGGTTACCAGATTCTCGTCAAATCGAGAACAAAGCCTTGCAACACCTGCTCGCCGGAGACGGAATCAGGTGCCTCCAGCACCTCGACCTGCTGGGCAGGACGGTATATGTGGACCTGCTTTGTGTCCGGATCCAGGAGCCAGCCCAGCCTTGCACCGTTCTCGAGGTACTCCTCCATCTTGGCCTGCACGTCGGACAACCTGTCGGAAGGGGAGCGCAGTTCAATAACGAAGTCCGGACAAATTGGGGGAAACCGCCTTTGATCAGCCTCGCTGAGTGTTTCCCATCGACTCGTCAGGATCCAGGAAACGTCTGGAGCTCGGACGGCCCCGTTGGGGAGGGTGAAACCGGTCGAGGAATCGAAGGTCTTGCCAGTGCCGTCACTGCGAGACCAGGTACCCACATCGACAGTCAGTTCGCTATTTCGCCCACCGGTAGTTCCTCCCGCAGGGGGCATAATTATCAACTCCTTGGTCGCCGAAAGCTCCATTCTGAGGTCTCGGTTGTCGGCGCAAAACTGCAGGAACTGGTCCCCAGTCATGTTCAAAGCGCGAAAGTCCAGCACCAGCCGGTACGGCAATGTGAGGGTCTGCTCTAGTTGGGGAACTTTGGCGGTTGTCATACTTTCAGCCTGCGCAACCTCGAGTATGCGGCAAAGAAAGCCAGCGCCTTGATTCTACCATTCACCTGGGGAACGACCGAAATGGCGAATACGCCGGTTCCCCGGCGTATCTGAAAACAGGACCAGGCAATCGCCATCGGCTAAGCGCTATTCGACGAACAGCATCCTGCCGCAGCTGCTGCAATTGACAGCCTGGCGGCCGCTCTTGACGCGTTGGCGCAGCTGGGTGGGCAGCGACATCCGGCAGCCCTGGCAGAGTTCCCGCTCCACCTTGGCGACCGCGCGTCCGCCCTTGGACTTGCGCAGCGTCTCGTACCTCTGCAGGGTGGCAGGGTCAAACCTGGCTGCCAGCAGTGCCCGCTGCCTTTCGTATTCACCCTGCTCTGCCCTGAGCCCATCGATGCGCTGATTGAGTTCCACCTGCTGCACATCCCAGCGGGCCCTGATCTCCGCGAGTTGCAAATTCAGACTGCCGCACCGCGACCGGTATTCCTCGACCTGAATCGACAGTTCTAGCGACATCGCCTCGTCCTGTTCCAGGAGGTGGCGAACATTTGCCGCCTCAAGTTGCAGGGCTTCAAGGTCGCGGGCGTTGATCATCGAACCGTCATAGAGTTGAGTTTCCAGCGCCTCGCTGCGTTCCCGCCGTGTCTCGATATCAATCTGATTATCGCGCTGGAGCAGTTCAACATCCTGCAGTCGTTCCTGCTCCTCCTGCAGAGAAGCCTCGAGATTCCCAATGGAAATCTCGATCTTCAATTCCTGTTCTGCCTCTTCGAGTGCCCGGTAGACCCTGTCAAGATCAAGGTCCACCTCCTGCAAAGCGTAAAGCTGTTTTACCGTCGTCATCCGCTGCTGACCTGCCGTATCTTCTATACCAAAGCCTTTCGATTCTAGGAACGCCGTCTGCTGTTGTCAATCGGATTACCGGATGACAACGGTTCGACCGCCCGTTAGAATCATCGCTAATGCAGGCACAGAGATACACGTCGACAGTGTCAATTGACCCCAGTGGATAGGAGGCCACCGATGGTTCTTTCAAAGTTGGACAATGAGAAGTTGACCCGGGTGGGAGAGGGCACGCCAATGGGCGATACCATGCGCCGGTACTGGCTGCCAGCCCTGCTCTGCGACGAGCTGCCGGAGCCCGACTGCCCGCCGGTCCGGGTGCGGCTGCTGGGCGAGGACCTGGTCGCATTCCGCGACACCTCGGGACAGGTTGGACTGCTGGAGGAGTTCTGCCCCCACCGCCGTACCTCCCTGTGGCTTGGCCGCAACGAGGAGAATGGCCTGCGCTGTGTATACCATGGCTGGAAGTTCGATCGGGCCGGTAACTGCATGGAAATGATGAACGAGCCCGAGGACAGCGACTATCACACCAAGGTCAAGGCAATTTCCTATCCCGCCGTGGAGATGGGCGGCGTGGTCTGGGCCTACATGGGACCAGCCGACCGGAAGCCGCCGCTGCCACGATTCGAATGGACGCAGGTGCCGGACAGCCACCGCCTGATTACCAAGAACAGGCAGGAGTGCAACTGGCTCCAAGGCCTGGAGGGTGGCATCGACACGGCCCACGCACCCATCCTGCACCGCCGTATCACCAAGAACACCACCCGTCCGGGCTTTGGGGTGGACACCCCATTTGTCGTCGGCAAAGCTCCAAAGGTGGAGGTTGACCGCACGGACTACGGCTACCGCTATGCGGGAGTCCGGGAACTCGAGGGTGAGGGTAAGAATTTCGTCCGCTCATACCATTACGTGCTGCCCTTCCACCAGATGCGACCGCAACAGTTCGGACTGTCGGGCGGCACCACGCGGACGATGATCGCCGGCCATTGCTGGGTGCCGACCGACGACGACAACACCATGGTATTCAACTGGCTGTACAGTTACGGCGATGAGCCGTTGACCGAAGCCGACCGGGACATTGAACGCCAACTGGGGCGCGGCCCCGAGGATCTGGACGAAAACTTCCGGGCCAGGAAAAACCGCGACAACGACTGGATGATCGACCGGAAAGTCCAGAAACACGAGACCTTCACCGGGATCGAGGGCATCAACACCCAGGACCAGGCGGTGCAGGAGAGCATGGGCTCGATTGTGGACCGCAGCACAGAGAACCTGGGTGCGAGCGACATGGGCATAGTCGTAGCACGCCGCATGCTGCTGGGCGCAGCCGACACGGTTGCCGACGGCGGCGACCCGCCCGGGCTTTCCGAGAGCTACTACAAGCTCCGCGCCATCGACAAGATTCTGCTGGCAGACGAGGTCTGGCAGGAAGCGCTGGCTGGCGAGATGTACCCCGACTAGAACAACAGCAAATCTACGGCAACAGTCAGGGGCGGCGCAGGATTACAGCACCGCCCCTGTTTGGTCTGCCTCTGGCTATCGCTCGCCAGGCCCACTCGTTGCTGATGTCAGATCACTCAACCGCCGTGGGTCGCCGGGAATGCCACTCCGTCGCCTGCTCGTAGGCGTGGCCGATGCGGAACAGCGTTTCCTCGGAGAACGGCTTTCCGCCTATCTGCAGTCCCACGGGCATCCCGCGATCATCGAATCCACAGGGGACGGACATTGCCGGACAGCTCGCGAGGTTGAATAAACGCGTGAACAGGAAGGGCAGTCGCGAGGAGGTCTCCTTGCTGGTCACCGGCGGGTCGTCCTCCACGGGCTGCGCTCCCCGTCCGGCCGTGGGGAACACTAGGGCGTCGTAGTTGCCCAGGGCATCCAGAACCTGCCTGCGGATCAATTCCCTGATCTTCTGCGCCTTGCTGTAGTGGAGGGCAGGCATGACACTGCCGGTCAGCAGCAGGATGCGGTCGTCGTGGCCGTAGTCGTCTATGTTCTCGTGCACCCACTTGGCGTGATTGTTGGCCGGCTCCACGGCCAGCAGCGCCCCGGAAATCGGCCCGGCCACGGCAGACAGCGGTAGCGACACTTCCTCCACGGTGGCTCCCAGTTCGCCTAGTACGGTGATGGCCCTCCCGACCACGCTCCGGACATCCTCGTCCACCAGGCCGGATTCCATCTGCTCGGTGACCACTCCGATTCGCAGGCCCTGAATCCCCTTACCCAGCGCCGCGCGATAATCGGGAACGGGAGCGGTGGAGGTGTGGCCGTCCCTTGGATCATGGCCCGCGATGGCGCCGAGGGTTATCGCCGCATCCTCAACGGTGCGGGAGATCGGTCCCACGGTGTCCATGGACCAGACACCACGCATCACTCCGTAGCGACTCACCAGCCCCCATGTGGGGCGCAGGCCGACCAGCCCACACCACGTGGCAGGGAAACGGATGGAGCCGCCGGTATCCTCTCCAAGCGAGGTGGCGCAGAGGTAAGCGCCGGTGGCTGCACCGGAGCCACTGCTGGACCCACCGGCATAGGTGTTAAGGTCCCAGGGATTGCGGGGTGTACTGTACCTGTGGGAGAAGCCGGTGATGGCGAACTCGGTCAGATTGGTCTTACCCAGCAGCACGGCGCCCGCCTGCTTGAGGTTGGCGATGACCGTTGCGTCCTCGTCGGGCACGTAGTCGGCTAGGATGCGGGAGCCGCCGGTGCTGCGGACTCCAGCGCTGAGGAACTGGTCCTTGACTGCCACCGGGACACCGTGCAGGGGCCCCCGGTGATTACCTGCCGCGATTTCGCGCTCGGCCTCGCGGGCGGTGTTAATCGCCAAGTCGCGAGTCACGGTCAGGTAAGCATTGAACTTAAAGTCCAGGTCGTCGATTCGATCCAGATACGCCTCTGTAGCGTCAACGGGCGACACCTGTCCCGTTGCGATCAGCCTGGAGAGCTCAGACGCAGAAAGAAATGGAAGCTCCGTCTTGTCCATCTTTACCCCCTCGCGTTGAACGATTGAGGAGACACCTGGCAGCGGCTATGCTGGCGGCAGGATGATGGGCAGCGGCTCAACTTCCTCCAGTCCCGGAGGGTTGATGGCGTCCAGCGACTCCAGCAGGGCGTTCAGGCTGTACATTACCTCGGTCAGTTCGGGTTCCTGGATGTCCAGCCCCACGGCGCGACCCATGGCCTGGATATCCTCTCTGGACAGATCAGCCATTTCTGCCTCCCATTCTTCTAAGTCCAAATGTGGCCCCATACTGCTGCAATTCCCCGTGTGCGTCAAGGCATGAATTTCATTATCGCTGGAGGGGATTTGGGTTATACTGGCCTCGCCTAGGCTGCTGCATGACGGCCGGGGCCATATCCACTACAGGATGGGCGGGAATGCCGGATTATAAGACAATCAAGGTCGACATCGGGCCGGAAACATCGTTCACCAAGCTGCCGACACAGGTGGACATCGGCGACTGGTCCTACTTCCTCGCGAAGAGCAAGAAGGGAGCGTATCAGCTGCTTTCCAACGTCTGCCCCCATGCCATGGGGGAGGTGGTGGACTGGGGCAACACATTCATGTGCCCGGACCACGGCTGGTTGTTCGAGAAGTCGGAGGGAATCTGCATAAACGGCCCCAATTCCCGAATGACCGCGTTCCCGGTGGCCGTCGAGAGCGGTCGGCTGGTCGCATCAGTCCCCGACGACTAGGCGGTGCCGGGATCTTGCCGTGAGCTTGTCCCGGCCTGGAGGGACCGCCCTGATGGCCACTCATCGGTCCGCAGTGAGCACGCACTGGAGGTTGTCATGGAACGGAGCGAGATTCCTTTTCTCAGCGCGTCGGACCTTGCCCGGCTTATTGAGTCGAGGCAGGTGTCGCCGGTGGAAGCCACCGAGGCCTACCTCGAACGCATTGACGCCGTTGACGATAAGCTCAATTCCTACATCGCCGTCCTGAAGGACCACGCCAGGGCATCGGCCAGGCAGGCCGAGGCGGAGATCGCCGCGGGCAACTACCGCGGGCCGCTGCACGGGCTTCCTGTGGCGGTCAAGGACCAGTTCTACACCGCAGGCATGGTCACCACCGGCGGTTCCTCCATCCTGAAGGACTTCGTGCCGGATGAGGACAGCACGGTGATGGCCAAGCTCAACGATGCCGGTGCCGTGCTGCTGGGCAAGCTCAACATGAGCGAGTTTGCCATGGCTGACATCTACCATCATCCCTACGGCACGCCACGCAATCCATGGGACACGGGCCGGAATCCCGGCACCTCCAGCAGCGGCTCAGGGGCCGCCACAGCGGCGTTCCTCTGCGCCACGTCCCTCGGCGAGGACACCGGCGGCTCCATACGCAGCCCGGCCAACTTCAGCGGGCTGGTGGGGTTGCGTCCCACCTATGGGCGGGTTAGCCGCCACGGCGTGATGGGCGGGTCGTGGTCCATGGACACAGTCGGCCCCATCTCCCGCACCGTTGAGGACGCGGCAATCACCTTCCAGGCGATCGCCGGCCACGATCCCAACGACCCCTACACCTGGGACGTTCCGGTCCCAGACTACCGTGCTGCTCTCACCGGCGACATCAGCGACCTGAGGGTGGGCGTGATCACGGATCGGATGGACGCGCCGAACCTGGATCCTGAAATGCGTTCCGCTGTCACTGCCGCCATCGCAACGCTGGGCGAGCTGGGCGCCAGCTCCCGCGATGTCTCCGTCCCGTTGGCGCCGTCGGCTGGGGCGCTTAGCATGACCATCATCGGGGTGGAGTGGGCCAACCTCCACCGCCAAACCTTCGAGCCCAATTTCGAGCAGTTGGACCGGAACAACCAGATCCGGTTCCTGACGGGACTGGTCATACCGGCCCAGGCCTACAACAAGGCCCAGAAGCTGCGCACGATGCTCAGGGAGCAGGTACTAGCCGCCCTGGAGGATGTGGACGTGCTGGTGCTTCCATCCGGTGTCGGCCCGGCGCCGCCGGTGGAAAGCGTGCCGGGAGTGCCCAGCAAGGAGATGGCGCTGGCGGGCCTGAACGCGCGAATCAGCTTCACCGGCCCGTTCAACCTCGCCAACGTGCCGGCGATCTCCGTGCCCTGCGGGTTCACGGAGTCCGGCCTGCCCCTGGGCCTGCAGATCGTGGGCAAACCCTTCGCCGAGGAGACCCTGTTCCGCGTGGCCCACGCCTACGAGCGGGCAACCGACTGGCACACCCGCCGTCCGCCGATCTAGTTCTATACGCCTGTAATCCTTCTCCCTTCGGGAGAGGGTTAAGGTAAGAGCGTCTACATCCCCCGAAATTCCGCCCGGAGGTGCAATCATGGCCGATGACATCAGCCTGATGGATGCTATCTACAGCCAGCGTCAGACCACGCGCTACCGGCGCGACCCAGTGTCTCGCGAGGATTTGGAGAAGATAATCGACGCGGCCATCCGGGCTCCCAGCGGTGGCAACACCCAGCCGTGGCATTTCATCGCCATCACCGACCGGGACCTGATCGAAAAAGTCGGAGGCCTGTACCGGGATATCTGGCTGGGCGCCCAGGGAGCAGAGCCCAGACCCGACGAGCCGCTGGCTTACCGGCAGGCCCGCGAACTGGCCAATCGAATGCCAGAGGTGCCCGCGATGATCCTGATCTGCGCCGACCACTCCCGCGGCCACGCCGGGTACACGCCCGGGGAACCGCTGGAGCGCGGACGCTACGCTTCCTCCGTCTGGCTGGCAATCCAGAACCTGTTTCTGGCGGCGCGGGCGCTGGGGCTCGGCTCCCGAATCACCACGGTGCACATCCGGGAGGAGGAGCAGATCAAGGAGTGGCTGGGCATACCGGACCACGTCGAGACGGTCTGCCTGACGCCGGTGGGGTACCCTCGCGGCAGCTTCGGCCCCACCCAGCGACTTCCGGCAGAGGAGGTCAGCTCGTTCAACCGCTACGGTAGCCGGTAGAAGTACGGGCACCCCCAACTTCGACCGGCGTTTGTTCTGTCGGGAAATGGGGATTCTCAAATCAGTACAACCCGCGAGAGGAACCAGGTGGGCAGGTTCAACTGGGGCAGGGAGGGACCTCCTGAGGAGGCTTATTCGCGTGTAACTGAGCCGGAGAGATTCAGACCGTTGCACGAATGGGCGCTCGAGCTCGTGTCCCGCTTGCAGGCGAATTACGAAGTGGCCTTGGAGGTAGGCAATGGCTTGGACACGCAATTGGAACTGGTCCCGCTTCCAAGGGAATCAATTAGGATAACTCCGCTGCGTGATTCGAGCGCGCCGATTACCATCACCTTCACCGATTTCCCGGGCCTTGCCTTCCGATTCGGCCGGTGGGAAGTCGAATGGTTTGCGGCTGCGATGCGTGCGATGAGACGCCGGAGGAACAGTTCGATAGACTCTCTGAGCGGGTGACCGATGTTGTAGCAGGACGATTTCGGGAATCCCTTCGGATGGGGTGGCGAGGCGAAGGCAGGCGCAGCACGGAATTCTGGTCGGATGGCCACAGGAGGTCCCGCAGGCACACCCGGATGCCACGGGACGAAGCGTCTCGAATTCTGAATGGCCGCGGGAATTTCGTTCTTGAATGGATGCCAAGGCCGCCACTAGAGGATGTGCCGCCTACACTTTGATTCGGCTGCGGCAAACCTCGACACTTCTAGGCCAGCGAATGAGGAACCAAAGAGAAAGGCCCCCGACCGTAACGGTCGGGGGCCTCTTTCGTGTCCTGCGAGGGATCGGGGCTACGCGTTGGTGGTGATGGGCATCTTCTTGATGGAGCGGAAGGTGATGCTGGGTTCGTAGTCCATCTCCTCCTGCCCCAGTTCCATTTCCGGGTACCGCTCGGCCAGTTCCCGGAAGACCTCCTGGCCCTCCACGCGGGCGATGGTGGCCCCGAGGCAGTGGTGGATGCCCGCACCGAAAGCAACGTGCGGGTTCGGCCAGCGAGTGATGTCCATCTCGTCAGGCCGCTCGAACTTTTGAGGGTCGCGATTGGCAGAGCTGATGAACCAGCGAATGCGGTCATCCTTTCTGATCTGCTTGCCCCGCATCTCGATGTCCTGAGAGGCCAAGCGCTGGATGGACTTCACGGGGGCGTCGTATCGCAAGGCCTCTTCGTTGGCGCGAACCATCATCCCCTGGGGATCGGCCTTGAGCAGGTCCCACTGGTCGCGGTTCTGCATGAACGACAGGGTGCCGTTGCAGATCAGGTTTATGGTGGTCTCGTGGCCGGCCAAGAGCAGCAGAGAGGTGTTTACCAGCGACTGCTCACGGGTGAAGACACCGGCCTTCTCGCCCTGCGCCAGGATGGAGATGAAATCGTCGCCGGGATGGACGATGCGCTCCTCCATCATGGGGTTGACGTACTCGAGCATCTCCTCCATGCCTTCCACCAGCTTGGGCAGGCGGTCGGCCTCGCCACGGGCGATGCCCAGTAGCTTTTCGGCAATGGCGCGAATTTGAGGGCGGTCATGCTTGGGCACACCCATCATCTCGGCGATTACCAGCACCGGCAGAGGGGTAGCCAAGTCCCGCATCAAATCGAAGTCGTCTTTCTGCTCGGCCTCGTCCAGGAGCTCGTTGATGGCGTTCTGGACCAGCGGACGCCACTCCTCCATTGACTTGGGGGTAAAGTACGCGTGTACGACCTTCCGCATCTCCAGGTGGTCTGGCCGGTCATACTGGATGAACTGCTTGCCCTGGTAGTTTCGGACGAACTCGTAGAGCTCGGTGTCCGACTCGTTGATGGCGGGGTAGGGGCCGCGCGGGTCGTTGAGCCAGACGGCGTTGGAGAATATCTCGTGGTTGCGGGTCAGCCAGACCAAATCATCGTGCCTGGTGATTACCCACAACTCATACAGCTCATTCCAGTGCACGGGATCTTCGTCCCTAAGGCCACCATAGTAGGAGTATGGATCCTGCATTATTTCAGGGGCGAACATGTTGTCGTTAAATGTAGTGACCATAACCTCACCAGCTCAGCTTGGATTCCGCGAATCGTAATTGTGATTTCCATAATTTGTCAAGATGATAACCCAGAATTCTAAGCCCTCCCAGCCTGTTGTGTTGTCCCGCGCGTCTTTGTAAAACCTGCCCACATAATCCATAATGAGCCAACTGCTTGGCCCGAAGTTCGGGCCTCTCTGGAGTGTGCAATGCGTATCCTGCTCGTCGCCACCAACCGCCAGGACAGGATGAACAGCCGGATGAATGCCCAGCCAATGCCCATTGGCCTGGCCTACATCGCGGCGCACCTGGACCACGACCGGCACCAGGTCAAGGTCGTTGACCTGATGTTCGCGGACGACTACCTGGCCGAGATCGAATCCATCGTCAACGAATTCCGGCCCGATGTCGTTGGCATCTCCCTGCGTAACCTGAGCAATCACAGCTACCTGAACACCGAATGGGCGCTGCCCATCACGAGGGACGTAATCGGCCGCATCCGGGAACACAGCGGAGCGACCATCATCGTCGGAGGTCCGGCATTCAGCCTGCTTCCCAAACAGTGCTACGAGTTCCTGAAACCCGATCTCGGTGTGGCTGGAGACGCCGGCGAGACCTTTGCCGAAATCTGCGACCGCATCGAGGTCGGCGAGCGTGCGGCCCACGATCTCCCGGGCGTGGTCCACACCAGGGACGGCGAGGTGGTGCTGAACGAGGGCCTCTGCGTCTCAGCCTTCGCCACTCGCCCGCGCCTCGAGGACCTGGAGATGGACAAGTACCGCAACGCCGGTTTCGGCATCGGCGTGCTGACCAAGCTGGGCAGCTTTTCCTACCCGACGCCGGCGTCCACGGCCGGAATGTCCGAGGCCGACTACCGGGTGATTCGGCCCATCGACGAGGTCGTGGGCGAGGTCAGGGATCTGTGGGAGAAGTACCAACTGCGCAAGGTGTTCTTCGTGGACAACGGGTTCAACTGCCCGCTGGACCACGCCAAGTCGCTGTGCAGCGCCATCATCGAGGCAGACCTGGGCATACGCTGGAACACGCCCCTGGCGTCCTTCAACTGCGACCCGGAATTGGTCCGGCTGATGCGCGAGGCGGGCTGCGCGCTGGTGCTGCTGGGCAACCGGGGCAGCGACGCTCACAACGGAACCTCCCGAGAGGAGGCGATGGAGGGTGAACTGGAGGTGCCGCGGCTGCTGGAGGAAGGCGGCCTGCACTACACCATCGCGCGCACCTTCGGAGAGCCCGGAGAAACGCGGGAGTCCGTGGACTACAAATTGGATTTCCTGCGCCGGATCAACCCGGCTCTGGCCAATCTGAGGGTCGGCGTCAGCATCATGCCTGGAACTGGCGTAGCTTCCCTTGCTTTGGAGGAAGGCCTCATATCCGACGAGAGCGATCTCATCGAGCCCACTTTCTACATCGCCGACGAGGTGCGAGAGTGGATAGTGCCCTATCTGCAGGAGCAGGCCGCAGGCAACCCGCGCTGGAACCTCTGCTAGAGGTTGCGGTCAACCACAGGGAGCACAGAGAACACAGAGTTTTACTTGTTTATTGATTGATATTAATGGCCTCTGCGGCCTCTGTGCTCTCCGTGGCTAATGTCCGTCCCGTATCGGCGGCGACTGCGGTCTCCATGGCTCGGATGGCGACCTCGATCTGCTCGTCATCGGGCTGACGCGTTGTCAGTCTTTGCAACCACAGTCCCGGAGCTGCCAGGATCTTTCCGATCACCGCGGACTGGTGCCGGCCGCTGAACCTGATGACCTCATAGCTCACGGCGGCGATTACTGGCAACAGCAGGATGCGGGAGGCGATTCGCCACCACCACGAGGATTCCAGTAGCGCAAAGGCGATGAATACCGCCACAGACACCACTACGACAGTGAGCAGGAAGGCGGTGCCGCACCGGGGATGTGGCGTCCCGAACTTGCGCACGTTGTCAACGTTCAGTGGCAACCCGGCCTCGTGGGCATGCACGGTCATGTGCTCGGCGCCGTGATAGGCGTACACGCGCCGTATGTCGCGCATCATCCCGATAGCTGCCACGTAGCCGACGAGAATCGCCAGGCGTAGCACACCTTCCACGGCCTCGCTGACCAGGCCGCTACCGATCATCGGTTCCAGGATCCGCACCACTCCCAAGGGCAGCAGGAAGAACAGACCGACGCCGAATATCAATGAAAAGGCGAGGGTGAGACCCATCATCCAGCGTGGAATTCCCTCGGCGTCCGCAGTCTTCTCGCTCGGACTCGTGGCTGCCAGGTCGGCGGAAATCTGGAGCGCCTTGATCCCGAGGACCAGGGTTTCGATGAGAGTCAGGACTCCGCGGATCAGTGGTACACGCCGGAGTTTCCCGTTGTAGATGGGGCTGAGGCGTTGCTGCAGGTCGTCGATACTTCCGTCGTCTCGGCGGACCGCGAGGCTGAAGAAATCGCGGCCCCGTATCATGACGCCTTCGATTACGGCCTGTCCGCCGTACAGGTGGGCTGGCTGGTTCGCCAAGTGACTTGCCTCAAAAGCTCGTTCATAATGGAACGGTGAATCGGGAAAGCCGCAGATTCATACCTCAAAATAAAATCGAGGGCCGTGGCCCTCGATCTTGTTGGCAGGCCGCCTAGCGGCGATTGAATCGGCGGTTGAATCTTTCGATGCGCCCCTGTGTGTCCACTATGCGCTGCTCCCCAGTGTAGAAGGGGTGGCAGTTGCTACAGATTTCCACGCGCAACTGCGGCTTGGTCGCACCGGTCTGGAAGGTGTGGCCGCAGGAGCAGGTCACAGTGGCGTTGAAGAATCGTGGGTGAATGTCGGTCTTCATAACCGGAAATCCTTGTCGCTGAGAGATTGGGGAACTGGATCAGGCCTGGTTCAGGGGATAGACACTCACACGGCGCCGGCCCTTGGCAGCCCATTCATACTTGACCTCGCCATCGGTCATGGCGAACAGAGTGAAATCGCGGCCCAGGCCGACGTTGTTTCCCGGGCGGATGCGAGTGCCCTTCTGCCGCACCAGGATGGAGCCTCCGGTGACACGCTGTCCACCGTAGCACTTCACTCCCAGCCGCTTGGAATTGCTGTCTCGACCGTTGTTGGTGCTGCCACCAGCTTTCTTGTGGGCCATCTTGTCCCTACCTGTCGATTCCCCTGCAATCCAACCGGACGCTAGGGGGTCAGAATGTCCTGGATCACCAGCCGAGTGTAGGCCTGCCTGTGTCCACGCTTCCGGCGGTACCGAGTCTTGGCCTTGTACTTGTAGACCATCAGCTTGCGGTCTTTGTAGTGCGATTGGACCTGGGCGATTACCCTGGCCCCCTCCACGTTGGGGGTACCCATCGTCAGTTCGCCGTCCTTAGACACCGCCAGAACTTCGCCGAACTCCGCCGTCGAGTCAACCTCGTTGGGCAGGAGTTCCACATCGAGCGTATCACCGGGTTTGACCCGATATTGCTTGCCACCTGTCTTGAAAACAGCATAATCCATGAAAGAAAACCTCGACCACCCATACTATCGGAGGCACCGGAGACTGTCAATCAAACGTCCTTGCGAACAGGGCAATCGCATTTAGCATCCATAGCATCCGTCGTTGCCACTTTCACAGGGTGGGAGGGTAAATATTATTGTTTTTCCTCTCCTTTTCTCGCATTCCCTCTTATTCCGGGCAGCAAGCCGGACTAAGGCAGATGGCCGATGCGCCGATCCGGGTCTGGCGAATCAATCTAATGCCAGCGTAGAGATGCGTCATGGGGCCTGGCAATACGAAGGTGTCACCGGACTATCCTAACGCGATAGCCCTGCGCTTGCGGGCCTGCTGCTATTAGGGGTAATGAACCTAGGCGCGCCTGGCATCCCGCTTCGGCGCCACTATATTCGCCACAGTCGGTAGCAGTCTGCAATTGGTAGCAGTTTAAGATTGGTAATATAATACTGGAATTCCAGGCCCTAGCCCTTTACCGGACCGCTACATTGGAGGTCCATGACTTGTCGACAACGAATGAGCTGACCGGAGCCGAACTGCGTGAGGCCTTCAGACTCGCCTTTGACCGTTTGGAGGAGAGCCGGGAAATCGTGAACGCGCTGAACGTGTTTCCGGTGCCCGACGGTGATACCGGGACCAACATGTTTCTGACGCTGCGTTCCGGGATCGAGCGTTGTCCCGATGGCGCCGACGTTTCGGCCGGCGAGGTGGCGAAGGAGCTGGCCCAGGGCGCATTTTTTGGCGCCCGCGGAAACAGTGGGGTAATTCTCTCGCAGTTCCTGAAGGGCTTCAGTGATGCTCTGCAGGACCGGCATACCTGCAACGCCTCCGATCTTGCCCAGGCCTTGGATATGGCGAGAATCGCGGCGTACGGTGCGGTGGGAAGTCCCCGGGAGGGCACCATGCTCACCGTCATCCGCGTGGCGGCGGAGGCGGCGATGGAGGTCGCCGGAGAGGCGCATGCGCCGTCCCTGCTGGCCACGGTTTTCGGGGCCTCTTGTGTAGCGCTGAAGAACACTCCGGAGCAGTTGCCTGTCCTGAAAGAGGCGGGTGTGGTGGACTCCGGTGGACTGGGCGTGGTCATCATCGTCGGGGGCGCCCTTGAAGCGCTGTCGCCTAGTCACTACGAGGATGCCAGCCGGGAGGCCCAACTTGGATCGATCATCGACGACAGCATGGCCTCGCTGGGTGCGTCCGGACAGGCAGGGGAACAGAGTTTCGTCCATTCATCAATGGAAGAGGCCTGGGGCTATTGCACGGAGTTCATCATCAGCGGCTCTGGTCTGAGCCTGGACGACGTCCGCCGGTACTGCGAGGAGATGGGCCGCTCCACCGTAGTGGTCGGCGATGCGCAGAACGTCCGGGTCCACGTGCACATGCAGGACCCCGGCGCGGCCATCAGCTACGGCGTGTCCCTGGGGTCCGTTTCCAGCGTCAAGATCGAGAATATGGACCAACAGAACGTGGAGTGGGCAGCCGCACACTCGGCGCCTGCTCCCAGTGTGGGAGCGCCCCTCACGGTGGTCGCCGTCGCCGCCGGTCGGGGGCTGGCTGACCTGTTCATGGAATCCGGATGCGGGCATGTGATAGAGGGCGGTCAGACCATGAACCCCAGCGTGCAGCAGATCATGGACGGGGTGCAGCATGCGGGAGCGGAGGAGACCATATTCCTGCCCAACAACAAGAACATAGTGCTGACAGCCCAGCAGGTTGCGGCCAACCTTCAGGCGTTCCACGTGGTGCCGACCCGGAGCGTGCCACAGGGTGTGGCTGCGATGCTGGCCTACAATCCCCTGTCGCCGGTGGAAGAAAACCTGGCTGCCATGGAAGCCACCCTGCCTGAGGTCATCACCATCGAAATCACCCAGGCGGTCAGGGACACCAGCGTGGACGGGGTGGCGGTCAGCCTGGGCGACTATATCGCGATCCTGGACGACAACCTGGTGCTCACCGCAGACTCGGCAGAGCAGGCGCTGCAACAGGCTATCGGAATGGCGGGAGTGGACTCCGGCTCCATACTGACGATCTACAGGGGGGCGGACGCCGCGGAGGCCGCCTCTGATGATATTGCCGCCGCCCTGGAGGCCAGAACACCGGGCCTGCAGGTTGACCAGCTGTACGGCGGCCAGCCCCACTATCATTACCTGGCATCCATCGAATAATGGCGCATTGTGGCCGATTGATGGCCGTCGCCCAGGCATTGGAACCGGGCGCTTCGCCCCACCTCTGATTTGGAGGCTCAATGGCAATTCGAATAGTCACAGACAGCGTATCGGACTTGCCGCCGGCACTGGCGCAGGCCAACGATATTACGGTGATTCCATGCTACGTGGTCATTGGCACCGAGACCTATAAGGACGGCGTGGAAATTACGGCGGACCGTTTTTATTCACGGCTGCCGGACCTTCCTCGTCTCCCCTCCACGTCGCAGCCGACCATCGCCGATTTCCAGGAGGTGTACCAGCGACTGATGGACCAGGGGCACCAGATCGTCTCACTCCACGTGAGCGCCAGGCTCAGCGGCACCCTCAATTCGGCGTCCCAGGCCAAGGCTGCCCTCGGCGACCCCTCTGAGATTGAGGTCATCGACTCACAGTCGGCATCGGCTCCCATGGGTCTGGCGGTCCTGGACGCTGCACGGATTGCTCGCGAGGCCTCGGACTTCCCGGAGGCGGTGCGGCAGGTCAGGCAGAGCCTTCAAAAGCACCACGGCTTCGTGATGGTCGACACCCTGGAATACCTGCAAAAGGGCGGCCGCATCGGCAAGGCCCAGGCCTTTGTGGGCGGGATGCTCAAGGTCAAGCCGATCCTGACCATCAGGGACGGAGAGGTGCACCCTCTTGAGCGCCCTCGCAGCCTGGAACGGGCCAAGAACCGCCTGGTGGAGATGGCCCAGACTCTCGCGCCCCTCCGGCAGGTCAATATCAGCTACAGCACCGACCGCGTCCAGGCGCTTGGAATCAGGGCCCAGCTGGCCGAACTGGTGACACCGGAAAACCTGGTGGAGTCCCGCTTTGGCCCTGTGCTGGGAACGTATGTTGGCCCCAACGCCCTCGGTGTGGCCGTTACCCAGGGCACAGAGAGCATGACCTAGGGCCTGCCCTGAACGCCGCCCCTCCCTCCCGGCAAGTGGGCACATCCTACCGACGCCAACACTGTTGATTGCCCGCATCGGCGAGTATATCGTTACGTCATGACACGATCTGGAACGGGCCCCACCGACTGGACCGCGAGACTCCGCAACGTCATCGACTTGGAGTCCCAGCGCGGATTCGGCGACAATTCCGTTTGGGGTGGCATAGACAGCTTTCGCGAGCGATGGGGCCGCGAAATGGCGTCGCGAATTCCCACTGGCGGCGACAGAGGCCTGTTGCTCGAGCAGAGCTACGCCGAAATGCCGCCTGGCCAGCGCGAGGCATGGGCGAAGCAATGGCTGGAGCTGATAGAAAGCGGTGGGCCGGCAGAATCACTCGGGGCGGACCACACGGAACCTCCTCTCCCACTGGCACCCGCATCGTCTGAGCCGCACCTCGCGGCGCCAGTGGCCTCCTCTTCGCCTGATACTCCGTTGGAATACTCACTCACCAAGGCACGGCCCGCCTTTCGCCTGCCCCCTGCCGGGCAGAACGTCGATGACCCGGTGGACAGGTTGCGCGGAATCAGCGGCAAGATGTCAGAGCGCCTCCAGCGACTGGACGTCGCCACCGTCCGCGACCTTCTGTATCTCTTTCCCCGGCGGCACGAAGACTATTCCACTATCGTCCCGATATCGGAGGTGGTCCCTGGGCAGGAATGCACCGTCGTCGCCACCGTTTGGGAATCGCGGATCTTGCGACAGGGTCCGGGCGGACGCAGGCAGGATACCGAGGCCGTGCTGGGCGATGACACGGGTAACATTCGCGTCATCTGGTTCGGCCAGCGTTACCTTGCCCGCACATTATCGCCGGGGCGCGTCATCGCCATCAGCGGCAAGGCCGACGTCTTTCGCGGCCAGCCGGTCTTCCAGTCTCCCGCCGTAGAGCCACTGGAGTCAGGACATTCGGGCGTCGGCACAGGCAGGATGGTGCCAGTGTACCCGCTGACCGAGGGCCTCAATGCGCGAGCGCTTCGTGGATTCACGTGGGACGCCATGGACAACTGGCTGGGTGGCGTGGAGGAGACCCTCACGCCGGATGTGGCCGGTTACGACAGTACCGCGGGAATGTTGCCCCTGCGGGAGGCCATATTCCAGGCCCACTATCCGGACGACGAGGACACCTGGCGGGCCGCCCGTTCCCGCCTGGCTTTCGACGAGTTGCTGACCCTGCAGCTGGCGGTGATAGGCAGGCGGCGCGAGACGCAGGTGGAGATCCGTGGCGTGCCGGTCGAGCCTCCTGAGGGTGTGGTGGACACCTTCCTAAACTCGCTGCCTTTCGAACTGACCGGCGCCCAATCTCGCTGCATCGGTGAAATGGCGGGAGACATGTCTCGCAGCACACCTCCAATGAACCGGCTGCTGCAGGGCGAGGTGGGCAGCGGAAAGACAGTCGTGGCCCTCGCCGGCCTGCTTTCCGCCGCGGCCGCTGGCTTCCAGGGAGCGTTGATGGCGCCCACCGAGGTCCTGGCGGAGCAGCACTTCCGCTCGGTCTCCAGGATGCTGGAAGAGATGCCCACGCCGGTGCGGGAGGAAAACCTGTTCTCGGTCTACCTGCGAGGATTGGAAAGGCCTGTCTCCGTGGGGTTGCTGACCGGCAGTGTCCGTGCCCCGGTGAAGCGAATGCTGACCGCCATGGCCTCCGATGGAACACTGGACCTGGTCATCGGCACGCAGGCGCTGATCCAGGAGGGGGTGTCGATACCGAGTCTGGCTTTGGCGGTGGCCGACGAGCAGCACCGGTTCGGCGTGATGCAGCGGACGGCGCTTCGGCAGCGTGGCGGCGAGAATCCCCACACGCTGATTATGTCGGCCACGCCCATTCCCAGGACACTGTCAATGACCCTCTACGGTGACCTGGACATATCCACCATCGACGAGCTGCCCGCCGGACGCCAGCAGGTGCGAACCCGCTGGGTGCCGCAGAACAAGCGCGGCGACGCATACCAGTTCGTGCGCGGGCAGGTGGCGGAGGGACGGCAGGCTTTCGTGGTGTGCCCGCTCATCGAGGAGTCATCGAGCATCGAGGCGCGCGCCGCCACCGAGGAATACGAGCGTCTGTCCCAGCAGGTGTTCCCCGACCTGAGAGTCGGCCTGCTCCATGGTCGCCTGCACTCCCGGGACAAGGACAGGATTTTGCGAAGTTTCAGCGAAGGCGACCTGGACGTGCTGGTAACCACCGCGGTGGTCGAGGTGGGCATCGACGTACCCAATGCCACCATCATGCTGATCGAGGGTGCAGAGCGGTTCGGACTGGCCCAGCTGCACCAGTTCCGCGGACGGGTGGGCCGGGGCGAGCACCGCAGCTACTGCCTTCTGCTGTCGTCCGAGACGCAGAGCGTCTCGGCCAAGGAGAGGCTGTCTGCCCTGGAGCGCACCAATGACGGATTCGAGCTGGCGGAGATCGACCTTGAACTCAGAGGCCCCGGAGACTTCTTCGGCACCCGTCAGAGTGGCCTCCCCGCGCTCCGAATGGCGCAGTTCTCAGACCGGCTGCTATTGGAGTCGGCCAGGGAACTGGCGGAACGGATTACAGAGGAGGATCCCGAGCTGAGCGAACCGAGGCATTCGGCCCTGAGAGCCCAGGTTTCCCGATTCCTCAGCAGGGCCGCATCCGCTCCCGACTGAGTCAGCCTAAGCCAATGTCACAGTGGGATCTACATATTTGCTCGATGCAATCAGGGTCGGTGTGCTCGTGCGGCTCATCTCCAGTCAGGATAGGAACGCCCCACCCTAACTCTCCCCCGGAGGGAGAGGGAACCGTACGAAATTCGACCGGCTCACCCCGACCGGACCTGCCTGGCGGAAATCGATAGCGAGAGGAGATCGGAGGTTAATTGGGGGCCTTGAACCGGTAGCCCACGTTCCAGATGGTCTCCACGAAGGAACGGCCCGGCGATTCGACCTTGGAGCGCAGGCGCCTCACGTGGACGTCCACCGTTCGGGTGCCGCCCAGGTAGTCGTAGCCCCACACCTGGCTAAGCAGGGCGTCGCGAGTGTAGACCCGTCCGGGGTTGGACGCCAGCAGGGCCAGCAGCTGGAACTCCTTGTAGGTCAGGGTCACACGGCGCCCGGCCACAGACACGTCATAGCGTTCCAGGTCGATGCTGAGGTCTCCGACGACCAGGGTCTGGGATCCGGAGGGTCCGTTGACGCGGAACACCGCCTGCTGAACCCTGAGGGACAATTCGTCGTCCGACGTCGGGCAGATCACGAGCTCGTCCGGATTCAATGAGGGGTCGTACTGGTCTATGGCATCCTTGCGCAGGGCCGCAAGCACCGGCACCCTCTTGTCTCGACAACTCTTGACAGCCCTCTTGGCATCAGTCATTCCCAGCGATGCCAAATCCAAGAGCACGGCGTCGGGCACATCGTCATCGTCCAGCTCCCAGGGAAGCTCATCACGATATCCCAGCCGGCACGTCATGCCGATTCGCCCGACGGCGTCGGCAAGACCATCGCCGTCCGACTGGTCTACAAGAACCAATACGTTATACAAGTGAACCAGCCCGACCTTGTGCCACGGTCCGCCTCAAATCCGAGCGAAGCGGGCCGTGCCTCAACCTTACCAGTGTGGCGAGATGGGTTGTCAACGACTAGGCAGTATATCAAATGCCGGGCGCCTGCCGACTCCGTTACCTTTAGAAGTCCAGGATCTTTTATTTCTCCCTCCTCTGAGCGAGTAGGAATTTCATAGCAAACAGCGGAAGTCCTACCAGGATTCAGGCGAATTGGGTGGCGAACCGACTCTTCAATTGTCCCGCGGTCCAAATCCACGCCTTGCCTGGCAATTTGACGCTCCAGTGACCGCAAACTATCATGGGCTCGATGCTACACTTCGATCCAACCTCACCTGAATTTCAGAGGCCCGTCCGGCGGAGGAAACTGGAATGACCGTACAGACTTTTGCCACCGCAGCCGAGGAGGCGCGGCACCGCATACGCACCAACCAGTGGCGCGGTGTGACCTCCGGCGTTGCGCCTGGCCACGTGCAGGCGAACCTGGCCATCCTTCCCAGGGATATGGCCTTCGATTTCCTGCTGTTCTGCCAGCGGAACCCCAAGCCCTGCCCACTGCTGGAGGTAATCGAGCCGGGAGAGGTCGAGCCATCGCTGACCGCCCCAGGAGCCGACATCCGCACAGACGCTGCCGGCTACCGCGTGTATCGCGACGGCGAGTTGACCGCCGAGGTGGACACCCTCGACGGCTACTGGCAGGACGATCTGGTCAGCTTCCTGCTGGGTTGCAGCTTCTCGTTCGAGCAGGCAATGGTCGATGCGGGCATTCCCCTGCGGCATCAGGAAGAGGGCAAGAACGTGGCGATGTACATCACCAACATCGACACCGCCCCGGCCGGCGCGTTCTCGGGTCCCATGGTGGTGAGTATGCGCCCGGTCAAGCGTGAGCAGGTGGTGCGGGCCGTGCAGGTCACCTCCCGGTTCCCGGCAACCCACGGAGCGCCGGTGCACATCGGCAGCCCGAGGGACATCGGCATCCGCGACCTGGATCTGCCGGACTTCGGCGAGATGGTGGACATCAAGGCGGACGAGGAGCCGGTGTTCTGGGCCTGCGGCGTGACCCCACAGGCGGTGGCTCTCAACTGCAAGCCGCCCCTGATGATTACCCACGCACCCGGACGAATGTTCATCACCGACCATAAGGACGCCGACTACTCCGTCCTGTAGCCATCTCCGCGGCTTGCGGGCCGGTTTTCCTGGACCGACCCGCCCGTGTGATGCCGGCCGGCTCGGTGCCGGAGAATCCGTGCCAGCTCTGGATACGTAAGAGACTCCGATAAGTTCCCTTAATTCAAGCGCCGCTGCTCAGGGACTGAAATGGCTGAAACCATTGAGGACATCATCCTGGACCACGACAAGCGGGGCATGCTGGCTCTCCGCCCCCATGTGCCTGCGGACTTCTGCACCCAGGCGGCCCAGTACGTAATGGACCACCCCGGACACACGGTCATTACCACGGGTTTCTACGTGATAATGGCCGGCAAGCCGGAGACCGACGGCCCTCCGGGCGCCATTGCCATCGGCCGGGCGCTGCAGGCGCTGGGCCGCAGGGTCACCTATGTCACCGACTCTTACACCGCTCCAGTGCTGCAGAAGTGGGCCGAGGGCGCGCGGGTCGTTGAGTTCCCCATCGCCGGAGTCGAGGACAGCAAGCGCCACGCCACGCAGATGCTTGAGGACCTCCAACCTGCACTGCTGATCTCCATCGAACGGTGCGGCCGCAACCGGAACGACGAATACCTGAACATGCGGGCCAGGGATATCAGTCCCCAGACGGCTCGCCTCGACTACCTCTTCGACAGCGAAGTCCCCTCAGTGGGTATCGGCGACGGTGGAAACGAAATCGGCATGGGAAACCTGGTCGACGTCATTCCGTCGGTGGACAGCCTTCCCGACGACCCGGCAATCAGTCGCGTGGACCGGCTGGTCATCGCCAGCGTATCCAACTGGGGCGGCTACGGACTGGTCGCGGCCATGTCGCGGATTGCGGGCAGGAACCTGCTGCCGAGCTCCGATGATGAGGCTCGGATGGTTGAAGGGATGATCGAGGCGGGTGCGGTGGACGGGACCACCGGCGACGCCGTGCCAACCGTCGACAACTTCAGCATGGACGAAAACGGCCAGTTGCTGGCGCGGCTTCACGGTGTTGTTGGCTCGAACTAGCCGGGCTACGCATTCACTTGCTGGGCCGGGCGACCACCGGCCTGCCGCCGCATTGAACCGACGCAGCAGCTCGGATGATTACTACGGATCAGGAGCCTGGCAGAGCCTCACTGCATGCGCACTCTCGCTGCTCGTGGTGTTCTCGCTGGCCCTGTCGTGGATGGGTCCCATGCTGGACCACCATTTCGTGGAACGACACCCCGGTCACCAGCATATCTACCTGGGCAACGCCAACCCGGAGCATGGCCACGATTTCCAGCCCTTCCACAGCCACAACGGGCTTGCGATGATACTCGTGGGGGCGGAACTGCCTCCGGCAAATGCGCCCGACGACATCGTATTCGTGGTTCCTGCCGGGGGCTATACGCACGTGGTCGCTGATATCACGTCCCCGGCAAACGCACGGTCTATCGTGATCGGCGCGGACGGAGGATCAGGGATACTGGGCTATAACCTCGCCAGCGTGGCCGTTCCAGCGGGAGCCAGCGTCGCCCCTCCAACACTCCCTCCAAGAGCATAACTCCCTTGCATGCCTGGCGATATCCACAACGTGAAAAGGCATCGGATTCACGTTACACGATGTCGATCAGCCCAACCGCGTATCGGTTACCAGAAAGTTCTGTGAGGGAGTTTCCATGCAAAAGCATTTGCGTAAGCTTGCCTGGCTGATTCTGGCTATGACAGCCGCCATGTCTCTGGCTGTCGCCACGGTCTTTGCCCACGAGGGACGGCCTGTGGGCGATTACCGGTTCATAGTCGGCTGGCTGGAGGAGCCGGCCTACGAGGGCACCCCCAACTCCGTCTCCGTTCGCGTCAACAAGATCGTCGACGCGGAAGTGGCAGATAGTATGGGTGTGGAGCAGGAAGAGCACGGCGAACCCGGCCACCACGGAGAGGAGACGCCGGAGGCAACACCGGCCATGTCTCAAGAGGAACAGGATACTGACGAAGGAGCGGACCACCACGGGTCGGAAACCACGGACGCCGACGAAGGCGAGGGTCATCACGGTGCTGAGGACAAGGAAGATGCCGACAGCGGGGCACAGCACGGCACTGAGGATAGCGGCGGCCAAGCAACCGGGGACGGTAACGATACTCAGGACGGGATGACGAGCATGAGTCACGGCGAGGACGACCATCACGCCACCACCGTGGAGGCCTCCGGCTTAATGACGGTTGACTTCAACGTAACCGCCGACCTGATCGGTGGCGCCAACGTGGAGATATTTACCGAAGGGTTCGCCTTCGCCCCCGAGAGCGTCAACGGCGCCCACGTTGCCGGCGAAGGCCACGCGCACATCTACGTGGCCGGGGTCAAGGTGGCCCGCGTCTACACTCCCTGGTTCTACCTGAGAGACCTCACACCCGGAGAACACGAGATTCGCGTCACTCTGAATGCCAACAGCCACGAGGAGTACACCGTCTCCGGCAACAACGTTCAGGCAGTGTCCCCGTTCACCTACCACGACCCACACGGGCACAGCCACGCACCGGACACGTGGGAGGCAGACAACAGGATGGCGGTGGGCGTCAGGCATGAGCCCGACGGGCCCAACGGCGCCACCCTTTTCGTCGACGCCGAAGGACTCACATTTGCTCCCCAGCACGCCGGGGACCACCACGTTTCGGGCGAGGGACATGCTCACGTTAGCGTGAACGGCGCGGACTATGGTCGATTCTACGGTGGAGCGCTCCAGTTGAGCGACTTGGCGCCGGGCGAAAATGAGGTCACCGTCACTCTGAACACCAACGACTTCTCGGACTACACCTGGAGCGGACAAAAGGTTCAGGCAACTGCCACCATCGATGTCGCGGAGAGTACGAGCGGTGAAGAGAGCGGCCATGACGGGGGATCGTCCAGCAGCCTGATAGTCCCACAGGGCGCGGCCAAGCCCCTGGCCAGCATGGCCGGGCAGGGTGAGGGCGTGGCAGTCCCGGTGGAGGGTCTGGAAGGCAGCCTGCAGGTGGAGGTGACCCACGTGGCGTCCGGGGTATCTCGCTCATTCGCCCTGAAGGCCGCCTGGGGCGACCCGGGGCATTATGTCGCGGGCTTGATTCCCACAGCCTCCGGGGTGTACGAGTTCCGCGTCTTTGGGAGCATCGACGGAATGGATGTGGACGAGACCTTTGTGTCCGCTGGTGGTGGAGGAGGTTTTGACGACATCCAGACCTCCGCCGACCTACAATTCCCCGAGCAGTTGCCTGAAATGCGAGAGGTGGTCGGCGCAGTGCAGGGAGCGAGAGACATCGCCCAACAGGCCCAGGATACCGCTCTGGCAGCGCAAGCTGGTGGCGGTGAGGACGGCGATGGCGGCAGCGCCCTCGCCGTGGTCGCTCTGATCATAGGCATCGTCGGGGCTCTGCTTGGCGCAGGTGGCATCTTCCTGGCCGTTCAGGCACGCCGGTCCGTGTAGCTGAGGAATCTTCTGACCGCTTCGACACGGATTGGGTCCGGTTTCAGTTGCCTGGTAGAAGGCCGGCGCAGACGCGTGTCGCTTGCGCTGGCCCTCCTGTTGCTGGTCCTGGTCTCCTCGTGGTGGGTGCTGACCCCAAGGGAGGTGTTGGCCCACGCGAACCTTGTGTCGTCAGAACCGGCGGCCAACTCGGAACTTGATGAGGCGCCCGGACGGATCATCATTCGATTCACCGAGCCCATCGAACCCAGCCTCAGCAACATCCAGGTCCTGGACGTCTCCGGTCAGCGAGTGGACCTGGACAACAGCGTAGTTGACGACCTCAACCCGCTAGTAATGTCGGTGGGCGTGGGCGACAGCATCCCGGACGGAACCTACACAGTCGCCTGGACCAACGTTTCCACCGTCGACGGACACAGGGTCCGGGGATCGTTCGTGTTTGCCGTAGGCCAACCCCTCACTGATGCGCCGCTGCCTGTGGTGGAGCAGCCGCTGTTGCAGTCGCCCTGGGCGCCGATCCTGCGCTGGCTCACCTTGCTGGCCGCCCTGGCCATGGTGGGCGGGCTGGTGTTGGAGGTCCTCGTCACACGTCCTGTCCTCCTCGCGACACGGGCGGCCGATGCCGTGAAGGCGGTTGGCAACGCAGTCTCCACCCGGTTGCTGCGACTGGTCGCCGGGGCAGCCGTGTTGTTCCTGGCGGCGTCCGTCGGACATCTCCTGCTGGTGGCCATCATCACCCACGAAGTTTCCTTGTGGGGCGCCCTCGGCGGACCGGTGTGGGATACGGTGGCCGGAACGGACTGGGGAGGCCTGTGGGCCTGGCGCATGGCGGCGGCCCTGGCTTTTGTCGTCATCCTGGCGGGAATTCGCTATACCACCGGACCGCTGCAGCAGGCTGCAAGGCTCCTTGCGATCGCGTTGGGATGCGCTGTCCTGTGGACACTGGCACTCATCAGCCACGGCGCGGCGACGGTGGACATACGCAACCTGGCCATCGCCGCCGACTTTCTGCACCTCGTTGCCTCTGCGTTTTGGGTAGGCGCCCTGTTCCACTTCGCACTGGGCGTGGGCTTGCTCCGCGATTTGCCTGAGGGCGACAGGATGGAATGCCTGGCGGACCTGGTGCCCCGCTTCTCGGTCGTCGCCGCTCTGAGTGTGGCAGTCATCGTGGTAACCGGGGTGTTCAGCGGCTGGGCACAGGTGACCGTTACCGAGGCCATCAACACACCCTACGGAGCCACTCTGCTCGTCAAGGTTGCGCTGGCGCTGCCGCTCCTGTTCCTCGGCGGCCTCAACCTCGTATGGGTCAGGCCTCGTCTGCGCCGGGATATCAACGCGGGCAATTGGCTCCGCCGGTTCCTGCTAGGCGAGGCGGCGTTGGCCATCCTTATCCTCGCTGCGGTCGGACTGCTGACCAGTCTGGAACCGGCCCGCCAAGTGACCTCCCGAGAACAGGCCGAACAGCAGCAGTCACTGGTATTTAGCGACACCGTCAACACCGACGTCATTGGCCTCGAAGTAACGCCCGGGCGCGTGGGTTCCAACGATCTCGTCGTTGCCTTGAACGACCGGCTGGGAAATCCCATCGACTACGCCTCAGAGGTCATAGTCCGGCTGGTGTACCTGGATTCGGACCTGGGCGTGGACTCCCTGGCAGCGACATCCCTCGGCGACGGCAGTTACATTCGGGAGGACGCGCAACTCAGCATCGCCGGGTCATGGCAGGCTGAGTTGATTATTCGCCGGCCTGACGCCTTTGATGCCAGGACCGCTTTCCGGTTCGAGGCTTCGACCCCCGGAGGCGGTGGCAGCGCCGCCATTTCCCCCTCACCGGGGACCGCTTACGTCCTGCTGGGCGGAGGCCTGATGGTACTCGGCGCGCTTTTCCTGGGCGCGGGCCTGCAGCTGGGGGGATGGTTCTCTCGCTCCGGAGCGGGCGTGATGACGCCGGGCGTTGCCGGGGTGGCCGTCGGGGTGCTGCTCCTGTTCAACACCCAGCTGGGCATCGGCGGCGCCGAGGTGCTGCGCAATCCATTCCCGCCGAACCCCGAGTCGCTGCAGGCAGGCGCCGCGACCTACGTCCAGGCATGCCAGGCATGCCACGGGGAGACGGGCATGGGGGACGGACCGGGTGGCGCTGGTCTGGTGCCGCCGCCCGCCGACCTGCTGGTGCACGTGCCGCTGCACGGCGACGCCGACCTGTTCCGGTTCATCAGGGATGGCATACCGAACACCGCCATGGTGGCCCAGCGGAACATCCTGACCGAGGACCAGATCTGGCACGTGGTCAACTACATCCGCACACTGGAGTAGCGGGTCAAGGCCCACTGGCGCAATGACGCAGGTTCAGTTGCCCACGTCCGCCATTCCCCCAGACTGTGATCGACCCATCAGACCAGCCCAGTCACTCACCCCAGACTCGGCGCGCAATCTCGGACACCAGCTCCATCTTGCGCCACTGCTGCTCCTCGGTGAGCAGATTGCCCGGCGCCGTCGAGGCGAATCCGCACTGGGGGCTGAGGGCCAGCCGTTCCAGAGGCACATAGGCTGCGGCCTCGTCGATTCGCCTGACAATGTCGTCGGCGGACTCAAGCTCCGCCTCCTTGCTGCTGACGAGACCCAGGACGACCATCTTGTCTTGCGGCACGAATCGCAGCGGCTCGAAGGTGCCCGACCGCTCCGTGTCGTACTCCAGCAGGAACCGGTCCACCTTGAGCGTGCCGAAGAGCAATTCAGCGATGGCCTCGTACCCGCCCTCTGCGTACCACTTGCTCTGGTTGTTGCCCCGGCATACGTGAAAGGCAACGGTCACGCCATCTCGCTGCGCTCCCTCGAGACAGTGGTTGTCGGCTGCGACCGCCTCCTCGAACATTGCATCCGGGTCCTCGCCGAGGTCACGAAGGTGCCGCCGCCAGCGCGGGTCGACATAGTAGCTGTACCTGGGCGCGTCCATCTGGATGTAGTTAACACCGGAGTCAGCAAGGCCGCTCACTTCCGCACGGATAATGTCTGCGATGTCCCAGAGCAACTCCGAACGTGTGGCGTAGAACTGGTCGGTAATGCCGGGCTGGAAAATTAGAGCCGGGAACTGATTGGGGCTGGGCAGTGTCATCTTGATGGGACCCTGCGCGTGCCGCTTGAGAAAGGGCAACTGGTTATCGGTCAGGCCCTTCTTGCGCCGCAGTTTGCCGCCAACCACCTGCATCGTCCCCGGTTCCGTTGGCTGGTCACCGGGCCCCTGCCAGATTCGGACCACAGCAGGGGTGACGGTGTCGACAAAACCATCCACGCTTTCGACCAGATCGCTCTGGAAAATCGCACGCCGAAATTCCCCGTCGGTGAACACCGGCATGCCCACATCCCGCTGCCTCTCGAGTGCCTTGAGTATGGCCCGGTCCTCGATTTCGGTGAGCTCGGCAAGATCCATCCCGCCGCCGAGGTAGGCGCTCCTGGCATCCTTGACCTCCTGGGGACGCAACAGGCTCCCCACGTGGTCTGCGCGGTATATTTCCGGCATGTCCTTTGTCTCCTATTGGAGCAATGAAGTGATAGGAACCGGTAATTCTTGCCAGCTCGCTCCTGTTGAAGCGAGAATCGGCCGCCGTTGGTACACGGTCTAAATCAACGGCGCAACAGGACATGGCGCATAGCCGGAGTCAGCGCATCGGGCCATCCGCCCAGACATCGATAGGGCCTCGGGACAGCGGCTTTACCTAATCTCCGGCCGGAGCCAGGGTCTTTTCCTCCAGGGCCAGCAGGCGGCGCAGTTCGAAGATCTCGTCGCGGAATTGCGCGGCCTTTTCGAATTGCAGTCCCTTGGCCGCGTCTTTCATCTGGACCTCGAGGTCCTTGACCACCTTGAACATGTCGGCGCGGGACATCTCCTTGCGCACCACGTTGTAGCGGGAGCGGTTTTCGGCGATGGCCTTGATGCCCTCGGTGATGTCGTGCACCTCTTTCTGGATGCTCTGGGGCTCAATGCCGTGGCGCTGGTTGTGCTCGCTCTGCAACTGCCGGCGGCGGGAGGTCTCGTCGATGGCCCGCTTCATGGAATCGGTGATCTTGTCGGCGTACATGACCACGTGGCCGTTGGCGTGGCGCGCGGCGCGGCCAATGGTCTGGATCATCGACGTGTCGGAGCGGAGGTAGCCCTCCTTGTCGGCATCGAGGATTGCCACCAGGCTCACCTCGGGGAGGTCCAGCCCCTCCCGGAGCAGGTTAATGCCCACAATGACGTCGTACACGCCCAGCCGCAGGTCCCGCAGAATCTCGATGCGGTCCAGCGTTTCTATGTCAGAGTGCAGGTATGTGTTTCGAATGCCCATTTCAGACAGGTAATCGGCCAACTCCTCGGCCATCCGCTTGGTCAGGGTGGTGACCAGTACCCGCTCGGCCCGTTCCACCCGCTCCTTGATCCTGGCGAGGAGGTCGTCGATCTGGCCTCGTGTCGGCAGGACCTCCAGAGTCGGGTCCAGCAGCCCGGTGGGGCGAATCACCTGCTCCACCACCTGGCGGCTATTTTGGAGCTCGTAAGGCCCCGGAGTGGCGGACACGTAGACCACCTGGTTGATGTGGTCCTCGTACTCATCGAAATTCAGCGGACGGTTGTCCAGGGCAGAAGGGAGACGGAACCCGAACTCGACCAGAGTCTTCTTCCGGGACATGTCGCCGCCATACATTCCGCGCACCTGCGGCAGCGTCATGTGCGACTCGTCCACGAACATCAGGTAGTCGTCGGGGAAATAGTCCAGGAGCGTCCACGGGGCGCTGCCCACGGGCCGCTGCGAAAGGTGCCGGGCGTAGTTCTCCACACCGGAGCAGAAGCCGGTCTCCTGCAGCATTTCGACGTCGTAGTTGGTGCGGCTCTCCAGACGCGCGGCCTCCAGGATTTTGCCCGCATCGCGCAGTTCACGCAGGCGCCACTCCAACTCCTCGCGGATACCGGTGACGGCGAGGTCGAGCTTCTCCTTGGTGGTCACGAAGTGATTGGCCGGATAGACGGCCACCTGCTGGAGCTCTGCCAGCATCTCTCCGGTCAGCGGATCCAGCTGCACTATGCGCTCCACCTCGTCCCCGAAGAACTGGATGCGTACTGCCGCCTCCTCATACGCGGGAACGAGCTCCAGCACATCACCTCGAACGCGGAACTTGGCGCGGGAGAGCTCAAGGTCATTCCGGTCGTACTGCATGTCCACCAGCTGGCGCACGAGCTGGCTGCGGCTTCGTATTTCCCCGACCTTGACCTGCGCCACCAGGTTGAAATAGTCCTGCGGATCGCCGAGACCGTAGATGCAGGACACGGACGCCACGATAAGCACATCCCGCCGCGTCAGCAGCGACGTGGTGGCGGAGAGCCGGAGCTTGTCCAGCTCTTCGTTTACGCTGGAGTCCTTCTCGATGTAGGTGTCAGACTGGGGAACATACGCTTCGGGTTGATAGTAGTCGTAGTAGGAGACAAAGTACTCGACGGCGTTGTGGGGAAAGAACTCCTTGAACTCCTGGGCCAGCTGGGCGGCCAGGGTCTTGTTATGGGCCATCACGAGGGTGGGACGCTGCACCTGCTGCACGATGTTGGCCATGGTGAACGTCTTGCCGCTGCCGGTCACGCCCATCAGGCTCTGGCGTGAAATGCCCTTGTCGACCCCGTCAGTCAGGCGGTCAACGGCACCCGGTTGGTCGCCGGTCATACCGAACTCTGAGACCAGTTGGAAGGGACGGTCCTCGGGGTTGGCGTTGCGCCGGTCGTTGACTTCTTTACCGGCCTCGGCCCATT
This sequence comes from Dehalococcoidia bacterium, assembly GCA_963664175.2. Classification (GTDB taxonomy): domain Bacteria; phylum Chloroflexota; class Dehalococcoidia; order Lucifugimonadales; family UBA3495; genus VXOI01. Next base: position 39,706 of record CAXXOI010000048.1, read on the forward strand.
TCTTGCCACGCGCGTAGGTGGTCATGGTCGTTCCCCGTCTTCTTCACATCGATGATTGCCCGGTCAATTATAGACCCCCACTGTTCGCTGGGGCACGCGGAAATGTCACTCTGCTAACGCTGCGCAAACTGCTGCAGGGCCAAACGAATCCGCTCCTCCACCGTGAGGCCGTCCGAGTCCGGTATGCCATCGATGGCCGCCCGCGCCTCGCTGGCCGAATACCCAAGGGCGGAGAGCGCCTCCAGGACCTCGCTGTTGCCATCAACCGAAACGACCCCAGGTGTCCCCTCGATCTCGTCGACCTTGCCTCGCAGCTCGAGAATGATGCGGTTGGCGATGCGTCGACCAACTCCCGGCGCGGCCGCTAAAGCGGCGGCGTCCCCCGATGCCACTGCCAGCTGGAGAGAGGCGGAGTCCAGCGAGCCCAGGAGAGCCAGGGCGAGACGGGGGCCCACCCCGGATACGCCTGTCAGCAGTGTGAACAACTGCATCGAGGCATCGTCCGGAAACCCATAGAGGATGGGCTGCTCGTCGCGAATGCGTAGGAGGGTGTGAAGCGATACGATAGAACCCGTCGAACCGAGGGCAGGAATACAGTTGGACGGCACGAATACCTGGAGGGTGACTCCCCCCACCGTTACATGCACCCAGTCGGGACCTGTTGAGGATAGTAGCCCCCGGACGCCCGCGATCATATGGCACCGCCTCGATTACGCAAGCCGCCAGACATTGCCGCTAGCGCTCGTGGCCGGGGGGTATCTCGTTGAGAATCGCGCCGGTCGCCTGCTGCTGCGAGATGTGACACAACCCGACGGCCAGGGCATCAGCGGCGTCGATCTCCAGCGTGGGAGGCAGGCCCAGGGTTGCCGCCACGATGCCGCGCATCTGCTCCTTGGTTGCTGCGCCGTGGTCCGCGACGGCGCGCTTGACCTGGGCTGGTGCGTACTTGAATATCTCCACTCCCTGGCTGGCGGCCCCGATGAGCACCGCCGCCTGGGCTTGGCCGATGGCCAGCGATGAGCCGGGAAAACTGCGCTCGCCTCTGCCAACGAACGGGTCCTCGATGGCCACCGCCTCGGGGCGGAATATGGCGATCATGTTCAGGATGTGGGAGTGCATCTGGTACAGACGGCTCTCGATGGACATGGACGAAGGCAGAGAGACTACGCCGTAGTCCACGGCGTCTATTGCTGGTTCGTCCCTGATGACGCCGTATCCCATGCGGCGGGTGCCGGGATCAATCGCCAGTATGGTCATAGTTGCGTCCCCCGGCCTGGCCTAAGTTGCAGCTGCCGGGCCCAAATTCGTGCCCTAGGCGCCCTCGATTAAGTCAATACGATTGTCCAGACGGACAATCTCAGCCTGGGTTATTGGCAAATAGGCGAGCAGTGCCTGGATTGTCTCGTCCTGGCGATCCAGCATGTCCGCAACTTCTACCATCGCCTCTTCATACAAAGCATGTGCGGCACGAAACCGTCGCACCGACGCATTGATGTCTCTCTGCGCGGTGATTAGCAACTGAGTAACTTCTTCTAGGGTGGAAACCCTCTGTTCCATTGACATCCGGAAAGTGCTCCTTACTTGGTCACAACAAAGGGGCTCCTAGCCAGCCCCGTAGCGCTCAAGGACCTCGGGCGAGAAGTCGGCGTTGGTGAAGGCCTTCTGTATGTCGTCCAGTTCTTCCAGCACGTCCAGCAGCCGCAGGGTCTGCTCTGCCTCCTTGTCGGCCAGGGCGATAGTCGTCTTGGGAACCATGGACATTTCGGCGTTCCGCACGGCTATGCCTTCGGACTCCACGGCCTTCTGCACGTCCTGCAGGCTCTCAATGGGGGAGAAGATTTCCAGCACTCCCTCGTCGATCTGTATGTCTTCGGCTCCCACATCGATGACCAGAAGGCCCAGTTCTTCGGCCTTTTCCTCGTCGTCGATATCGACCGTGACCACGCCTCGCAAGTCGAAGTTCCAGGCGACGCAGCCGCTCTCACCGAGATTTCCGCCGCCACGGTTGAAGGCGGACCTGACATCGGAGGCTGTGCGGTTGCGGTTAGTGGTCACGGCCTGCAGCAGGATCGCGCCGCCACCCGGGCCGTAGCCCTCGTAGGTGACCTGTTCCAGAGTTTCGCCGTCGCTGCCTTCGCCGCTGCCCCGCTTGACGGCGCGACTGATGCTGTCCTGAGGCATATTGTTGGTCTTGGCCCGGTCCAGGGCAAGGCGCAGCTTGAAATTCATATCCGGGTCAGCTCCGCCCCCGTCCCTGACTGCGAGGGCGATATCCCGGCTGAGCTTGGTGAAGAGCACGCCACGCTTGGCGTCGGCTGCTCCCTTCTGGTGCTTGATGGTCGACCACTTGGAATGACCGGACATCGTGCTACCTCCGGGTTGTAGTAGTAGTGGGGTGCCACAAATGTATAGGGCCGATTTTAGCATCGGCCCCATGGAGAATCAAAAGCCGCGTGTCATCTGAGGCCGTCAGGAAGTCTCACAAGCATAACACCGGCTGACACGTCAACATCCAGAACAACGTGGGGAATGGCCGGTATCAGGACCTCACCGGATGGGCCTCGAACGATGTAAACGTCGTTACTGCCGGTTTCCAGTATCTCCTGGATTTCACCGAGTTCTTCCTCATCCTCAGCCCGCACTTGCATGCCGATGAGTTGGTAGTGGAAGAATTCGCCCTCGTCGAGGGATACATCATTATCTGGGAGAGCGGAAAGGAATTTTCCTGCGAGTGCCGCAGCCTGGCCACGGTTACTGACGCCTTCCAGCGTGATGATTGCCTTTGAAGGCCCGGTCTGGCGGGCATCGCTGATCAGACGGGGATTCCCGTCTACGATGAGTTCGCGGCCCGCATCGAAGCGTCCAGGGAGGTCGCTGAGGAGTTCGACGCTCAGTGCGCCGTCCCGGCCATGAGGGCCGTTGATACGCGCTACTATTACAGAGTCGTCGGACTCCTGGGGGGAATTCTGCAATGTTCGCGAAGGAGGGGCTGCTACTCGATTTCCAGAACGGCCTGAGAACCGTCCTTGACGGCGGCAACCCGGAGGAGCACACGCATCGCCTGGGCCACACGCCCCTGCCTGCCGATGACCTTGCCCTTGTCTTCGGGGGCCACCTGGAGCCGGAAAACGGTGCGTCCGCCTTCTGTCGATTCATCCACGCGCACTTCATCCGGCTTACTGACCAGGGAAGTTGCGATGTATTCGATCAGTTCTTTCACGCTTCGGATTCCTCAGCCTGTTCTTCTTCAACTGCCGGCTCAACCTCAGCTACCGCAGTTGCCGACGCGCCGTACTTGTCCAATATGCGCTGCACTGGTTCCGACGCCTGGGCTCCGACACTCAGCCAGTGCTGGGCCCGGTCATGCTTGAGTGTAATCGCTGGTGGGTTCTGCATCGGGTCGTAGGTGCCGATCCATTCAAGATATGCACCATCCCGTGGCGACTTAGCCTCCGCGACCACAATCCTGTAAGCCGGGTGACCCTTCTTTCCAACCCTGCTGAGCCGAATCCTTAGCATCGAATCTCCGTAAGTTTCATGTCGACGTGCAAAACCGGTTTGCACTGCTTCCTGTGAAGAAAATTGTACGAATAGCGAAATTTGCTGTCAAATATGGGCAGATGATATCGGGGAGAGAACCCCTTGGGAAAAATTACAAAGAAATCGGGCCCGGCCAACTCTGGCTTGGGTTCGCCCGAATTTCCTTCCGGATCCTAGGGGCGATGGTAGACATTGGCCTGGGCCCGACGTTCGGGTAATATTTCGTGGCGAAGTGCTACGAAACGATCACCTCGTCGCGTCCAGACTGATGCCTACCATCGCCCCTGCGTGTTAAACTATCTTCCATCTATATCACCTCCTCAATCAAGATTCCGCCAAGCGGTTGAACAATTCTACCCCGCGCTTTCCAGCGATGTCAACAACATCATTGTCCCTCTCTCGAAACTATCGTTATTCAATGCTCCCGGGGCGAATATTGTCGTCATTCCGACGAGGCCAGGAATTTTTTCCGGTACTTGACTGATGTCAACTAAAAACCGAAACGTCCCGATTTCCGCTTTCGGGGAAGAATGTAATCCACGGAAGGCACTGCCCTTGTCTCGGTCTAAATGTCTGCGCCTCCATTTTGGTCACTGGCGTCTTGATTCCGCCGCCGGTTGCCTGATTTGATACGCGTGGTCTTCATGGGGACTCCCCTTCCCGTGGTGCCGGCGCTGCAGCGCTTGCACGGTATGCCCGGCGTGCAGGTTGTCTCGGCCGTGACACCGCCCGACCGTCCAAGGGGGCGAGGTCGACAGCCAGAACCGCCTCCGGTAAAGACGGAAGCCGAGGCGCTTGGCATTCCTGTTCTGCAACCACCCAACCTGCGCGGCGAATCCATCCGGGCAGAACTCGCGAGCCTTGCTCCGGACGTTATCGTGGTCGCAGCCTACGGGCGATTCCTGCCGACGGCGGTCCTGGAACTTCCACTCCACGGCTGCCTGAACCTGCACCCGTCGCTGCTGCCACGGCACCGCGGGCCCTCGCCGGTAGCCACCGCTATCCTCGAGGGCGACGAGACCACGGGCGTTTCGCTGATGCTTTTGGACGAGGGAATGGACACCGGCCCGGTTGTCGCCAAGGCCGAAATGCCCCTGACAGGCGGTGAGACCGCAGGAGAACTGACAGCCACGCTCTTTGAAGTGGGCGGGGATTTGCTGCAGGAGAACCTTGATCCCTGGGTCGGAGGGAAGCTGAGCGCCATGCCCCAGGATGAGACGCTGGCGACAATCTCCCGCAAGCTCGAACGAGCGGACGGACTTGTCGACTGGTCGCAATCGGCCGAGACCATCGCCCGCAAGTGTCGGGCGTTTGATCCATGGCCGGGGTTGTACACCCATTGGAATGGGAAAGCCTTGAAGCTGCTGGACACCGTGGCCAGGCAGGGGCTTCCAGCGGAAAACGCTCAGCCAGGCCGAGTGATATCCACTCCTTACGACAAAGCAACTCCATTGGCGGTAGCGACTGGGTCTGGAAGTTTGGATGTTCGCAGGTTGCAAATGGAAGGTCGCCGTGCGGTGAGCGCTTTGGAGTTTGTCAGTGGCGCACCCGGCATTACTGCGGCCGTATTCGGATAAGCTAAGGCGCTCGTTGGATTAGTTCAATTTCAGGAGATAGAAAAATGGCACGAACTTTACCGGATGAGGCGCAGGTGCTACAGTGGCTCGATTCTCTCAAGAACTGGGGCCGATGGGGCCCGGATGACCAGCTCGGCTGCCTGAACCTCATCGGCCCGGAACAGCGCAAGCGCGCGGTGGGCCTGGTGTCCGAGGGGGTCTCCGTAAGCTGCGCTCGCCCGATCACCACAGAAATGGCCGCAGACACCACCTACCAGGTGCAGCGCTTCATGGTGGACAGCGGCGAAGGACGGGACACCGACCCGCCGGAACGCCGGTACACCCGTCGCGGCGCCGGCGAGTTCATCGGAATGGTCTTCCACGGCCAGACCATCACCCACATCGACGCCATGTCCCACTACTCCTGGAACGGGCTGATGTATAACGGCGTGCCATCCAGCCGGATCACCTCCAGAGAGGGAGCCCAGTCCCACAGCATCGAGGCGGCCTGTGAGGGGATCATCACCCGAGGGGTGCTGCTCGACCTGCCACGGCTGCGGGGAGTCGACTGGCTCGATCCGACGGAACCGGTGTTGCCTGAGGACCTGGAGGCCGCAGAACAGGCCCAGGGAGTCCGGCTGGAGCAGGGAGACATCCTGCTGACCCGTACCGGCAACTACCGGATGCGGTTGGAGCGCGGCGCAACGGGCCCCGAGGGCCCCATGACCGCCCACCAGGCCGCATGCGCGCCGTGGTTCAAGGAACGCGGCATCGCAATGATGGGGACCGACACATCCAACGACGTCCGGCCCAACCCCTACCTGACCATCGGCAACCCGCTGCACACCATATGCCTGGTCAGCCTCGGCCTGTGGTTCATCGACAACGCCAACCTGGAGGAGCTGGCCGCCGCCTGCGCCGAGAGGGGCCGGTACGAGTTCATGCTGACCCTGGCGCCTCTGCGGCTCCGTAACGTCACCGGGTCGCCAGTCAACCCCATCGCCCTGTTCTAGCGGCCTAGCGGCGTCGGCTATTTCCACCCGAACCGGGCAGAATTCCCCGCAGAATGGCCCAGAGGGCGCTGGCAAAGAATGACGCGATTACCAGCACGACGCCGATGGCCATCACCGTGGCCGCCGCCGGGATGAAGCCGGCAGTTGACTGCTGGACAAAGGATTCCAGTAGATCACCGGCCAGGTCGATGGCAGCGGTGGGAACGTCGGGCGCGTACGACGTGGAATGGACAATGGCGTCCTTGATCCGACCCGGGACCGCCGAATTCACCACAAATCCCACCACCAGGCACACTCCGCTGCCCAGGAACAGGGTGATTCCCGGCCAGCGCAGCATATCGGCAAGACGTGGAATGTAGACCACCGCCAGCAGAATGCTGCCGATGATCACCATCAGCAGCGCAATGATCCTGCCAGGGCCGTTGGCTGTACTCACGGTGTCGCGAAGGGATTCGGCCTGCTGCCGGATATCATCCCTGGTAAAGTCGTCAGAGTTTTCCGCCAGCTTATCCAGCAGGTCCAGGCGGTCGCCCCGACTCAGGTCTCGCCGGATTTCCCGGACGGCGTCCGCAATTACTGGCGTTACCAGCGGAGTGGCGGCCTGCTTCAGGAACTCCCGGGTGTCTCCATCAATGAAGGCCTGCCGAAGGTTGCCCTTCTCGCCCTCAAGGATTCGCGCCGCTTCCGAGCTGATCGCCGGATCGTCCAACACCCGGTCGTACCATTCATCGTATTGGTCGGCGCGACACTCCGTTGCCAGGATGTTCAGCGACGGGACCCTTTCCGGCACCTCACCTTCAGACAGTTGATCGAAAGATACCGACGTCTCGGAGGCCAACTGAATCTGGCTCAGTTGCGAACATCCCCCCGACACCGGCTCCTCGATCTCCAGGTCATCGATTACTTGATACACCCAGGCCAGGACGGCCGGTTCAACACGGTCCAGAGGTTCCTCCATGTCTACGAAAACATTCAGTTCTTCGTAATCGCCCTGCAGGAATCCGGTGAACCTGTCGACATTGTTCTCGGTCTGCTCCCTGAGGTAATGGGGCGGCATAATATCTTTCAGAACAGCGACGACCTCTTCCTGCGTCGCGATCGCCACGCCGCCAAGGAGGTCACCCGTCTGGTCTTCCAGCACGTCGTCCAACAGAACTTCGTCGTAAATCCGGTTGTAGGCATCGGTCTCGCTGATGGCGACGTTGTAGACTTCTGGGTCCTCAAGCCGCTGGGAAAAATTACCGAGCACCAGCGAGTACAGCAGGCCGGCGAAGATCGCCAGCCCGAGCACCAGACCGGCCAGGGCACGCAAAATCACCATATTTTTACTCTATGGGTCATCAATTCATGCCCGCCTTCGCATCGGTCGAACACCGCCACTTTGCCGGGCTACGCCGCGAACTGGGATTCAGAACCGGGGCGTGATGCTCATCTCCGTAAGCCGCCGGACGCGCTCCTCGGTCGGCGGGTGGGTGGAGAACAGGCTGGCGAAGTTGGCTCCTTTCAGCGGGTTGACGATGAAAAGGTGGGATGCGCCCTCGGCGACGCGCATGGGGCGCGCCTCCGAGCCGCGCTCCAGCTTCTGCAGCGCGCTGGCCAGGGCCAGGGGGTTGCCACAGTTATGGGCGCCGGTGGCGTCGGCCTGGAACTCGCGGGTACGCGATACCGCCGCCCGAACCAGCGCAGCCGCGATGGGCATGACGATGGCGATAACCAACAGGCCGATGATGTTGTCCCGTCCCTCGCGCCCGCCGAACATGCCGCCGAATATGGCAGAGAACTGGGCGATCATGGCCAGCATGGAAATGGCGCCGGCAATGGTGGCGACCACGGCCATGATCAGAGTATCCCGGTTGCCGACGTGGGCCATCTCGTGCGCCAGCACGGCAGATAGCTCCTCGCGGGTCAGTATGCGGCGGATACCGGTGGTCACGGCCACCGCGGCGTTGTTGGGGCTGCGTCCCGTGGCGAATGCGTTGGGAGATTCAGTGTAGATCTCGTACACCTTCGGCATCGGAAGTCCGGCAACGCGGGCCTGTTCCCGGACTATGTTGTACAGCTCTGGGTCGTCCTGTTCCGTAATGGGTTGGGACTTGGTCATTCCAAGCGCAATCCTGTCGCCGAACCAGTACGCCCCCATATTCATTACAAGGGCAAATATGAGCGCGATGATTATGCCGGCCTGCCCTCCGATGATGCCTCCAATGAGGATAAGCATCATCGAGAGTACCAACAAAAGAAAGAAAGTCTTGAAAGTGTTCACGCGCGTAGCCTCTGACGGTGAGCGTCAACCAATTGAAATATAATTGGGAAATTTGAACCTTCAAGCAAAAGACAGCCTTTTTCGATTATAGCACCAGGGAAAGGCAGCATTTCTTGAACCATTTGGGATGCGAGAATTTTTCGAAATAGACTGTTGACAGTGGTGGAAAAACTGCTTAAAATCCGCGTCATTAGATACGCCGTCTCAATAATGCAGTTGACAGGAACAACATGGTAGTAACAAAGCGGAGCGCGACGGTGGCCGAACAAATCCTCGAGACCCTCGAGGAGCGAGGATTTCGTTCCACTGCGCCGCGCCGCGCCCTTGCCTCTGCAATTGCTGAACAAGAACACCATTTCACGGCCGAGGGTCTGCGCAAGCAGTTGCCCAAGTCCATGGGGCGAGCCACTGTATACCGCACGCTCAAAATCCTGGTTGAGGCCGACGTCATCTGCAGGGTGCTGCTGGAAGACGGGGACCTGCACTACCAGTTGAGCCACCAGGGTCATCACCATCACCTCCTCTGCGTTCACTGCGGATCCTCCCAGGACCTCATGGGTTGCGACATCGAGGATGTGCTGGTCTCCACCTCCGCCCGCCACGGCTTCGAGCTGAGCGGCCATTGGCTCGAGGTTTACGGGCGCTGCAACGACTGCGTCGAAAGAGAGAAAGTCGCGGTCTAGTATCTTTTCACCTCTTTTCCTGATACCGATTATCGATTTCACTCTATTATTGAGACTTTCTATCAATCAAGGCATTTAAGGAGACTAGATATCGCTACAGCGCTGTTAACGATACGAAGTATTGATTAAGGCTATTATTGAGACAAAGTCTTGATAAATCCTTGTATTGATACTGAGTATTAATTGCAAGGCAAAATTGAGACGGGCCAAGCGCCCCAGGAAGGAGAAATCAGTCGAACCATGAATACCTTGCCAGGTAGAGCCGCCTCATCAATTGTGATTCTGGTCTCCGCATTGGTCTTTTTGTTAGCGGTCGCATGCGGCGGAGACGCAGAGACGGTCGCCCCCGAACCCACGGCACCCTCGGATGGCGGTACAACGTCCACGACGACCGCACCCTCTACTACGACCACCCCTGACTCCACGCCGGAGTCCGCTACCTCCCCAGGGACTACCCCGTCGGCGACAACCGCCAGCAGCCAGCCTGCAGCCACGGTGGCCCCGGGCGAGAAAATCAGCGTGGTAACCACCAGCAACATCCTGGCCGACTGGGTCCGGGAAGTGGGTGGAGACCGCGTTGACGTCTTCCCCCTGCTGCCGGCCAACGCCGACCCCCACACCTATCAGCCTGGCGCCCAGGACATCGCCCGCATAGCCGACGCCGACCTGGTGTTCAGCATCGGCCTGCAGCTGGAGGGCGGCTGGCTCGAAGAACTGATCGAGAACGCGGCCCGCGACCACGACTCGATAATCGCCGTGGGAGACGTGGTTGACCCCATAGATTTCGTGGAGATCTTTGACGAGCACGGCGGAGAGGGGAGTGAGGAACTGGTGGGCCGACTGCTCATCGGCGACGGCGAGACTGGGATGATGTCAATCGTCGACCTGGAGCACGGTGACGTGGACCAGGACGCATTCGACCTCGGCTCCCGGGCCGGACGAATCTACTCCACCAAGAGCGGACGCTTCGCCATAGCGGTCTCCAGCGACGCCAATGCGGTCAACGTCTTTGACGGCGGCATATACCTTGAGGCCCACGGCGACCACTTCGACCAGGTCGAGAATGAAGTCGGGCGTTTGGGCATCGATCTGTCCGGAGACCGCCCGGTGCATCTGTACGTCGGCACCGAGTGGGCCACCATCTTCTATGACGGTTCAGGAGACGTCGTCTTCCTCGAGGAGCACGAACTGGAGGAAGAGGGGAGCGCTTACTCGCCTCCCAGGCTCAACTTCGGCCCCCAGCACGGCGCGGCTGTTCCGCTGGAGGGCGACCTGTTCGCCGTTAGTGCCCAGCACCCCGACTACGCGTCAAATCCTGCAGACTACCGACTACCCGTCGGAGCTGAAATAGTGGACCTCGAAGGAAACGTGCTGCATCGCGACGAGGGCTGCGAGGGACTGCACGGCGACGCTGGCAACGGTGAAATGGCCGCCTTTGGCTGCATGGGCGGCGTGCTGGTCGTCGAGGCCCACGACGGTGATTACGAGGGAATGTTCATCGGCCCGCCTGCGGATTCCCCGGAGGACTTCAGGATCACATCGGTCTGGGGATACCCCGGCCTTGACCACTTCTTTGGTCTGGGATCGGCGGTTGGCCTCTACGTGGTTGACCCCGAGGAAGGGTCCATGGAGCAGTTCATCTCCGCATCCGAAGACGGGTCCAATCCCATCAACGTCTCTATGAGCCACGACGGCGAGGCGCTGCTGGTCGTCATGAGCGACGGCGAGCTGCGGATGTACGACGCCCACGACCTGGACCTGCTGGCCTCGGCTGACGATTTCCTCACCGAGCCCGTGGAGACCGGCTTCTGGGCCCGTCCACACGTTGTCACCGCCCCTGGCGCGGTGTTCATCACCGACTCCATCGGAGGCGAGGTCATGCAGCTGGACGACCACGACCTTGAGGTCGTGAACCACTGGGAGGTTGAGGGCAATCCGACCAAGATCGCCTTCGTGGGCATCTACGGTGAGACCGAAGACCTTGAGGAACATGGCCACGAGGAAGATCACGACGAGGATGAGGGTGAGGAGCACGCCCACGGTGAGCTGGACCCCCACTTCTGGTTCGACCCGCTGCGCGTGCAGCAGGCAGTGACTGCCATTTCCGCGCGGCTCTCCACCGTTGACCCGGCCGGCCAGACCGCCTACCGCGAGAACGCTGCCGCTTACAACGAGGAGCTTGACGACCTGCATGCCTGGATCGAGGGACAGGTCAGTGTCCTGCCCGAGGACCACCGGGTGATGGTCACGTCTCACGACAGCTTCCAGTACTTCGCGCAACGCTACGGGTTCGAAGTGGCAGGAGCTATCTTCCCGTTTACCACCGAGGTTGAACCCACGGCCCAGGACCTGGCAATGCTCATCGAGACCATCGAGCACGAGGGCGTACACGCTGTGTTCACCGAGCAGTCGCACAGCGCGCGGCTGGCCCAGCGAGTTGCCGAGGAGACCGGCGCTGCGATCATCGGCGGGCTGTATACCGGCTCCCTGAGTGAGCAGGGCGGTGAGGCCGGCACCTACCTGGACCTGATGCGCCACAACACCTCGATCATAGTGGAGGCATTGCAATAGCCATGACCGCTACGACGACCACTCCCCCACTGGCCGCTGAGGACGTTACGGTTGAGTTCGGGGGTATCAAAATTCTCGACGACGTTTCGTTCAGCGCCGGGCCCGGCTGCATTATGGGAGTGGTCGGACCCAACGGGGCGGGCAAAAGCACCCTGTTCAACGTGATCACGGCACTGCTGCCCGCCACCTCGGGACGCGTATTGATCCACGGCAAGTCAATCCAGGAATCGCGGGGCGTGGTCGCCTATGTCCCGCAATATGAGCGGGTGAACTCCCGCATACCGACGAGCGCCTGGGACGTGGTGCTGCAGGGCAGGGTGCGCCATGCCGGCTGGTTCAGGCGTCCGCGCCGCGCCGACCGGGACGCGGCGGAAACGGCCCTGAACCGGGTCGGAATGTGGGACCGCCGGAAATCTTTGATCTACGAACTGTCGGGCGGCCAGCGGCAGCGGGTATTCGTCGCCCGTGCCCTGGCCCAGGGCGCCGACATCCTGCTGCTGGACGAGGCATTCAGCGGCGTGGATATCGCCTCCCAGACCGCCCTGATGGATGTGCTGCTGGAGCTCAGGGACGACGGACGCACCATCATGATGTCGTCCCACGACATCAACCACATGGCCCACTACTGCGATGAGTGCCTCTGCCTCAACTGCAACGTGTGCGCCTGTGGACCTCCCAAGGAAGTGCTGAACGAAGAGGTTATGACCCAGCTCTATGGGCCCTTTGGCGCGGTGCCCTTCCACGGACACGGACTGGCGGGAGATGACCATGGACACCATCACTGAGGCGCTGGTCGGGCCCTTCCAGTACAGCTTCATGGTCCGGGCCCTGATCGTTGCGGTCATCGTGGGCGTTATGTGCCCAGTGGCGGGTGTCTACGTGGTGACCCGCGGTCTGGGTTTCATGAGCGACGGCCTGGCCCACTCAGTGCTGCCGGGAATCGTGGCCGCTGCCATCCTCGGCTCGGCGGCGGCCAGCGTTTTCGCGGGCGGCATCCCCATGGCCATCATCATGGCGCTGCTCAGTGGGTACCTGATCAAACGCGCCGGCGTCGGAGAGGACGCCTCGGTGGGCATCCTGTTTGCCGCCCTCTTCGCCCTCGGCGTCATCATGATCAGCATCGCCTCGGCCCAGGGGGTTACCGTGCAGGTCCGGCTGGAAGACATGCTGCTGGGCAACGTGCTGGGAGTCTCAAGGATCGAGCTTTATGTCACGCTGGGAGTGGCGGCCGCCGTGATGCTGACCCTCTACGGCCTGCACAAGGAGCTGGTGTTCTCCAACTTCGACCCCACCGGTGCGGCAGTTGTCGGCCTTCCCACGGAAAAGCTGGAGTACCTCCTCCTGGCCCTGCTGGCAATGGTCGTGGTGGTGGCCCTGCAGGCAGTGGGCATCATCCTGGTGATTTCCATGCTCATAACGCCTGCCGCGGCGGCGCTGCAGCTGACCAGGAGCTTCACAGGCGCGATGGCTGTTGCGGCCCTCATCGGAGTTGCGTCCGGAGTGGCGGGACTGTATCTTTCTTATCACTTCAACCTGCCGTCCGGCCCCGTAATGGCGCTGGTTGCTTTCAGTTTCTTCGTTTTTTCCATCATCTGGAAGCAAAGGCCGGCAGGTATTCTGCAACGCCAGAGGGCCTGATATGTATGATCTGAACGGAAAGATAGCTATCGTAACCGGCGCAGGCGGGCGCCACGGCATCGGCCGCGCCATAGCCACCCGCCTCGCCAGCGAGGGAGCCAACGTCGTGGTTACCGACGTGCCCCAGAGCCTGGACGCCATCCGCGCCGAGGACCGGCAGGAGGGCTGGGAGGGACTGAACAGCGTAGCCGCCGAAATCGAGGCCATGGGACGCGAGTCGCTGGCGTTGTTCTCAGACGTTGCCGACGCCGACCAGGTGGACAACATGGTCGGCCAGGCGCTGGCCAAGTTCGGACGCATCGACATCCTGGTCAACAACGCCGGCTCCCGTCCGGGCAAGGACCGCGTGCTGGTGGTGGAGTTGGAAGAGGAAGCCTTCGACGAGGTCATGCGGGTCAACGTCAGGGGCACCTACCTGGTCTCCCGAGCCATCGCCAGGCACATGACAAACCGGGGCGGCGGCGGCAAGATCATTAACATCTCGTCGGGCGCGGGAAAGAAGGGCATCGCCAGGTACGCTGCCTACTGCGCCTCCAAGTTCGCCGTCATTGGATTCACCCAGGCCATGGCCCAGGAGATGGCCCAGCACGGGATCAACGTCAACGCCATTTGCCCCGGCCTGGTGGACACCGAGCGGGTGGACTTCATCGCCGCTGCACTGGCACCGGCGGGCGAGTCCAGCGAGGAGTACCGTGCCGGAATGGTCGCCGACCGCGCCGTCCGGGTACCCATGGGCCGCATTGCCCAGGGCGACGACATCGCCCGGATGGCCGCATTCCTCTCTTCGGCCGAGTCCGACTACGTCACCGGCCTCTCCATCAGCGTTTCCGGCGGCTCAGAAATGAACTGAACACCCCCCAAGTTACCTCTCCCCCGGGAGAGGGTTAGAGTGAGGGCGTCTCCCCTCCATTTGCCCGCAGTTCCCACATAGGGGCGCACAGCCGTGCGCCCCTATGTTTTTGCCCCAACGGTCAGTGACCATTGGGGCGATTTCCATTTCTCTCGCGGAACCTGGGAACGATTCCGGCTCGCGGCGCATATTATCAATCAAACGCCTCATGACTAATTCGGGCACGAGGGCGATTTATGACCGACCACGAAGCGATTCTGCGCTGCCAGGATGGCGACCGCGAGGCATTCCGGCACCTGGTGGACCAGTACAAGGACGTGCTGTTCGGCACAGCGGTCCTGATGACCGGCAACCGGGCGGTTGCCGAGGAGCAGGTCCAGGAGGCGCTGCTTTCAGCCTGGCGAGGCATCAGGGGTTTTCGTCTCGGTAGCCCAGTGAAGCCATGGCTGGTGCGCATCCTGGTGAATGCGGTCCTTTCCCAGCAGCGGAGGAGAGTGCTGCCGACTGTCCACCTGGATGACGGTCCGGACACCCCGGATCCCGGCATGACCGACCCGGCAGCAACCCTGGACGCCCTGGAGGACCGGCTGGTGCTCAGAAGGGCCATCGCCGACCTCAGTCCTGACCACAGGCAGGTGGTAGCGCTGCGCTACTTTGCTGGCCTGACTGTCCCCGAGGTCGCCCGCTCGCTGGGCATTCGTGAGGGAACGGTCAAGTCGCGGCTGCACCGGGCATTGGCCGTCCTCCGGGAGCAACTTGGCGATTCTCCCATGGGAGCGCCTCAAACCACTGGTCGACAGGCCACCGGCTTACAAGGAGGTTAGCGCAATGGCACGCAACAATTTTCAGGACAACGAATTCGATCCCGAAATGGAGCGCATCCTCCAAGAGCATTTTGATGCCGAAGCCTCAGACCTTCGTTCCCCCAACGACCCGTGGGAGTGGCTGCAAAGCCGCACGGAGGAGCAGGATACCCCATCGGTTTTTTCGCGTTTCCTGGGAGGACTGATTCCACCTGGTAGGTTCCGCGTGTCCCCAGCCTTTGGCGGAGCGGCTGTGGCCGTCGTCGCCGTGGCAGTAGTAGCCACCGTGTGGGCCGTCTCCGGCAATGGGGACGGCGGACCTTCAGGCGGTATGGCATCTCTGCCGCTCACCGAGGCTCCTGCCGAAAGCTCTCTGTCAACGGTTATTTCGCCTTCCAGCACGGAATCCGGACCGGAGGAATCGGCGAATCAGGATTCGTCGGCAGCTTTCCCCACCGGAATGCCAGGTTCTGTGCCGACTTCCAGGTCACAACCAACCCCCGCGCCGCAAATGGCAATGGAAGAGCTAGAGGAGGAATCAGCAGCAGACAGGCCTCTGGCGGCGGCAACACTTCTCCCATACGCCACACAGGCACCGGCAGCGGCGGCCTCGGATTCCGCGCGGAGTGGCAGGTCCGCACCTTCCGCGACCGGCGCCGCAGGTGCCGCTGGCGCAGCAGGCCCCAGAGGAACCGCCGGGGCCACCGGCCCTGCTGGCGCAGCAGGTCCTCCCGCTGACACCGTCTTCCGCGATTACCAGCGGCAACCCCTGGTGGCGGCGTCGGAGGACAACGTTTCGACCTTCAGCCTGGACACCGACCGGACATCCTTCCAGGTGGCGTTGAACTGGGCCCGGGCGGGCTACGACATCGACCCGGACTCAGTGCGCGCCGAGGAGTGGCTCAACGCATTCAACTATGACTACGACCCGCCATCCAGGGCCGACGAATTCGCTGTTACCAGCGACCTGTTCCCCCACCCGCTGGACGAGGGGAAACGGCTGGCCCGCATCACCTTCCAGGCGCCGGAGCTGGTCGTTGACAGGCCCCTGAACGTGACGCTGGTGCTCGACGCCTCCGGGTCCATGGCCGACGGCAACCGTGTCGACATCGCGAGGCAGGCAGCGGAGAGCATTCGGCAGAGCCTGCGACCCAACGATCGCATAAGCGTGGTGCACTTCACCGATTACGTCATAGACCGGTACACCGTCGAACATACCCATCCCAGCGACGACAGGGCGGTCAGCTCCATAGCCTGGCTGCAACCACACGGCAGCACGAATGTGCAGGCCGGGCTGAACCTCGGCGTGCGGCTTGCTGCCCAGGTCCGGGACCAGCGCCCGGACGCCTACAACTACGTGATCCTGATGTCCGACGGAGTGGCCAACGTCGACGCCACCGACCCGTTCGCCATCCTGGAAACAGCCTACGACCCCGACGCGAGCAACCCCCTGCGCCTGATAACCATCGGTGTCGGCATCAACAACTACAACGACCCGCTGCTGGAGCAGTTGGCCCAGCACGGCAACGGCTGGTATCGCTACCTCGATTCGGTGGATCAGGCCCAGACCACCTTCACCCGCGAGAACTGGCTGGCCCTGTCAACACCGTTCGCCGACCAGACGCGGGCGCAGGTGACCTGGGACACCGGCACGGTGGAACGGTGGCGCATCATCGGCTACGAAAACCGCGTGACCGCCGATGAGAATTTCACCCAGGACCGCAAGGAGTTCGCCGAGATCTACTCCGGGGCAGCCACAACCGTGCTGTACGAAATTGAGCTCGCCGACTCCGTGCGTGCGTCCGGCAATATCCCGCTGGGTACCGTCGAGCTGCGTTGGGTCGACCCTGACACCGGAGAATCACGTGGCCAGGTCGAGGCAATTTCCGGTGATGCCTCCTCCGGCTTCGGTGGGCGCGACGGGTCCCTGGCGCATTTCGGCGCCATCGTTGCGCTCGCGGCCGACCTGTACGGCAGCCTGCCCGGCTCCGGAGGTGAAGCCTCGGAGGAGGTATTCACAGAGCTGGCGCAATTCGCCGAGCAGCTTCGATCTCTCCACGGCGAACTGGGGCGACTGGATTCCTTCAGCGATTTCCAGCTAGTCCTGGACCACATGACCGAATCGGTTGAGGAACGGTTGCCGCCCTCGTCTCGCTCGGGATACAGCCGGTAGCGGCCTTGCAAGTGCGCGGGCTGGACCCGTCAGTCAGCGCTGGGGGTGGCGCGAGGTCCACTGACGATCCGAGTTGCCTCCTCTACCAAGTCAACCATGTAGTCAGCTTTCGGAGGCCGCAATCTGAGCAGGAGAAATATGGCCAGGGCATAACCGGCAGCCACGCCCATTCCGCCTGCGAAGGCAGCCCAATCGAGTCTTACACCGGCAACTATCTGGAATCCAACACCCGCACCAAGCAGGGAACCGGTGATCAAACGAATCGGAGTGGTGCTCTCTCTGGTCCCCCATGTCTGCGTTACCCAATCCAGCAGTGCTGGCATTGGCAATAATGCCAGCACTGCTAGCCTGACAGCGATAGAAATCTCCGGCTGGAACACCAGCATCAGAGATGCAAAGGAGGCGGTTGACACCCATTGTCCACTGCACCGGGTGCAGAATCGCTGTTCGTGATCTAGGATCCGGACTCCAATCGTGCGATTTATACGGGACCCCGAATGGTGCGAAAGGACCAGGTTCAGCAGCCCCAGCAAGCGTCGTCGCCTCACAGCCGCATTGTTCAGGCGGCCTGGTTTTGAAAGTTCGTCCCGCCGCAAACCGGGCACCTGCGCGGCTTGTTCATTTGGACCACGAGGTAAATCAGCCCGACGGGCAGGCAAAGCAGCAGGAAAACAATGAACAGCAGCCAGTTGATTGCCCCTTCGGGCACGACGTTGGAATTACACTGGAGGCACCTGATCCCATATCCTGCCCTTGGTGGCTCGCCTGCAGGTAGAGCAGTATTGGCCGGGGACCCCTGCGTAGGCGCCGCATAAATCTGCGTTGCGCTGGCTCCGATAGGAACGAAATCAACTCCCATGCCGGCAACGGGCGCCCCGCTACCCTCCCACTCCGCGCCCGAAAAGGTATACCTCTGGCCATCCTCGCCGGAAATGGCACCCGAATTGGTCTGGACGGAGTAATCCAGTATTTGTCCTCTCATAGCTTCACACACCTACGGGCTCACCCAGATTGGCGGGATATTTGCATATCGTCATTTAACTGTCAACGGCAGCCCCATCACCCTCGGCAGGCATCGCCCTTGCTGGCTGGCGGGCCAGGTAGAGCAGTGCGGCCGAGACTAAGTACGCCCCAACCATAACGGTATAGAGCAACGAGTAGCTGCCCGAAACCGCGTGCAGCAGGGCCGCCATCGTCGGGCCCAACCCCAGCGCCGTCGTCTGGAACGGGGAGAATAGTCCAAGCAGAGACCCATAGGACTCCCTGCCGTAGTACTGGGCCAGCATCATGTTCTCCATGGTGCCCACGGCCCCTGAGAAAATGCCCCAGGCGAGGGCAAACACCAGTGCCTCCGCAAGCGAGTCCACCAGCGTCAGGAAGCCCAGCAGCGCACCGGCCCCCACCATGGTCACCATGAGGCAGCGGCGTGGTGTGAATCGGTCGGAAAGTATCCCCCAACCCACGTTGGCGATGGAGAGCACCGTGCCGAAACTGAGCACCCCGGCTGCTGCGGCAACACTCAGACCGGCGTCCTCAACGAGATAGGGCACCAGGCTGAAGCCAACGCTGCTCGACGCCAGTGTCCCGACGCAGGCGGTGGCAACGATCAGCCAGTAGGCGCGGGTCCGTGATGCCTCCCTGACAGTCCAGCTCTCTTCAATTAGCCGCGGGTCTGCTGAACTCCCTCTACCTCCCGGGGAAGGTTGGGGTGTGGGCGTCCTTTCCGCGCCGTCGGGCTGCAGCCCGATGTCCTCCGGACGGCGACGCATGAGCAGCACCACCGGGATCACCAGCACCAGGCTGAAAATCCCCAGGTATCGAAATCCCTCTCGCCAGGTCTGGGACAGGGCTATCAGGGCGAACAGCTGGATGTTGATGGCACCGGCAATGGGCCGAAACGTCGACACCATGGCCAGGGCGAGGTTGCGGCGACGACGGAAGAAGTTAACGGCAGCCGTTCTCGGCACCAGCCCTATCAGCACCGGGTTGGACACTGCTCGCGAGATCACATAGGCCACGAAGAACTGCCATAGGGCGTCCACGCCCGACAGCGCGAGATAACAGGTTCCGGCAATCAGCAGTCCCGCAGGCATCAGCCACCGCGGGCCGTAACGGTCCGCCATCCGTCCGATGAACGGAGCGATCAGGCCGGAGCACCAAGTGCCCGCCGTGGCTGCGTAGGAAAGGACGCTGGTATCCCAGCCGGAATCCTCGCTGATGTAGACCTGTATGCCTCCCAGCACCACCTGCGAAACTCCGGTGGCGCCGAAAGTGGCGAGGGACGAGATACCCAGGATGAGCCAGCCATAGTAGAAGGGCGTCCGAGGTCGCCAGTTGAACAGACGGTTAAGCACTCTGAAGGGGTTTCCTTTTCGGCACGCACCGGCCGCAGCTTCAGGCCGGTGGAAGTTCGCTGAAAATCATACAGCATCCTCACCACCGGCGTTTTGCGGTATGCTAGATCGTCAGCCAAAGCTGTTCCAGGAGACAGTCATGCCCATCGAACGCGACCAGGTCGTACACATCGCCGCCCTGGCACGACTGGGGATTTCTGAAGAGGAAATCGACATCTACGCCAGCCAGCTATCCGACATCATCGACCAATTCGAAATCCTGAACGAGCTGGACACGTCGGGAGTGGAGCCGACCGGCCACGCCGGCAACCTGAGAGGCGTGATGCGTGATGACGCTGCCGCCGATTCGCTGACCCCGGATGCCACCCTCAGCAACGCACCACGACGCGACGGGGAATTCTTCCGCGTCAAGGCAGTTCTGGACGAGTAGCGTCGTGTCGATCTCCGTCAATCCCCTCCCCTTGCGGGGGAGGGTTAGGGTGGGAGTGAAGACCCCGCCAAAACCACGTTTTGTTGCAGTGAGTAGAGCCGTTGCCCGAACTTAACTGGTTGACCATACAGGACGCGCGCGGGATGCTGGACCGCCGGGAGATCAGTTCGGTTGAGCTGACCCGCAGCTGCCTGGAGCGCGTCGAGACCGTCGAAGAGCAAGTGCGTTCTTTCATCACATTGACGCCGGAGCTGGCGCTGGAGCAGGCGGCAGCCGCAGACCGGATGCTTGCCGACGGGAAGGGCACTTCGCTCACCGGCATACCACTCCAGATCAAGGACGTGATGTGTACCGAGGGAATCCGCACCACCTGCGCGTCACGGATGCTGGAAGACTACGTGCCCGTCTACAACGCCACGGCCGTGGACCGGCTCTTCCGTCAGGGCGCCGTCATGCTGGGCAAGGGAAACATGGACGAGTTCGCAATGGGCTCCTCATGCGAGAACTCGGCTTTCCATCCCACCTTCAACCCATGGGACACGGGCCGCGTGCCTGGCGGCAGCAGCGGTGGCGCCGGAGCGTCGGTGGCCTCCGGCGAGGCAATCTGCGCCCTTGGCTCCGACACCGGCGGCAGCGTGCGGCAACCGGCGGCCATGTGCGGCGTCGTTGGCCTCAAGCCATCCTACGGCACCGTCAGCCGCTACGGGCTGGTGGCTTACGCCTCATCGCTGGACCAGATCGGCCCCGTGGGCCGGAGCGTAGCCGATTGCGCCCTGGTGCTCGATGCCATCGCGGGACACGACCCGCGGGATGCCACATCCCTGCCACTGCCAACGCGCGACCTGAGCACCGGCATCGGCGGAGGAGTCGAGGGCATGCGACTGGGCGTGCCGTCTGAGTACTTCGTGGAGGGTATGGAGGATGGAGTGCGCCGCGCCGTGGAGCAGGCGATAACCACCCTGGAGTCCCTGGGGGCATCCGTCCGCGAGGTCTCCCTGCCATCCACCAGGTACGCGCTGGCCTGCTACTACATCATCGCCCCCTCGGAGTGCTCCGCCAACCTGGCGCGCTACGACGGCGTCAAGTACGGCTACTCGGACCAGCAGGCCGAGGACATGTGGGGCGCCATGGAGCAGACCCGCAGCCACGGGTTTGGCCCCGAGGTGACCCGGCGCATCATGCTGGGCACCTTCGCGCTGTCGTCCGGTTACTACGATGCCTACTACCTGAAGGCCCAGCAGGCCAGGACCCTCATCCGCCAGGACTTCGACCGCGTATTCCAGACGGTGGACGCGCTGGTCACTCCCACTTCTCCGGTGGTGGCCTTTCCGGTAGGAGAGAGGGCCGACGACCCGCTGCAGATGTACCTCATCGATGTCTGCACCCTGCCTGTAAACATCGCCGGCCTGCCCGCGCTGTCCGTGCCCTGCGGTTTCTCCGACGGCCTGCCGGTAGGAATGCAACTTATCGGGCCGCACATGTCGGAAGCAACCCTATTGCAGATCGGCCATGCCTACGAGCAGGCGACCGAGTGGCATAGGCAAAGGCCTGCGCTGTAGCACAAAAAAGCGCCGGAGTTCTTCCGGCGCTACTGCGTTTCCTCGTGGCAACTAGACCTATCCGCTGAGCAGCGCTCTTACCCACGAGTTCCTATGGTCGGCCAATTCAGCTTGGGTCCTTTCCCGGGCAGTCGTGGCTCGCCCTGAGAGCCTCGAGTCCAGAGAGCCGAGGGAGCCAGCGATCCGGCGAACCATCCTGGTTGCCGCGTGATTCGAAGTGGTCCCGGAGTTATGGCCTTTTAGTGTCGCATTCTTGAACATTTTGAGCCTCCGTGTCCTGTTTATTTGTATTGTTTCCAACCGGGAGCCAGGGCTTGAATGGCGCCGGGGCAGGATTCTACATCCACCCCGGCAACACGGTACTAGCATCGCGGGACTAGAAGGAAATCCTGCGCCACTCGCACTTGCTCAGCTTGTACTCGGCGTGCTCCTCGGCCAGCTTGGTCAGGCCGGCCAGCAGCCGGGCGACGGGACCGGCGTGCACCTTGGCCTCCAGGGCCTCGGGCTGGTTCTCGTCCACGGTGATTTCGGTCGAGGTCTTCTCGATAGTGTTGGTATTCATCCTGGCCTCCTTTCGTGGCATCCTTTCGTGGCATCCTTGCCACTTCCACACACGCTCATTCCCGAGCGTTAATCCAGGGCGGAAACCGTCCCACCCGATTGCGGCGTTGCTAGATCGCCAGCTTTCGCCAGACACCCGCCTCCATCTGGTAGTCGACGTAGTCGTCGTTCATCCTGGAGAACTGGGCCAGCAAACGGGACACCACGCTGCCGCGCGGCTTGACGTCCTTCACTGCGGTCTGAGCTTCCGAAACGCCAGGGTCCATGGAGACCTGTTCCGGGGTTCGCATTGGTTCCGAGACCTCTTTTTCGGCTCCATCGCCGTCCTGATTTGCCACTTACCTTTATGCCTGTTATGCTCGTTGGCAAGCAACTATATATAAGTTAGTTCATAACTACACTGATGTCAAGAGGTTTGATAGTAGCTAATTAATATTCAGTGTGCTAGTATCCCCGAAATCCTTATGTAACTGTGACAGGACTGCGATGAAACACCTTGAGCCCTGCCCGCGTTACGATCGTGCCATTGGCATTCTCGGCAAGAAGTGGAACTGCCTCATCATCAGGAGCATGCTGGCGGCACCCAAGCGTTTCAGCGACATTTCCAATTACGTTGAGGGCCTCAGCGACCGCCTCCTCTCCCAGCGACTCCAGGAACTGGAGACGGCCGGGATAGTTGAGCGACGTGTCTATGACAGCAAGCCCGTTGTGGTGGAATACGCGCTGACCGAAAAGGGGGCCGGCTTCCGCCAGGTGGTCGAGGCCATCCAGAGCTGGGCAGACAAGTGGGAAGCGCACCCGCTGGAAGAGTCCATGCAGCGAAAGTACCAGGCCGGGTAAAGTACTGCCCAGCTATTCCGACAGCGAAGCTCCCGTCTTGGTGCTTGCAAGACGGCGTAATTTTCTATTCCTCAACGGGATGGGCCCGGTCCGCTGACAGGAGGCGGCAGATGCAGCGAACCAGGATCAGCGAAATATTCTCCAGCGACACCCCCTTGGGAGAGGCGTTGGTGCAGGGATGGGTCAAGACCCGGCGTTCCTCTCGCTCGGTCACCTTCGTGCAGGTGAACGACGGCTCAACCCTTCGAGACCTGCAGGTGGTGGTCGCCGAGGACAGCCCTTTCTACTCCGTCGCCAGCTCCCTCACCACCGGCTGCAGCGTGAGCGTGGTCGGCGATGTGGTGGAGTCCCAGGGCAAGGGCCAACAATTCGAGATACAGACGAAGGAGCTCCAGCTCCACGGGACAGCCGAACCGGAGACCTACCCGCTGCAGAAAAAGCGCCACACGCCGGAATTCCTGCGTGAGATCGCTCACCTGCGGCCTCGCACCAACACTTTCGGCGCCATGGCCCGGGTCCGGAGCGCCGTGGCCTTCGCCATCCACTCTTTTTACCGGGAGCGCGGCTTCCAGTACATCCAGACGCCCATCATCACCGGCAGCGACGCCGAGGGAGCCGGCTCCATGTTCCGCGTGACCACGCTGGACCTGGACAACCTGCCCCGGCTCGACGGCGCAGTCGATCTTTCCGAGGACTTCTTCGGGCGGTCCACCTACCTGACGGTGAGCGGACAGCTGGAGGCGGAAGTCTTCGCAATGGCCCTCTCCAACGTCTATACATTTGGCCCAACCTTTCGCGCCGAGAATTCCAACACGTCGCGTCACCTGGCCGAGTTCTGGATGGTGGAGCCCGAGGTGGCCTTCTGCGAACTCGATGGCCTGGCAGAGTTGGCAGAAGACTTCCTGAAGTACATCTTCGGCTACGTCCTCGACAACTGCAGCGAAGACATGGAGTTTTTCAACCGCTGGTACAACGAAGAGACCATCAGCAACCTGACGAGTATCGTCAACTCTCCCTTCGAGCGCATTTCGTACACGGAAGCCGTGGATATGCTTCTCCAGTCCGAGGAGTCCTTCGAGTACCCGGTAAGCTGGGGCGTCGACCTCCAGTCGGAGCACGAACGCTACCTGACGGAGAAACGCATTGGCCGCCCAGTGATCGTTACCGACTACCCCAGGGAGATCAAGTCCTTCTACATGCGCCTCAACGACGACAACAAGACGGTCCGAGCCATGGACGTCCTGGCCCCCGGCATCGGCGAAATCATCGGCGGCAGCCAGCGCGAGGAACGCGATGACGTGCTGCGGCGGCGCATGCGGGAGTCGGGGCTGAACGAGGAGGACTACTACTGGTACCTGGACCTTCGGCGTTATGGCACCGTACCCCACGCAGGCTTCGGCTTGGGATTCGAGCGAACGGTGCAGTTCATTACCGGGGTGTCCAACATCAGAGACGTAATTCCCTTCCCGCGCACCCCCAAGAGCGCAGAGTTCTAGGGATCAGCGGTGGCGACATCCCACGACAGCCGTTCCCTGGCCGGGGCTCTGGGCCCCGAGAGCATGGCCGTAAGGCCCGCCATTCAAAACCTGGAGGCCATCTACAGGGAGTCGGAATCCCTCGGACCGGTCAACAACTCGTACCGGTTCTGGGTGACCAGCCGTCCCTTCCTCGCGGACACCAGCCCACAGTCCTTTATTCGCCACACATGCCTGTCGATGCTGTGCCGGCTGATAGCCTACCGGTTCCTGGAGTCCCGTCCCTCGGAGCGGGACCTCTGGGCGGTGATGAGCGGAGACTACTTCGTCGGCGCCGGACTTAGCAATTTCCTGGGTGAGGATTTCTTCTCCTGGCCCTTTTTCCGTCTGTCAATGGGAATCGGCGACGATGCGCTCTCCCTGGAGACGGCGAGGATGCTTATGGCATCCTTGGAACCTCTACCCGTCGACCAGCTAGACGAAGCACTGCTGTCCGGTCTCCACTCGGAATTTCAGGAAGTCGAGACTGCTGAACGCTCCTCACTTCCACCTGCAACATTTGCCGAAGATCCTTCGCTCTCCTGCATCGCTCCCTACTGCGGCGATGGCTCTTCGCTGGCGCAGGCAGTCCGCGCCTCCATGGGAGCCCGCGTTGCCAGCGGTCAATTTCCGTCTGACGTGCTGCTGGACATATCGGGCCAGTTTCTCGGTATGACACCGGACCCCCTGGCGGCAACTATCGCCAGCGTCAGGTTCCTGCTGGCCTTGGGAGAGGAGGTGACGGAGCCACACCCGCCCATTCTGGTTCCCGTATACACGGCCCACGGGGCGCACTTGCCGCCCGAGCGCCGCAGCGACACAGGCGCGGCCAGATTCGCAATCGAGCCGGCCGGAGGAGTGGTCCTGCCCGAGAGAGTGGCCACCGACCCGCTGTACCTAGACTGGCTCCTGGGGCGGCTGCCCAACTACCTGCGAGGCACCGCACTGCGGCTCCGGGCACAGTCCGAGGACGTGGCCGTTCAGGAGGTGCTCAACGCCTGGTACAACTACCTGGTATCTCCCAAGGCCCGCACTCCCATACCCGACCCTCTGTCTCCCGAGGACGCCGACGTGATGGTGGAGGCCGCCCGCAACATCATCCTGCAGTACGTCGGCGGCTCCGGCCCGGGGCCATTGCACATCGTGCGAAACGCGCCGGCCCCGCTGTTCGCCTCGCGGAGAGACTTCGACGTGATTCTTTGGCCAATGGAGCTAGACTCAGACCACGATTTGCGGGCAGCATGCTCCGCTCTCTACCTCAAAGACGGTGGCCAGCTTCTCAACACCCAGGCCTGACAGCCCTCAGTAAGAGCGTTTCAATAGCAACCTCGCCCACGACGGAGAGGGAAAGGGAAAGGCACGGGCCCTCTGCCATTCCTTGCAGTTCGAATTGACGCCATTTCGGCCCCGTGAATATAATGGGTCGTCCCGTTGCTGGCGAATTGACAGTTTTTTGCGATAGCGGCGAGGGCCACGACAAGCTCAGAACAAGGCTTGTAACAAGGCTCAATACAAGGAGCTCGAATGACTACTCACGAGGTCATACTTCATCCGGCAGCGGTCGTAGAGGAACTCAAGAAGAACAACATCAGCCATGTGGTCTGGCTGCCGGACAGCGAGACCAATTTTATGTACCAGTTGCTCACCAATGAACCCACACTGGATCTGGTTCCCGTCTGCCGAGAGGGCGAGACGATGGCCATTGCCGCCGGGCTGTGGATCGGCGGCAAGCGCCCGATAGTGCTGATCCAGAACACCGGCATCTTCGAATCCGGCGACTCCATCCGCGGCCTGGGCCTGGACGTAAGTCAGCCGCTGGTGATGCTGGTCGGATACCGGGGCTGGAGCAGGCACGGAATCACCACGGATTCGGCGGCTCGCTTCATCGAGCACATTCTCCACGCCTGGGGCATTAACTACTACCTGATCGAGACCGACGAAGACGCAGACCGCATCGGCGTCGCAATCCAGGAAGCCGAGCGAACCCAGAAGCCGGTGGCCGTTCTCGTGGGCACCGAGTTCGGGTCCTAGCGCTCTTCTCGCAAGCAAACTACTCCAGCCTGCCCGGCGCCGCCGGGGAAACGAGGACGCAGTCTTATGATTGACAATCAGGAAGCAGTAAAAGTCATCGACGCCAACAGGGGCGACGGTGTCATCATCGCAACAATGAACGCCAACAACGTGCACTTCGGCCTGCCGACAGTGACGACGCAACAGCAGTTGGACATGCCCGTTTCCGGAGCCATGGGCAAGGCCTCCAACGTGGGCCTGGGCCTGGCCCTGGCCCAGCCCAACCGCAAGGTGATTGTGCTGGACGGCGACGGCAGCCTGCTCATGAACCTCGGCGCAATGGTGACGCTGGCTAACAAGACGCCAAGGAACATCTGCCACATGGTGTTCGACAACGGGGTCTACGCCGTTACCGGCGGGCAGCCTGTCCCGGGTTCCGGGAAGGCCGACTGGGAAGGAATGGCCAAGGCCGCTGGCTATGCCGCCACATTCTCCTTCGACAACCTGGAGGACCTGACCACCGCAATCGGCGAGGTGATGGCTGCCGAGGGGCCGGTGTTCGTGCATCTGCGAATCAAGCCGGAGATCGAGAACACTCCGGTGCAGTTCCGAACACGCGCCTCCCGCACCATGCAGACGGCCATCCGTGAGATGCCGGGTGTGCTGATCAGCGACTAGAAGGCACCCGGAGTTTACTCACCCAGGGAAACCATCACCGGATCAGGGGCAGGCATTGGACCTGCCCCGATTCATTCAGACGTTGGTACCGCCTCGCGCGGCACCCAACAACTCAGGACCGGAGGATAGCCAGATATGCTCAGCGGACTTGGCAAGGGGATAATGATGCGACTGGCCGCTTATGCCGTGTTCGTTGTGGGCTTTGTGCTGCTGTTCCGTGCCTTCGAGAACTCCAGTATCCTCGTCGGCATCGCCGGTGGCATCGCCGTGTTAGCGGCGATGTGGTTGATGGTGGGCTTCCGCAGTCCTCCCTGGATGTCCAAAAACAAGTCAGGTAGCCCAGATAATGCAATCGACAGCCCCGACAATTCCCGGGGCGGGCGAACACTGTGAATCAGTCCTCCTCAGGTACGCCACCGGGACAGCCAACGCCCGGGATTCCGTACGGCGAGGCGGCGCGGGCGGTCAACTACCATCGGGGCGACTCAGTCGTGGTCTCAACCTCCGCCGCACTGAGGGAATGGAGCCAGGTATCGGACCGGCGAGACCTGGATCTGGACCTGATGGACTGCATGGACCGCGCTCCCGCGGTGGGACTAGGGCTGGCACTGGCGCAACCGGAGGGCAAGGTGCTGGTGCTGGACTGCGACGCGACTCTGCGGACCAATCTCGGCGGCCTGGCCACAGTGGGAGAGTCGAGACCGTCCAACCTGGTGCACCTCGTGTTCGACGACGCCGCTCGTTCCTCCACCGGGGGAGTGCCCATCAAGGAACTGGACCACCTCGACCTGGTGAGAATGGCGGAGAGTTCCGGGTATGCCCGGGCTTACCATTTTGACCGGCTGGAGGAGTTGCTCATCGGACTCGAGGAGGCCCTGGAACAGGATGGCCCGGTCTTCATACTGGTGAGCGTATTCCAGGAGGGTGATGCCCCATCCTTCCCCGACAGGTCTATGGCCGAGGGATGGGCTCAGGTCCGGGAGCAACTGGCAGCGAATTCAGCAGGCACGGGCGACGGCGTCAACTGAAGGGCGCGAAGCCCCCGCGAATCGGCAAGACAACCCTTCAGGCCGGGCGAACCACGATCTGGTGGGCCACGGCGTAGCTCATGGACACCTGGCCCTGCTGTGTTCCGACCTCCATCACTCCCAGGAAAGGCGTGGCGTCGGAAACCGTTATTTCTCGTTCGGGAACGATCTGTGAATCGTCTAGGAACTTGAGTAGCTGCGCGTCCTCTTCGGGAACACGCTCCACGACGTAGGCACGTTCCTTGACCGCAGTATCGAGGGTCAGGGAGTTGGGCGGAATCTTCGGTTCACCGGTTCCGGGGATTGGCCTCCCGTAAGGCGAGCGACGGGGGTTATCCAGCCGTTCCACCAGCTTTTCGATCAACTGCGGCGACATTCCATGCTCCAGGCGATGCGCCTCGTTGTGGGCCTGGTGCAGTTCCATACCCAGCAAACTTACGACCATCCACTCGGCCAGGCGGTGTCTCTTGGCGATATCCTCGCCTCCCTCCATGCCCTGCCTGGTGAGTCGTATCCGCTTGTCAGCGCCGATGTCCACCAGCTGTTGGCGAGCCATCCGCCGTACCATGCCGGCAACCGAAGGAACCGAAGTGCCCAGTCCCTCGGTCGGGGGCAGCCTCCGGAGTACGTCCGTCAACTGGGTGATTGTGGGGTACTCATCGTCTTCCCAGAGCCGGTACAGGCACAAGAGGTAGTTCTCTGTACCGGGCGATAGCCGATCATTCTGGCCTTCGTCATCCGCAGCCACGTTCTGGGCGGCGGCTTTCCTGGGTCGTGGCATTGAATCCTCGTGAATGGCGGGGAATTCGGTGTTTTACGAACACACAGAAAACCGTGCCCGGAAACACGGTAAAAGTATAACAGAACCCGACATGACACCTTATCGAGTGCAGGTTCTAGAGGCAGACCTCGGCGGATTCGGCCAGCCGTCCGTCAGCGAACAGGCGGGTCCGGTGACCCTCCCGCAAACGGACGGAAACCGGAGCGCCGATTGGGAGTTCCACGACGTGGGACATCAGGCTCCTGACGCGAATACCCGAAGCCATCTGCACGTCGTAGAGGTAGAAGGCCCCCCGAAACTCCCGGTCGATGATAACTGCATTGCCGTCTGCATCCGGCAGGCACTCGAGGCAATCGGGGCGCACCATAATTTCCAACACAGGCGACTGGCCTGATCCATTATGGCCGAAGGATAAATATTCCTGGCCGAGTGATCCCAGCTCGCTGGTCAACTCCCCATCAACGACGTGAACAGGCAGGAAGTCAACCGTCCCGAGAAACTCGGCGGCGTACCTTGTTTCAGGGGAATGGAAAATCCTGGCGGGAGACGCCAGCTGCTCCACCCTGCCCTCGTTCATTAGCGCCACCTGGTCACCGACTTGCAGCGCGGCCTCCTGATCATGGGTAACGAAAATCGTAGTTACGCCGCTTTCCCCGAGGATTTCGGAAACATCTCGCCGCAACTGCTGAGCCAGTTTGGCGTCCAGGTTGGAGAAAGGCTCATCCATCAACAGCAGACTTGGACTGGGTGCGAGGGCCCGGCCGAGAGCCACCCGCTGCTGCTGTCCCCCCGAGAGTTCGTGGGGCAGTCTGGCCCGCATATCCGAAAGGCCCACCAGGTCAAGAGCACCCGCCACCCGTTCAGCGCGACCCGCGTCTTTCCTCAGACCATAGGCCACATTCTGCTCAACGGTGAGGTGCGGGAATAGCGCACCCTCCTGGAAGACCACTCCGATATGGCGTCTTTCCGGT
The DNA here is from genome assembly GCA_963664175.2 of Dehalococcoidia bacterium. Lineage (GTDB taxonomy): Bacteria > Chloroflexota > Dehalococcoidia > Lucifugimonadales > UBA3495 > VXOI01. Next base: position 69,522 of record CAXXOI010000048.1, read on the forward strand.
GGAACGACTGCGGCGGGCGAACTGACGAGTCGTCCGCCAATCCTGATTTCACCTTCGTCAGGCCGTTCGAACCCGGCTACCAATCGGAGGGTAGTGGTCTTGCCACAGCCGCTGGGTCCGAGAAGGGCCAGTATTTGACCTTCCCCAACGGACAAGTCAAGGCCGGAAACCGCGCGCACGCTTCCGAAGCTCTTGGACACCCCGGAGCATTCCAGCGCAGCGCCATCTGCGCTGCTCTCCTGCGGGTGTTCAGCCAATACCCTGCGGGGGAATTTGGCTACGCTTATCATTCCGGCAGTATCCGCCTGCTTGAACCTTCGCCAACAGCAACCATATTTTTACGTTAACTGTTGGAGTGCCTCAAAGACCGCACGAACCTTTGCAAGTGTATACAGAGGGCCTGATACAGTCAATCCGCAAAATACAGATATCGGTGAGCGTCTTCATCGGGGATTACGTACGCAGAAAAGACGCGCGTATGAGCGAACCGGTTCTTATCGTCCCGACTGACGCGGATCGCTCGGGCAATCGCACAAGGGGCCGCCCGACGAATATTGACAGTAGAAAAACCCGGTGCTACCGTTTTTCGCATACTGATGCCGAGAGTCGCCAGTATTAAAATATATTATCAATGTTCACACTGTAGCGCTCTCCGTGCTGCCTGCCTGCGCCATACAGTCGGGGTTCAGAGGTGGTCCATATTGGATGTCAAACCCGCAACTGAGGTTCCCTCCGACTGTGCGTGCCAACATCCTGATCTCTGGCAAACTACTTGAGGAATCAGCTAGTGGCGCGAATCCACGTCTTGCCACGTTCTCTACGCATGAGCGCGCCGCCACTGGCACTGCTCGCCCCTGCGTTGATCGTCGGCGCTGCTCTTCTGATGCCGCCCGTTTACCTGGCAGTCAGGTCCCTGGCGGGAGGCGACGAACTCTGGGAGCTGCTGTTCAGGACCAGAGTGGCTGCCATCCTCGGGCGAACGCTGCTCCTGGTGGTAACGGTCAGTGCCGGATCAGTGGTGCTGGCCCTTCCCCTGGCCTGGCTCACAGTCAAGACTGACCTGCCCTGGCGTCGCGCATGGGCTGTCGTCACCTCGTTGCCCCTGGTGATTCCCAGCTACGTGGCCGGATTTATAGGGGTGGTTGCCCTCGGTCCGCGGGGAATGCTGCAGGGCGCGCTGGAAGGACCGTTTGGCGTAGACCGTTTGCCCAGCATATACGGGTTCGCCGGGGCCTTTCTGGTCCTCACGCTTCTCAGCTACCCATACGTATTTCTCACGGTCAGGGCGGCCCTGCAGCGAATGGACCCAGCGCTGGAAGAGTCTGCTCGCGGGCTGGGGCTGGGCCCGGTGGCTACTTTCCTCAGGGTTACTGTACCCCTGCTCCGGCCGAGCCTCGGGGCCGGGATACTTCTGGTGGGCCTTTACACGTTGAGTGACTTCGGCGCCGTATCGCTGCTACGGTATGAGACATTCACCTGGGCTATATTCACCCAGTACGAATCGGCCCTGGACCGCACCCTGGGAGCGGGCCTGTCCATGGTTCTGATAATCGTGGCCCTGGGATGGGTGGCCCTGGAATTCATCAGCCGCGGCCGGGCCCGGTATCACTCGACATCCTCCGGGTCTACCCGCCCGCCCTCCATAGTGTCCCTGGGCTCGTGGCGGTGGCCGGCCATCGGGTTTTGCACCGTCGTCAGCCTCATGTCACTGGGCCTGCCCATGGGAATACTGCTCTACTGGGTCGCGAGAGGCATTTCCGCCGGCGAACCACTGGACCCACTCTGGGAGGCGGCACGAAACTCCGCTTATATATCCGCGTTGGCGGCCCTCGCGGCGATTGCAGCGGCGATGCCCATCGGGCTACTGTCCGTGAAATACCCTACGGCCAACTCGGGCTGGGGTCTGCTCAGCGGCCTGCTGGAAAGACTGGGCTACGTGAGCTTTTCCCTTCCAGGAATTGCCATCGCCCTGGCGCTGGTGTTTTTCGGGGCAAATTACGCCGGGATCGTCTACCAGACTATATGGCTGCTGCTCCTCGGCTACGTCGCGCTATTCATTTCGCCGGCACTGGGAGCGGTACGCGCATCCCTGCTGCAGATCAATCCCAGGGTCGAGGAGGCCGCGCGCAGCCTGGGCCGCTCTCCGGTGGACGCATTCACCTCCGTCACGCTGCCCGCGGCGCGTCCAGGGATCGTGGCCGGCGCATCGCTGGTGTTCCTGCTGACCATGAAGGAGTTGCCCGCGACGCTCATTCTGAGCCCCATCGGCTTCTCCACTCTCTCCGCCTCGGTATGGTCCTTCACATCGGAGGCCTTCTTTGCCCGGGCAGCGATGCCGGCGCTGCTGCTGATCCTGCTATCGGGTGTGCCACTCGCCGTTCTGATGTTCCGGGAGAGACGATAAGCCGTCGCAGGGTTATAATCGCGGCCAACTGGAACATCAGACTAGGGAAACGGGCCGGACTGGTACCATACAAAAGACTACCTCCGGCTCCGGGGAGATGCGTCCTTGACGGGTCGACACAGTGATTTGACCGTGATACTGGCGGACAGGCTCATAGATGGCGTATCTGGGTCCGCACAAGAGAGCATGGCAGTTGGATTGGGCGAGGGCCGCATCCTTTGGATTGGGAAGCGCGGCGACGTCGAGAATTCTCAGAGCGACGCGCCGAGAGACATTATCGAGTTTCCCGGCGCAACTCTGCTCCCCGGGCTGTTTGATCTGCACACCCACACCAACATGCCGGGAGACGGGCGCACGGGTGAGGAGGTGGAACGAGACGATGACGATGATGTACGCCTGCTCCGCTCGGCCCGCAACATCGGCGATGCCCTGTCCACCGGCGTTACTTCCCTTTGCGACTGCGGCTCCTGGAACCGCACTGCCTACTCGCTGAAGCAGGGCTTGTCGCAGGGTTTGGTGAATGGACCGCGGACGCTGGTATCGGGACCGCCACTGACCATCACCGGGGGGCACCTGTGGTTCATGGGCGGCCAGGTCGACGGCATCGACGGCATCCGGGCCGCCGTGCGACAGCGGGTCATGGACGGCGCCGATTTCATCAAGGTAGCGGCGTCGGGTGGCAGCACACTGACCAGCGACCCCTACCGCGCCTCGTTCAACCTCGAGGAGTTGCGCGCCCTGGTGGACGAGGCCCACAACCGCAACCGCCCGGTGCTTGCACACTGCCGCTGCACCGAGTCCGTCAATTTCGCCCTCGACGCTGGCGTGGACGCCATCCTGCACTGCTTTTTTGCCGAGTCCGACGGCTCCTACCGCTACGATGAGCCCACCGCAGACCGGCTGGCCGAGTCAGGAGTGTACCTGAACCCAACCATGCACCTGGGACGCGTCTCTCGGGCTCACCTGGAACGCATCAGGCAACAGCGCCCCTTCACCCCGGCAGAGCAGGAACGCTGGGAACGCTCCCAACGCATGGCAGGGGTGTCCATGCAACAATTCAGCCAACTGATCAGCACCGGGGTTACCCTGGCCGGAGGCTCCGATTGCGGATGGGGCGCCTATGCCTTCGGTGATTTCCAGGGAGAGGTTATCGCCATGCACGACGCTGGTCTGACGCCGATTCAGGCCATCGAGGCAGGCACCCGGAATCCCGCCGCCGCCGTGGGGCTACTGGACCGGACCGGCACCATAGAACCGGGCAAGTCGGCAGACCTGCTGGTGGTGGATGGCGATCCGTCCACGGACATCAACGCCCTGCGTCAGGTGCGTGCCGTGTTCAAGCAGGGGGTCAGGGTGGAATCGACGCGTCCTGCAATCAATTTGGGCTGACCCCGATCGGGCAACCAGCACAGGGCATCATGCATCACTGGGAAATTGGCGGCAGCATCAACATCGGGTGGCCCGACTACAACGTGTCGGAACGCGCCTATACTATCGTGGAATTCGACCTGTTCGGCCCGGTCTTTCGGGCCAGGGTCTCGGACCCCGCCGCGGATGGACGGCAGGGTGGATTCCTGGTGGTCTTCGGGTGCCCGGAGGTGGTCCTCGATATGCTGGCCGAGAGGGCAACGCAAAAGCTGGGGTTCCAGGTGGTAGTGTCTGACCTGCGCTGCAGCATCGAGGGGCAGACACTGCACAGTTTCGACTACGAATGGTACCCGACCCCCGAGTTTGCCGAGCGCCCCGGAGCCCTCGCCCGCACCATCGCCGAGACGCTGACCGAACTGCGCGGCAGCGGATGACCCAGGGCGTCAGCGGGTGGACTAGTCCGTCCCGGCGAATGTATTATGTTCGTTGGCCCAATCAGGCCCCAGCCCCCCAGATTTAAGGGCGGCGGGCACCCATTTCAGGAGAGTAGACGATGAAGAAAGTAACAATGGGCGACATTCCCCGGACCCCGGCCGACATGGCCCCGTTGGGCAGCGGCGGACTGATGACCGGCACGCAGGTATGGCGCCAGTCCATCCTGAACCCCGATGACTCCGACAACTTCAACTTCGCCATCGTTGCCTTCGACGCTGGAGCACGCAACAAGTTCCACAAGCACTCCGGCGACCAGATCCTCGTCATCACCGAGGGTACGGGCAAGGTGGCCACGGACGATGAGGTCCTCGAGGTCTCAGAGGGCGACGTTGTGGTCATACCCGCGGGCGAGAATCACTGGCACGGCGCTCCGGATGGCACCAGCATGGCCCACATCACCATCACCGTAAAGGGCAGTCAGACCGAGCAGACCGAGGCGTAACCCCGCACTCGCTTATCCCCCTGCGGACAAAGGAAACGGCTCCGGTGGTTGACCGGAGCCGTTTGTTTTTGTTTCGCCGTAACTCAGCATTCCCTCTGCCTGGATAGCCAACGCGAGGGCGCACAGTCGTCAGTCTCCCTCGGTCTTGACCGATTCCACACCAGTCCGCAGGGCAGAATCCGGCGCTGGTGCCGGTGCAACCGGAATGGCACGGGGTTCCGTCTCCCTGGCAGTCATCAGCCGGGTCCTTAAGCTGGCGTAAGCCATGGCCAGGGCAAAGACCACCGCTTCCACCAGCACAATGGTCGCGCCGGACGACACGTCTACGAAATAGCTCAGGTAGATGCCCAGGAACCCACAGGCCGCGCCGATACCCGTGGACAGCAGCAGCATGCGCTGGAAGCTGTCGGTGAGCATACGGGCCGATACCGGCGGTATAACCGTCGCGCCCGCGATCAGCAGCACCCCCAGCACCTGAAGCGAGACCACAATGGTGGCGGCGAGCACCAGGGAAAACATGGCCTCCACCCAGCCGGTGGGCACTCCGTAAAACTGGGCCACGTCACCGTCGAATGTGGTGAACAGGAATTGCTTGTACGCCACGAACAGCACCAGGGCCGAGGCACCGGCCACTGCGGCCAGGGCCACGAGATCGCCGGGGGACACGCCTGTTATGTTGCCGAACAGGGCCGTCTCGAAGTCCCGGGTGAAGCCTTTGTTCCGGCTGATCAGGACAATACCCACGGCGAAGCTGGAGGTGGTTATTACGCCGATGGCGGCGTCGTAGGCGATTTTTCGCTTTTTGGTCGTGAGGGTGATGAGCTGGGCGCAGAGAAATCCCCAGATCGTCGAGCCGATCAGAAAGTTGAACGACATGACGAAGGACACCACCGCGCCGCCGAGGACGGCGTGAGACAGACCATGTCCAATGTAGGCCATTCGCTTCAGGATTACATAGACGCCGATTCCTCCGCAGAGCGCCCCTGCGAGAATCGCGGCCACCATTCCACGGACCATGAACGGATAGCTGAAGGGTTCGAAAAGTACATCAAGCATGTGTGTGGCTGTGACCGACAGCCGCTGCATCGCCATTCCGGGCGAAGCGATGGGGACTCTCGGCCACTATCGGCATTCCTTCGTAATGAATCACCGGCATTTCGGCTCCATAGGTCTGGAGCAGCACCTCGGAGGTGATGACCTCGTGCGGCGTTCCCTGCGCCAGTACACGACCGGCCATGCAGACCAGTCTGGGCAGGTGCACCGCCACCGCATTGATTTCGTGGGTCGTGATCACGATGGTCACGCCCTCGTGGTTAAGGTCGTGGAGCAGGTGCATGACATCGTCCCGTGTCTTGACGTCAACGCCGGAGGTCGGTTCATCCAGCAAAAGCAGGGACGGGCTGCTGACCAGCGCCCTGGCCAGGAAGGCGCGCTGCTGCTGGCCGCCGGAGAGGTTGCGTATGTGGCGCCCCGCCAGGTGCAGGATGCCAAGCTGGTCCATCATGTGTTCAGCCAGTTCTTTCTCCTCCCTGCGGAACCAGGGAAAGAACCGGTTTTCCATGGTCCGGCCCATCATCACCACTTCCCGCACCGTTACTGGAAAATTCCAGTCGATGGTTTCCAGCTGTGGCACGTAACCGATGCGCGGCCGGCGTTCGGTGGATCTGACACCATCGACGACAACCTCGCCCTCGTAAACGTCCACCGCGCCGAGCATCGCCCGCAGCAGTGTGGTCTTTCCGGAACCGCTGGGGCCCAGCAGGCCGACAAAATCGCCCCGCAGTATTTGAAGGTCCACTCCGTTGAGGACCCTCTGTTTTTCATAGCCGCAAGACAGGCCGCGAATCTCCACCAGAGGGGATCCGTGCGAGTGTTCGTGGGGCAGGGGATGGAGCATATTTGATTCAGCCTTCCGTCTACGATTGTCCTACGATTGCCGCGCCCACAGCGTCGGGACTACCCGAGTCGTGGCGGTTACCAGTTTGTCCTCAGTGGTTGTGATGATGTCCTCCCGGCACGGCCGTCCACTCGGCTGGCAATTCGTGATCAGTGCCGTGAGGTTGCCCTTGGTCGTCGTGGGGGGCCTCGTTGCCATTGGTTGCTCCCACCAACTGGGTACCCACCAGCTGGGCGTAAAGGCCGTTCTGCTCCAGCAACTCCTGGTGGCTGCCCTGCTCCAGCGCCCCTCCGCGGTCCAGCACAACGATACGGTCGGCGTCTCGAATGGTGGACAACCGGTGGGCAATGACGAGGGTGGTGCGGCCCTGCATCAGGTTTTCCAGCGCGTGCCGCAACTGGCTCTCGCTGACCGCGTCGAGGTGGGATGTGGCCTCATCCAGGATCAGCACCGGGGCGTTCTTCAGCAGCGCACGAGCAATGGCGACACGCTGTCGCTGCCCGCCGGACAGCTGCATGCCCCGCTCACCCACCTTGGTGTCATAACCCTCGGGGAAGGCGGTTATGAAATCGTGACAATTGGCCTGCGTCGCCGCTTCCTCCAGTTCAGACTGAGTGGCATCCGGTTTGCCCAGCAGAATATTTTCGCGGATCGTGGCGTTGAAGAGATAGGTGTCCTGTGAAACCAGCGCTATCTGCTTCCGAAGGTCGTCCAGCTTGAACTCACGAATGTCGTGGCCGTCGAGCTGGACTGATCCGCTGGACGGGTCCCAGAAGCGCATGGCCAGGTTGGCGCACGTGGTCTTGCCCGCGCCTGACCGACCCACCAGCGCTACGGTGTGCCCTGCCTCCACCTCGAAGCTGACTCCGCCTAGGGCTTGGGCCTCTCCCGGTCCGTACTCGAATTCGACACTGTCGAAAACCACTGAGGGAGCAGGTCGGTGCCCGTTCTGGCGATCCGAAAGGTCAGGAACGCGGTCGCCGTCAACCACCGGCACCGGCTCGTCGTGAATGGCGAAGAGTCTCCGGGCTGCTGCCAGCGTCTCCATGAGCTGTTTCATGGTTCGCGCCAAGTCGGAAACCGGCGCGAACGCCGCCACCGACAGGACCACTGCCAGGATCAGCTCGGGACGGGAAATCACGTCGTTGGTCAGGAGCCAGACACCCACCGTCAGCACCAGCAGGCCACCGAGGGCGGTCATGGCCTCGATGAACCCGATCTGGAAGGCGCGCTCCTTGAGGAACCTGAGCTGAAAGTGAGCAAATCGCCAGCTGTTGGACACCATTTCGGCAGTCCGGGAACGCCCCTGGCCAAAGGCAACGATTTCCCGCATGCCCTGGATACTGTCGACCATGTGGGAATGAACATCGCCCAGTTGGGTTCGCAGCTCCTCGCCCAGCCGTTCCGATCGCCGCTGGGCAAAGAACGGGCTGAGCGCCACCGCCATCAGGAAGGGAGCCACGGCGATGGCCATGGGCCAGGCGATGACCGCCAGCACCGCTACAACCACTCCGGGCACCACGACAGCCGTGAACGCTGGCGTGATGGTGTGGGCGAAAAAGAATTCCACCGTCTCCACGTCGCCGCCGACAATGCTGATGATGTCTCCGGAGCGCCGTCGGGTCATGTATGCGGGAGCCAGCGGGTCTAGCTTGCGATACAGGTCGACACGCATCTCCGCCAGAAGGCGGTAGGCCAGGTCGTGGGCAACCCACGATTCCGTCCAGATAAAGAACGCCGCGAGGGGGGTCAGCACCGCCAGCAGGATCAGCAGGAGCGTCAGGTCGCCACCCGTGATGACCTGCCCCACCAGTAGAGCGCTCACCACTCCAACGCCGATGGCCGTGCCGTGGTGTACCACTCCCAGCAGGAACGTCAGGATGAGCTCGTTGCGCCAAGGTTTGACCATTCCCAGCAGACGCACCCAGACCGTGAGGATGCTCAGCCGGTCGGGGCTGGAACCGTGCCGCAGATCGCCGGAATGCCCTCCTGCCGGAGCGTCATGATGGTGGCCATGTCCGCCGTGGGCCGGGCGCGGTATAAATGCCGAGGCATCGGGCTGTGGGACGTTGTCCACTGCATCTTGCACATGCTCGACGGCTGCGTGTCTGTCGCCGTGATCACGGCGATGGGGTTGCGCTGCCTGTTGATGATGCTGATGATCGTGGGGGTCGCGACGGTGTTCCCTGTTATGACCGGCATCGCTGTGAGGCTCGGAATCTCCATGGCCGTGGTGGCCCTGCATTTCGTCGTCGTGGCCGTGTGCGGCAGGTTGGCGTTCATCGTCGTGCTCATCCCCGCGATGGGCTTGCGGCGCAGCGTGATGATGGTGTCCGTGCCCCCCGTGAGCCGTCTGCGGAATGAACGCGCTCACATCCACCGCCGGTGACGCCTGATGGTCCTCGGGGCTGGCAACCACTGAGGGCCGGAGGGCAAAGTCGGTCCGGTCCTGCTGTTGCGCCATCAGGTTGGCGTATAGCCCGCCTGCCGTCACCAGTTCCGAGTGGCTGCCCGTTTCCACAAGCCGTCCCTCGTCCAGAACCAGGATGCGGTGAGCGTTGACCACGCTGGACAGGCGGTGGGCGATGCGCAGAGTGGTGCGTCCCTCGATAAGCCGGTCAAGGGCCTGCACAATCAGCGCCTCATTCTCGGCGTCAACGTTGGAGAGCGCCTCGTCCAGGATGAGGATCGGCGCGTCCTTGAGCAGAGCCCGGGCGATAGCGATTCGCTGCTTCTGCCCTCCCGATAGCCTGACGGCCCTTTCTCCGACCACGGTGTCGTAGCCCTTGGGCAGATGGCTGATGAACTCGTGGGCATTGGCTGCCCTTGCAGCGTCCTCCAGCTGATGTTGCGTTGCATCGGGATTTCCGAACCTGAGGTTTTCGGCCACGGTCCCGTGGAACAGGTAGGTGTCTTGTGTGACCACCGAGATCCGCTCCCGCAGTTCCAGCAGCGGGATATCGCGAACGTCGCGACCACCCAGCCGGATGACGCCCTGTTGCGGATCGAAGAAGCGCAGCATCAGCCACACGATGGTGGACTTGCCTGCGCCGCTGGGGCCGACCAAACCCAGCGTCTCTCCCTCGTTGAGGGTGAACGAGAGGTCGTGGAGGGCCGGCCGCCGGCCCTCGCTGTACGAGTGGCTAACATCGTCGAAAGTAATTTCGGGCCTGATTTCGGCAACCTCGCCAGCCGGCACCGCAGACTGCCGTTCTCGCTCCGGATCCCGCACTGCGACAGGAGAATCCATGATGGCGAAGATTCCCTCGGCGGAGGACATGGCCATCACGCCGTCGTGATACAGCTGTACCAGTTCCCGCAACGGGCGGAAGACCTCGACGCCCAGCATGAGAACGATCATAAGGGCCCGCAGTTCCATGTCCCCATCAGCAACCCGCACGGCTCCCCAGCCGAGGGCAACCGCCGCACCGCCAGTGATACCGAGGATGGTCAAAGCGCCGGTGGCGGCATTGGCCGCAAGGACGCCCATGGTCGTGCGAAAGAGTTCCCTGGCGCGGTCCGCCAGCAGATTGCCACGCACCCCGCTCTGGCCGAAGGCCTTGAGGGTGGACAACCCCTGCACGGCGTCCAGGTATTCGGCGCCGAGGGCCCCGTAGGCGTCCCGGCGAGCCATGCTGCGCTCACGGTTCCAGCGGTGGAATATGTTGGGGATGACCAGTGTGAGCAGCGCGAAGGCCAGGAATATGAGACCTGTCCGGAAATCGATGAGGGCCATGAATATGAAAATCACCACGGGGGCGAGGGCGGCAACGATCATCTGCGGCAGGTAACGCCCGAAGAACGCCTCGAGACGCTCGACGCCCTCCGCCAGCGACATCAGCGCATCGCCGGTGCGGGCCGCATCAAAATATCCTGGTCCCAGCGACAGCGAATGCTCGTAGAGGCGCTCACGCAACCTGACCTTGACCAGGCTCGCGGTGTGATGGCTCATGACCTCCTGCAAGTACTGCAGTCCGGTCCGGGCCACGATCAGCACCGCCATCAGCACCAGTGGCCAGGTCAGCGACTCGAAGGTCGCATTGCCGCGAACCACCTCGACGATGATCACGGCAGCAACGGCCAGCCGGCCCACCCCCGCCGCAACCGCCAACATGCCGACAATTGCGGAAATGATGATGCGCCAGCGAACATCGGCGGCCAGCGCCAGCAGTCTCGGGTGCAGATACATGGCTACTTCACCTCTACAACTGGGCTGAACAGGAGAGTGCTCGGTGAATTTTTCTCGCTTTGACTACTGGGGATAGACGGCACCGCTCTCCCCTTCGAAAACCGGGCTGACGTCCACGTCCCCCATGGCTTCGGCATTGCCCCCCAGGGCAGGAACCATGATCTGCATGTTGCTGCGCATCAGGCCCAGGTATGAGTGTTCCGGGTCGCCCGGGGCGCCGGGCAGATCGTCATCGGCCAGCTCATCGATGAACTTCGTGTTCCCTTCGCGGGCTATGGTCTCCAGTACGTCGCTGGGAAATTCCTCGGAACCGAAAACGGCCGGTAGTCCGAGTTCCTTCACCTGGTCGATGAGATGGGCCACTTCCCGGGCCGAGGGTTCGGCGAAGTCGGAGGGCTGCACGGCTCCTATGACCTCCATGCCGTAGGTCAGGGCAAAGTAGGCCCAGGAGTCATGGTACGTTACCAGACGGCGATTTTCAGGCGGTATGGTCGCCACTGACTCCCGGATGGCAGCATCCATCGCCTCGATGCGCCCCCGAAATTCCTCCAGGTTCGCCGCATAGTAGTCGGCATTGTCGGGATCCATTTGCGCCAGCTGGGCCTGGGTCAGCTCCGCATACTTCAGGCCAAGCGTGGGGTCGGGCCACAGGTGCGGGTTGGGATGTCCCTGCGACTCCGGAAAGCTGAAGTCGAACTGCCACTGCTCACGGCTTATGGACAGATCGCCCAGCAGGAGGATTGGGGTGTCGTCTTTCTTGTTGGCCTCGGCCAGCTGCAGCGTGGGTTCCTCCAGGAAAAGACCGTTGGCAATGATCAGGTCGGCATCGGACATCAATCTGGCCAGGGACGGCTGCGGCTCGAAAATATGAGAATTGACGCCCTCGGGCACCACTCCCTCCAGCTGAATTCGATCGCCGCCTATGTTTTCCACGATGCTGGTAATTGGTGACACCGTAGTCACGACCCTCAGCTTTTCGCCAGCCTCATCGCCTGTGCCACAAGCCCCGAGAATCAGTATGAGAATTAGCGCCGGTATACCTAAGATGATGCGGAGGAAACGCTTGGTTTTTCCTGACATGATTTGAAACTATGCTGCCTTGATTGAAAATTTTATGGATGTTGGGCCCTGCTATCCTGATTGTCTTCCATGGCAGCCGGCACATACCCCGGAAACGGAAAAATGCTCCAGGTCGGGAATGAAGCCGAACTCACGCACCAGCGTCTCCCGGAATTCCTCGAGGTAGTGGGGGCTGAGATTGTAGGCGCCGCTGCACTCGCTGCAGACCATGTGATGGTGGAGATCGCCCGGCATGGTGAGTTCGTAATGGAGACGGTCCCCAATCTCCACCTCGGTCACGACACCGGCGTCGCGGAACAGGCGCAGGGTGCGGTACACAGTGGCGAGGTCCATGTACTGGTGGGCCTCTTTGGCCCTTCGAAACACCTCGTCCACCCCCATGTGCCCGTCGCCCTCGGCAACAACGGAGAGCACCAGGACCCGCTGCGGCGTAATCCGGTGCCCCTGGAGTCTGAGCATCTCGAGTGCCTGCTCGTGGTGCAAAACGCAAACCCAAGTTATTGCAAGTATTTGTCTAAACAGATATTAGCAGTAAAGCCGCTGAAGTCAATGAAAATACCAGCGTCTCAAACGGGAATGACCACGTAGAATTGCGGCCCAAATAACTTGAGGAATGTTCCTTGCCAGTTACGAGGAATGTTCCTTGCCAGTTACCAGGAATGGCGAGCAGGGAATCTCCAGCCCAAGAGAGTGCAGGCGATGCTGCCGGTTATCGCCGCAGGAGAGATCAGGTCAGGCGGCGATGCGAATGATGCTGTACATATGGCGGAACAGGCGCCAGGCCTCCGCCAGCAGGTCCCCGATCCCGCCGCCGCTGGGGCGAACGTGCTCGAAGGCCAGCACCTCGGTGTATCGGACGTCGCCGCGGCCCTCAGTGGCGTCGAGGAGGCGACGGGACTCCGCGGCGGGAACCAGCCGGTCGTTGCGGTCATGCAGGATCAGCAGCCTGGCGTTGATGTCGTCAACGTAGGTGGAGGGAGAAATTCCCCTCAAGTCCGCGCGGAACTGCTCGGGAAGGGCCGTGTATAGCGCCTGCGCCTCGCCGGGCGTCGTGCCGTCCAGCAGGCGAGCAACGTTGGTGGCCGCCGGTGACAGGGCTTCCAGTTCCTCCGGAGTCAGCGCCTGGTTGTTCATGTAGCGGCGGGTCAGGGTGTCTACGTCGTTCGGGTCCTCAAGGGTTTCGATTAGTTCATTGGCCAGGACCCGCATGGTCAGCCTGTCGACATCCCACGGAGTCCGTTCGCCGTCGTATACCACCGAGCGGGAAGCTGCCTGGAGCAACAGTGTCTCGGCATCGTAGTAGGGGCCGAAGGCGTTGACGAAATACACGTGGTCCCGGATCCTGGGGTCGGCAGCGGCCACCAGCGCGAAGGACGCGCCCACGCAGAATCCGCCCAGGCCAACCCGCTCAGGGTCGACGTACTCGCGCTCGGCGAGGTACTGGTAGGCCCAGACCAGGTTCCCTGTCTCGGCGGGCTCGATGTTGGCCTTGAGCGCCATGGTCGGAGACCAATGGAACATCACCGCATAGCCGGCGCCGGCAAGGGCTTGGCCGAGGTTCACCACGTCCTCGTCATCTCTTCCGGCGGCGTTGGCCCCCAGGAACAGCACCACTGCGGCGTGCTGACGATCGTCGTCGGGACGGTAAACATCGGCCACGGTGGTACCGTCGGACGACTGGTAGTGCACCTCGTGGCGCACAGTTTCCTTGGAAAACCAGGCCTGGGGTTTGACCGGCAGGTCGAGAACCTGCGAGACGAACATGACAGTGTGAAATCCGGCCTTGCCCTGCGGAGTCACAGCAATGAACAAGGTCAGCAGGGCGCCCACCACCACCAGGAACTGGAACAGCCAGGAGGCTCCCTTCCCTGGAATGCGAATCCACCACCGGCCGCGAGGCCTTGAGTCTTCGAGGTTCTGGCTCACGGGCTAGACTCTCACTTTCCAGATCATGAATGCCGATATGACCCTGGTGCTCGCCATCGCAATGAATACTATAGGCCATGGGCTGCCGGTCATGTCCAGCACGGCACCGAAGACCAGCGCCTGCGCCCCGGCGTACAGGTAGCCGTGGGCGTCCAGTATTCCCGAGGCGGTGCCGGCCATCCTCCGCCCGCCCATATCCACGGACACGGTGGACATGGGTGACATGCCCATGGCGAGACCGCCGGACAGCAGCAGCATGGCCCCCAGGATCTCGTTGGACGGCGGCACCAGGGCGATTACCGCGATGATGGCGGCACTGGCGACACAGGACGAGATAACCAGGGGCCGTCTCTGGCTCCTGAGGAAAAAGTCGGAAATGAACCCCGAGAGCGGCGGCGCAATGAGATACCCCGCCGGCAGCAGCACGGTGACAAATACGGTGGTCTCGATGGACAGGCCACCGACCTCGGAATAATAGATCGCCACCCAGGTGGTCAGGCCGTAGCGGACCACGTTCTCGAGGCCCTTGACGTGGCAGGCCAGGAGGAACCGGGAGTTGGTCAGCAGCCACCAGTATGGTCCGAGACCCCGCAGGCGCGCCGGGTCGACGGCCTCAGGCGCCGCCGATACTTCGTCCTCTTCCACGTACTCCGGCAGGCCCAGGTCGGCGGGTTTGTCGCGAACCATGAAGTAGAAGCCAATCCCGAGCACCGCGGATATTATTGGGAGATAGCGGAAGGCGGTGCGCCAGCCGAATTCGGCCCCCACCCAGCCGGACAGTGCCCACATCACCAGCATGGCCCCGCCTGAGGCAGTGCCTACGATGCCCAGGGCAACACCACGACGGCTGCGGGGCCACCACTGGGAAATCATGCTCATGGCGGGCGCCCAGCAGGCTGCGTTCACGAAACCGGCCATGCCCAGCGGGATGGCCATGGTGAGAGAGGAACCGGCGTAGCTGGTCACCCAGTTGAATACTGCGGTGAGCACCGCCCCGACCATCACCCACAGTCGCAGACCGAACGCCTCAGCCAAACGGCCGTGCAATACGTCACCCAGGGCGAACCCCCAGAACAGCATCGCCCAGATGACGGCGATTTCCACGTTGGTGAGAGACAGGTCCTCTTTGACCAGGGGGCCCAGGGGATACAGACTGAACCGGCCAAAGTAGGCGAACAGGTAGAATACCGCAAAGGCCAGCAGCACCCGCCACTTGAAAACGTGGTAGGCACGAGGCAGGTCGACGTATCTGACTGCTTCGGCGTTGGCCATTTACCTATTCTTTTGGACTGGCTTGGCCTTCCGCTACCCGGAAAAGTCTGCGAATGATCAAACCCGGACAGCCGCGCGGCCGCCCGGGTTTATTCTTGGTTCGAGTTGGTAGGGGAGAAGGGCCGTTAGTTTGCCGGTATGGCCGCCTGGGCGATACCGATCAGTTCCTCGTTGGAGGCCTCGAGGTCGATGAGGTCGCCGTGAGGCTGAGGGACGTCGAATCCGGTCTTGCAATACAGTTCGATGCGGTTGCCCTCGGGATCGAAGAAATACATCCCGAAAGCGTTGCCGTGGCTGACGATGCGGTCAATCTGGACGCCCTCGGCCTTGATCCGCTGGTGATACTCCTTCAGTTCGTCCAGGCCCGGCACGATGAAAGAGATCTGCTGAATGACCTTGGCGTCGTCGGCTGTTACCCGGCCCTTCATCAGCACGAACTCGTGGTGCTCCCGCTCGGGGTCGGAGCTGAGGAACGACATGCCGCGGCCGTCGAGGTCCTCATCGGCTATCTGCAGTCCCAGCACCCGGGTGTAGAAGTCCCGCTGCTTCATGATGTCCTCGGCGTAGATGCCAACGTGTCCCAAACCCTCGATCTTCGACATAACCCACCTTCCTGAATGACTGTTATTGCGCCCGATGTGAATTTTCGGGATTATACACCATCAAGTGAGGACGAAACCCGAAAGTAAAGTCACCGCTGGCCGTTGGCAAGGTTGACTGCCAGCTGGGCCAGCGTGCGCGAGGGGGTCCCCGTCGCCCCTTTCACCTGGTAGCCCGACGCCCTCTCCGAGGTGGAAGTCCCGGCGATGTCGAGGTGTGCCCACGCGGCGCCATCGACGAACTCCTTCAGCAGGAACGCCGCGGTGATGGAGCCCGCCTGCCTTCCGCCGGTATTCTTCATGTCTGCCACGTCGCTGCGGATCAGTTCCTTGTACTCATCGAACATGGGCAGCTGCCAGAATTTCTCACCCGTCTGCTTACCGGCCTTGATTACGTTGTTGATCAAGCCGTCGTCGTTGCCCATCACGCCGGTGCAGGCCTTGCCCAGCGTGGTGACCATTGCGCCGGTCAGCGTGGCGATGTCGACCAGGCGGGTTATGCCCCGCTGCCTGGCCAGGCTCAACGCATCGGCCAGCACCAGGCGGCCTTCGGCGTCGGTGTTGATGACCTCGATGGTCTTGCCGTTCATGGCAGTGACCACGTCTCCCGGTCGCTGAGCGGAACCGCCGGGCATGTTTTCGGTGGCGGCCACCATTCCGGTAACGTTGATTCGCGGCTTGAGCTGGGCGATGATCTGCATGGCTCCGATGACCGAGGCTCCTCCGGCCATATCTCCCTTCATAGCCTCCATGTTCGCCGCCGGCTTCAGGGAGATGCCCCCGGTATCAAAGGTGATGCCCTTGCCGATGAGGCCAAGATTGTTGTCCGGGTTCTCCGGGTCTCCCTCGTAGGTGAGTACGATCAGCTTTGCCGGTTCCTCGGAGCCCTGTGCGACGCCGATGAAGGCGCCCATGCCCATCTCGCGCATATCGGCATTGTCCAGGACTTCGTACCCCAGGGCGTTGTCCTCGGCCACTCGCCTCGCGATCTCAGCCATAGCCGTAGGCGTCATCACGTTGGCAGGTTCGTTGACCAGATTCCGGGCGATCATTGTCGCCTCGGCGATGGCCTGGCCCCGCTCCACTCCCTGGCGTATGGAATCGGCGCGCGCCGCATCAAGTTCGGCGACAACCAGCTCTTCGAATTCACCGTCGGCGCCGTCCCCATTGGTGTGATAGCGGTCGAAACGGTAGAGGCCCAGCAGCGATCCCTCAGCGATGGCCTGCCCGGATTCCTCGGGCTCCAGTCCTCCAATGCCCGCCCCGTGAGCGATGGTAACGGCGCTTGCGATGCCCCGGCGGCGCAGGAATCTGACGGCCTCCGACGACACGCGACGAACCACCTCGGCGTCGAATTCCTCCTGAGACCCGAGTCCGGCCACCACCACCCGCGCGGGCGCGATCTTCCCCATGGTATGGAGAAGGGTCATTTCGCCCTTCTTTCCGGTGATTTCGCCGTCCTCGATGAGGCTGGTTATCATCCCGTCCAGCGCCCTGTCTACAGCACCGGTGGCACCGCCAGGGACATCGACACCCTTGAACAGGTTCACAATCAGAGCCGGGGTATCCACTGTGGTGATATCGGTCAGCTCAACATTTATTTTCATTTTCCAGCCCTCTCCTACATCAAAGGCATTAGTTTATTGCCGTCATACAGCCACGGCCAGTACGGATTACCCGTCAAGAATTCTGCGCGGCCTTGCAATTCAGGTCCGAGACCAGGCCAGGACCTTTTGGAGCACGGGCGCAGTGTCCCGCGAGGTGTCCAACTCGAAATGTTCACTGCGAACGGGTTGCCAGGCCGGTGCCATCCGGGAGTATATCTCTACACCCGCATCGGACCACGTGCAGGGGTCCAGGCCGGCTTCCCGCTGGGCCAGTCTCCGCCGCACCAGGTCGGGGGGAGCGGTTACCACAACGATCGCCAGGGGCACGTTGTGCTTGCGGGCCAAAGACAGGACAGGCCTTCGGTTTCTCTGGCCGAGGTTGGTGGCATCCAGTATCACGGGATACCCCTGGGTCAGGAACTCGTCGATGAGCCGGTGGCAGGCGCGGAACACCCTGCTGTGTTCGTCGGCAGTGTATTGCGGCCTGGCAACGAGGATCTTGCGGAGTCGGTCAGACTCCAGGACCAGAAATGGCTGGTGAGATGTTATCTGCCGGGCGAAGGTGGACTTGCCTGATCCCGGTAGTCCGGCGAGCATCAGCAACCTGGGATTGTTGGGAACCACCTCGGCTGACCTTGCATCGGCGAGCAGGCACGAACGAAGGCGGGACACGTCCGCATAGAAGGTTGGTCGCGGCTCCTTGGCGTCCACTGGCAACGGCACAGCGACGGGCTAAACGCTGTCGGAAAAGCCGGGAGCCATGTCATCTCCACCCTGCCCTGCCGCATGCAGGCCATTCTTCCGGCTGACCTTCGCTTCCAAAACAGCGGGGGAAAGCAGAAAAGCCACTGACGCCAGTATCATCAGCCCCACAGCAACGAATCCCAGGTCCACGGGCAGGGACAGCGCGGTAATGACGATCAAGATCGATGTGATGACAGCGAGAAGACCGATCCGGAGCAACCGGGGCCCAACCTTCAGGAACACTGCCGTCGTGATTGCCAACGCGAGGAAGATGAAGGCACGTGCCGTATCCGTCTGCTGGATTCGCTCTACGTGGTCGGTCCACAGTCCTCCGGACCAGTTGAGAAACAGGACCCATGACGTCAGAAACGGGAACGGAAGCGCGGTAAGGGAGACGAGCAGCCAGTCTCTCCTTGCTATCTTGGACACCACGTTGAAGACGATCCACATCGAGAAGGGCACATACCCGATCAGCAGCAGGAACAGCACCGTATTGAAAGGCAAATGGCCCGTGGTAACCAGGGTCCAGCCGCCGTAGCCCAAGGTGATTAGTGACAGCAGCCAGGAGATTGCGGGGGCAGCCAGGGTGTACCCCATCCAGGTATAGGACCACTGGCTTGGGCGACCAGCCCTCCAGTTGCGCCAGGTCACGAAGGCGATGCAGACGAGCACAACAGATACGAGGAAATAGTGGCTCCACAGGTGCAACGCAAATAGTGCGGCGAGAAGAAAGTGGGGGACAACAGCCAGCGCCACATCCCTCCAGACTCCAGGGCTATGCACGGCGTACATGCGGCTGGCCACGGCACGTGGCGCGCCCATCTCCTCGATCGCACAGGCCAAAGCGGCCTCCCGATCGAGGCCCGCGGCCTCCATCTCAGCGGCCTTGTCCTCGATGTGGCCCTGCAGTTCCTCCAATATCTCTTGCTCCCGATTGGGATCGAGATGGAGGCGACTGGCCAGAGAGTTCAAGTATTTGTTGACTGTGCCCGGCATAAGGCAAGGCCCCGTATTGGGCGTCTAAGTCCCGGCCAGCATCACAGAGTTCATGGCTCTGCTGAAGCGCCGCCATTCGCTCTGTCGGTCGCTGAGTTCCTGCTTCCCGCGCTCGGTGATGAAATAGTACCGTCGCCGAACGCCGTTGGGCGTATCCTCCCACCGGCCCTCGATCAATTTGGCTCGTTCAAGCCGGTGCAGAGCAGGATAGAGGGTGCCTTCCTTGAAGGCAAAATATCCGCTGCTACGCAGGTTCACTTCCTTCACGATCTGGTAGCCGTACATCGGCTCACCCTGCAGAAGTGCCAGCAGCAGTGTGTCCGTGTTTCCCTTGAGCAGTTCTTGTTGTTGCATGAGATCAACCAGATGAGGGGGTCTGCGCCTAGTTTATTTTCCCGCATGCCCCGCGGTCAACCGGGACTAGATCCTGTTGATGACTGTCCTGATTAGCCATAGCACGATAATTACCACCATTGGACTGAGGTCCAGTCCTCCAATGTTTGGTAGCATCCTCCTGACGGGTGCCATCACCGGTTCTGTGATCTGGTACACAACCCGGCTTATCGCCTCCAGAAACGCCGGATATGGCGGCCGCATTACCAGGGGTACGAAGGACAGGAGCGCCCTGGCAAAAATAGCCACGGTGAAGAGGAGAATGAGATAGTTGACCAGTTGCTTGAGCAGTTCCACAGCAATCCAGGCTTCGGGCGGCCTCGGCTAGCCCTGCCCCAGCTGTACAGATTTCCTGTAGGCGGCATCCACGGCAGCGACCAGGGCTGCAGGCACACCCTGCTCCTCCAGGACCCGCAAGGCCTCGGCGGTGGTCCCTGCCGGAGAAACGACCATGTCCTTCAGCTCCGCCGGGTGGCGGCCCGTCTCCATCACCAGTTTGGTGCTGCCATAAACGGTTTGTAGGGCCAGGGTGCGGGCCATATCCCTCGGCATTCCGACGTAGACACCGGCGTCAATCAGAGCCTCGATGAACAGGAAAACGTACGCAGGGCCGCTGGCGCTGAGCGCGGTGGCCATGTCCATGTACTTTTCGTCGGATACGTAAATCTCCTCACCGACGCTGGACAGCACAGCTTTCGTCATAGCCCGCTGGTCTTCGGAAACACCGTCCGAGCAGGTCCACAGGGTCATGCCGCTGCCAACCTGGGCCGGCGTATTGGGCATCACTCGCACGACGGCCCCGTGGTCCAGCCCCTTCGACAGGGTCTCCATCTTGGCGCCGGCAACGATGGACAAGGCGGCCTGGCCCGATTTCAGGGAACCCCTGAGCTCGCCCATCACCAGCCCGAGGTCCTGGGGCTTGACAGCAAATAATGTCAGGTCGGCGCCCGCTACGGCGTCACGGTTGTCAGCGACGGGATTGACGCCGAATTCCTCAGAAAGGAAGGAACGACGCTCGGCCACCGGCTCGCCGATTGCGATGTCACCCGGTTTGGCCAGCTGGCCCGCCAGCACGCCGTGAATGATGGCCTCCGCCATCTTTCCGCCACCAATGAATGAAAGCTTCATAAGCCCTTGGCCTTTACTTCCAACGTTCGTTTTTCCATGCGTGTGGCCCTTTCAGGATGAGCGGTTATCATGCCGACTCCGCCAAAGCAGGGTGGAGCATGGCCAGGGATAACTCCCGGTCTTCCACAAACTTTCGGCGAGCCAATCAGAAGTCAGCGAGTCCATCACCCTTGACCAGTGCCACCGCCAGGCGTATCGCCTCCAGCATGCTGGTGTGAGTGGCCACGCCCTGTCCCGCGATGTCGAAGGCCGTGCCGTGATCCACGGAGGTCCTCACGAACGGCAGGCCCAGATTGGCCGTGATGCTCTCCTCGAAGCCGTAGACCTTGACAGGAATGTGTCCCTGGTCGTGGTACATGGCCAGCACTGCATCGTACCGGCCCTCGGTGGCGTGATGGAAAACGATGTCCGCCGGAACCGGCCCGGTCACGTTAATTCCCTCGGACCTGGCCTGCTCGACTGCCGGAGAAATCTCCTCCGCCTCCTCGTTGCCCAGCAGGCCGCCGTCACTACCGTGCGGATTCAGGGCGGCAGCGGCTATCCGCGGTTCCTGGAAACCGTAGGACACAAAGGCCTCGTGGGTGAGGCGCAGGTAGTCCAGTATCCTGTCCTTCTTGACGTAGTCGCAGGCGACGCGGAGCGACCGGTGGGTGGTGAGGTGAATTACCCTAAGGTTTCGGGCCATCAGCATGGTGGCCACCGTCTTTACGCCGGACAGCTCTTGCAGCAGTTCCATGTGGCCGATGGACTTGTAGCCAGCGAGACTGGCGGCCTCCTTGTTCAGGGGAGCCGTGGCGAGGCCGCCGACCTTTCCATCGAGGGCGAGCTCTCCGGCCTTGGTTACCCACTCCATGGCGGCTTTTCCGCAGGCCGGATTGATCTCACCGACGGTGATGTCCTCAGGGTTGAGGTTGCCGATATCCAGCACGTCAATGACGCCGCTGTCCTGACCTGACTTGTCCGGATCGCCGGCTGCGCTGATCCGTAGCGGTACTCCCGACAGCTCCACAGCCCTCTCCATGGCGTAGCTGCTGCCGACAACCAGCGGGCGGCAGGAGGCATAAACGCGCGGGTCGGCCAGGGCCTTGGCGACCACTTCCGGACCAATACCACAGGGATCACCCATGGTTATCGCGATCCCCGGCTTAACACCGCTGCTCATTTGCGCTTCCTCATTCCTTTGACTGGCCGAGATTATATCACGGGACCTTCTTTGTACCGACATCAGGCTATCCTGGGAAGCACAAAACAGGGGCGGGTATTGCCTCGCCCCTGCCAGCATCTTCAACCCAAACGGACAGCCGTCACTCGCACTTGTTCCAGCCACAGGAAATGCACATCAGGCATCCCTCCTGGTAAATGACGGGCGTGTTGCAGTCGGGGCAACGGCGCCCCGTGAGCTGCACGATGCCATTCTCGTGGTCGGCCCCGTTGTGGCCATTCTCGTAGGAATGAACGTTGCCGTTCTGGACAACCTCGGGAGCGAAGGCCATCTGCACTCCGTGGCCAAGAGCCGCGCTGCCGTCTCCGCCATAGGCCTGGCGTTCCAGGGCCAGGGCGACGGCGTCAGGAGCGGAGCGCACCAGGGTGCCCTCGTCCCAAGCCGGGCAGCATGTGATCCCACGCATCTGCTCCAGTATGGCGCTGGGCTCGATGCCGGAGCGCAGGGCCAGGGACACCAGCCGTGAGATGGCCTCGAGCTGTGCCGAGTCGCATCCTCCGGCCTTGCCCAGGTTCCCGAACACCTCGAAGGGCTGCCCCTGATCGTCGAAGTTGATGGTGACGTACATGTTGCCGTGGCCGGTCCTTACACGCTCGGTGACACCCCTGATGGACTGGGGCCGGCTGCGTGGAGAGACCTGGACCGGAACGATGGCAGCCTCTTTTTCCTCGACCTTGCCGGTATCCCCCGTGCTCAGCACCTGGCCATCCTTGCTGCCGTCGCGGTAGACCGTGATGCCCTTGCAGCCAAGCTCGTAGGCCAGCATGTAGGCCCTGCGCACATCCTCAACCGTGGCTGAATGAGGGAAGTTGATGGTCTTGGATACGGCGTTATCCGTATGGGCCTGAGCCGCACCCTGCATTCTCACGTGCCATTCCGGCGTGATGTCGTGGGACGTGCGAAAGACCTCTTTCACCCACTCAGGAACACCAAGGCCCTCCAGCGTGCCTGTCCGGGCGATCTCCTCGATGAGTTCTTCGGAGTAGAATCCCTCGTGGCGGGCGACAGCCTCAAAGTAGGGATTGCTCTCCACCAAGCGGGTGTTATCCATCACATTTCGGACGTACCCCAAGGCGAACAGCGGCTCGATCCCGCTGGAGGCGCCGGCGATTATGCTTATGGTGCCAGTGGGGGCGATGGTCGTGGGCGCGGAGTTGCGCATCCGGCGAACAGGGCCACCATCCCTGCCGTTGTAGATGCTGCCTTCCCACGCCGGGAAGGAACCGCGGTCCAGCGCCAGTTCCATGGAGGCGCGGTGAGTTTCCTCTTGAATAAAGCCCATCACCAGCTCGGCAGTCTCGAGGGCCTGTTCGGAATCGTAGGGTATGGCCAATTGCACCAGCAGATCGGCGAAGCCCATGACGCCCAGCCCGATTCGGCGAGTATTCCGGCTCATTTCGGCGATTTCAGGGATGGGGTATTCGTTCATATCGATGACGTTGTCCAGCATGTGGACCGCCACTTCGATCGTCTCCGTCAATCGCTCCCACTCGATGGAAATTTCCCCGTCGGCGAAATGCACCATCCGGGCGAGGTTGATGGAGGCCAGATTGCAGGACTCGTAGGGAAGCAACGGCTGCTCGCCGCAGGGGTTGGTACTCTCGATGCGCCCGAGTTGCGGATTGGGGTTGTCCCGGTTGATGACGTCAAGAAACACCAGGCCAGGGTCGCCCGTCTTCCAGGCCATCTCCGCCAGGAGATCGAACACTTCCCGAGCGTTGAGTTGGCCCGCCACTTTCCCGGTACGTGGGTTTACCAGGTCATAGGCCTCGTCGCGCTTGACCTTCTCCATAAAGTCGGCGTTGACGCCCACCGATATATTGAAGTTGACCAGCGTCTTGCCATCCTCTTTTGACCTGATGAACTTCAGGACATCGGGGTGACTAACGTCCAGGATTCCCATGTTGGCGCCACGTCGGGTGCCTCCCTGCTTCACCACATCGGTGCCGGTATCGAAGGCGCGGATGAAGCTGACGGGCCCGCTGGCAACGCCCCCGGTGGAGCCAACGACATCACCCTCGGGACGCAGGCGGCTGAAGGCGAAGCCAGTACCTCCGCCGCTCTTGTGTATCAACGCCGTCTGCTTGACCTTGTCAAAGATGCCATCCAGCGAGTCATCCACGGGCAGCACAAAGCATGCTGAGAGTTGCTGCAACTCCCGGCCCGCGTTCATCAGCGTGGGTGAATTCGGCAACAACTCCAGGCGCTTCATCGCCTGGTAGAAGCGTTCCTCCGTCTCCAGGCGTTGAGCTTCACTGGCCCCGTAGTTGGCTTCAGCCTGCGACAGGTTGTGCGCCACCCGACGGAACAAGCCGTCGGCATCTTCCAGTATGTTGCCCTCACGGTCCTTCGACAGGTAACGGCGGCGCAACACCACCTCGGCGTTCTCCGACAACTCCCCGGTGCGCTGATTGACCTGCCAGGCCATGCCAGAGTCTTCGAGAGCGTCGGCGATCCTCCGGCGAATCTCCGAATTGAAGCTGTTTAGGCCGGACTCCTCCCCTATTCCCTTAACGGCGGTCATCTCCCCTTCCTCACTGCAAAAGACCATTCGCGGTCTTCGCGCTTCCAAAAAGTAAAACACACCCAGACCAGGACTTCACCAAGCAAATGTCACCAAAACCAGAGCCGAAGGCTGAAGAAATACCTGCCTGAGGGTGCGGGTTTGCTACGGCAAATGCCAAACGTACACAAGATACAGTAGTAATGCAGAAATAAGGCACAGCCGACAGTAGGGCGATTGTAGGCAGTCACGGCATAGACTGTCAATGCTTATGTCAACGGGTTATACAGGAACCAGCCGGGAGGCGAAAGGAGCATCAGGCACAGCAGCGATCAAAGAAGGGTCATCAATCGGCGTTGGCGAGGCCATCCTCCCAGTCTCCCTCCAGGTCTTCATCATAGGCCTCAAACTCGAGGCCATAATTCAGCCAGCAGGTGGTCAAACTGGAACGACAGTTCCGGTCCATCCTGTCCTGCAGTTCCGAGATGCGAACTGAGGCCACCGGTAGATGCTTCAATTCTGTACTCATCTCAGCCAATTCGGTGTTCAAGGCCAGGAGCCTGGCCAGTGGGGGGAGCCTAAGGCTGCCATCCATGGGGCGTCACTCCTTGTCGCCTCCCATCGTCCCCACAGCCTCACTTAATTCTACGTCTCGCGATGATTCCGCTTCGCCTGCCTCGGCGTTCGCGGCGGTTGAACCGTTGGTGTTGGAAGCCGGCATCCCGGTGCTGCGTCGCCTGCCTCTGCCCGGCCGGCGAGCTGCCGGCGGCAGATCAAGCAGGGCCAGCTGGTTGCCGTCTCGCAGGTCGCTTACTGCCTTTTCGAAACTCTCTATCTCTTCGAAGTTACGATGCACGCTGGCGAACCGGATGTAGGCCACACGATCAATGTTCCGCAGGCGGTCCATGATCGCGGTTCCCAGCATATCCGAGGATACCTCGCCG
This sequence comes from Dehalococcoidia bacterium, assembly GCA_963664175.2. Taxonomy (GTDB): domain Bacteria; phylum Chloroflexota; class Dehalococcoidia; order Lucifugimonadales; family UBA3495; genus VXOI01. Next base: position 94,731 of record CAXXOI010000048.1, read on the forward strand.
CTGCCGATCTGCTGAAACTCGGCCTCCACCTCGTCGACAAGTTGCTCGATAGTGCGAGCATTCACCGGCCTCTTGGCGCACGCCTTCCGAAGGCCGGAGATCATCTTGTCGCGGCTGAATTCCTCCCGCCGGCCGTCGCGCTTGGACACCATCAGCGGAACCGACTGCACCCGCTCGTGGGTTGTGAAACGGCGATAACAGTTCAGGCACTCCCGGCGGCGCCGGATACCTGCGTCGTTGACCCTGGAGTCGGTGACCTTTGAGTTTCTGTCAGAACAGTACGGGCACCGCATGTTATCGTGTCCAGTCCTGAATATCCCCGGCAGGTCCTAATATTATGTACACTATTTTGTGCTGCCCAGCTACGGCGGTACCATTGATGGTGCTGGGATTCTAATGAAGAGTATCGCGTCCGTCAAATGTGGCCGACGGGGCGTAGCTGATGAGGCCCGGCTGCACCCAACCTGAAACGCAAAAGGACCGCTCCTGAATTCAGGAGCGGTCAAAGTGATTCCCGGCGCCCTTATTGGTTACCGGATTATGTTTGGATAAGTGCTGCGGACTGCCGAGAACATTACTCCGTGGAAAATGCCGGAGTATTTCCGGTCGGGTGGGTCCAATGAGACCCACCCGGTAACTATCGTTTGTCCAAGCCTGTTTTAGCCTAGCGGAAGCCGCCCCGCTGCCGGCCGGAGTTGCGGCGCAGGAAGCTGGGAACGTCCAGATCGTCCTCCGACATCGGGGAAACGTCGGCCAGCAGGCGCTCGAGCTCCTGCTCCCGGATCTGACGGGTCTCGGCCATGACCGGGAAGGCCGCAGCGACCATCGTGATCTTGACCTCGTCCTCCAGGCGCGGGTCCCGGCAGGTGCCGAAGATGATGTTGGCCTCGGGGTCGGACATGTCCTGGATCACCTCTGCGGCGTCCTGGACCTCCTGCAGCGTCAGGCTGGCCCCTCCGGTCATCACGAACAGGATCCTCTTGGCGCCGTCCATGGTGATGTCGAGCAGCGGGCTCTTGGTGGCCATGCGCGCCGCATCCATGGCCCGGTTCTCGCCCTTGCCCTTGCCAATGGCCAGCCAGGCGGGCCCGGCGCTGTTGAGAATGGTGCGTACGTCAGCGAAGTCAACGTTGATTTCGCCGGGCACGGTGATAACTTCGGCAATGGCCTGAATGCCCTGCTGAAGGACCGAGTCGGCCAGTTTCAACGCGTCTTCCCAAGTGTAGTCCTGGTGCTCGGTCTCCTGCATGTGCAGCAGACGGTCGTTGGGGATCACGATCAAGGTGTCGACGTGGTCCTTAAGCTTGGCAACGCCCTCCTCGGCGTTCTTGCGCCGGGTGGCTGCTTCGAACTGGAACGGACGGCTGACGACGCCAACTGTCAGAGCACCCGACTCCTTGGCGATCTGGGCTACCACCGGCGATGCGCCAGTACCGGTGCCGCCGCCCATTCCAACGGCGACGAAGACCAGGTCCGCGCCCTCCACCGCCTGGGCGATCTCGGTGCGGCTTTCCTCGGCGGCCTGACGACCCAGGTCGGGGTTGGCGCCGGCGCCGAGCCCGCGGGTCAGATTGCTGCCGATGGCGATCCGGTTGGGAACGTCGCAGCGGAACAGGTGCTGGGCATCGGTGTTGATGGCCCAGTATTCCACCACCGGGAGCTTGTCCTTGTACATGCGGCTGACTGCGTTGGATCCACCGCCACCGACTCCGAACACCTTGATGGAGGGTGCGCCGGCGTTTACTTCCTGCACCATTTCAAAGGTGTTTTCCGGCTCTTCCAGGGATTCCCATGCCGCTGAATTACCTGTGGTCATTTCGATTCCTCCCCACCTGTGTAATATTTATAGCTGGCCCCCCGGGCCGCTGGATAAGTCCGGTACGGGATTCCCCCCGTGTGACGGCTGGCTACCTGGTCTGCGCTCCGGCTTTGCGCAGCGAGGGAGCCTTGAACCGCCATCGCCTGGTCTTGGTTTCCTTGGCGCCGCCGCCGTTCATTTCCTGGATGCTGTCCTGGTGCTTGATGCCCCACAACAGCAGTCCCACCGCCCCGGAGAAGGTCGGCTTCCGCAACTCCACCGGCAGCCCGGCTATACCGTACGGATACCCGATCCGTACGGGACCGCCCAGGGTCTCCTTGACCAGCTCGGCAAGGCCGACCATCTGCGAGCCGCCGCCAGTGATGACCATCCCGCCGATGGGCCATTCCTGCAGACCCGCCTGCTTCACTCGGGTCAGGGCCATCTTGAGGATTTCGATCATGCGGGCGTTCAGCGGCTCGGCAAGGGCCTTCCTGGGAATGGGCCGCTGCCAGTGTTGCTTCATTTCCGGGATCTCGACTTCGTCGTCATCCGATACCATGTCCGGATAAACGGTTCCGTGTGAGACCTTTATGTCCTCGGCAACGTGGAACGAGGAGCCCAAGGCAGCCGCCAGGTCCCGGGTCAGCGCCTGACCGCCCACGGGCAGAACATCCGAGAACCACGGGGACCCCTGGCGGTACAGGACGATGTCGGTGGTCCCGGCTCCGATGTCCAGCAGCATCACTCCCATTTCCCTTTCGTCGCCGGTGAGAGTGGCCTCGGCCGAGGCGATGCCCTGGAGCACCAGGCTTCTCACGAACACGTCCCTGGTCTCCACCGCATTGATGGTGTTCTGCAGCACAACGGAATCTCCCAGCACCACGTGGGAGTCCACCTCGATGTTCTTTCCGGCGAGACCCAGTGGGTTACGCACACCCGACAACCCATCCACGGTGTAGCCCATGGGTATGACGTGCAGGACCTGCTGCCCTTCTTCCACCTTGGGGAAAGAGCCCCTGATCATAGTGTCGAGCATCCTGGGGGATATGTCCTCTCCGGATGCCTCGTTGTCCATCACTTCCCGGCGGTTGACGCTGCTAATGTGAGACCCGCTCACGCTCACGTAGACGCCAATGGGGCCCGTCACTCCTATATAGCGCTGCGCCTCGTCCATGGCGGCCTGGACGCTTGCCCTAACGTCTTCGATGTTTTCAACACGACCGCGCTGTATTCCTACGGAAGGCACCACGCCAGTCCCGAAGACCTTCAGATCTCCCTCGCTTCCTACGCGAGAAACCAAAGCCGTAACTTTTGAGGTGCCTATGTCTATTGCCGTATAGAACGTGTCTCTCATTGTGTCCTCACCTTCCCACTACGTAGGTCATTTGATCCTAAAGATCGGACTGGATTCGCCGCGCCAGGCGCAGCCGTGCGCTCCGGCTGCGGGGATTGAATGCGACTTCCTCGTCGGTTGGACGGATGATCCGCCGGTTCACTATTGCCAGGTCCGGCATTTGCCCACAGACGCACTGAGGCAGCCCGGGGGGGCAAACGCAGATTGCTGAGCGATGGGCCAGAAAGTTCTTGACGATGCGGTCCTCCAGGCTGTGATAGCTGATGACCGCCAACCTGCCCTCCGGGCGAAGCAGGCCCACGGCTGCCTCCAGACCGGCCTGCAGGTTCTCCAACTCCCGATTCACTGCAATTCGGAGCGCCTGAAATACCCTAGTGGCCGGGTGAATCCGGTGGGCCCGTTTCCGGCCCACAATTCGCTCCACCAAGGCAGCGAGCTCACCGGTGGCGCCGATGGGGCGAGCCGTGCGCTCCCTCACGATGGCCCGGGCGAGAGCCCTAGCCCGGGGCTCTTCCCCCAGCCGCCGGAACAGGTCAGTCAGCTCAGTCTCGTTATAGTTGTTGACCAGATCCGCCGCGGTGATCTCCTGGCTGAGGTCATACCTCATATCCAGGGGTTCGTCGTTCTGAAAGCTCAGTCCATATCCCGGGCGATCCACCTGTCGGGACGAGAACCCCAGGTCCAGTAGCACTCCATCGACTTGCCCGAGCCCATGCCGGGCTGCCAGGGAGGCCATATCCGTGTAGTTACCCTGAGTTGCCCGGAACACCGGACCGAAGCTCTCCAGCCGGCCGGCCGCACCGTCAACGGCCCGTCGGTCGAGGTCGATCCCGAGAACCATGCCAGGGCCGGCCTGGTGGTCTTCCTCAGGCAAGTCCGTCGTCGACGTCGAGTCGGGCTGCGACATGGCCCGCAGGATGGCGAGGGAATGGCCACCGTCGCCCAGCGTTCCGTCCAGGTAGATCCCTCCGCGATTGACCGACAGACCGCTTATGACCTCATCTGCAAGCACTGGCAGGTGGTAGTATGGCGAGGGCATGACGGTATCTCCGGATGCGGGACTCATAACCCGACTCCAGACGGCGCTTTCCGCTGCTTGAAAGCTGATTTCTGCTGACAGTACCAAATCCCCACCAGTGCTCCGCCTCAGACGGCAGAGTTGAATAGACCCAAGCCTTAGGAAACACCAGCAACGGAGCTTCCGGGGCAACGTTTAACTGAACTTACCAATCCACACCTGCAATTGTCAACTAAAATTTAAGAAATTTTTGAATTATTTTTCGAATTTATTGCGCTGTCGTGCCTTGCCCAGTCTCGGAGGCCACCCCGGATGCGTGTCGAGCAGGACCCTCCTACCGGGCGATGCGCCCCCCTGCAATTCATTCCAAGTTCTCCTAAAAATATCGCCCAAGTCGGCCGAATGTAATGGATTTGCGTCATTTATGAGCCGCACGTTTTTCGTCCTCTATCGTCAGCCCATGGCCCAAGGATGCGAGCCGTAGATCCAGGATAAAACCCTTTCCCCGCGGACCGCCTGTCCTTCGTCCAGACCGAAAGACGAACGGTGACGTGGAGAGTCGGGCGTTGCCTATACGCCGGTTATGCCTCCCCGTCCGAATTATTCCTTTTCCCGTCAGTCTCAATGCCACCTCGGCATGGAGGTCGCCAAATGAACACAGGAAGCCCGTATATCAAGCACACGGCGGACGGGCGGATTGCCCACAAGCAAGCGTTTGAATGACCTTGCCGTACGAGAGCACATCCTTTTGTGACACCTTTGACTGTGCTATACTTTGACAGTCCGCCGAATGACTCGGTAAGCGTGCGCGCCCGTGGCCATTAGGGTGGACAACAAGTGGAAATGCAGAGGGCAGCCGGTGGAAGTTACGCGGGAATCGGACAGTTCAATCGAGGTCACACTCAACATCGCCATGGAACCCAACGATGAAGAGCCATTTCTGAATCGCTCCTACCGAAGGCTCGCCGGCCGCGTGAGAATCCCGGGGTTCCGTCCCGGCAAGGCACCCCGGTCGGTAGTTGAAAACCATCTCGGCAGAACTACCCTGGTGCAAGAAGCGCTGGAGTTCATGATTCCTGAGTCCCTGGACCAGGTTCTAAGGGAACATGAGATCCGGGCTTTTGCCGAACCTCAACTGGAGGTCCTGGACCTCGAACCGGTTTCTTTCAAGGCCGTTGTTCCGCTGGAACCTGAGGTAGACCTCGGAGAGTTTCGTTCTATCAGGGTGGATTCGCCGCCCGTGGAAATCGGCCAGGAAGATGTGGACCGTGTTCTGGAAAGCCTGCAATACGAAAGTGCTCCGTGGGAACCGGTAGAACGCCCCGTGGCCTTCGGCGACATGGTCACCATTAACGTCAAGGGAACCATCGCCGGAGAAGACGCCATCGACGACGAAGGCGTGGAATTCATCCCACAGCTTGACAACGAACTCCCGCTCCCGGGTTTCTCTGTCTACCTTGAAGGAATGACTGAGGGGCAGGAGAAGGAGTTCACTCTCGCCGTTCCCGAAGGCTATCCGCAGGAAAACTATGCTGGCAAGGATTGCCACTTCCACGTTGAGGTCGTGTCCATAAAGGAAAAGCAGCTGCCGGAACTGGACGATGAGTTCGCCAAAGGGGTCCGCGAGGGCTTTGAGAGCATGGAGGCCCTGCAGGAACACGTTCGTCAGCGCCTCACTGAGGAAGGCGAGACGACCGCGCAGCGGGAAATGGAACGGAACGTCCTGGATGAGCTGAAAAAGCTCGCCAATATCCAGGCCTCCGAACTGATTTACCAGAGGGAGATGGATTCCATCCGGGAGGACCACGAGCGAACCCTGCGAAACCAGCGCCTGGATATGGATACCTACCTCCGGTTCATTGGTCAGACGGAAGATGAGTGGACCGAGCAGTTGCGTCCGCAGGCCGAGGACCGCCTAGCGAGTTTCCTGGTGATGCGCAAACTGGCAGAGCAGGAAAGCATCGAGGTAACCCCGGAGGACGTGGACGCGGAGATCGACCGGCTGACCGAGAATTCCGCCGAGGAAACGGTGGACAGCCTGCGGCGAGTGCTGAATTCAGAGGACTCCCGGGAATCCATACGGTCGTCCCTTCTGAATCGGAAAGTTTTGGGATTCCTGGTTGATATCGCCCTCGCAAACGGCGGCACGGAACCGGCAGGCAGTGTAGCGGACGAGGAAAGCCCAGAGGACGCTCCCGAGCCGGAAGCTGCCGTTGAAGCCGAAATTTCCCCGGACGAAGGCGGAGCCACCGGCGATGCTCCCAGCACCGGAGAGCAGTCAGATGAATAATCCCAATACCCGGAACGAGCTGTACGTTCCCCAAGCGATCATCCCTACGGTTATTGAAAGCAGCCCACGGGGCGATCGGGCCTTCGACATCTATTCGCTCCTGCTGCGCGAGCGGATTGTCTTCCTGAACACTGCCATAAACGACCGCGTCGCCAACACCATCATCGCCCAGCTTCTGTTCCTAGAACGAGAGGACCCGGACCGAGATATCAACCTATACATCAGCAGCCCCGGCGGAGTCATCCGCTCCGGACTGGCCATTTACGACACCATGCAGCTGATCAACCCTGATGTGGCCACCATCTGCCTTGGCATGGCGGCCAGCATGGGTTCCTTCATCTTGGCCGGAGGCGCCAAGGGGAAGAGGTATTCCCTGCCCAATTCGACCATCCACACCCACCAGGCCATGGGCGGTGCGCAGGGTCAGGCCTCCGATATCGAAATCGCCGCGCGGGAAATCATTAGGCTGGAGCGCCAGCTGAATACGATACTCGCGGAAAACACCGGGCAGCCCTACGACAAGGTTGCCCAGGACTCCAGCCGAGACTTCTACCTCACCGCAGAGGACGCACTGGAATACGGCTGGATCGATGAGATTCTCACTGGGAAAAAGCCGGAAGAGCAGGGCGAATAGCCCTCCCTTCACATCCCAGCAGACGGACAATCAAGCAAGGAATAGAGAGAGGAGACTGTCCAAATGCCTGACACACCCCAGAATAATGGACTATTCGTCCCCCAGAGCATCATTCCCATGGTCATCGAGACCAGCCCCAGGGGCGAACGGGCATTTGACATCTATTCGCTGCTGCTGAAAGAGCGCATCGTATTCCTGAACACCCCGATCAACGACCAGATAGCCAACATCATTATCGCGCAGTTGCTGTTCCTGGAACGGGAGGACCCGGACCGGGACATCAACCTGTACATCAGCAGCCCCGGCGGCGTGGTGAGTTCCGGGCTGGCCATCTACGACACGATGCAACTGATCTCTCCGGACGTTTCCACCATCTGCCTGGGCATGGCCGCCAGCATGGCAACCTTGCTCCTCTCCGGCGGCAAGAAGGGCAAGCGATATGCCCTCCCCAACTCCACCATCCACATGCACCAGCCGTTGGGCGGCGCCCAGGGTCAGGCCTCTGACATCGAGATCGCGGCACGTGAGATCATCCGCCTGCAGGAAAAACTCCGCACCATGCTGGCCGACAACACCGGCCAACCGTATGACAAGGTCGCCGTAGATACGGACAGGGACTACTACCTGACCGCCGAGCAGGCAACGGAGTATGGTCTGATCGACGAAATACTCGGGGCGAGCAAAGCCGCTGAGGCAGAAGACGCAAAGGAAGGCGCCTAAGGAATAAAGCGGATCAGCTGGTACAAGGGTAATCAAGGTTGTGATGCTGAGTGTGAGGGATTAACCGTTGACAACTGGCCGTAATACATCCAAATCGGTGCAATGTTCTTTTTGCGACAGACCCCATCCCAAGTCTGAAATACTGCTATCCAGCGAGGGACAGGCCGCGGTCTGCTTTTCCTGCGTGCGAACCCTTTCCGAAGTCGTGGCAGACGAGGACGGACTGGCGCCGCCACCACCACCGCCCCTGCGGCGCATGACCCCGCGAGAGATCTACGGCAACCTGGATGACTTCGTCGTCGGGCAGGAACGGGCCAAGAAGACACTCAGCGTTGCGGTCTACAATCACTACAAGCGTATTCGGAACGGCCTTCGGTCGTCGTCTGTAGAAATCCAGAAAACCAACATACTGCTCGTTGGGCCGACCGGCTGCGGCAAGACGTTGCTGGCCGAGACGCTGGCCCGCACTCTGGACATCCCCTTCGCCGTATGCGACGCCACGTCGCTTACCGAATCTGGGTACGTCGGAGAGGATGTGGAAAACATCCTCCTGAGACTGATCCAGGCCGCGGATTGGGACATTCGTCGAGCCGAACACGGCATCATCTACATCGACGAAGTCGACAAGATCGCCCGCAAGGAGGGCATCAACCGCTCCATCACGAGGGACGTCTCCGGCGAGGGCGTACAGCAGGAGTTGCTGAAAATCATCGAGGGTTGTGTCGCCAACGTGCCTCCTCAGGGAGGACGGAAGCACCCCCACCAGGAATTTCTCCAGATAGACACCAGCAACATCCTCTTCATCTGCGGAGGCGCGTTCGACGGGCTTGAAGAGGTTGTGGAAAAACGCGTAAGCGCGAGCACCAACCGGCTGGGCTTTCTCGCCGGGGGCCGCTCGGACCAGAACATGGCCGGCGGGATGGCGGGAGGCGTGACTCCCGACGATCTCCTAGAATTCGGCTTCATTCCGGAGATGGTGGGCAGACTGCCGGTGACTGTCACCCTTGATCCGCTGGACAGGGACTCCCTGGTGCGGGTGCTGACGGAGCCCAGGAATGCGATCATCAAGCAGTACCAGCATCTCTTTCAGATGGACGGTGTTGAACTGGAGTTCACCGTCTCCGCAATGGAGGCGGCCGCTGAACGGGCTCTGTCGCACAGAACAGGAGCCCGGTACCTGCGATACGTGATCGAGGACACCCTGCTCGACGTTATGTACGACCTGCCGTCTCTCAGCGGCGCTGCCCGCTGCGTGGTGGACAAGGACAGCATCGTGGGTCTGTCAGCGCCCAGGCTGCTGGATCTTACCGGGAAGGACCTGTCCTTGCCCACCGAACCCATGCGAAAGTCGGCCTGAGTTCGCCGACAAGCATTGGCCGGTACCCGAATTCTGAGCGGTCAGGTTTCCCGTCGCATGGCCTCGGCGATGGGACGGTCCAGGCACACCCCTCCGTAGCCGAATGGATCGTGGCGTTGTGGCTCCGCCAGCGAAACCTCGTTCCCCACGGATGTCACGTCAAGAGTTATCTGCCCCTCGCTCAACGAGCGTAGCGTTTCCAGCAACAGGTAGGGCTCTCTGCTGTATTGTTCAGACCTAATCAGCCGGAATAGGTCGTATTCCTCTCCCGCTCCTCGCTTGATCTCCGCAACGCATTTCCCCTCCAGTTGCCGCCAGTGGGGTTCCAGGTCCGGCGTTCTCAGCGGCACTGTGACGTAGGAAACCAGCGGCCCGCGGTCGACCTCCTCAGTAGCCAAATGCATCATGGCCCCGGTGCGCTCCGCCCGCTGCTCAATCAGTTGCCAGACCACATCCTGCCAGGTGCCGATGGGGCCATCGGGCAGGGCCGGGTGCAGGTTCAGGAGCGGGAAAGCGCGGCAGAGACTCCCGCTGGCGATGAGCATGTACCCTGCCAGGACGCATATATCCGGTTGCCGGCCGGACAACAAGTCAAGGATTTCTGCGTCATACTCTGAACGGTGCTCTGCGAAGGGCCTTCCTATCCGTCTCCTGAACTCGGTTGAAGAGTGGGTGATGAGCGGAATGTCGTAATCGGCCACCAGTCTGAAATACTCATCCGATCCATCCGCCTCACCGAGGGCCCTGTTGCTGAACACAAAGTCAATGCGAGCGTCAATCCCCTCGGACTCCAGGCGCTCCCACACGAATCGCAGCAGCCCCCGAGACCCCTCGCCTCGTCCGGTGGAAAACCATCCGATCCTCAACACGTTCAGGACACCAGCTTCCTAAATTTGGCGTATACAGGCGCCAGCATCAGCAAGGGATTGGGCCTGCGCCCAACGCAGGTCCCCGCGCGAATCGCCCTCATCAGACCCTCCGGCGTTGCCTCCAATTCGGCAGCCGGGACCTCGGTGTATGTGCGCCCCAGCTCCAGGGCAGAGTGAGAGTCGCTGCAAGCCACCACCGGCAGGGAATGGTCGGCAGCAAAATCGACCCCCCGGTCGTTGTCCCGGGACAGGAATGTATGCGCGTTGAATCCCTCGAGAAAGTCCACCCACGGCACTATTTCGCGCAGGGCATCGGCGCCCATGGCCGTGGGACGTATCCGGTCGAACGGGTGCGGAATGCCGACCAACCCTCCCTGGTCTTTCACCCTCTTCACCGTTTCAACGGGGGAGAGCCTGGCAGGCACCGGCTGTTCAAGGAACAGACCGATTATGTCGCCTCGCGACGACTTGATTTCCTCACCCACAATCACCGGAAAACCCGCGGCAGTTTCGCGGGCCTCCAGGCCTCCCCGAATGTTGTCGTGATCGGTCACCGCGACCAGTCCGAGCCCCGAGTCCCGACAACGCTGAAGCACTGAGGAGACCGGTGCGGCAGAGTCGTGGGAGTGTCGCGTGTGCACATGCAGGTCAATTCGCACCGCGGCAGAGGCCCTCGCGGCATGGTCCAATTCGTCACGTTGCATGATAAGTGGAGTTTAAAAGGGGAGTTCCTCTTCATCTCCGGCGGCATCGTCGTAGGAGGCGTCGTCGTAGGAGGCGTCTTCAAAGAAGGGTGGTTCCCCATTTTCCGGCGTCGGAGCAGGTGCACCGGGACGCTGATAGTTCTCCCGTAGTGTTGTGACCTCAAGTTCCGCGGAGTCCAGCAACTGATTGCAGCGCTGCACCAGCTTCATGCCCTGCTCGAACTGAGCCGTGGCGTCCCCGAGAGTGAGCCCGCCGGCCTCCATCTTCTCCGCAATCTCGGCCAATTGACGGAAGGCGTCCTCAAAGCTCAGTTCATCGGAACTGCCTGTGGCGCCTGAAGGGTTGGCATCACTGGAGGACATGTCAAAAGACTCCGTTGTGGCCGAAGAGTAGACCGCATGGTGAGCAGACTCACCTGGTCAAGCAGGAAATACTATAGCAGCATTGCAGAGGCCGGCGGTTGGGCCTCTTTGGTCTTCCGCTTGCGCTGAGGCTTTGATTGGGAGGGAGCGGTGACGACAGGCGCGTCCATCGCGCCACCGACCAGCGGGCCAGCCACTGCGGGTACGTCGCCATCCGACACCGTAATGCGCAGTTCGTCACCTGCATTGGCCTGCGATGTGCTGGTTAGCGCCTTTCCGGAGCCGACCATTTCGACCACGGCGAATCCCCGCTTGAGTGTGGCCTTGGGGTCGAGACCGCGGAGGCGCTGGAAGAGGCCGTCCACTTCAAGCCGGCGCTGCATCGCCATTGTCGCGACCGCAGCGGCCGCCACGCGAGACAGGTCGTCGATCCGGCGTCGCAGGGTGGGAATATCCGGCAGCCCGGCTTCCATCTGGCGTCGCAGCCTGTCGATGCCCGTCCGCTCCTGCTGCAGCTGCCCGGCTACACGACGGTCCATACGCTGGAGAAAAGTGGTCACGGTATAGCGCAGGTCCCGCACGTCCGGGGCGATCAATTCCGCAGCCGCCGAAGGAGTCGGGGCCCTGACGTCGGCCACAAAGTCGGCTATGGTCTCGTCGGTCTCGTGGCCCACCCCACTCACCACGGGTGTGCGGCACGCGTATATGGCCCGCGCGACGGCCTCTTCGTTGAATGCCCACAGGTCCTCGAGGGATCCCCCACCGCGGGCCACGATAATGACGTCACACCCTCCGTCGCGATCCAGCGCCTCCAGGGCCGACGCGATGTTGGCGGCGGCTCCCTCTCCCTGCACCTGGGTAGGGGACAAGACCAGTCTCGCGAGGGGATAACGCCTGCTCAGCACGTTCTGGATGTCGTGAAAAACCGCGCCTGTGGGTGAGGTTACCACGCCGACCACCTTCGGGAACATTGGCAGCGGGCGTTTGCGGCTGGGATCGAAGAGACCCTCGGCGGTCAGCTTTTGGGTCAGCCGCTCCAGTTCCAGGGCCAGTTCTCCGAGGCCCACGGGCGCGACAACATCGACCATGATGTTGAGGGTGCCCCGGGGTTCGTAGAACGAGATCTTGCCGTGGGCCGTGACCTGCTCGCCGTTGGCCAGCAGCTGAATACCCCGCTGGCTGCGGAACATGACCGCCTGCAGAACGGCCTGGCGGTCCTTGAGGTTGAAGTAAGCGTGGCCGGATGAAGCAATGCTGAGGTTGGACACCTCGCCTTCGATCCACAGGTCCCCGAGGTGCGGGTCCGATTCCAGCTCGGTCCGTATGTAGTTGGCGACCTGAGAGACCGTGTAGGTCGGCACGACCTCAGCTCACGCGCTCGGAGTACGCCCCGGTACGAGTGTCCACCCGGATAATCGTCCCCGGAGTGATGAACATGGGGACGTTGATCCGCAGCCCCGTTTCCAGAGTGGCCGGCTTGTTCCCGCCCTGCGCGGTGTCGCCCCGGAATGAGGGAGGAGTCTCGGTCACTTCGAGTTCAACGTGAATGGGCAGGTTAACGTTAATGGGCATACCCTTGTAGAACACCACCTCAACGTTGGCGTTCTCTTTGAGGTATCCCAGGGATTCTCCCAGGATGTCAGTGGTCAGCTCGTACTGGTCGAAGCTTTCCTGGTCCAGGAAGTAATAGAACTCGCCGTCGGTGTACAGGTACTGGGTGGGGCGATTGTCGATATCGGCGACTGTGAAGCCGGTGTCGTACCGCTGGAAAGTCCGCTCCACCACTGTACCGCTCAGCAGGTTCTTCATCTTGATGCGAGTTACAGGGGCCCGCTGCTGCATCTTGTGGCGTTCATAGTCCATCACCATCCACGGCGCACCATCCAACTCTATGACCAGGCCACGGTTGAGATCGCTGAAGTTTATGCTCATGCAGACCGCCTGTTTGGGTGTTTGACCGGGCGCGAGGCAATACCCCCACATCCCGGTCCCGTTTTACTTCGATGCCTTGCTCAGGGGAGTCGCCCCACCCTGATCCAGGATTACGATGTCCTCGATGCGAACTCCGCCCCATCCGGAGAGGTAAATCCCAGGCTCCACGGTGAATACGGAATTCACGTCCAGCGGGTCCTCGGAGCGGGGGCTGACCCTGGGGATTTCGTGGACCGCGAGACCCACCCCGTGGCCAAGGCTGTGGCCGAAATTCTCGCCGTACCCAGCACCGTCGATGACGTCCCGCGCCAGCTTGTCGGCTTCCTCGCCGTTCATGCCGACACGCACGTCCTTGATGGCCGTGAGCTGTGCGTCCAGAACGATGTTGTAGATCTTGTGGAACATTTCGTCGGGTTCGCCGACAACCACCGTCCGGGTGATGTCGGAGCAATAGCCCCCAACCTTCGCTCCCATATCGATGACGATGGGCTCGCCACGCTTGATCACCGTGTCGGTGGGCATGTGGTGCGCCATGGCCCCGTTGTGCCCGGCAGCCACGATGGTGTCGAAGCTGATACCGTCGGCGCCGGCGTCGCGCATGGCCATCTCCATCCGCCAGGCCACCTCGCGCTCAGTCATGCCCTCAGCGATGATGGGGCACACCTTCTCCATTGCTATGTCCGATGCGTCGATGGCCCTTTGCAGCATCACCAGCTCATCGGAGTCCTTGAAGCTCCGCTGATCGTCGGTAAGGTCCGAGAAGGGGACCAATTCAATCCCGGAGACATCCGAGTCTTCGGAAATCGCCTTCATCAGGCTGTTGTAGACCGCAACGGTCATCGACGGGCCTTCGAATCCCACCCGCTTTGCACCGGACTCTTTCAACTGCGTCAAAAGCCAGTCCCACCCCGGCTTGATCTGCTCCACGTTGAAGTGCGACGCCTGTGCGGTCGCCTGCTCCGTGTACCGGAAATCGGTGGCCAAGTGGGCCCGCTCGTCAGTTATGAACAGGTAGCCGGCCGAGCCTGAAAAACCCGAAAGGTAGCGCCGATTTTCGGCTCCGGTAACCAGGATGGCATCCACTTCCCGTTCGGGCAGCTTGGCAACAAAAGTTGCCAGTCGAGATTGCATCATTGGGACTCTTCCTCCACGAGTGCAGCCAGTATTTCCAAAGCCGCAGTATAGCTTCTCCACCCAAAGCCCGCAATTTGGCCGCGGGCGATGTCGGACAAAACAGAGTGCCTCCGCCAAGGGTCGCGGGCCAACGGATTGCTGAGATGCACCTCGACAAACGGCAGCCGGCAGTCGATGAGTGCGTCCTTCAGGGTCAGTCCGTAATGGGTGAGCGCTCCACCGTTGACGATCAGGCCATCGATGCGGCCCCAGTGCTCCTGGATGCAATCAACCAGGGCGCCCTCGTGGTTGGACTGGAAGAACTCGACCTCCACGCCCAGCCCGTCGGCCACGCGCCGGATCTCGTCGTTCACTTCGTCCAGCGTCTTGACGCCGTAGTACCCGGCATCCCGGCGACCCAGCATGTTGATGTTGGGGCCGTTCAGAATGAGGAAACGGGCCATGCGCGGCTACTCCTCCCCCTCCAACTCTGACGGTTCCGGTTCTGCTGTCGTCGAAGCGAGAGTAGCACTCGGTTCGTCGGCGCGGGGGTGGTGGGACAAGTATGCCTGCAGTGCCTCGGCCTTGGTTACATGTGTATAAATCTGGGTGGTCTGCGGACTGGAATGCCCCAGCAGTTCCTGGATTACTCGCAGGTCAGCGCCTCCCTCCAGCATGTGCGTGGCGTAGGTGTGGCGCAGGGTGTGAGGGTGCACGTCGTCCCTGGCTCCGGCTGCAATGCCGTACTTGCGAACCAAACTCTCGAAGCTGCGGCGCGAAAGGCGTTTGCCATAGCGATTCAGGAAAAGGGCATCAGTCTTCTCGTTCGGCGGCGCCTCATCATCCAACCCTGGACGAATCTCGTTGAGGTAACGCATTAGCGCTTCCTCGGCTGGCTGGCCGTACAGTGCTTCCCGTTCCTTGTTTCCCTTGCCCCGCACCAGTATGGAGCGTTGGCCAAAATTTATGTCAGATATGTTCATCCCGTGGATCTCGGCCAGCCGCACGCCACAGGAGTACAGCAGTTCCAGGATGGCCTTGTCGCGGGCGCCCATGGCCGACGAATCGTCGGGTGCGTCCAGCAGCCGTTCCGCCTCCTTGTGGCCGAGGAACGTGGGGAGCGGCTTGCTGACCTTTAGGCGAAAACTCCTGCCTGACGGCACGGGTGTGGACTGAAACATTCCCTCCTGTACCAGGAATAGATAGAAGGAACGCAACACGGTCAGCTTGCGGGACACGCTCACCCGTTCGTAGCCCTTGCCATACTCCCGGACGGGGGTGGCCAGCCATGCCAAGTAGCCCCGCAGGGTATTGCGGTCCATTTCCCTGAGATTCAGGTCATTGAGCCACAGATACTCACGGAAGGCCTGCAGGTCCGCCATGTATACCCGCTCGGTATTCTCGGAAAGGCCCCGCTGCCCACGCAGGTAGGCCGGGAACCGCTCCAGGAGCGCATCGAACTCCGCAACGTTGGGCGGAACGTCGACCTCAACCGTGGAATTCCCGGCAGTACTAGTCGCCAACGCCCACCAACTCCCCGGAGGAAGTCTGTTCCGGAGCCCCTGCTGTTCCTTCCGGGCTCGCCCCGTCCTGGCTCACCGCCTCCTGCCAGCTGCAAGAGGTGCAGGCCACGGTGCTGCGGTTCTGCTGTACCATCATCTTGCCGCACTCGGGGCAAGGGTTGGGTACCGGCTTCCGGTTGGAAAGGAACTCACAGTTCGGATAGCGGGAGCAGCCCCAGAACGTCCGGCCGCCACGCCCGCGCGCCCGGCGCTCCACCAGGTCCCCTCCGCAGTCGGGACAGGCGACACCGATCTTGTTGAGGATCGGCTTGGTGCCCTTGCAGTCGGGATATCCGGTGCAGGACATGAACCGTCCGAATCGGCCTATCTTGATGACCATCGGCATGGAGCAATCGTCGCAGACTTCGTCGGTTTCCTCCTCAAGCTTCACTCGTGGCATGGACTCCGTCGCATTGTCCAGGGCATCACGGAAGGGACCGTAAAACTCGCCCAGCATGGGCACCCAACCCCTCTCACCCCGGGAAACGGCGTCGAGGTCCTCCTCCATCCCCGCAGTGAAATCGAGGTTCATCACACCGGGGAAGTACTCCGTCAGCAGGTCCGATAGCGTAAGGCCCAGGGTGGTAGGGAACAGGCGACTCTGCTTGCGTTCCACGTAGTAGCGGCCCAGCAGCGTACCGATGGTCGGCGCGTATGTGCTGGGGCGCCCGATGCCCCGCTCCTCCATGGCCTTGATAAGCGTGGCCTCGGAAAACCGCGGGGGCGGCTCCGTGAAGTGCTGGTTGGCGCTCAGTCCCTGGCAATCCAGGGGGTCGCCTCCTTCCAGGCGCGGCAGGTTCTTGGCGCTGTCATCGTCGCCGGACTCATCGCGCCCCTCCAGGTATACGGACCGGAATCCGGCAAACTTCAGCACCGAGCCAGTGGCCCGGAAAACGTAGGTGTTGCCCGAGTCGCGGCAGGCGGCATCAATGTCCACCGTGGTCGACTCGGATACCGCATCAGCCATCTGGCTGGC
The DNA here is from genome assembly GCA_963664175.2 of Dehalococcoidia bacterium. Taxonomy (GTDB): domain Bacteria; phylum Chloroflexota; class Dehalococcoidia; order Lucifugimonadales; family UBA3495; genus VXOI01. Next base: position 111,424 of record CAXXOI010000048.1, read on the forward strand.
AAGCATCCGCTCCCAGACCAGGGTGTACAGCCTTAGCTGCTCGGAATTGAGATACGGTTTCATCGAGACCGGGTCCCGTCGAATAGACGTGGGACGGATCGCTTCGTGGGCCTCCTGTGCCGCCTTGGAACGCCGCGTATATACCCGCGGCTTGTCCGGGCGGTACTCGGTGCCGTACCTGCCGGCGATGTATTCCCGGGTCTCGGAGACTGCCGACGCGGCCACCTGGGTTGAGTCGGTCCGCATGTAGGTGATCAGGCCCACGGGCCCGCCGTCACCCACGTTCATTCCCTCGTACAGTTGCTGCGCCACCGACATTGTGCGCTGTGAGGTGAACCGCAACTTGCGGCCGGCCTCTTGCTGCATTGTGCTGGTGGTGAATGGCGCCGCAGGACGCTGCCTGACATCGCGCTTTGTGACCTCTGCCACGGCGTAGCGAGCGCCATCAAGCTCCTTCTCGTAACGGCGGGCGTCCTCCTCCTTGGATATGCTCAGGCGCCCACGGTGCCCCTTCAGGGACCGCAACTGCGCCGAGAACTCCGTCTTCTGTCCTTCCTTGCGCAGCTTGACGTCTATGGTCCAGGACTCCACTGGAACGAACGCGTCGATCTCCCGTTCGCGGTCCACGACCATGCGCAGGGCCACCGACTGCACCCGCCCTGCCGACACGCCTCTTTGCACGCGCTTGCGGAGGAGTGGGCTGATCTGGTAGCCCACCAGCCGGTCCAGGATGCGACGCGCCTGTTGCGCGTTGACCAGCTGCATGTCGATTTCGCGGGGATGGCTGAACGCCTCTTCCACCGCGTCCCGGGTAATCTCGTGGAACACGACGCGCTTGGGTGGCGACGACCGGTTGTCCCAGTCGGCAGCCTCCTGCAGGTGCCATGAAATGGCCTCCCCTTCCCGGTCGGGGTCTGTGGCGAGATATATGTTCCGGGCGTCGTCCCCGGCAACCTTGAGCTGGCTGACCAGGTCTTTCTTGTCCTTTACGACCTCGTAAAGAGGCGCAAAGTCGTCCTCAATATTCACCCCGAAGCGCCACTGGGGCAGGTCACGCACATGCCCCTGAGAGGCGGTCACCACGTAATCATTGCCGAGGATCTGGCCCACGGTCCTGGCCTTGGCCGGCGACTCCACGATGACCAGGTCCTTGCCTTTGGTCTTTATGGGGGCCACACGGGTCGCGGTCTTGGCGCCCTTTCCCGTAGAGCGGGAGGCGGCCTTGCCTCCCTTGGAAGCGGAGGCGGTCGACTTGCTGCCCTTGGCCGCAGTGGTCTTTGCGGCAGTTGCGGTCGCCGTGGCCTTTTTTCCAGCCGCAACCGCGGTGGATTTCTTGCTGGAAGCCTTGGTCGCGGTGCTCTTTCGCGACTTCCCGGTTTCAGTCTTGGTTTCCGTCTTTTCAGATTTAGCTGCCATGCATCACCTCCGAAGCCGATGCGCGGACATAGTGCATGCTGCCAACCTGGGCTACTTTCCCTTTCAATTCCAATAACGTCAACATACTGGTTATCGTAGCAATGGGTATCCCGGACTGTCTGCACAGGTCGTCCACGTGGACCGGCTCGCCGGAAAGGCGGGCCACCAGGGACGACTCTTCCGAGTCCAGGCCCTGCAAATCGTCTTCCTCTACGTCAGTTTTGGTCGCCGAAAAATCCATCGACTCCTGGAGTCCTTCCTTGTCGCTATTGCCCTTGAGCATTTCTGGTAGGTTCAATTCTTCCAGAACGTCGGTATAGTCCGCTACGAGTTTAGCACCCTCTTTAATCATCCTGTTGGTAAAACTGCTGGCTGGTGAGAAAATACTACCTGGAATGCAGAAAACCTCGCGGTCCTGTTCGAGGGCCTGCCGCACGGTCCAGCGGGTCCCGCTGCCCTCACCGGCCTCCACCACCAGGGTGCCCAGCGTCATCCCGCTTATGAGGCGATTGCGTCGCGGAAAGTTCCGCGCGTCCGGGCGAACGCCCAGCTTGTGTTCACTGACCACGACGCCCCGCGTCTGGACCTGACGGAACAGGCCGGCGTGCTCCCTGGGGTAGACACTGTCCAATCCTCCTGCCACAACGGCGATGGTCCTGCCGCCGCATTCCAATGCCGCCCGGTGGGCCACGCCGTCGATCCCCAGGGCCAGTCCACTTACGATGGTTATGCCGGCGGAAGCCAGGTCGCGGCTCAGGGCCGTGGCAGCCTCCCTGCCATACGAGGTGGGATTCCTAGTCCCAACCACCGCCACCGAAAACTGGTCCGAGGGAATCAGTTCGCCGAGATAATACAGCACCGGGGGCGGATCGTGTATTTCCTTGAGTCTCGGCGGATAGTCCTCACTGTTCCAGTTCGCCGCCTTGACTCCGGCCTGGGCCAACGCCTCCATCCCCTCATCGGGGTCGGCGTCCCGCCTTGCCGAAGCGACCTCCTGTGCCGTGCGGGAGTCCAGCCCGGCCTCCCTCAGTTGCGTGGCATCTGCCGCCCAAACGTCCTCCATCGATCCGAAGTAGGATTCCAGGAGGCGAAATCGTGCCGTGCCTAGGTGCGGAATTCCGCTCAGCGCAACCCAGTACTTAAGGTCATCCATGGCGGCGATTCTAGCACAGGGCAAAAAACCCCAACAATCAGGCCCCGTCACCACTCGGTATCACTGACCCGCCGCCGCCTTCCGGGAAAAGGCGGGGCCGAAGGGGATTCAATGCCGCCTCAGGAGACGCTTGGGAGCAGGAAAGCCCACCGGGAGCCACCCTCGTATGAGGCCACTCTTGAATGTTACAACCTTATCGGGTCGTACACAGAGGGCTGCTCAATTCGTTGACAAGGAAACAGGGGAAGTGTATATTCGACTGACTTAAGACCGCCGCAATATTCGGCTGCTCGAATAGGCCTGTCATCTGGTGACGGGCTTGGCCGAAACGTCCAGGGGAAGCTACCTGTAGACTGTGATGACCGCTTCAGTAGAACATCCCGAACGGCGTCGGGATCCCTCTTCTTCCCCTCGGGCCTTACTATTTCTTCCATTTTCCTATATACAGACTTGGCGGTCGTCTGTCAGCAATTTCCGCTTTTCGCAGTGATCTGGGAGGATTCCCGTTATGCAAATGCGAGACTTCGTCGTTCGGTTCGCCGGTGAAGGCGGACAGGGTGTTGTAACGTCCGCTGAAGGTTTGGCACAGTCATCCACCCAGGTGGGTTACCATGCCCTTACCTTCGCCACCTTCCCATCGCAAATTCTGGGTGGACCCACTTGGACCCAGGCCCGCATCGCCGTGGACCCTGTCCTGGCTCCGGGCGATGACGTGGATGTCTTGGTGGCTTTCAACCAGGAGGCCTACGACAGCCACGCCGAGGATGTCCGGGAGGACGGGGTCATCATCTTCAACTCCACCGAGTTCGAGTTGGAGGGAGACCCGAGGTCCTTTGGACTGCCCATCGAGGAACTGGCCCGCTCCACGGGAAACAACCGCGCGGGCAACATGGTAATCATGGGGGCTCTCGCTCACTTGGTGAACATGCCCCACGAATATCTCGAAGAGTTCGTGGAAAAGCGGTTCAACCGGGGACGCGATGGCGACGACGAGATTATTCGTTCGAACATCCAGGCCCTGCGCCTGGGGCGCGAACACATCGCCCTCAGCGGGTTCAACCTGGGGGACCTCGCGCCAGCTCAGATGCCCGATTACCAGCAACTGATGATCAAGGGCAACGAGGCGCTCTCCCTGGGTGCCATCGCCGGCGGGCTCGACTTTTACGTCGGATATCCCATCTCCCCTGCCACTCCGATATTGCTCTACATGGAGCGCAACCTCATCGGCAAGGACAAGTTCGCCTACCAGGTGAGCTCCGAGATTGAATCGATCACTGGCTTGATAGGCGCGGGCTTCGCGGGTAAACGGGCCATGACCGCCACGGCGGGACCCGGCGTTTCCCTGATGAGCGAGGGTCTGGGCCTCAGCTGGATCGCGGAGATTCCGCTGGTGGTGGTTAACGTGCAGCGCGGAGGCCCAGCCACCGGCCTGCCCACCAAGACCGAGCAGTCCGATCTAATGTCCTGCATGTTCCCCGCCCACGGCGACGTGCGAATGCCTGTCATCGCCGTCGGGACCGTTGAAGAATGCTTCTACGGTGCGATCAAGGCCATCGAATGGGCGGAAAAATACCAGGGCCCGGTCATTCTGATGTCGGAAATGGCACTAGCTGAGAGGGCACAGAATATCCCGAGACCCGACCTGAGCAAGGTCAAGCAGGCCAAGCGCGTGGTCTACGAGGGCAACAACGGTTACAAGCGCTATGCGGGACACGAGCTGTCGCCCATGCCCTTGCCCGGCGGCCCCGGCGCGTACGTTGCCAACGGCAGCGAGCACGACGACATCGGCGACACCACGCACCTGCCGGAACGCCATATCCAGATGACCCAGCGCCGCTTCAGCAAGATCAAGCTGCTGGAGGAAGAGGACTACGAGAGCGAAGGGACCGAGTTCTCGGTCGCCCTGCTGCCATGGGGCGGAAGCAAGGGCCCCACTCGGGAGGCATTCGACATCCTCAAACGCCAGGGGGCCCCGGTGGGCTGGTACTACACCATGTTCCTGAACCCGCTGCCGCCCAAGCTTCTCGAGGAACTGAAGCAGAAGGACCTGGTGATAGTGCCCGAGCTCAACTACCAGGGCCAGTTCTCCCAGATCCTGAGAGGCGCAGGAATCAAGGCCGAATCGATAACCCAGTACACCGGGTTGCCCTTCAAGGCCCGCACCCTGGTGGAACGGATTGCCGAAATGACCAACTTCCGTTTGACGGAGGCCGTGAGCGTATGAGCAAGAAAAACCCGGAATACGATTTCAAGTGGTGCCCCGGCTGCGGAGACTTCGGAGTTCGCCGGGCTTTGGAACTCGCAATGATCAACCGGTTGGAAGAGACCGGTCTCCCAATGGAGAGCAACGTTGTCGTCGCTGGCATCGGCTGCTCGGGCAACTTGGTCCACCTGCTGGAGGGCGACCAGCCCTACGGAATGCACGGTATCCACGGGCGGTCTCTTCCCATCGCCATGGGCGTCAAGATGGCCCGCCCGGAGTTGAACGTGGTAGTGGTGGCCGGTGACGGCGACTTCCTGAGCATCGGCGGCGAGCACATCGGCCCGCAGGCGTCCCGCAACCTGAACATCACCGCCGTGATCATGGACAACGGTGTATACGGCCTGACCAAGGGGCAGAGCTCTCCGACGACCAAGCTGGGAGTTATCACCAGCTCAACCCCCTACGGAAAGATTGAGAGCCAGATCAATCCGCTAGAGCTCTACCTGACTCTCGGGGTGTCTTTCGTGGCGTCGGGATTCTCCGGCCAGCCCAGGCCGCTGTCCCAGCTCATCAAGCAGGGAATGGAGCACGAGGGCTTCTCCATCGTGCATGTGCAGTCTCCCTGCACCACCTACAACGACACATTCGAAGAGCTGAAGGGCAACCCCCGCAAGGGCATCGAGCCGACGCTCTGGGACGTGCCGGACGAGCACGATCCGTCCAACAAGGGCGCGGCCTATGAACTGCTGCAGCAGAGCGGCCTGCCGGTGGGCGTGGTCTACAACGACGAGGGTCGTCCCTCGCTGAGTCAACGCCTGGAGCAGACTTGGGAAACCGCCCGAGGCCGCACTGCCGAGGAGCTGATGTCCGCCTTCGAATTCTAGGCGGGCAACCAAGGGCAAGCGATGAATGAAAAATCCCCGCCGAACGGCGGGGATTCATTTTGACCCAGAAGCGCTAACCTTGGTGAATGTCAGGTGGACGAATAGTCCGGCTGATCGTATTGCTCCTCCTCCAGGTCGACGTACTTGGAGGGACACTTTACCAGAATCTCATTGGCACGAAAGACGCCGTCGGCGCCGTGGCTGCCTTCCAGGATAATCTCCGAATGAGGGTTGAAGAAAAGGTCGGGCAGAACACCCTCGTAGCTGGCATGCAGCAGTGCGGTGCCTGAATTGATGCCTTCCTTGTCGGTCAGTTGAAACTGGGATATCGTAGACTTGTCGCCTCTGTCAAATGTGCCCTCGACCAGCTTGCCGGAGACCCTGACCATCTGGCCATCCTGAATCTCGCTGCGGTCGTTGAACTCGCTGACAGTAAGGAAGTAGCGGGTGTTCTCTCCAAAGGCCGCCCAGATCATGAATCCCAGCCCCAGCACCACCACCGCCGCAACGATGATGAAACGGGTGCGATTCGAGCGCAACCCGGAGTTCCCGCCCTCGTCAATATCTTCGACCCGTGCGTCCAAACTCAGTCTCCAGAATCGCGGCAAATCCGCGCAGACTTTGTGAAAATGATAACAGACCACTCCATCTCTGCCAACGCGGATACCGTAACTTGAGCTTCCGGAATTCCGACTTCGCCATCCTGGCCGAGGGGCTGGAAAAGAGCTACCGGGAGTGGCCGGTACTCTGGGACCTTGATATGTCAGTCTCCTGGGGAGAGTCCCTGTCTCTGTTCGGGTCCAACGGCTCGGGCAAGACTACTCTCCTCCGCATCCTGGCCACCAGCGTCCGCCCCGACTCCGGCGTGGTAAGCATTGCCGGCCACGATCTGCGCCGCCAAACGGCACAGGCCCGGCGGTGTATCGGAGTGGTCGCTCACCGCAGCTTTCTCTACGATGACCTGACGCCACGGGAGAACCTGAATTACTATGCTCGCCTCTACGGCATCCGGGACCGCGAGGCCCGCATTTCCACTGTCCTCGAACTCGTCGGGCTCTCCTCCCGTGCCCGTCATAGGGTGCGCACGCTGTCCAACGGAATGCAGCGGCGCGCGGCCATCGCTCGCGCCATCCTGCATCAACCGGACGTATTGCTGCTGGACGAGCCAGAGACCGGGCTGGACCAGGAGTCCCGGCAGATGCTGGGCGACCTGCTCGCCGAATGGACCGCGGGCGGGCGATCCGTCGTACTCACAACTCACGACATCGAACTCGGCATCGAGTGGGGTCACCGGTCGGCCGTGCTTTCGGGCGGGAAGCTCACCTACACCGGAGGGGATGCGGAGACTATCCAGGCAGCGTTTTCCGGTGCCGAGCCAGTGCATGGGGGCCCGCAGTCCCAGGCTCCAGCTGAGGGACGGGAGATCTCCAGTGGACAGAGGGAGCAGTGACCGCGTTGCTTGGTGCAGTGGCGACCATGGTCTGGAAGGACATCCTGCTGGAGCTGCGCTCCCGCGAGCTGGTCATCTCGGTCATCGTCTTTGGCCTGCTGGTGGTGATCGTCTTCAGCTTTGCCATCGACCCCGCGCCGGGGCAGGTCGAGGCTCTCGCCCCGGGAATACTGTGGGTGGCCTTTGCCTTCGCCGCTACGCTGGCCATGAACCGCGCCTTCGTCCGCGAGCAGGAGGCCGGGGCGCTGGAGGGTCTGCTGGTGTCCCCGGTCAGCCGCGACGCCATCTTCCTGGCCAAAGCCGCCACAAGCTTCCTGTTCATGTTGCTGATCGAGGCCGTGCTGTTACCGGCCTATGCAGTGATGCTAGGGTTCTCCGCGCTGTCCTGGACCCTGGGACTGACCATCGTGCTGGCAACGCTGGGATTCGCGCTGATCGGGACCCTGTTTTCTGCGCTGGCCGCCCAGACCCGATCGCGAGAGATAATGCTGCCGGTGCTGTTCTTCCCCATCGTACTGCCGGTGATCCTGGGCGCCGTCGAGGCCACGACACGGGCCATCGGCGGGGAGACATTCGTCGGCCTGGGGCGCTGGCTGCCACTCATCGCAGTGTTCGATGCGGTGTTTCTGGTAATATGTCCGTGGGTTTTTTCATTCGTGGTTGAGGACTGATTCGTTTTGCAGGACACGGAGCAAACCGCTCGTCGCGCCGGCGGCTACCCAGCGGCCAGGTCCCGGGGATGGCTGACACCGAAAACGATTGTGGGCGCCATCGCCGGGATTCTGTTACTGGTCTCCCTGTACCTGATGTTCATGGTCGCGCCCACCGACGCCAACCTGGGCAACGTGCAGAGAGTCTTCTACATCCACGTTCCCATCGCGCTGATGTCCTTCCTCGCCTTTTTCATCGTGTTCGTTGGCAGCGTGATGTACCTCTTCAAGCGCAGCAACAGGTGGGACAGCATGGCCCTGGCTGCCGGGGAGGTGGGGGTCGTGTTCGTCTCCCTGGCGCTGATCACGGGAGTCATCTGGGCCCGACCGGTGTGGAACGTCTGGTGGACCTGGGAGCCGAGGCTGACGACGACCCTGGTGCTCTGGCTGATTTACGTCGGCTACCTGATGGTGCGGGCCTATGCGCCCAACCGCCCCAAGGCGGCGACCTACGCTGCAGTCGTGGGCATCATCGGCTTCATCGACGTGCCCATCGTCTACTATTCCGTGCAGTGGTGGCGGTCCATCCATCCCCAGCAGGTGGTGGGCCCCCTCGCCGATGCCGGTTCGCTGAACTCTACAATGTACATGGTCCTGCTGGTTTCCATGCTGGCGTTCCTGTTCCTGACGGCATGGCTGATCCTGGAACGCATGGCCGCACGAGACGCTGAGGACGAGTTGGGACGCTTGAGATTCGATATGCGCAGACAGGGCCGGTCCGCCGAGTTCTAGACCAAGTCCAGGCGTTACTAACGGTTCCCGGCGAAATGAAGGAAGAATGTTTCAACTGCTGCAGACCGCAATGCCGCCCTCCAATCTGTCCTACCTGATTGCAGCCTTCGCGGTTACCGGAGTGGTTTTCGTTGGCTATGTGTACTACATTTTCCGGAGAAGACAGGAAACTCAGGCTGAAATCAAACGGCTGGTAACCTTGTCCGAGGCAAACGAAAGCGCCGGGCAGGAGGTTTCCTGACCCGGCGCAAACGCGATACTTCCGGCCCAGTCACTGCAACCCTCTCCATCGATGGAGAGGGTTGTTTGTTGCTGGGCGATCTACCGCCCTACCGTCCGGTCTGGTAGTCCTGGTAGCGGTCCCGCAGCACTTTCTTGTCGAACTTACCGACACTGGTCTTGGGTATTTCGTCGATGAACACCACGTCGTCGGGCATCCACCAGGAGGCAAAGCGGGGCCGGATGAATTCCAGCACCTGTTCCTTGTCCAGGGTCTCGCGGTGGTCGGCATTGGCCACGACGCAGGCCAGCGGGCGCTCCTGCCAGGTCGGATGGGGGATGGCGATCACCGCCGCCTCCAGCACACCGGGGTGGGCGATTATGGCGGTCTCCAGGTCCACGGATGAGATCCATTCACCTCCGCTCTTCACCATATCCTTGACCCGGTCTCCTATCTGGATGTTGCCCCACCGGTCCAGGGATGCAATGTCCCCGCTGTGGTACCACCCATCTACGAAAGTGTCCTCGCTCCTCGGGTCGTTCAGGTATTCCGAGGCGATCCAGGACCCTCGGAACAACAGCTCTCCCCGCTGCTCACCGTCCCATGCCAGGTCGTTGCCGTCCTCGTCAACGAGCCGCATCTCGACGCCGTATACCGGAACGCCCTGCTTGCCCTGCTCAACGTAGCGGGCATCGCCCTCAACCCCGTCGAGGTGCGAACCCAGATTGTTGTAAGAGACCAGGGGTGAGGCCTCGGTCATACCGTAGGCCTGCACCAGGTCGACCCCCAGCCGCTCCTTGAACGCCTGAATCATGCTGACCGGCACAGCCGACCCACCGCTGACCACGGACCGGAGGCAGGAAAAGTCGAACTCCTCGTTGGTGCGGGCTAGGAAATCCAGCATCCCAACCCAGACCGTCGGCACGCCCAGGCTGATGGAGACGCGATGGTCGTTGATCAGCCGGCAGATGGAGGCAGGGTCGGGCCTCACGCCGGTAAGCACCTGGGTGGCGCCGGTCATGGTCGCCGAAAACGGCACGCCCCAGCTATTGGCGTGGAACATCGGCACCACGGCCATGACCACGTCGCGCTCCCGCACCCCGGCGGCATCGGCGCTGCCCTCCATCATGGCGTGCAGGATCTGGGAGCGGTGCGTGTAGGTCACGCCTTTGGGCCGTCCGGTGGTGGCCGATGTATAGCACAGACCGGCCGGGTCGTTCTCGTCCAACTCCGGACGGTCGAATTCATCGGAGGCCGACGCAAGCAGGTCTTCGTAGATGTGGGCCGACGGGAGCGACGTCTTGAAGTTGCTGTCCCCGGTCATGATCACGAAATGCTCCACGGTCTCCAGTGCCGGCGCCAGCGGCTCGAGAATCGGGACCAGGTCGGGATCCACCAGCATCACCTTGTCGCCCGCGTGATTCACGATGTACGTCAGGTCGTCGGGCGCCAGCCTGATGTTGGTCGTGTGCGTGATCGCGCCCATGTTGGGTGCCGCAAAGTACGCCTCCAGGTGCCGGTAAGTGTTCCAGCCAAAGGTCCCGACCCGGTCGCCCTTCGCCACACCCAGGGAGGCCAGCGCATTGCTCAGCTTGTTGACCCTCTTCTTGAGGTCGCGATAGGTGTAGCGGTGATAACCGCCGCCCTCCCGGGTGATGATCTCCTTGTGCGGGAAATAGATATTGGCCCGATCGAGCAATCCAGGCACCAGCAACTGGTAATTCATCATGGCGCTTTGCCTCCACAGGTGGGGATGCGAAAAGTACGAATGTCAGCGCAGGGTACTATTCAGGGAGACTTTATGCTGACTCCGCCGTCGACCGCCCAAGTCTGTCCGGTAATATACGACGCTGCGGACGAGGCGAGGAAGACACACAGGTATCCCGGTTCCTTCAGTTCGCCCAGCCTGCCCAGGGGCACCTGCGTCTTCGCCTGCTCCTGACGGGCCCGATAGGCGTCGGCGGAAACCTGCTCCGGGTCCGGGAAATAGCCGGGGGCAACGCAGTTGACCCGCACACCGTAGGGCGCCCACTCCTGGGCCAGGCTCTCGGTCAAGCGCATCAGGCCGGCCTTCGCAGCATCATAGGCGACGTATCCCGCCCGTCCTCGGAAGGACGCGAAGCCGGAGATGTTGATCACGTTGCCACTGCCCCGTTCCAGCAAGTGAGGCCCAAGGGCGCTGCACCCCTGGAAGGCCTCGGTGAGGTTAACGTCGACAATGAAGTGCCATTCCTGCTCGGTCATCCCTTCGTCGCCGTTGGGAAGGGTAGACAGGGGCTTTCGGATGGAATCGCCCACGCAGTTGACCAGGGTATCCACACGGCCGAACTCCCGGAGGGTGTCAGCGGCAATGCGCTCCATGTCGGCAGCCTTGGTCGCATCGCCGGTCAGAGGGAGAGCGCTTCGGCCCAGCTCTCGAATCTCTCCCGCGACCTGGCCCACAGTGGCCGGGTTGAGACTGGTAACGGCAACGTCGGCGCCGGCCTGGGCAAACGCGAGGGCAATGCCCTTGCCGATGCCCCGGCCTGCTCCCGCCACCAGCACCTTCTGGCCCGATACATCAAACTGAGGCAGACTCATTGATCAGCTCCCTCCAATCATCCCAATACGCGGGCGACACGTCGATCTGCCTAGTCCTGTCCCAGGGCTCCCGTCGGGACAGGCACCCGCTGACCGGACAGCGTCCGCAGTCCGGGGTCCTGGCGCAGCAGACCTGGCCGTGCAACCTGAGAATCTCGTGGATATCCACCATAGAAACACCGAGTTCGGAGAACCATGGCGTGTGGTTAAGATAGACGGTTTTCAGGCTTTCGCGCAACGGCCCAGGATCCTGGCGCCTCATCCTGGTCGTGTCGCCGCCCATAACTCGTTCCAGCACACGGACGCAGTTGGCGTCCAGGGGCAGCGCGTCCAGGCCCCAGCCATAAGCCAGCACGCACTCCGATATTTTCTCGCCCACTCCCTTGATGGCCAGCAGTTGGTCCCGCTCCCGGGGCACGCCGGTCTTCAGCGTTGCCGCCATCGAGGCCACAAAAGGCAGCTGGCCCGGTCTCACCATCTCCGCAGTGGGAGCGGTGATTTCCCCGGCGGCAGCGGCCAGCACAGATTCGGTGGGGAATTTCCGAAAGAACTCTCGGCACATTTCGACCAGCAGCGCGTCCCTGGTGCGGGCGCTCAGCCCGAAGAGGACCAGGGTCCGGTAAGGACTGCGCCGGGAATCGACCCTTGGCCACAACTCCGACTCCCACGTGAATCCGCGGTAGGCGTCCTTCAGCTCCGCCACTAGGGCTGTCACATGAGGGGCATCAATATCGATCACAATCCGCCAACACTTTGACGCTGGTTGTAGCCTTGAGTATCATTCCGCTGTTCTGTCACATTTTACCGGTTCCAGTGGAGCCTGTATTTGCGCCTATTTTCAGGGTCAGGCCGATTGCGGAGGCTTGTCTGAACTGTGATTCGCCTGGTTTCGAGATTTCGCTGATGGGCTCCCAATCCTGTTAATCTTTTGATCCTGCAAATCCTGATTCAGACAGAATAGGTGGCGGCGGACTTTGCGATCGTCCTAATTTCAGGGCGACAAAAACAATGACTTAAAACTCAGACAACAGGCGAGGTGAGAGCATGAAAGCGGTATTCATCAACGAACACGGCGGGACCGACAAGCTGATCTATGGAGACAGGCCTGATCCCGAGCCCGGTCCAGGGGAGGTAATGCTGCGCGTCGGCGCCAGCGCTTTGAATCACCTGGACCTGAACCTCAGGGAGGGCCGCACCTACAACGGCCCGCTGCCCCGAATAATGGGCTGCGACATCGCGGGCGAGGTGGTGGCCATCAGCCCGGCGGCCCACACGACCCTGCGCATCGGCGACAGGGTCATCCTGAATAATCGTGTGACCTGCGGGCGGTGCCCAAACTGCGCCATGGGCAACGACCAGTGGTGTCCGAACCAGAAGCGCCTGGGCGTGGATCTGGACGGTGGACATGCCGACTACATCACCGCCCCGGCCGTCAACGCCCATGTCATTCCCGACGACATGGAGTTCGCTGAGGCTGCGTCCCTCCCCATCGCTGCCCACACCGCGTGGCACTGCCTGGTAACCCAGGCCCAGATCAAGCCGTGGGACGACGTGCTGGTCCAGGCGGCGGGCAGCGGCGTCGGCAGCATGGGCATCCAGATCGCCAAGATGATGGGGGCCCGAGTGATTACCACCGCGGGCAGCCAGTGGAAGCTGGACACCGCCCGGGAGTGGGGCGCTGACGAGGTGATCAACTACCGGGATACACCCAACTTCAGCGAACGCATCAAGGACCTGACCGACGGCCAGGGAGTCGACCTGGTCTTCGATTGCGTGGGCGCTGACGTGTGGGAGCAGAACCTGCTCTCCCTCAAGAGCGGCGGTCGGCTGGTAATCACCGGCGTCACCTCCGGGGCTCGCGCCGACCTGAACCTGTCGCTGCTACAGGGCAAGCCGCTGCATCTGATGGGCAGCGGAGGCCGAAGCAACCGCACCTTCGCGGATTTCATGAAGGTGGTCCGGAACGGCTCGCTGCGAGGCATACCGGGACGCGTGTTCCCGCTCTTCGACGTAGGCTCGGCCCACCAGGCCATGCAGGACCGCGACTTCTACGGCAAGATCGTCGTCGAAAACTAAGCTTGCCGTGGCAGCGCAACTCGCCTTAAGGGCACATGGAGGTTCCCTCCCCCGCCGGGGGAGGGGACTGCCAAGGGATCGTGCGCTTGCCTCGACTTGGTAGCCAACCCCAGAGGCAGGGGGTAAAATTTAGCGACCGGAAATACAGCCCACAATTAGCGAAGGAGTAATCAATGAAGATTGCCAGGTATGAGGCACACGGGACCATTCACTACGGTGTCGTGGATGGCGACAATGTTGCAGCCATCGACGGAAGTCCGTTCGGGGACTTCAAAGTGACCGATCACGTCCACAAGCTGTCCGACGTCAAGTTGCTGGCCCCCGTGGTCCCTGGGAAGATATTGGCCATGGGACTGAACTACACCAGCCACATCGGAGACCGCCCGGCCCCCGAATATCCCATGGTTTTCCACAAGACCCCCACCAGCGTCATCGGGCCCGAGGACACCATCATCCGGCCCAAGGAAGTACAGCGGTTTGACGCCGAGGGCGAGATGGTCGTGATTATCAAAGACGACTGTCGTTACGTTTCCAAGGCAGACGCCCTCAACCACGTCCTTGGCTACACCTGCGGCAACGACGTCTCCGCCCGGGACTGGCAGCGCAAGGACCGCAACGAGAACAACTCCGACTGGTGGCGCGCCAAGTCCGCGGACACCTTCTCCCCCATGGGCCCATGGATCGAGACCGACGCCAACCCGGCGGAACAGTGGCTGCAGACCCGCGTCAACGGTAGCGTCGAGCAGGACCAGAGCACGCAGGACCTGATTTTCGACGTGCCGACCATGATCGAGTTCATCACCAAGTACGTGACTCTCAACGCCGGCGACTGCATCTTCACCGGCACGCCAGGGTCCACGCAGGACATGTCCCCCGGCGCCGTCTGCGAAATCGACATCAGCGGCATCGGCGTACTCCGCAACAACGTCCAGCTGGAGAGCTAGGCGGCCGACATCCCGGGACAAATGCCTAAAAGGTAAGCGCCGATGGCTCAAATCAGAACCATCGGCGCTCGTTTATTGCCCGCTGGATGAATGCGCTATCGATAGCAGGTCGCCCACGAATTCACGGCCCAGCCGCATCCGTACATCCCGTTCCTGGAAGGTCAGGGCACCCTGATAGAAGTGGGCGTGCAGATCATTCTGTATTAGGGTATAGCGTCGTAGTCCTTCGAAGGCAACGGATTCGGCCAATCGGCGGCGTGCGTTCCTGCTGAGGTTTCCCGTAGCGTTTCCCGCCGTGATGTGTCCAATGGCTTCCAGTGCCTGGATGGCTGCACCCCAAATCATTTCAGCGGCTCCCATGTGCGACCCCCTGGATTCTAACGCCGATGCGTCGTCCAGGAATCGCTGAGATGCCTCGAGATGCTGCTCGGTTTGCATCAGGACTTTACGGATTTGGCAAACTCGGCAAGGGATTCCACAATACGGGTTACCTCCCTGATGGCGAGGGGGAACTCCGGGAAGGTCCAGGCAAATTCCGGCTCTTGGGAATACCACCCGTCCTCAGCGTGATCCAGCATCGCCAGACCGAAACCCAACGTAGCGGACGCGTAGCGCAACCTGCCACCGTATTCGCGCTCCAGATAGTTGGCGAACTCTTTGGCCTGGGCCTGATCTTCGCAGGGGTGGCCCATTTGCGCCGCCAGTTGTTGCATGCTACTGAACGTGGCTTCCCACAGGAACCGGGCGCAAGTCTTGTCGTCGGCGTCGTTGTAATACGCCACTTGGGCCTGCCGCAACAGTTCATGGGCAGTTTGTGATTTGGCGTCAGGATTCATAGCAGGACCTTGAGCGATTTTGTCTTTGGTTTGTCCGACAATTCAGGCTATGCCGACGGCTACGACTTGACCACGCGGAGCGTGTAGGCGTCGCCCTCCATTATCTCGTCGATCCTCGGCTCCAGGCTGCGGTAATCGTCGGCTGCTGCCGAGATGATCCTGCCGGTGAGAGCGCCGCTCTCGCCGGAGGCCAGCCACACCGCCAGGTCCGCACAGTCGTCGATGGGTGCGCCGCCTCCCGACAGCACCCTCTCCCCCAGCTGATGGATGAAGTCGGCCCCGGCCTCCGCCGCCTGTTCCGTCATCTTCTCCCACATGCTGGTGTGAACCGAACCCGGCCCCAGGGCATTGACAGTAACTCCCTGTCCGTCCAGCTCCTGGGCAATTACCTCGGTCAACCGTACTACCGCCGCCTTGCTGGAACAGTAGGCCGACATGTTGCTCCAGGCGTTGGCCACCCCGGCGCCTGACAGGTTGATGATCCTGCCTCCGCCCTGTTGCAGCATCACAGGTATGATGGCGCGGCACATCAGGAATGTGCCCGTCAGGTTCACGTTGACAGTGTCCACCCATTCCGCGATGTCGTTGGACTGCAAGGGGCCAACTGGACCGGATGTGCCAGCATTGTTCACCAGCACGTCGATGCGCCCGAAGTGCTCGACGACTCGGCGGGCCAGCCGTTCGGTGCCGATCTGGCTGGTTACGTCAGTACGGACGGTGATGGCCTCGCCGCCCAGCCCGGAGACCGCTGCCGCCGTATCCTCAAGCTCAGCCTCGTTGCGAGCCGCCAGCGCCAGCCTGGCACCCTCACGGGCGTAGGCCAGGGCGATGGCACGCCCAATTCCGCGACCCGCGCCGGTTATGACTGCCACCTGCCCTTCCAGCTTCATCGTGATCCCTCGTTCTCCCAGAATGTTATTGCCGCCAGGGATATTTCAATTCGCTCTGCCGGTGCTCGGGAGGCCATACGACAACCTTCCGGCCCTGCTGCCACTGTACCAGCAGCGACGATTTGCCGACCTGCCGGCCGGTGTCCGGGTCAATCCTGAAACGTCCGTAAAACGTGGTGAAATCCAGGGAGGACGCTGCCTCCCGCAGAGCCAGATCATCAAGGCTGCCGGATGCCTCAACGCAGCGCTGAATCACCACGCCCACAGCGTAGGCCTGAGCCATCGGATAGTCAATGACGGGATACCCAGCCCGGCTGAGGCTTCGCTGCACCTCAGACGCGCTGGGCCCATAGCCGGGTCGTCCCAGGGCCTCGGGTTCCCACTGGCTTGGGCCGATGAAATTCTCCGCCATGGGACCAACCCTCTCCCGGAAGGCGCCAACGCCAGCGGCCACCACGGCAATTGCGCCCAAATCCGGAGCAGACTCAGCCAGTATCTCGGCGATTTCCAGATCGTTCTGGAACCTTCCGGCAACCACCAGCACATCGGGCGGGTTCTCCAGCGCTGCCTGAAGCCCCTCACTAGAGTCATCCGCGTCAGGGTCGAACTCCTGCACGAATATCTGGCGGAAGCCGTGTCTACTTGCGCTCCGCTCCACTCCGGACGCGACATCACTGGGAAACGCGCCTTTTGAAGCGCGCACGATGCCAACGGTCGCGGCATTCGGGGCGACCTCACGGACCGCCTGTAGCAGTCCGGAAAGGTACTCGTCGGCGGGCGTAAGTATTCCCACCACCCACGGGTTGCCTCTCTGATAGACCAGGGGAGAGGCACCACCCTGGTTCCACAGCAGCCTGCCGTGGCTCTGCGCCACGTCCGCGGCTGCGTTGGTGAGCACAGCGGAGTACGGGCCGACCAACAGGTCTACCCGGTCATCGCGGATGAGTTCGTGGGTTATGTCAGCTGCCCTTGAACGCCGGCTCTCATCGTCCCGGTAGACCAGCTCGACGGACTGGGCCACCCCGCTGACAGCCAGCCCACCGGCGCCGTTCACGTCGTCCACCCACGCCCTGATCCCCGCCAGGGTCTGCCGCCCCTGCATACTGAACTGACCGGAGAGTGAGACTGGGATGCCTAACTTAATGGCCATGGTCTGCTTGAATACTCCGGGAAGGAAAAATCCGCTAGCCCCAAGCTTCCTCGAGGACTAGCGGATTTCCAGGCCGCTCGATCAGAACCCATGACATGGCTGGAAGTATATCGCGGGGCGGTCCGGCAACCTGTTACTAGGAGCGCGACCGGAACAGGCCGAAGGAGCTGGTGTAGCCGTGCAGGAATGTCGTTCCGCCAACCGGGCCGATTTCTCCGTTGCAGAAGAAGCCACCCAGGGGTACCTGCCCCAGTTTGTCTCGGAAGATCTCAGTGTCGTGGTTTGGGCGGCCGTACAGGTACTCGCCACGGCCAAGGCAGGAGAACAGCAGCGCGCCCGGCACCTCGTTCTCCCGGTTCTCTGCTGCGTAACGTTCCAGCACGAAGGTCAGGTCCTGCGCCGAGGTATCGGCGTCACGCAGGTGGAACTGCACCAGTTGACCCTCCTTGAGCATCTCGCCGATGGCCAGCGCGCCGGTTCGCTGGTCCATGCCCACCACGTTGCGAATAAGGAAATCGCCTTGCACCGGTGTGTCAATGAACTCATCCATCACCACACCGAGGAACAGCGAGTGCCCCATCAACTGGCGGTCACGCTCCGTCAGAGTGCGGAAAAGGTCCTGCAGAACGGCCATCGGCGGCTTTCCGTCCAGCTCCACCAGTATGTTGCGCTGACTGGAGGTGATGCGCATCGGGTCGCCGATGGGTCGGCAACCCTGGGCCACCACCGTATCAACCGTGATGTT
Source organism: Dehalococcoidia bacterium (assembly GCA_963664175.2). Lineage (GTDB taxonomy): Bacteria > Chloroflexota > Dehalococcoidia > Lucifugimonadales > UBA3495 > VXOI01. The sequence goes on from CAXXOI010000048.1 coordinate 129,413, forward strand.
GCCGTGAAGCGCCAGCCCTATGGCTCCCGACCCGTGCATTGCGCCGTCGAGGAACAGGGCGTTGTCGCCGGGGCGCTGGGCGCCGCTGGCCAAGCCGCCAATCTTGGCGGCCCGGGGATAGGCGAAATCCAGGCCCATGATCAGATTCTGCACCGGGAATGAGAACGGGTCCGCCAGCAGCACGAACTGCGGGTCCTGGTCCTGGGTCACTCCCAGCAACTCAGTCCACTTGTCCGGACCAGCATCGAGGTCAGGCAGCCTGTCTCCATCAAGATGGAACGACTCGATGTCCACGCCGGGCAATGCGGCGGCGGTCACCGAAAGCGCAGGCCGCTGCTCCACTTCCAGCCCTGCCCCGATGATGCCTCCCCCGGAGCAGCCGAAAGTGTGTTCCGCACCCAGCAGACCACCCAACATCGGGCCGACCTGCTCGTAGTCCTGCTGGTAGTGAGGCGAAACGAAAGCCACCGCCAAATGCGGCGCCTCGCCCAGCTGTTCGCTAATGGATGCGGCGCATTGCTCGAGCGCTTCCTGCAGCGTGGATAGTTCCGATATGGCCGATGCCCATTTCATCTGGCCACCTCCCCAAAATGGCTGTATCGATTCCGGCCAGTATAGCACCCGTGATACGCCTGACGTTGACGCCCCGGTTTTGCGACTCTAGGATTGCCTTGCCCGGCAGCGATTGCCCGGCCCGACTAATTGTTTCCCGAGGTCACAGAATGGTCGAACGACAACTCTCCGATGAGGACAGGGTCAGGGAACTGGCCCGCCTCGCAGGCATTCCCATACCCGAGGACGAGGTGGCAGAGGTGGCAAGCAGGTTCGGCAGCCTTATGCTGGAACTGGACCGCCTCAGCGACCTGGACCTATCGGACATCCAGCCAGTGGCAGTCTTCCCTGACGAGGGCTGACCACTCAATTTCCTCGCCTGGCGAAAGGACGAACTATGGACAGCAACGAGATTGCATTCCTGTCGGCAGCCTCCACGGCGAGCGCTGTTCGGTTGGGAGAGATCACGCCAACGGACGCCGTCCAGGCCTACCTGGACCGGATAGACCGCATGGACTCACGGCTCCGCGCCTACATCACCGTAACGCGCGAGGAGGCGCTGGACGCCGCCCTGCAAGTGGAGCGGACCCTGGAGTCGGGGGGAGAACCGGGGCCGCTGGCCGGGGTTCCCATGGCCGTCAAAGACCAGTTCTGGACCGACGGCATCCTGACCAGCAACGGTTCTAGGGTTTACCGCGACTTCGTGCCCACCGAGGACGCAACCATTGTGAAGCGGCTGAAGGCTGCGGGGGCCACGTTGCTCGGCAAGCTGAACCTGAGCGAGCTGGCCATGGGCGGCACCCAGGAACCGCCGTGGGGCATTCCGGCCAACCCGTGGGACCTGGAGCGGACGCCCGGCGAGTCCAGCAGCGGCTCGGGCGTGGCCCTGTCGGCCCACCTGTGCGCCGCATCCATCGGGGAGGACACGGGCGGCTCCGGACGCGGGCCAGCGGCCTACTGCGGCACGGTGGGACTGCGCCCCACATTCACCCGGGTGAGCCGCCACGGTATGACCCACATGTGCTGGTTCATGGACGCTGCAGCCCCAATGACCAAGACCGTCGAGGACTGTGCCATCGTTCTGGGTGCCATCGCCGGGTACGACGAGCGTGATCCGTACACCAGCCACCGACCGGTTCCCGACTACCGGGCCTCCCTGGAGCGGGGTGTCGACGGACTGAAGGTCGGCCTGATTCGCGAGCTGCACCAGAGCCAGGACATGCATCCCGAGGTGCGCCAGGCGGTCGAGTCCTCGCTGGACACCCTGCGGGGGCTCGGTGCCGAGGTGAGGGAAGTGTCCATCCCTCTGGTTGACCTCGCCGGGGCCATATTCGTGGGTGTGGCCGACACCGAAGGCGCAGGAGCCAGGGACGAAATCCTGCGGACCAGGGCAGGCGACCTGGACCAGGCCAGCCGCACCCGCCTGCTGTCTGCGTCGCTGGTGCCGTTCAAGGTCTACAACCGCGCCGCCAAGGCCAGGGTGCTCCTGCGCCGCCAGTTCATGGAGGCGCTGAACGAGGTTGACGTGCTGGTGTCTCCCACCTCGCCGTACCCTGCGCCGCTGCACACAGCACTCACGGCAAGGTTCGAGAGCGCCGAGGATGTGCGGCAGCGGTTTTTCTTCCGTCGCGCCTACACCGGATGCTACTCGCTGACGGCGCTGCCTGCCATTTCAATCCCCGGCGGCTTCACCAGCGACGGTCTGCCCATCGGCCTACAGCTAGGAGCGCGGCCATTTGCGGAAGAGACACTGTTCCGGGCCGCCCACGCCTACGAACGGGCAACGTCCTGGCACACGCGCGTCGCCCCCGCCGCACTGGAATAGCCACCCTGTTTACCGCGAAACGCCCTGCCCGCAATCACCCAGAGGGAGCACCCGCAATGACCGACAAGATACGAGTGGGAATCATCGGCGCCAACGCCAATTACGGCTGGAGCAAACGCGCTCATCTCCCCGCGCTCCTGGGCATGCCCGATTTCGAGCTGACGGCAGTCTGTACCTCCCGTCCCGAGACAGCCGAGGAATCCAGGGCATTCTACGGGGCGAAATTGGCCTTCCACGACTACGCCGAGATGGCCAACCACCCGGACGTCGACCTTGTGGTGGTATCGGTCAGCGTACCGGCCCACCACGGCATGGTCACCGCCGGTCTCGAGGCGGGCAAGCACGTGTTCTGCGAGTGGCCCCTGGGGGCGAACAGCGCCGAGACCGTGGAGTTGGCGGACAAGGCGGTAGAGAGCGGCGTCCGCACGCTTATCGGCCTGCAGGCCCGGGGCGGGCCGGCTCTGCTCCGGATGAAGGAGCTGGTCGACGATGGGTACGTCGGCGAGATGCTGGCATGCAACATGACCATGTTCTTGCCCGGCCTGACGCAGCGTGGGGCAGACCGGGCCTGGATGGCCGACCGGGCCAATGGCGCCAACACTTTGTCCATCGCGTCCGGTCATGCTCTGGACATTTTCTGCCACTGCGTTGGCGAGTTCCGGCAGCTCACGGCCCAGGTCAGCGTGCAGCTGGGCCAGTGGCAGACCGGAAACGGCTCAACCGTCCCGGTGGACGCTGCGGACAACGTCATTGTCAGTGGGGTGCTGGAGAACGGCGCCGCCGCCTCGGCGCACATCGCCACCATACCGTGGAACGGCAGTGGCTGGCGCATGGAAGTGTATGGCACCGAGGGCACCCTGCACGCCACCTCCGCCGAGATGGTGCAGTACGGAAACGTCAAGCTCCTCGGAGCACAGGGAGCCGGACAATCGTTGCAACTCCTTGAGGTGCCGTCTCGCCTGCTTACCGTTCCGGACGCAGTTCCCCAGGGCGAACCGTACAACGTTGCGCAGCTGTACCGGATCATCGGCGATTCAATCCGCAATGGCGCTGAGCCCCAGCCCGACTTCGCCACTGCCGTCGAGCGCCACAGGTTCCTGGACCTGCTGCAGCAGTCTTCGGACGAGGGCAGGAGCATCGCGCTAGGGGAGTAAACGCAAATGGGTCCAGAACCCTGAATTGGGCGGGACGCGTTCGATTTCGACAGGTCACGGCTCTCAACCCACGAGGCGTGAGTGGTGGTAAAATACGGCTGCTTAACGGCACTTGCCCGGCACTCTGGCGGTGCCGTCATGTTTACTCGACAGCCTGATCGGAATAAGCAGCCAAACCTGACTTATGTCAATAGACCTATTGCGTTACACCCGTCCCAACAGGTGGGACTGGCTTCCCTTCCGCAATGGCCCCGGATTCCGCCGCAGATCGCTGGAGTCAGGACCGCGGATTACCGCCATCGGCGGAGGTACCGGACTACCCAGCCTGATCCGGGGCATCAGGCATTATTCTCACAACATCACTGCAATCGTCACCATGGCGGACGATGGCGGCAGTTCGGGTAGACTGCGCAGTGAGCTGGGCATACAGCCTCCCGGCGATATACGCAACTGCCTCGTGGCCCTGGCCGACTCCGAAGACGTGATGCAAAAGCTGATGGACTATCGATTCGAGTCCAACGGCCAGTTGAACGGTCACAGCTTCGGCAACATGCTCATCGCAGCCCTGGCGGGCATCGGGGGTGACTTCTCGAGGGCAGTCGAGATGGCCGGAGAGCTCCTGGCCATACGGGGACGTGTCATCCCGTCCACCACCACCGACGTTACCCTCATCGCCTCCACCGAGGCGGGAGAGACCCTGACCGGCGAGAGCAATGTGGCCCGGGCGTCGGGGCGGATTACCTCCCTGTCGCTCTCTCCGCCGAATCCCCAGGCCCACCCGGCGGCTGTGGCAGCGCTCCGGGATGCCGACCTGGTGATCATCGGGCCGGGTAGCCTGTATACCAGCATCGTGCCCAACCTGCTCATTCCGGGCATCGCTGAGGCTATGGAGCAGTCGCGGGCGCTCAAGATATACGTTTGCAACGTGGCCGAGGAGCCACGGCAGACGGAGGGATACACGGTGCAGGACCACCTGGACGTGGTGAGACGCTACATTGGCCCCTCGTCGGTGCACGCTGTCATCGCCAATGGCAACATTCCCGATGGCCCCACGCCGGCGGGCTTGAACTTCATCACACCCGCACGTCCGTGGGATGATCCGGCCCTCCTGGTACAGGCCGACATCATTGACCGCGACGCCACGGCGAGGCACGACCCGGCCAAGCTGGCCGTTTCCATCGCCGACACCTACCGGCACCACCGAGGGAAGCGCCGCCGCTTGCCCCGCGCCAGACCTGCGACCGCCGGAGTCGCAGCGAAGGAAAGGTCCCTGCAGTCCCAGGCCCTATGCGGCGATTAGCGGCATCCCCGCCGCTCCCTGCGGACTGGCCCCTAAATCAGGTAGAACCAGGTAGCTGAATGCGGAGAGCTCATGTCCTCTCCCCCATAGCTTAATTTGTACCTATTAGGAGGAGGCGAAATCCATGCTTACACACAACTTCACTTATCAGGAGTGCCTGGACAACTCCAAGAGAGTCTCGTGGTTGGAGGACGATGTTCTCGCAGACAAGAACTTCGACTTTTCGAAGCGCTTTCTGCCCAACCGGCTGACCGGTGTGGACGAGATCAGCTGCCTGAACGACAACGAGAAGCTTCTTCTGAATCAGATCATGGGTAACGCGTACTGTCATATATTCGCCTTCGTCGAGGAGTTCATCATCCCCACGGTCACCGAAGAGGCGATGAAGGATGTATACGGGGACGAGGTCAGGGCGCGTTCGTTGCTGCGTTTCGCTGAGGAGGAATTCAAGCATCAGGAGTTGTTCCGGAGATCGGTTGACCTCTTCGGCCAGGGCTTCGGCGTCGAGTGCGACCTGATCCCGGGACGCGAAGCGGTGGCCGAGGTGGTCCGGAGCAAGTCCAAACTGGCCGTCATGCTCCTGACCGCCATCATAGAATGGTTCACCCAACTCCATTACATCGAGCACGTGCGCGATGAATCGAACCTCGACGGGCTGTTCCGGGACCTTCTGCGGTACCACTGGCTGGAGGAGGCGCAGCACGCCAAGATGGACACGCTACTGATCGGCGAGGTGGCTGAGGAGATGAGCCTCGAGGAACGTGAGGCAGCCGTCGATGAGGTCATTGAGCTCGGTGGGGCCGTCGACGGGCTCCTGGCACAGCAGATCGGGATGAACATTGCAGCCCTCGAGAAAGCGACGGGCAGGACTTTTACGGATTCCGAGAAGGACGAGATAACGGTGAACACCCAGCGGGCGTGTCGCTGGACCTTCCTCGTATCCGGGTTGCAGCACCCCAACATCGTTAGGGCGGTCGGTGAACTGACCAATGAAGGCTCGGCGAAGATAGAAGGCGTCGCGGCAGCTCTCTCGGCGTAGCTGCACAATCCCCGCTGGCAGAAGAGGCCCCGGACGTTTGCCACAGGCAGGTCCGGGGCAATACTTTCATTGTAATCGCCCCCGTCGACACATCATCGTTCCCGCTCTGTGGTCTCAGTGCGATACTCCTGAAACGAGTTTCGCCACTCAAGCTTCCCCGCCGAGTTGGAACTATAATTGAAGCTAACCTATGTGCCGGAGTAGGCCGGTATGCAACAGTCGAACCTTGAAGTCAGAGCGGCTGAACTTCGTCGCGAACTCAACTACCACAACCTTCGCTACTACCAGATGGACGACCCGGTCGTCAGCGATGGGCAGTACGACACGCTCCTCAGGGAGCTGCAGGAAATCGAGAGGGACCACCCTGAGCTTCAGACCGTCGACTCGCCCACCCTAAGGGTCGGTGGCGATCCATCCCCTGCCTTTTCGGAGGTCCAGCACGCCCGGCCGATGCTCAGCCTCGGCAATGCCTTCGACTTTGAGGAACTGGAGGCCTGGCATCGCAGAGTGTCGGGGCTGCTGGGCGGCGCCCCTTTCGACATGGTCTGCGAGTTGAAGATCGATGGACTGGCAGTCAGCCTCATCTACGAAAACGGTGTGCTGGTGCAGGGCGCAACCAGGGGTAACGGCACCATCGGCGAGGACGTCACCCGCAACCTGCGGACCATCAGGACCATCCCTCTTTCCCTGAAGGGGTTCGTTCCCATGCACCTCGAGGTGAGGGGCGAGGTCTATCTGCCAGTCGAGGAGTTCAGGCGGCTGAACGAAGAGCGGGCCGAAAGGGGCGAGGCGCTGTACGCCAACCCCCGCAACACCGGCGCGGGAACCATCCGCCAGCTTGATCCCAAGGTGACTGCCGCCCGCAACATGAGCATCTGGGTCTATTCCCTCAACAGCACCGAGGAGGTCGAGTTCCTGGAGGGCCACTGGGAAGCACTGGAGTGGCTGGAAAGCGTGGGGTTCCGCATCAATCCTGAAAACAGGCTATGCCATTCGCTGGAGGAGGTACGCGATTATTACCAGTCCTGGCTGGAGCGCCGCCACGACCTGCCATACGAGGTCGACGGCGTGGTGGTCAAGGTATCGCCGCTGTCCCTCCAGGAACGGCTGGGTGTTGTAGGCCGGGAGCCGCGCTGGGCCATCGCCTACAAGTTCCCCGCCGAACAGGCAGTCACCAGGCTTCTGCACATCGGGATCAACGTGGGGCGCACCGGCAGCCTGAACCCCTATGCCGTCCTCGAGCCGGTGGTCGTCGGCGGCGCCACCGTGCAGCACGCCTCGCTGCACAATGAGGAGGACATCCACCGCAAGGACATACGAGTCGGCGACGTGGTGACCGTGGAGCGCGCCGGGGAGGTCATTCCGCAGGTCGTGGGACCGGTGCTGGCCCAACGCACCGGAGAAGAGCAGGAATTCCGCATGCCGGAACGCTGCCCGGAATGCGACACCCTGGTGGTCAAGAATGAAGACGACGCCATGCACCGCTGCCCCAATGCCTCGTGCCCGGCGCAGTTCTTCGAGCTGCTCAAGCACTTCGTCAGCAAGGGCGCGGCAGACATTGACGGCCTCGGTGAGCGCTGGTGCGGCATCCTTATCCGGCAGGAAATGGTGCGGGACGTGGCTGACCTGTACCGCCTGGAAAAAGAGCGGCTCCTGGAGCTCGACCGCATGGGCGACAAGCTGGCAACGCGAATCATGGACAACATCGAGGCCAGCAAGAACCGGCCCCTTCCCAGGCTGCTGTTTGCCTTGGGAATCACCCACGTGGGCTCCGAGGTTGCGGACCTCTTGTCCCAGAACTTCCTGGGGCTTGAGGATCTGTCGAGGGCAACCGAGGAGGACCTGACCGAGATTGAGGGAATTGGGCCAAAGATCGCCGAGAGCATCATTGCCTGGTTCCAGGACCCCGAAAACCAACGGGTGATCGAAAAGCTGCGCTCCTCCGGCGTCCGGCTGGAGCAGGACGCGCTGCCCGTCGTTGCCGTCGCGTCCTCAGACGCCGCTCCCTTTGCTGGTCTGACGTTCGTGGTCACCGGCACTCTGTCGGCCTTCTCCCGCAGTGATGCCGAGGGGCGAATCAAGGGACTGGGCGGCAAGATCACCTCTTCGGTGACAAAAAAGACCAGCTACGTGGTGGTCGGCGAGTCCCCAGGCTCCAAGGCCGCCAAGGCCGAGCAGTTGGGGACCCCCATTCTGGACGAGGATGACTTCCTGCGCCTCCTGGAATCGCCCTCTGACGCCCTGGCCGGAGAGTCGCGAGATACCCTTGCCTGACACCACGACGATCATAGTGGGACTGGGAAACCCCGGCCCTCGATACGCGGATACCCGCCACAACGTGGGCTGGAAAGTGCTGGATATGGTCGCCCGCCAGTTGCAGGTCCCGGTGAACGAACGCAGGCCCAAAGCTGTCCTGGGCACCGGCTATCACGATGGCAAGAGGGTGGTGCTCGCCAAGCCGCGCACCTTCATGAACAACAGCGGCGAAGCGGTGGAATACCTGCTGGCCCGGTTCGGCGGCGACGGCACCAACCTGTTGATCATCTACGACGAGATGGCGCTTCTGCCGGGGCGCATTCGGCTGCGGGCTGCGGGCAGCGACGCGGGGCACAACGGCATACGCTCCATCATCCAGGCCGTCGGCGGCACCGGATTCCCCAGACTGCGCGTTGGCATCGGCGCCCCGCCACCCGGGGTCGTGGCCCGCGATTACGTGCTCGGCAAGTTCGACGGCGAGGAATCCCAGGCCATCGATGCAGCCGTGGAACGGGCCGCCGCCGCCATTCAGTGCCTGCTGGCCGACGGCATAGACGCTGCCATGAACCGCTACAACCAGGACCCATCGTCAACCCCTGCTGCCTCGCCAACGGAGAACATCGTGCCTCACCGCGCAGTTGCCGCGCACGAGAGCGGGGTCAATGACCTGCGGAGCCGGGAGGGACCTCAAGAGCAGCAGGCTTCCGCCTCAGACCAGAACGGCCAGTAACGCACTGAGCGCTCCGGCACTGACCAATGCCATCACAAAGGGGAGGCATCCCAGTCTACGTCCGCCGGGACCACTGCCTCCACCGCCTCGGCGTCGTCCGCTCCTGGTCCTCCGCTGCGTGCATTCCACGCAGGTGCAGGCGGGCGGATGGACTCCCCTCAGCCGGTTCACGTCATAAGACATCGCACTGGCTCGCATGCATACGAATCGGAATAGAATCCGTAAGACTCCTATCATGATGCCAGAGACTGTTAATCCTGTCGCGGCCACCCTTATGTCGATGCTCAAGACAAGCGCACTCAAGAACACCCAATGGCTCGCTGCACTCCAGCTGGCTTCCGCCGGTGTCCTGTTATTGGCGATGGTCGCATGTGGCGGGGATTCCTCGCAGGATGGGCCTGGCACGACTGCTGACCAATTGGCCCCCGGGACAACGGTGTCTCTCACCCCGGCCCCATCGGAGGAAAATGCCGGAGGACAATCGGGCGAAGCCTCTGCCGCAGCGTCCGGGACTCAATCCCACGCTGCTGCGTCCCCGTCGAATGGCTCGGCAACCGCCGCCGCCACTGAATCGGTGGACGCAGGAGAGGCCGCGACCAGTTTCCCCGTGCCGCCGGAACGGGATTTCTTTCGACTCGCGGAGCAACTGATTCCGGGGATCGGCACTGTAGAAAGGGTAGTACGGACCCAATCGACGACCCTGGAACCGGGGCATCGGATTACCCTGAACCTGGTGGACCTCGACTCCCGGCAGCTGTATGAAAGCGAGTTCGAACTGCTGCACGTGAGCCCCCACGCCTACTGGTTCTTCGAGGACGCGGTCGATGCAAAACCTGACGATATACAGCGATCTGCCAGGGAGTTCGAGGAGGTCATTTATCCGGCAGTCACCGGGGCCTTCGGCACCGAGTGGACCCCCGGAGTGGACGGCGACCCCCACCTCTACGTGGTCGTTGCACACCTGCGAGGGGCCGGAGGCTACTTCAACGCCGCCGACGAATATCCCAGGGAGGTCCGACCCATAAGCAACGAAATCGAGGCCATCTACGTGAACGCGCGTTACCTGCCTGTCGGCACGGACCAGTTCTCCCAGGTGCTTGCCCACGAACTCCAGCACGCCGTCCACTGGAGGGCGGACCTGTCCGACGAGACCTGGGTGAACGAAGGACTCTCCGAACTGGCGGTTACCATTGCCGGGTACCCCGAATTCAGCATCCTCGACTTCCGCCGGGCCGGTCCGACCTCTTTAACCCAGTGGCCGGCCAACGACATTGGCGGTTCTGAGAACTACGGCGCCGCCTCACTCTTCATGCACTACCTGGCTGAGCACTACGTCGGCGGGGGTGACCTCAGACCATTGCTGGAGGAACCCGCCGACGGCGTTCCGGGCATTGACGCTTACCTGGAGGCCAGCGGGCACGGAGTGATCTTCACCGATGTGTTCCGCGACTGGGCCGTGGCGAACCTGTTGGACGAAGAGGGGGGTCTCTACGGTTATTCGGATCTTTCCTTCAAGGTGCCAGTCTACGGAAACGCGGTGGTCGGAAGGGAACTGCAGTCAATCATCCCCCAGTACTCCAACGAATACGTCCGTTTGGAGCGAGCCGAAAGCGTTGTCAGGTTCACATTCGAAGGGGACAGGACCGTGCCGCTGCTGCCCGTGGAGGTCGGGGACGGCTGCTGGTGGAGCAACAAGGGCGACGTGATCGATTCCACCCTGACTGCCCGCTTAGACTTGCAGGATGTGGAGCAGGCCATCCTTGAATACGACCTCTGGTTCTCCATCGAGGAGGACTGGGATTTTGCCTACGTGGAGGTGTCAGAGGACGGCGGCAAGACGTGGACAATCCTCGAAACCTCGCTCAGCAGCACCGACGATCCCCTGCAAGTGTCCTTCGGACCCGGATACACCGGCGCCACGAAGGGCTGGCGGCGGGAATCGGTCTCGCTGGACCGCTGGGCCGGGCAGCAAGTCCTGGTGCGCTTCCAGTACATCACAGACGCGGCCATCCACGACCACGGCCTCTGCGTGCGAGACCTGAAGGTGACAGCCGGTAACGATGGTTGGAAGCTGGAGACGGACTGGGTCCCGAATGGTTTCGTCTGGACCAACAACCTGGTGCGGCAGGATTTTATCGTGCAGGTGGTGTACGAAGGCGCGGAAGGCTCGCCAAATCGCGTCGTACAGGTCGAATTGGACAGAAATAACCGCGGGCAGATCACCCTGGAACCCGCTCAGGACCTGAAGCGAATAGTGGCAATAATCCAGCCCATCGCACCGTCCACCCGAATGCGCGCCAGCTACACCATCAGGCTGGAAAGTGTAGAGTAGAACCTACATTCAAGCCAGTGGATTAGAGAGTGAAAACAGGACTGTGCGTAATCGGTTGCGGATCCTTTGCCCGCGCTTTTGCCTCCGCCATTCAGGGGGAGCTCAGTAACATCGATCTGTATTTCGCCAGCCGCGATCAGGCGCGGGCTGCACGGTTTTCCAGCGAGCTGCGTGGGTCAGGCAGTTTCGGGTCCTACGAAGGCGCGGTGGCCGATGAGCGGGTGGACGCCGTGTACATCTGCACGCCGCACAACCTGCACCTCGAGCATGCGCGGCTGGCTGCGGCGGCGGGCAAGCACATCCTGATGGAAAAGCCGCTGGCCCGTACCGCGCAAGAGTCGCAGGCAATCCTCAATGCCATCGCCCAGGCAGGTGTTTCCCTGATGGTGGCGGAAAACTACCGCTTCATGCCCCCGGTCATGGCAGCAAAAGATATAGTCGATCGTGGCTACCTAGGATTCTTGCGCCTGATCCAGTTGCAGGAGGACTTTCCATTCCAACCGACGGAATGGAGAAACGACGCCTCGTTGAACGGCGGTGGGGTGCTCATAGACGGCGGCATCCACAAAGCCAGCCTGCTCGCCTACCTGGCGGGCAACCCGTCGGAGGTGTACGCGGCCGAGGTGCCATCAGGGCAGCCTGGCCTGGGGGCTGAGGATGGCGTGGTGGCCATGATGCGCTATCCCGGCGGGCTGGTCGCCGTAATTAACCACACATGGAGCGCCGGGCCTCACAGCCCGCGCCCCTGGGTGACTGTATCCGGGTCCGTGGCCAGCATCGCCTTCGAGCTGGGCGGTGACTGGGTAGATACCATAGACGCGTCAGGCCGGCGCAGGCAGCAGCTGGGCAATGACCGGGGCGGTCTGGCTGGAATGGTGAGGGAATTCCGGCGGAGCATCCTGGAAGGCCGACCTCCCTCAATGACCGGAGAGGAGGGGATGCGGGACGTGGCCCTGGTCGAGGCCTGCTACGCCTCGATGCGGACCGGGGCCCCTGTTCCGTTCGAATAGGGCGCGGCTGAGAATTCGCCCTCATATCGCAAAGGAAGACGCCGCATCAGTCGATGCGGCGTCTCGGTGTTCCGTGAGCCTTAGTGATGATGCCAGACTCTCGTCTGACTGACCGTCAGATGGTCATCCCCAGTTGGTTATGCGGTTGCCGCTGCCCCGACCGTTTCCATGATCAGCCTGGTAACGGTGTAAGGATCACAGTTGGCATTGGGCCGACGGTCCTCAATGTAGCCCTTCTGGTCCCGGGCCACCTGCCAGGGGATCCGGACCGAGGCGCCCCGGTCGGACACGCCATAGCGGAATTCCCGGTACGAGCAGGTCTCGTGCAGCCCGGTCAGGCGTTCCTCGATCCGGTGCCCGTAGTTGGCGATATGCAGGTCATGGCGGGTCGAGAGGGCTTCCGCAGCCGCGACGCAGGCGTCGAAGTTCTCCCTCATATCGTTGGTGGAAAAGTTGGTGTGAGCCCCGGCACCGTTCCAGTCGCCCTTGACCGGCTTGGGGTCCAGGGTCGCGCTGATACCCTTGCGCCCGTCCACATTCTCCACATCCTCGCCTATGCGATAGAGCAGCCAGCGAGCCAGCCACAGGTGATCGCCAACGGTCGGCGCGCCTATCGGACCAATCTGGAACTCCCACTGAGCCGGCATCACTTCGCCGTTAATGCCGGAAATCGCCAGGCCGGCCTCCAGGCAGGCATCCATGTGCTTTTCCACGACGGGCCTGCCGAAAACCTCGTCGGACCCGACGCCGCAGTAGTAGCCGCCTTGTGGGGCAGGAAAACCGTTGTCAGGCCAGCCCAGGGGCTTGATGCCGTCAAAGAAGGTATACTCCTGCTCGATGCCGAACCACCAGTCCAGTGCACCGTATTTTTCCGCGGCGGCCGCGCAACCGGCCCTGGTGTTGGACGGGTGCGGCGTCATGTCGGTCAACAGCACCTCGCACATCACCAGCTTGTTGTCGCCGCCCCGCACCGGGTCGGGGACCATCAGCACCGGGTTTAGCACGCAGTCCGAGTTCTCGCCGGGGGCCTGGTTGGTGCTGGAGCCGTCGAAGCCCCAGACGGGAGGATATTCACCATCGGGAACTATCTTGCCCTTGGATCGCAGCTTTGCCGTGGGCTGTTGGCCGTCGATCCAGATGTATTCCGCCTTGTAGCTCATAAGTTAATCCCTCGCCCGGTAGATTTTTGCCAAATTATAACTGAACTGCACGGTCTTTTTGAATCTTGAAAGAACAGAGGACATCCGCACATCATTTTTGGCCTGGATCTCGGAGGTCCGTTTAGATACTCCCCTTTCAAAGCAGTCGCTCCGCACTTGCAACGGGCGCGGAGCGAAAAGTCGGTCTTCATTGATTGCACCCTCGCCGGATGCGATAGAGGATTATTTGCGCATCAGTTTCTTTGGGAGAACCACCCAGAGGGCGAACAGTCCGACGAATGCTCCGGCGGCGGCGATGGCTATCATTGGGTGTCCTCCGAATCTGGTGTAGCCATAGTATCGCTCCGGGTTGTTACACGACTTTTGCGCCTTTGTTAAATCTTTGTTACTTCCGGCGTTATCAGAATTCCCTAGGACTGCGCCTCCGACAGGCTACCCCCGCATCATTCCCGGCAATGGGTCGCTATGACCCTGTCCGCCACAGGGGGAGGGCAATCTCCAATTTCCCTCGATTGATCCCCATAGGAAAACCCCGCGCAATAACCAGCGCGGGGTTTCATTTTCCGGATTGTTTGGAGTCCAGGAAGTGTCGGGAATCCAGGTTACTTCCGCATCAGTTTCTTTGGGAGAACCACCCAGAGGGCGAACAGTCCGACGAATGCTCCGGCGGCGGCGATGGCTATCATTGGGTGTCCTCCGAATCTGGTGTAGCCACAGTATCGCTCCGGGTTGTTACACGGTTTTTGCGTCTTTGTTAAATCTTTGTTACTTCCGGCGTCATCCGGATTTCCCCGGACTGCGCCTCCGACAGGCCACGATCCCATCAAGCCTGGCAATAGTTCGCGTTAGCCCTGTGAGCCACAGGTGGGAGGGATAAACTCCAATGTCCCACAAACGTTCCCCATAAGAAAACCCCGCGCTGGTCAAAGCGCGGGGTTTATTTTCTGATCTGTTCCGAGTTTCCGATGTCTAGGGAAAGCCCGGTTACTTGCGCATCAATTTCTTGGGGAGAACCACCCAGAGGGCGAACAGTCCGACAAAGGCTCCGGCGGCGGCGATGGCTATCATTGGGTGTCCTCCGAATCTGGTGTAGCTATAGTATCGCGCCGGGTTGTTACACGGTTTTTGCGTCTTTGTTAAATCTTTGTTACTTCCGAGATCACCGGAAAACTTCGTCTTGAGGCAAAAGAAAAGGCCCTGCCACCCAAATGCTGCAGGGCCTTTGCACGTTGAACGGGACGTATCGACGTAGAACTTCGGGCCGAGGCGATGCCGACCTCGAGAGTCTCTACACCCCATTATCTATTTGTTCTTCAGGAACTTCCTCGGCAGGACCACCCAGAGAACGAACAGACCTATGAATGCTCCTGCAGCAATGATGGCTATCATCCCGTGAGTCCCTCTGCGGTTGATGTGCGCAGAGTATCACATCCGCACATCAATCGCCTCGCTGGTTGATGTTAAATCTTTGTTACGATCTCCATCGGTCTTCCGCATCTGGATAGCGGCTACCAGGCCGGCGACGGCCGACCCGGTCAGGCCGAGCGCCATATCACCCAGGGTGTCAGCGTACGCGGTACCCAGCTCCGGCGAGTTGCGAATGAAAGCGTAGTATTCGGCGATCTCCCACAGGATCGCGGTTACCGCGCCGAACCCCACGACATACGCCAGCGTTTGCCACGGGCTCACCCGGTTCCTGCAGCAGAGCGCCGCAATCGCTCCGGATAGCAGGCCCCAGTTAACAAAGTGGTTGGCGTCGTCCCACCACTCAAGAGTGTCGTAAAGGTCCAGGGCATTCCCGGCGGTGTCCACCAGAAACGGCAATGTCAGAAGGATGTCGGCGGCGTAGGGATAGGAAGTGCTTCGATACCTGGCGACCCACACCACCGGAACGATCAGGCTGGCTACCGGGTAGTAAGTCAGCAGCCTCCAGAAGAACGCCTTCCCTTCGAACTGCTGCAGTCCGGACAAAGCCCCGAAAGCGAGCAGGCCGACCAGGGCCAGCTTGATGGCGACATTGAGCCAGAGGACGAGAGCGGTGTCGCGTGAGGCTGTCATAAATGTGGCTGAGAGTTCCAGTCGCGTATTCAATGTCCCTGGGCAAACAAGATTATAGGCGCTGCCCCCTCTAGTACTGTCGGACGAGGGAAGCGCGATTCAACGGAAACGGGCCGGGGATCAACCCGGCCCGTTGCAGGTAGCCAACCAGAGGCTTGTGCGATCAGAACTCGTAAGCGGGCTGGTCGTGCTCCGAAATGTCCAAGCCTTCTTCCTCCTCCTGGCGGGAGGCGCGGACACCCATGCTGTACTTCAGGAGAAAGAACATGCCGAAGCCGGTGACCAGGCCCCAGGCCAGCACGACACCCATGCTGATGAGCTGCGAGACAATCTGCTTGCCGTCGCCACCCACCAGGCCAGTGACATCGTTGTTGCCGCTGGCGAATATGCCCACCGCCAGCAGGCCCCAGAGACCGCAGGTCCCGTGGACGGATGCGGCACCGACTACGTCGTCGATCTTCAGGATGTTCTCGATAAACCACACCGAGCCCATCATCAATGGTGCAGCTATGGCGCCGATTACCACTGCCGCCCAAGGGTCAACATAGGCAACCGGTGCGGTAATGCCGACCAGGCCGGCCAAAGCACCGTTACAGGCCATCAGGATGTCGGCCCGCCCGGTGCGCACCAGCTGGATGTACAGAGCGACCACCGCGCCGGTGGCGCCGGCCAGCAGGGTGTTGATGGCGTTCAGGCCGATGGAATCGCCAGTGTTGATGTTGAATCCGAACCATCCAAAGAACAGGATGAAAGTGCCGATAATAACGTACGGAACGCTGTGAACCGGCATCGCATTGGGCGTCCCGTCAGGGTTGTACTTCCCGAGACGTGGGCCCACCACCGCGGCTCCGGCCAGGGCAATGAAGCCTCCGACGGCATGCACCACGCCGGAACCAGCGTAGTCGGACGCGCCAGGAAGGTTGATCGAGTCTAGTGCGCTAAGCCAACCACCGTCGCCCCAAGCCCAGTGGCCGTACAGCGGGTAGATTACAGCGCCGATTATGAAGCTGTATGCGAGGTATGCCTGGGTCTTGGTACGCTCGGCCACGGCGCCAGCTACGATGGTGGCAGCGGTTGCAGCGAACACCATCTGGAACATCCAGCTTACATAGACGCTCCAGTCATCGGCACCGTCGACCAGGAAGAAGTTGGTGGTTCCTGCAATGCCCGCGGCAGAGGTGCCCATCATTATGGCGAAACCAAAAGCCCAGAAGGACAGCGACGCCATCGCAAAGTCCATGAAGCTCTTGGTCATGTAGTTGGTAACGTTCTTGGAGCGGACCAGTCCGGCGCCCAAGAAGGCGAATCCGGCCTGCATGAAGAAGACCAGAAACGCTGCCATCATCGTGGTCAGGTTGCCGATGTCCGTAGCATTCGTTTCAACCGGATCGGCGTCCTGCGCAAAGGCAATGTTGTATCCGGCCATTAACGCGGCCGCGAACAGACCGGCGATGACGTACGGCAAATAACGCCGCAATATCAACGCGCCTCGAGAATTTGGAGCCGTTTCAGCCAGCATCTCCTCTCTCCTTATAATCGGATAGTGGGCCATCGCGATTATTTCGCCGTTCAATATACTCAGAGGGTGTTACGCGCTGGTTTCTGAATTGTTACGCATGTATTTCAGGCCCGCTGGCACAACACTTTACATAATAACCCGTCGTTATGGAACCATGTTTTTGAAGACTTTGTACCAATTCTCGCAAGATCGTTGACCATTCCCCCTTGTAACGACGGGCAACGGGGCGTCCAAGGGGTTACCCCTACCAACCGAAGGATGTCCCGTAGGGGCGTCCCTTGAGGGCTCCCGTTTCGTACGAAACCGAAGTTGTCAGGGCCACCCATCAAAACTGAGACTTCGCACTGGCAGCATCACAAAGAAAAGAGCGGGTGAAATGCCCGCCCTTTTTCCAAATGAACCGGTATGAATTTCTTGCCGCCTCTATTTCTCGATGGGTGCTCCCACAATGCTGCCCCATTCTGTCCAGGAGCCATCGTAGTTGCGGACGTTCTCCAGTCCCAGCAGCTGCGTCAGAACAAACCATGTGTGGGAAGAACGCTCGCCGATGCGGCAGTACGCGATCGTATCTCGACTGCCATCGATGCCATTGCCACCGTACAGCTGGCGCAGGTCGTCGGCGGACTTGAACGTGCCGTCCTCCGCAACGGCCTGCCCCCAGGGGATGTTAGCGGCGCCAGGAATGTGGCCGCCGCGCTGTGAGCCCTCCTGCGGCACGTTGGCGGGGGCCAGAAGCTCGCCGCTGAACTCGGCCGGGGACCGCACATCCACCAGGGCCAGGTTCCCTTCGTTCACGCGGGCCAGGACATGGTCGCGGTACGCCCGTATGCTCTGGTCACCCTCGGAGGCGGTGTACGCTGTCGCGGCGTGGCTGGGAACGTCAGCGGTCAGTGGCCGACCTTCGGCCTCCCATTTGACCCTGCCGCCGTTCATGAGTCTCACGTCAGGGTGGCCATAGTATTTCAGCTGCCAGAATGCCCAAGCGGCAAACCAGTTGTTATTGTCACCATAAAGGATGACGGTCGTGTCGTTACCAATTCCGGAACCGCCCAAAAGCTGCTCGATTTCTTCCTTGGACGCCAGGTCTCGCCTGACGGGCTGCTGAAGCTGTGACTGCCAGTTCCAGCCGACGGCGCCCGCTATGTGGCCCTGTTCATAGGCTGATGTGTCGACGTCAACTTCAACCAGCCGTACGTTGGCGTCGTTGCCATGTTCCGCTACCCATTCCGTACTGACCAATGCATCCGGATGAGCGTATTCCGCCATTATTCACTCCTGTTTGCTATATTTTGTTTTGCTGAGCGCCGCTTAATTGTCCTCTCGGGAAAATAGCTGCCCCGCCATCGCATTTTATCGCAAAATCAGCACCTGCGACGCCGCACTGATGGGTATGCTCAAGAGCATTCTCGCGCCAAAATGTTTGGAGTGCGGCCCGCGATGAGTGATGGAATACCATCGATCCGGGAAGAGGTTCCGAACGTATCTCTGGTGACGCACCGCAACTTTTGCAATTTCTTGGGCCGTTGGGCTAATATTACAAACTAGAGAATTGCGCAATGAAGGCGGGATATAGCCCGCCAACAAGGGGATTGTATGGGCAGCAATCGCTGGCTCCGCAACAGTTTTGTGTACCTGATGATAATCATCGGCGTGATTGTCATCTTTTACACTCTCATGCCCTTCGGCGGGGAAGACGAGGAGCCGGTCAGCCGGGTCATCTCTCTGGCGAAGAACAACCAGCTGGAAAAGATCGAGGTCAACGGTGACAATTTGACCGTTACCAGGATCGACCAGTCGACCTTCAAGAGCAAGCTGGAGAAAGGCGACAGTATCACATCGCTGTTGCTGGAAAGCGGTGTCCCAGTCGGGGAGCCGGGTGTGGTGGAAATCCAGTCAAGGGGTTCCAGCGGGCTATCCAGCTTTTTCGGCCTCCTGCTTAATTTCTTGCCCCTTATCTTCTTCGGCGGCCTGATCCTGTTCATGATGAGGCAGGCCCAGGGGAGCAACAATCAGACTCTGAGCTTCGGACGCAGCCGCGCGCGCATGATGCCCTTCAACAGGCCAACGGTAACGTTTGCCGATGTGGCCGGCGTCGAGGAAGCCAAGGTCGAACTCCAGGAGATCGTGGAGTTCCTGAAATACCCCGAGCGCTTCCTGTCGCTGGGCGCGCGAATCCCCAAGGGCGTCCTGCTGGTGGGGCCTCCTGGCACGGGCAAGACCCTGCTGGCCCGCGCCGTGGCCGGCGAAGCCGGAGTGCCTTTCTTCCACATCAGCGGGTCAGAGTTCGTTGAAATGTTCGTGGGTGTTGGCGCGGCCCGGGTCCGCGACCTGTTCGAACAGGCCAAGCGCAACGCTCCGTGCATCGTGTTCGTGGACGAGATTGACGCCGTGGGCCGCCACCGTGGAGCAGGCCTGGGCGGCGGGCACGACGAGCGTGAGCAGACACTAAACCAGATCCTGGTGGAAATGGACGGCTTCGAGACCAATACGAACATCATCGTGGTCGCCGCCACCAACCGGCCGGACATTCTTGACCCGGCACTGCTCCGGCCCGGCCGCTTTGACCGCCGCGTCACCCTGGACCTCCCCGACCTGGAAGGGCGAAAGGCCATCCTCAGGGTTCACGCCGCAGGCAAGCCTCTTGCCCCGGAGGTCACCCTGGACACAGTGGCCAAGGAGACGCCGGGTTTCAGCGGCGCCGACCTCTCCAACCTGGTCAACGAGGCGGCGATCCTGGCTGCCCGCGTGAACAAGAAGTCGATCTTCATGACCGAGTTCGAGGAGGCGGTCGACCGCATCATTGCGGGACCTGAACGAAAGAGCCGCCTGATCAGCAGACGGGAAAAGGAGATGACGGCGTACCACGAGGCCGGACACGCCCTGGTGGCATGGGCTCTGCCTCACGCCGACAGGGTCCACAAGATCTCCATAGTCTCCCGAGGATCCATGGGCGGGCATACCTCCCTGCTCCCCGAGGAGGACCGTTACCTCTGGACCAAGAACCAGTTCAGCGACATGATGGCCGTCACCATGGGCGGCAGGGTTGCCGAAGAGCATATCTTTGACGAGGTCACCACCGGCGCCAGCAACGACATCGAGCGCGCGACCAAGATAGCCCTCGGCATGATCAAGCGCTACGGCATGAGCAAGTCCCTGGGCCCCCGGACCTTCGGCAAGCGCGAGGAAATGATATTCCTGGGCCGGGAACTCAGCGAAGAACGGGACTACGGCGACAAGGTCGCTGAGCAAATCGACGAAGAAGTCAAGTCGCTCATCAACCTGGCCTACCAGCAGGCCAACGAGCTCCTGATCACACACAAACCCAAGCTGGTACTCCTCGCCGAATACCTGATTGAGCACGAGACCGTCTCAGGGGAATCCCTGAATCACCTGTTCAACGATGAGAGGCCGGGGCAGGCTCCGGAAGGTGTACCGGCGGCTCCGCCCGAACCGCAGCCGCAGGCTCCCCGGCACCCGCAGCCAACCATACAGCCGCGGCCCGCGCCAACACTGCCATCCGCCAGCGGACAGGAAGGTCCTGGCGAGTAAAAGTTGCCGCAAAGAGGCCTTACAGAGCTACAAGACAGTGAGGGCGGGAGTAAGTCCCGCCCTCACTGTTTTCCCGGATTTCGCGGACCCCGGGCCCTACTCTGTGCTCTCTTCGTCCTGTGGCGCAGGCAACTGCCGGTAATACAGACCCCACTGTCGCATCAGTTCCTCCACCTCGGGGCTTTTCAGGGCCACCAGCTCGCGAAAAAAACCGGCCAGAGCATGGGCCGGCATCATTTCCGCGGTACACACCCAGCTGCGCTCGGCAGGTACAACGTAAATGAGCCCCCTCTGGTGCTCACACACCGCCTGTATTCTCGTCATGTCCTCGCTGGGTCTTACTTCAAGGCCGGCCAATGTCGTCATTACCGTTCCTTCCATTCAGGTTAATTACATCATTGCATCCCGGTTTGTCTATGCCGGGCACATTCCGGACGAACGGATCGGTACATGCTTGCCCGGCTCTCCGACCCATTATATCGCCCAATTAGCGGCCCCATTATAGGCGCATGTTTTCAGGCAGTGTTATTATCTAATGTGGACTGCGCGCTGACAGAATGGGCGCAGCAAGGAATTGCGGAGAATGTATCAACCCGGAGGGCAACCACCAAGAACGCCCGAGATGAATTTCGACCAGATCCTGTCCGGACTGGGCGGTACCATCGGGCGAATTACCAACCGTCTCGGAGGAGGCGGAGTCGGCCTGGCGGCCGTTCTTATCATAGGACTGATTGTAATAATCTGGGCCGCCACCGGAATCTACACCGTAAGCCCGGGCGAACAAGCCGCCCTCAGGCTGTTCGGCGCCGCACAGAGCAGCACGGTCACCGATACCGGACTGCACTGGTGGTGGCCGTCGCCAGTGGGCAACCGAGACGTGGTGCAGACGGTGGAGACCCGCAGGATGGAACTGGGTTTCCGCAGCGGTGAGGGCGGCGCCATTACGCCCGTAGCCGTGGAAGCGCAGATGATCAGCGGCGACCTGAACATTATCGACGTTCAGATGGTGGTCCAATACAACATCAGGAATCTGAACCACTTCCTGTTCCGGGTCTTTGATCCGGGTGAAAACGATGGCGCCCAACGCGACATCCCGCCCGGCCGCCCCGACGGACGGACGCTGAAGGACGCCACAGAGGCTGCCCTCCGCCTGGTCGTCGGGCAACGCGGTCTTGGTGAGGTGCTGGCCGAGCAGCGCACCGAGCTGGAAATATCAACCCAGGACAAGCTGCAGGAAATCCTCGACAGCTACGAGGCGGGCATCAACATCCTCAGCGTGGAGCTGCAGAAAGTCGAAGCACCGGAAGACGTGCGTGCGGCTTTTAACGACGTGCTGCAGGCGCGCCAGGACAAGGTTACCGCCACCAACCTGGCCCAGGCCTACGAGAACCAGGTGATTCCCGAGGCCAGGGGTCGTGCAGAACAGATCATCCAGCCTGCCGAGGCGTTCAAGCGGGCCCGCATCGAGAGGGCCCAGGGTGAAGCCGACCAGTTCCTTTCCATACTGGGTCAGTACTCAGACCGGTCGGTGAAACTCACCAACACGCTCCAGGACACCGACGGTTCCGATGGCGACGGCAATTCAACCACCGGCATCGGCCTGGAAGACGTCTACGTACTGAGCGGGAATGGGGTGTTCATCTCGGACCTCCTGGTAATTGGAGCACCCGAGTGCGCATTTACGGCCCGACAGGCATCGGAAAATGAGGTAGCCACACAGGTCTGTACCTTCACCGTTTCCGTCGATGCAGAAGTGGGTGGCGTCCCGGCCGGGAGCAAGGCAACTGTAGCCTACCTTGCCAATGAGGACCTTACGATTCCGCAGTTCGCATCCACCGGGAGCACGAGCATCAGGCTGTCCAATACGGTATTGGACC
>CAXXOI010000049.1:0-64730 GCA_963664175.2 Dehalococcoidia bacterium
CAGCCGCCTGAACGCGGTCGCCCTGGTCTAGCTGTATCCTCGCGTGTTCCAAAAACCGGCGGCTCATTTGGTCGTGGCCTTCCACGCCCAGCTCGCCGGGTTCTGGTAGAGCTGTTGTCATGCTGCGTACCGGGCGGGTTTACCCTGCTTCGTTGCCAGTTTCGTCCCGTCCGCCAGCCACCCGTGCTCCCATGCCGGCTGCCAGTTCCGCCAGCGTACCCTCGTCCAGCGTCACCGCGTCGGTCAGGGCAGCATCCTCGCGTTCCGACAGCCCCTCCGGCTCTTCGTCAACACCGATGGCGTCTGCGGCCAGTGCCTGCATCTCCTCCATCTCAGCCTGGAGCGCTGCCTCGCGCTGCGCCAGTCCCTCGAGAACCGCCGAAGCCATGCGGTTGGTCACTAGGCGGATGGAGCGCACCGCGTCGTCGTTGCCCGGGACGATGTGGTCCACGAGGTCCGGGTTGCAATCGGAGTCGACGATGGCGAATACATCAATGCCCAGCCTTCGTGCCTCCGCGACGCAGATGTTTTCCCGCCCGATGTCGATCACGAAGATCGCCTGGGGCAGGGTGGTCATGTCTCGCATCCCGGTGAAGTACTTTTCCAGCCGGTTGAGGGTGTCCCGCATCTTCACTCCCTCTTTCTTGGGGAGGAGACGGAAATACCCCTGCTCGCGCCGCTGCTGGAGCTCCAGCATATAGTTGATGCGAGTGCGGATGGTCTGGAAGTTGGTCAGTGTACCGCCCAGCCATCGCTGGTTCACGTACCACATGCCGCAGCGGTCAGCCTCGGACTGGATCACTTCCTGCGCCTGCCGCTTGGTACCTACGAACAGCACCTTTCCCCCGTTGGCGACGAGCTCGACCATATCCTTATAGGCGTCATTGATCATCCCAAGGGTCTGTTGCAGGTCAATGATGTGGATCCCATTGCGCTGGGTGAAAATGTAGCGCTTCATCGTCGGGTTCCACCGGCGAGTCTGGTGTCCAAAATGCACACCGGCCTCGAGCAAAGCCTTCATGTTGATGGGTTCGCGGCCTGTCGGCTGGGGCGGGCGTTCCGGAGCGGGACGGGGAGGTGGCTCGGGGGCTTCCTGGGGCGCTGCCGCAGGTGCGGCCGGCGGCTCAGCCACCGCTACGGCGGCCGGTTCCGCAGGAGCTGCCGGAGCGGCTTCGGCCGGGGCCTCGGCGGGTGCGGCCTGCGCTATTTCTTCAACATTCTGTCCCTGGGGTTCAACCATGCGATACCTCTATTTCTCGTTACTGGCCATGCCAGAGATAGGTGCACCGACCTCGACGCACCCTGCCGAAAGGCGGATTTCGGAACGTTAGGAGTATAGCATGCCCTCCCAGACCGGGCAAAGCACACGTGGGTACGGGAACAGGACTCTAGCGTCTAGGTGGCAGCTTAGGTGTGCTATATTTTCTACACCATGCCATCAGTTAATCCCGAAATATTGGTCTGGGCTCGCGAAACCGCCGGCCTCACTCAAGAGGAGGCGGCCAGGAAACTTGCCATCCGCGACACAAGAAGGGCCACTGCCTTGGATCGATTGTCAGGGTACGAATCTGGCTGTGAGGATCCATCGCGACCCCTACTAAATAGAATGGCCAAGCAATACAGGCGGCCGCTCCTCACCTTTTACCTTCCGACACCACCATCCAAAGGTGATCGGGGGGCTGACTTCCGCACCCTTGCTGCAGGGGATCAATCACCCGTGGACGCCGCAAATCTTGACGCCCTCCTTCGAGACATGAGGGCTCGGCAGGGCATGGTTAGAGCCGTAATGGAAGACGAGAATGAGGTAGTCCCTTTACCCTTCGTTGGTTCACAGCTTATGTCAGCAGGAAAGTCCGTGATCCTTGACACTCTGGGGGCGGCATTAGATCTTCAACTTTCGGACTACCGTGCTCAAAGTAACTCAGATGCAGCATTCAATTTTGTGCGTGCAAAAGCCGAGGGAATAGGGATTTTTGTGCTACTCAGGGGAGACTTGGGAAGCCATCACTCGGCAATTGAATTGGATGTTTTTCGTGGATTCTCCATTGCTGACAACTTAGCTCCCTTCATTGTGATCAACGATAGGGACACCAGGGCCGCGTGGACTTTTACTCTTTTGCACGAGATGGTCCATTTGATCCTAGGCCAGTCAGGAATTAGCGGGCAACAATCAGAAAATGAAACAGAAAGGTTCTGCGATGACGTTGCCGGGGAGTTTCTCTTTCCAACCCACGAAACAGGAGACATTGGCCTGGAGGACATCGCGGACTATGACGAAATGGTCGACCGTATTGGCTTATTCGCTAATGAGCGAAAACTTAGCCTTACAATGGTCGCCTACAGGGCATATCGCGCAAACGTAATCGGACAAAACCAGTACCGAGAACTCTCCGGCAGATTCCGCGAACAGTGGCTCGAATTGCGGGCCACTCAGCGTGCTCAACAACGTAATCAAGACAGCGGACCAAATTATTACGTAGTTCGGAGGCACCGTCTTGGCAGAGGTCTCACGTCTTTCGTCAATCAAACGCTGAAAGAGGGAGACCTTTCCACAGTGAGGGCTGCGAGAATTTTAGGTGTCCGTCCTGACCAAGTTGAATCAATTCTTTCTGGTTCAAGTTCGAGTTAGGCCTCTCTACTTTGTTGTATTTGCTGGACGCAAATGTTCTAATTGATGCCAATCGGGACTATTACCCCATCGACAGAGTTCCTGAGTTCTGGGAGTGGCTCCTCAGAATGAGCTCTTCTGGCCAAGTCAAAATTCCCTTTGAAAATTTAGAGGAAGTCGCCTCAGGAAATGATTCCGTCGCCAATTGGGTAAAGGAACATTCCATACAAATTAGACTACAGGAGGAGTTCTACACACATCACCTACAAAGGGTTATTGAGCTTGGCTACGCAGGAGATTTGACTGACGAGGAAATCGAAAAAATCGGGAGAGATCCATTCTTAATCGCCTATGCCTTGACTGACCCGACAGATAGAGTCGTTACCAGCACAGAGGTCTCAGCCCCGAGTAGAATCCGAGCCAATAGAAAAGTGCCGGATGTATGTGACACCTTCGGTATTTTGCACTGCAATACATTCGAACTTATCCGGCAATTGGACTTTCGCACGCGATAGAATTCAACCCCCTACCATCCCAGCCTGTAAACCAGATTGAGCAGGGCGGCGCCCAGGACCCCTGCCGCCACGTCGTCGGCCATGATGCCGTAGCCGCCGGGCAGTCGCTCGTATTGCCGAATGGGCCAGGGCTTCAGTATGTCCAGCACGCGAAACAGCAGGAATGCGGCGGCCAGCCAGGGCAGCGTCTTCGGCAGGAACAGGCAGGTCAGCCAAACACCGGCCACCTCGTCCCACACCGCCCGCTTGGGGTCCGGGTCGTCGCTTCTGGTCAGGCTGCCGCAGCACCACGGCCCGACCAGCAGCGATGCGCCAACCAGGACCAGGAACCCCGGTGAATCTCCGTCAAGAGGAACTGCCCAGTAGACCGCCACCGCCACCAGGCTGGCCGCGGTGGCTGGCGCGACTGGGAACAGTCCCACCCCCAGAGCGGTTCCCAGCAGCCAGCCAACTCTCCCGGCAATCGGTCTCATGCGATGCAATAGGGAGTGAGCTGGCCGAAACGGGCATTAAGGGGCGGCCACACAGCCCGGCTGCGGTCCGTCACCCGTTCGGAACGCGTCATCCGTATCCCAACCGGTGCAGGTCATCCTCGTTCATCCCGAGGAAATGCCCGACCTCGTGCCAGAGGGTGATCCTGATTTCCCGGATAGCCTGCTCACGAGTCTCGCTGGATCGGAGGATGGGCTGGCGATAGATGGCGATGCGGTCGGGCAGGGGACCACCGATGCCGTGGCGCTCGGTCAGGGGCCAGCCCTGGAACATGCCGAACAGGGTGTCGTTTTCGCCTACAAGGTCGGCCTCGTCGGGGCCAGGCCACTCCTCCACAACGATGTCCACGTTGTCCAGCCGACGGACAATATCGGCAGGCAGCCTGGCGTAGGCGCGCCGAACGTGCCTGACGAACTCCCTGTTGGTCATTTCGATCACAGAGGCGCGCCCACCCTCTGGCGTATCTCCTTGAGGATGTCCACGTTGCGCTGGTCCGGGCCTTTGCCCTCAAAGCCGGGGACCTCCAGCAGAAATGGAACGTGGCTGAATGCTGGGTGGCCCATAAACACAGCGAATCCGTCCTCACCAATGAAACCCTCGCCGATGTTGTCGTGGCGGTCCACGCCGGAACCGCACACGCGCTTGGAGTCGTTGGCGTGGATGGCAACCACGTTGGCTGACCCTGGCCCGGCGTCCAGCTGTGCCAGCATGTCCTCGATGCCCTCGCCAGTGGTGAGATCGTAGCCGGCGGCGAAGCTGTGCTGGGTGTCCAGGCAGACCTTCAGCCGCTCGTCGTCCACCTCCTCGAGTATCGCGCCCAACTCCTCGAACCGGGCTCCGATGTGCTTGCCCATTCCTGCCATGTTTTCCACGGCCAAGCACGGTCCTTCGGGCGCCTTGTCCAGAGCCTGCCGTATGGAATCGGCAACCTGTGGCAGCACTGCCTCAAAGCCTGCGCCGCCGTGACTGCCGGGATGAAAGATCAGGCCGTCCGCTCCCAGTTTCTCCGCCAGGGTCAGGTGAGCCGCCAGGGAATCGATGCCCTTTTGCAGCACGTCCGGCCTGTTGGTCCCCAGGTTGACCAGGTAGATGGCGTGAAGGAATACGGGACCCATGTGCGCGTCCGTCATATTCTGCCGGAATGCCTCGATTTCGGCCTCGGGTATGTCACGAAAGGCCCAGGACTGCGGAGAGGAGCCGAAGATCTGCAGAGCCTCGCAGCCGATTTCCTGCCCCCGTCCCACGGCCTTGCTGACACCGCCGGACGTGGATACGTGCGCTCCAATCTTCAATTCATCGCCTCACAATTTTCCATCTGGTGCATTTTCAGGCCGAATTATACGGCACGTGCATTGGCGAAGCATCGCCGACAGCCTACAATAGCGGGCCATGCGCGCCCTTAAATTGGAAAAAGCCGGACCCTCACCGAGCCTGTCGGTGGTTGATATGCCCAAACCGAGCCCCGGGCCTGGCGAGGCGCTGGTACGCGTCGCCGCGTGCGGATTCTGCCACCACGACCTGCTAGTGATGAGCGGCACCCTGAGGCGAGGAGTCCGGCCCGGGACTGTGCTGGGCCACGAAATATCCGGCGTTGTGGAAGAACTGGGAGAGGGAGTGACCCTGGTCAATTCGGGAGACCGGGTGGTGTCGCTCCTTACCAATGCCTGCGGCCGCTGCGACCGGTGCCTTTCGGGGAGGCAGCATCGCTGTCGGAACGGAGAGGGCATCGGCCACGGGCGAGACGGCGGATTTGCGGAGTATGTTGCGCTATCCCAGCACAGTTTGGTGGTGCTGCCCGAGACGGTGGACCTGATTCAGGCATCCCTGCTGGCCTGCCCGGCAGGTGTGTCTCTGCAGGCCCTCATGGTCGTGGATGTCTCGGAGGGAGAAACGGTGGTTGTGGTCGGAGCGGGCGGTGGCTTGGGAGTTCACGCCGTGCAGTTGGCCAAGGCCCTGGGGGGCCACACCATTGCAGTCACGTCAACGTCCGGGAAGGCTACTGTGCTCTACCGCCACGGGGCCGATGATGTCATTGAGTCCCCGGGCCCCGATTCCGGTCTGGATTTTTGGGAAGTGGTCATGGCCTTGACCGGTGACGAGGGCGGCGACGTGGTGATCGACACCGTAGGCACACCGACCATTCGGTCGTCAGTACGCAGCCTGGGACAGTACGGGCGCCTCGCGCTGCTGGGCGAGGTCGGTGGCGAGGGAGATTTGCGGGGGCTGATCCCGGAAATCGTATTCCGCGACGCCCATCTGGTGGGCAGCTCCGGTGTGTCCCGGTCGACGTTGGAACGGGTCATCGAACTGGCGGTGGATGGCAAGGTGTCACCGGTGCTGCAGCGTCAGCTGCCGCTGGAAGAGGCGGGGCGAGCCGTCGAATTGCTGACTGAAAGAGCCGTGCTGGGCCGCCTGGCCCTGGTGCCAAGTGCCTGATATTCCTTACAGAGACTGTCCCATTCGACGAACTTGCTCACCCTCCGTTTGCTTTGGGTTGATTTCCATTCTCGCCATCTGGGCTACCGTTGGGTCTGTTCTCTGATTGGTCCGGATAATCCGGGCCGTAAATTTCTCGGAGAATCTCCTCGCGTCCTTGGCGCCGCCCCTCTTCTCGGGCAGCCTCCATCCACCGCTCCCTGCGCCTTTTGGTGGCCTCTCTGATCCAGTCAGCTACCGACGACATAATTTCTCTCGCCTGCAACAACCCCCAGACTATGAACCCCGACGCTACGAAACTGGCTCCGATGCCAAGTACGATATTCCGCGCCATCTGGCTGGCTGCGCCGCCCACTGTAGGAGAGCTGAGCTCCAGCATGGCCAAGATGACCGATCCGGCAATACCTCCGAGAAGGGTAAATAGCTGAAACCAACCTCGGTCTCCTGGGTTTATACCCCAGATGCTTTCCCGGTAATCATCCACAGCCCGATGAACTGGTTATAGCAACCACAACGGACGGAAGGTGAATCGCTGCTTACCGGCCGAATAGGCTGAAGAGGGAAGAAGCGGCAGTGGCGGCGGCCTGTCGGGCCCGGCCGAGGCGGCGGATCTCGCCCCGGTCCCACATCACCAGGAACTGGCTGGCTATGAATATGCTGCTGTAGGTCCCGACCACGGCGCCTATGGCAAGCACCAGCAGGAGTTCGCGAATGCTCGGCCCGCCGATGAGCAGCATGGCTATGAGCACGATCAGGGTGGTAATGCTGGTGTTCAGCGATCGGCCCATGGTCTCCATAATGCTCAGGTTCACCAGTCCGCCCAAATCGCGGTCCGGGTGGCGCGAAACGTTCTCACGTATGCGGTCGAACACCACGATGGTGTCGTTGACGCTGTAACCCGCCACGATCAGCAGGCCGACGATGAACATCGAGTTGACCTCGAACCCGATGACCCGCCCCAGGATGGAAAAGACTCCCAGGATTATCAGCACGTCGTGGGCCAGCGCTAGGACGGCGCTGACGCCGTAACGGTAGGACTTGGGTACCCGCCGGAAGGCATACCAGACGTACAACAGGATGAATACCGAGGCAGCGGCGAGGGCGTAAAACGCAATGTTCACCGTCTCAGAGGCGACGATGGGGGAAACGCTCTCAAACTCTACCCTGTCTCGTTCCAGGCCCAGGGACTCCTCGAGGTCCCGCTCGATGATCTCCCGCTCGGAAAGACCTCCGGCTATGGCTTCATCCAGGACGTCCGTGCGCACGAAATAGTTGTTGACCCCGACCTGCTGCACCAGTGCTTCCGGGTGACCCAGCGCGTCCAGCCGCTCCAGGATGTCCTGCTGGTCCACTTCCTGGCTGAACGTCACGTTGAACACGGCGCCGCTGGTGAAATCGATGCCCGGCCGCAGGCCCGAGTCCAGCGTCACCCAACCGGGCGGCAGCAGCATGGAGAGAATGCCCGCGATGATGATCAGAGAAGAGAACAGGAAGTACCAAGCTCTCTTGCCGACGATGTCAAGCACTATCGCCCTCCCCCGCTGACCGGTCCCGACCTGGTCTGGGTCGGTTGGCCACCCACTTTCTCGGGAGTGAACAGGCTGATTCGGCCACCCAGCCCGACAACGGCCATCAGCTGCAGCAGGTTCCTGCTCACCACCACGGCGGTGAACATACTGGCCGCCACACCGATGAACAGGCTGATTGCCACACCGGTCACCAAACCGCCGCCGAGACGGTCACCGAACCACAGCAGCACCAGGCACGTGATCATTGTGGAGATATTGGAATCCCGGATGGCGGGCCAAGCACGGCTGAATCCCACCTCCATGGAGGAGGCGAGGGTCCTGCCTATTCTGACCTCTTCCTTCATTCGCTCAAAGATCAGGATGTTGGCGTCCACAGCCATGCCGATGGACAGGATAAATCCGCCGATGTGGGCAAGCTCCAGCGTTATCGGAATCAGCTTGAACACCGCCAGCACCATTACCGCATAGAACACCAGGGCGCAGGCGGCGACCACGCCGGCCATGCGGTAGTAGGCGATCATGAACAGCAGCACCAGGCCCAGGCCCACCAGGCCGGCCATCAGGCTGTTGCGCAGGGACTCCGATCCCAGGATGGCGTCGACATCGCTCTCCTGGATGAGCTTTAGCGGCACCTGCAGGCGGCCCGATTCCAGCTGGATGGCCAGGGTGCGGGCCTCCTCGCGGCTGAAGTCGCCGCTGACCTGAGTGCTGCCGTCGCGTATCCAGGCCAGTGACACAGGGGCGATCAGCTCCACATCGTCCATGAAGACTGCGATGCGCTTGGTCTCCACATTGGCGATGCGGCGTGTCAGGTCGGAGAATATGTCGGACCCGCGGCCGTCGAACTGGAGGTTGACCACCCAGCCGAATCCCACGGGGTCGGCGGCGGCCTCCGCTCGCTCCAGATCATCGCCGGTCAGGCCCAGGTCGACGTCAGTGAACTGGACGCACAGCGCATCCTGGCAGGTGCGTTCCTTGAATTCCAGCAGCGCCGTCTGGCCTATCAGGTCCTTGGCCTCGTCGATAGCGCTGTTAACGGTCATTCCCGGAGCGCTGATAGCAGCGGTCAACGCCTGCCTGGCAGCGCTTTCGACATCGGAGCTTACGGTTCCGGAGAGTATCCGGAAAGTGCTGTCGTCGATCCGTTCGATCCTGACGTCGCTGTATCCGGCTTCCTCCAGCGTGCTGGTCACAAGGCCCATGTCATCGACCGGGTCGGTAAACGACAGTTCCGTCGTTGAGCCACTGGCTCCCGGCAACTGGACGATGATGCGGTCCTCGCCGAATATCTGGATGATCGGCTCTTCCGTGCCGAACCGGTTGACGCGACGCGTGATATTGTCCAGCACACCCTGCATCTGGCTCGCATCGGGGTGGCCTATGTCCACGACCTGGAAAACGTCCACCTGACCGAGGGCATCCTCGATGGAGTCCCGCAGGCCGGTACGCCTGGGGTCATCTGCGGACAGCAGCGGCATTCTGATCTGGAATACGCTGGCAACCAAAATGGTCTCGAACTGGGGTTCCTCGGGCTCCGCGGGTTCCGTTCCGTCCTCCGGTTCACCATCTGTAGCCACAGCGGCGTCTTCTGACGGGGCCTCGCCTTCCTCGCCAGTGGTCTCTCCGTCGGCCACAACGATGGCGGCAGGTTGGACCTCCCTCTGGACAGACTGCACGTCACGGGGAAACACTTGGTAGTCCTCGAGAGGCAGTTCCTCGTCGCCGAATCGGAATCCGTTCAAGGATTCGGCGATGTCCTCGAGATTCGCCGGTTGCAGGAGAGTGACGTCGAACCGCGACCCGGTGTCTGCCTGGTAAACCAGGTGACCGCCGCCGCTGAGGTCCAGCCCCAGCTTCAGGCCGAAGGGCCCGGCGCCTTCCCTGACCAGCGCAGGGAGGCCAGGCACATCGACGTTAATGGAACGAAAGCCCAGGGCCGCCAGGGCGACACCCAAGATAAGGAGAATGACTATCGTGAGCCGGACGCTACGGGAACGCATTGGTTAACCGGAAATGGTCCGCGAATCGTCCCTGATATCCCTATTAGCCAACGAAAGGGGGGGACGGTTGTGGCCTTCTTTGGTGAGTATGTTTGCGGCCAATTCCAGTGCCTGCTCCTGGGTCTCAATTTCGCCCGAAGCCCGGGCTTCCTCAATCGCGTCCAACAGGGCGCCGATGTGCGGGCCGGGCCGGATCTGGAACCGGGATATCAGATCGTGCCCGTTTACAAGGCGAACTGTATCGACGGCAACCGGTTCCCGGGTGCCCGTATTCATGATGTGAGAAACCATTTTAGCATGTTCCAGCCAATCGGGATGCACCAGTTCCGGGCCTTTTGCGCCCAAATAGTCGGCCAGCGCCAGGTAGAGGGTATCGACAGCCACGTCACCAGTGTCCCTGAAGTAGCGATAGATGGCCCGGTTGGTGGGCCATTCGCCATCATTGGACATGCCCGTGGGGCGCAGGTGATGCAGCACCATTCGAGACACCATTGAGGCGCCCCGGTTGCTGAGACGCAGGTCGCTCAGACGGCGCTCGGCGACCTCGGCCCCCTGCTCCGAGTGCCCGAAGAACCGCGTGCGGCCGTCCGGTTCCAGGGTCTTGGTCTGAGGCTTGGCGATGTCGTGGAACAGGGCCGCCAGTTTCAGGATGGTGCGGCGAGTGTGTCCGTCGCTCACTACCTCTGCAAAATAGGTCTCGGACTCTGGCGTCCACGGCACGCACGAGAACACCGGCGAGTTCTGGTGTCCGCCGGTCACGCCCTCCGCTCCCTGCAAGGTATGCAGGCTGTGCCCCCACACATCCCAGTAGTGCATGCGCGGCTGGTCGACCCCCTTGGTATCCATAAGCTCGGGAATCACGTGTACCAAAAGCCCCAGCTGGTCCAGTGCCTCAACGCGGGCCCGCGCGCCCCGCGGCGCCAGGATCTTCAGGAACTCGTCGCGCACCCTGTCCGGGGACACCTGCTGCAGGAGCCGGGAATCCGCCATCAGCTGCCGCACGGTGCCGGGTACAATCCGGAAACCGAGCTCTCCGGAGAGCCTGACCGCGCGCAGCAACCGGCCCGGGTCGTCGGCGAAGACACCGGAATTCAGGGCGCATATCGCCTTGCGAAACAGGTCGCGTCGTCCTTCATGGGGATCGATGACCTGATCGCCAACATCGTCACTGTTCCATTGGGCCAGCGGCACGGCCATGGCGTTTATGGTGAAATCCCGCCTGGCCAGGTCAGTCTCGATGCTCCCTGAATACCCTGAGACATCTATGACCGAACCGTGGTCGCCATCCGGAACAGCGGAGGGCCGTACCACCACCCGCACCATCCCTCTGGGCACGCTGAGCGGCGCCAGCGAACCGCCCAGTTCGTCTGCCAGCTCCCGGCCCAGGGCAACGGCGTCTCCCTTTACGGCCAAGTCAACGTCGCCGTCGGCATCTCGGCCTGTCAGCCGGTCGCGCACGGTTCCCCCAACGACGTACGTCTCCACATCGCGGGCGTCGAAGAAGGCGGCGAGGCGATCAAATATTGTTGAGTGGACGTGCAACACGGATGTCATTTCCCGGGATGGATTGGGACCGAGTGGTACGAGTTGGCCAGGGATTTGGCCGGCAGTCAGGCCAGGCGCCGGATGCGCCTTCGCCCATATCTGTCCGGTCCGGAAACTGGTGCTGCCGCCGGATTATTGACGGTTACTCGTTTCAACCGTACTGGATTCAGCACCGGAGTCAGCGGTATCTCCGCGCATTTCATGGAGCTGACGGTGCATGGCGTCAAACCCGGCATCAGGCTCGGTGTGCTGCGAATGCGGATGTTCGTGCCCGGACGCATCTTCGTGGCCGTCAGCGGCGTCTTCCGCCTCGTACCTGGCGTCCTCCTCGCTGCCGTCGGCCTGCTCGGTGACCTTGTAAAGCGAGGTGTGGGCCACCAGGTGGTCCATGTACATGATGCCATTCAGGTGATCGATCTCGTGCTCCAGGGCCTGGGCGAGCAGCTCGTCCGCCTCCAGCTTGAACGTCTTGGAGTTGAGATTCAGAGCGCGAGCCTTGATGAGTTCAGCGCGCACCACCATGCCGCGGTACCCGGGCACGCTCAGGCAACCCTCCTCGACATCCCGCTCTCCCTCCCTGTGCGTAATCTCGGGATTCACCAGCACCATGGCCTCTTCCATGTCCGGAGTCTGTATCACGCAGAGTCGCTCCAGCACGCCAACCTGGTTGGCTGCCAGTCCAACGCCGTGGTGCTCGATCAGGGTCTCGATCATGTCGCTGGCCAGCTTCCTGTGCTGCGCCGTGATCTTGGCGATCTTGCGCGCCTTGCGAAACAGGATGGGATCCGGTACCAGCCTGATGGTCAATAACGCCACGAGTGTCCTCTTACGGGGCGGCAGGGCCACCAACCTGATATTGGACCCCACCTGATATTGCAGCACTCAATTATAGGCTTGGAACTCTCAATTGGGAATTGCCGAATTTCCCAAGACAGGATCAAGCAGGGCCGACACATCACTCGGGGAACTGATCGTCTATGCCCCCGGAGCGTCCGGCATCTGCTGTGCGACATTGGATACTCAACCCGGCCGTTAGGCGCCCGTGGCCGGCAAGAGCGAAATCCCGCAACCAGGGCAGGTACAAACCCACTTGTTCCGTGCCTATAATGTTGGGCACTAAAGGGCCAGCCGATTGCATCAGGAACTGCAGGTTGCTGGATACGGATCCAGGAGGCTTCATTTTGGCGTTGCTGCGTTCTTGGACCTTGATGTTTCTTATCGGTCTATTGCTAATCTTAGGGGTGGCTCTGATTAGGGGTGGCTCTGATTATTTTCTGGTTGACACGAGCGACTGAGGCCGATACGGACCTGCAGGCGATCGCTGAGCTGGCTTCCCCGTCGGGAGAACCGTTGGGCATCGTGCGATTTAAGGAGACGGAATCCAGCGTGGTGATCGAAGCCGAAGCGCGTGGACTGGAACCGGGCGGGCACGCATTCGCAATCCATACGGTTGGAACCTGCAGCCCCGACTTCGCCGCAGCGGGAGATCACTTCGACCCGGATGACGAGGGGCGGGGGTTTGTTCACCCGAACTGGGACCGACGCGACTCCGTGCTGGCCGCGCATGGTGGAGACCTACCGAACCTGTACGCAGGCCCCGATGGTACCGCTCGCGCCGATTTCTTCACCAACGGAGTTACCCTGCGCCTGGAGCAGGGGCACTCGCTGTTCGATTCTGACGGCTCCGCCATTCTCATCCACGAAAAACCAGTGGACTACGAACAGGGAGAAACCGACACAGGTGAACGCGTTGCCTGCGGCGTAATCCGGCCCGGATAACTTCCAGGGGTACCGCAGGGCTTCCGGGGTACCGCAGTTCCCGGTGCCTCCAAGCTCACCTTGATACCCGTGCCAGGCCCATACGCTGTGTTATCATCGCCGAAATCCCGGTAGAAATCCGGGCGGAGGTGTGCGCCATGGTCGGCACAATCGCTATTGGCAGAGCCGAATTGACAGAGGCGATTCCCAGGCTTTCCGGGACACTAACCCTGAACGGCCTGAAGGCCGGGGTGGAGGTATACCGCGACGAGCTGGGCATCCCCCACGTGCGGGCCGAAAACGAACACGATGCCTTCTTTGCCCAGGGTTTCGTGACCGCGCAGGACCGCCTGTGGCATCTGGAATTCGACCGCCTGCGAGGCAGCGGCCGCTGGGCCGAGGTCGTCGGCGACAGCGCACTGGAGCAGGACAAGCTGATGCGCCGCTTCCGCTTGGTCGCCAGCGCCAAGGCAGACTACGCCGCCATGGACAGCCACACCCGCATGGTGTTCGACGCCTACGCCGCGGGGGTCAACGCTTTCATCGAGGGCCCGGACCCGCTGCCCGCCGAGTACGCCATCGCTGGCGTTTCGCCTGAGCCGTGGCAGCCCTGGCAGAGCCTGGTTGTCTACAAGATTCGGCACATCCTGATGGGAGTGTTCGAGTCCAAGGTCTGGCGGGCCCGTATGGTGCGGGCCATGGGGCCGGAAAAGGCTGGCGCACTCTTCCCCGGCTACGAGCCGGGCCACCTGCTGATCCTTCCACCTGGAGCAACCGCAGGGGGCGCCCTGGACCAGGGCCTGGCCGAACTCGCCGAGGGCGCCGCCGCCCTGAACCACCTCTCGGAGATGGATGGCGGCAGTAACAGCTGGGTCGTGGGCGGCCAGCCCGTCGCAGGCGAACGAGGCGGGGCAGGGGTCGGGACTGCCACAGGCAAGCCCATACTGGCAGGCGATTCCCACCGCGGCCTCGACACGCCCAACGCCTACTACCAGAACCGCATCTCCTGCCCCGAGTTCGACGTAACGGGCCTGTCCTTCCCGGGCGTCCCCGGTTTTCCTCACTTCGGCCACAACCCGTGGGTGTGCTGGAGCGTCACTCACACCGCCGCCGACTACCAGGACCTTTACATCGAGCAGCTGCGCGACGGCGACACGCCCCAGTACCTGCACAAGGGCGAGTGGCACGACGCCGAGGTGCACGAGGAGACGGTACGCAGCAGCTCGGGCAAGCAGGAAGCCTTCCAGGTAGTGGTAACCAACCACGGCCCGATCATTTCCGGCGGACCTGAAGAAGGTTCGGGTATGGCCCTCAAGTACACAGCCACCGAGTCCGCATCGCAGTGGACGGCAATTCTCTGGCAGATGCTCCGCGCCCGCAGCGCCGGGGAGCTGGTCGAATCGCAGCGCGGCTGGGTCGATCCGTGCAACAACTTCCTGTTCGCCGACGTTGATGGGAACTACGGATACCTCTGTCGGGGACGCATCCCTGTCCGCTCCCGGGTCAACGGCTGGCTGCCGGTACCCGGCTGGACCGGGGAGTACGAATGGCAGGGGGATATTCCTTTCGAGGAACTGCCACAGTCAACCAATCCCGAGGAGGGGTACATCGCCACGGCCAACAACAGGCCCATGGGCGAAGATTATCCGCACTACATCGCGGTCGATTTCACCCCGGAGTTCCGGGTCAAGGGCGTGACCAGGGGCCTGACATCCCTGGACAAGCCTTCCGCCAGCGATATGGCCAGTGTACACGCCTACAGGGTCTCGCAACCGGCCCTCACCTACCTGGCCGTCCTGCCGCATGTCGAGCCGCAGAACGCGCTGGCAGCCATTGCCCGCGACCGTCTGCTGACCTGGGACGGCTCCATGGACGCCAACCGCGTGCAGCCAGCCATATACTCGGCCATGCGCGACGCCCTGCTCAAAGAGGTATTCGAGCGCAACCTGCCTCCCGGCCTGGCCGACGAGGCGTGGCACCCGGCAGACCGCGGGCTCGGCTCCTTCGGCAACCGCCTCAAGGCCCGGATGGTCGAGATGATCCAGCAGGACGACCGCTCCCTCCTGGCCGAAGGCGACACCTGGCCAGAGGCCATCTCCCGCGCACTCACCCGGGGCGTGGCCAGGCTCTTCTCGCAGCTGGGCGATGATCCGGACGCCTGGGTCTGGGACCGCGTACACCGCGCCGTGCCACGGCATACCCTGTCCGCTGCCCACCCCGATCTGGACGGCCTGCTGGACCCGCCGGCCATCCCCCACAGCGGCGACGGCGATACGCCGCTGCAGGGTGGCTATTCGCCTGCCACGTTCGCGACGGTGACCAGCCTGTCGGTGGCCCGGTATTCCTACGATACCTCCAACTGGGACAATTCGCTGTGGGTAGTGCCCCTGGGCAGCTCGGGGCATCCGGGCAGCCCGCACTACTTCGACCAATCGGAGGCGTGGCGCCGGGTGGAGATGGTCCCCATGCGCTGGGATTGGGACGCGATCATCGCCAACAGCGAAACCCACCAGACACTGCAGCCAGTTTAGAGACCAACTGGAGGGCCGCGAATGGCCTAGCAGGGCGCGGAATGTTTGATCATCCTGCGCCCTGTTATCATTTGATGTTGTGCTCATACCCGCTGGCAAGGACGGAGGGAAACCATGCCATCCGCCACACCGCCCAATCAGGACGAAAAGGCCGAAAAACTGGCCGAATACTGCCGCGCGCACAGCATACGGTGGCTGGCCACCTATGACGCGACCATAGTGCGTCGCAACTACCCCGGCGCGGACCTCTTTCTGTTGGTGGAATTCGAGGAGGGCCACAAAGTGGGCCGGGAGTTCTTCAAGATGGAGCGGGACCTGACTCATATCATTGGAGGCGCCTGCGGCGATCTGAAGGCCCTGCCGGAATTGGCCGACTACTACCGCGACGAAATTCTGGCCTCCGCCACCATCAGGTTCGCCTCCCAGACCGCCAACCATATTCCGCAGATGCTGGCCGAGGCCCAAGAATCCTGGGCCGCCATCAAGGCCGCAGAAAAGCAGGCGGTTAGGGACAAAATCAAGGCCATGCCTTCGGAGCAGTTGACCGAATTCTGCCGCGCCAATGGCATCAAATGGCTCGCCGCCTGCGACGCGTATAAAGGGTCGGGTAGCTTTTTCAACGCCGACCTGATGCTGGTGGCAGAGTTCGAGAAAGGCTATCCCAAGCATTGGGGATCATTCAAGACGGAGAGAGAACTGGCAGCATTGTATGACGTGGTAAAGGTGGAACTAACCTCGCTGTCAGCATTGCGCGATCGCAAGGGCGAAATTCTGGAGGTAGCGCAGGTTCAATTTGCTTCCTGAAAATCGAATCTCTCAGCGAGATTTGGTATTGCTACATCGAATGTTGGAAGCGGCGGAGGCAGCCTCGTCTTTTTCTCAAGGTATGACGCGGAACGACTTAGACAATCACCTTATGTTCTTTTTTGCCTCGGCAAAAGCCATTGAACTAATCGGCGAGGCAGCAAATTACGTCTCACCCCTGTCACGATCAGAACTCAAGGGGATAGATTGGGAGCAGATTATAGGAATGCGTCATCGCTTGGTACACGATTTCCACAGAATAGAGAACGACGTCTTATGGGAAGCGATCCAGGACGATACGCCCAGTCTCATCGCCCAGCTTCAAGGGGCGCTGGCGCGACGAGAAGGCCAATGAATCCCACGCACGCAACGGCAAAAGTGTACGCATAAACCTGAGTGATAAGACGACACATCCCGCCTTTTCCTCTGGACATTCATAGGAAACGCCG
Organism: Dehalococcoidia bacterium; assembly: GCA_963664175.2. Taxonomy (GTDB): domain Bacteria; phylum Chloroflexota; class Dehalococcoidia; order Lucifugimonadales; family UBA3495; genus VXOI01. The sequence continues at coordinate 16,668 of CAXXOI010000049.1, forward strand.
GGCCCGCGCTATTGCGGGCCCGGCGTTGGCATCTCGGCACGATGTGGGCGGCGGCTATTCTTCGCCGCGTATCTGCCGGTTCAGGTACAGCTCGATGCCGATGGCGTTGATGACCTCCAGCTCGGTCTCCAACATGTCGATGTGCTCCTCTTCCTCCCGGATCATCCCTTCCAGGATGCTGCGGGTGGTGTAATCGCCCACCGACGCGCAGTGTGTGATGGCCTCCCTCAGGGTTTCCACCGCGTTCTTCTCCGCGTCCAGGTTCAGCTCCAGGTCTTCCTTGATAGACTCGCCGACCTGCACGTCGTTCAGCCGCTGCAGGTTGGGCAGGCCCTCCAGGTACAGGATGTGCCGGATCAGGTGCTGCGCGTCCTCCATCTCGGACATGCTATTGGTGCGGAACAGCTTGCCAACTCCGGGGAAGCCCCAGTTGTTGGCCATTTCGGCGTGGATGAAGTACTGGTTGATGGCCGTGAGCTCGATGGTGAGAATGTTGTTGAGACGTTCTACGACGCCTTCCTTGCCTTTCATTGCGGGGCTCCTCTTGCTGTGAAAAAATATGCCGCCGGTACGCATTGCGCTACCGGCGGCCCTCAGATCGCCTGAATCAATTATAGCATTGAGCGAATGAACTACGCGGCTTTGACCAACAGCCCCTCGAGCTTCAACTCCACCATCTGCGAGATGCGCTCCACGTTGTTCAGACAGCGGCCGCAGGCGTCTCCGTCGTCGAAGCCCCAGGTCTCCGTGAGGTCGTTGGGCGTACAGCCACGGCGTTTGGCCGATTCGACCGCCTCCGAGAGCTTCACTCCCTTGCACACGCAAACGTACACAGTGCCTGCCTCCACTAATGGTGCGTGTATCTGCCTGACCGTGCGAAATTTACATTAACACATCAACAGTGTCAACCCTTTTTTCTAAAACTTGTGAAACAAGTCTTTTTACGAAATGCGTCGCGCAAACACGGCATTGGTCAGAGAACAACCATTACGAAATACGTCGCGCAAAGTATCCCTTGTCCTGACAAAATAAAGACCGCCGCAGGGCATAACTGCGGCGGTCGATGGTTGCGTAGTCCTCGGCGTTGCCGGGACGCAGTCTACTGCACCAGGTTGGGAGTGACCTCGGCGGGAATGCCGCCTGCCTCCATCTCCCGCGCCCGGGCCTCGACGGCGGGCAGCACCGAGGCGATCAGATCGTCGTCCAGGTCAGCGGCGACACCCGGGTATCCGGCGCGTTCCAGCATTCCCTTGAGCTTCTTGCTCTTGAACTGATCCAGGCACCAACCCAGCGGATCGGGGACCAGGGTCTTGTCCCAGTAGATGCGGTGGTTCTTGTTGCGGGGGCCATAGTGGTAGTGCGGGCCGTCCCAGAAGCAGTCGAAGGCCAGCAACTCCGTCTCCTCGGTGAACACGCGGCCCGTGTTGCCCGCCAGGTCGGCCAGCACGTGGATGGCAACGCCGCCGTCGCCGGAGCCCAGCTTGCGATTCTCCAGCCCAAAGCGGATGTTGCCGGCCTCGAACACGTCGGTGCCGCGGTTGTGCTTCACGGTGTTTCGCTCGGCAGCGAACTTGTACCGCGCGACCTCGTCAACCTCGTCAAGGGCCTTGTTGACCGCGGACAGATCGACGGCACCGGCGGCCTCGCCGTAGCCCGCCTCGGACAGCATGATGCCGATGCTGCTGCGCAGGGTCTTAACCGACCAGCCGATGGGATTGCCGTCGACCGTCTCGTCCATCCGGAACTTGACGTTCTTGCCGTCCGGCCCGTAGATGTAGCTCCTCTCGCGGTCGAAGCAGTTGAACCTCAGCGCAGTGGAGCCCCCGACCTCGACCAGGATGGCCACGCCCTGGTCGGAGTGGTCTTGTATGTTGCCGTCCCAAAGCTCGTGCTGGACAACGAAGGTCACGTTGCCAGCCTCAACTCGAAAACGCCCTGTCTGCATCATAGCGTACAGTCTCCTGTTTCAGATGGTGTTGATTGGAATATAGCCATCGTCGAATCGGGGTGTCAACCGAATCGAGGCAGCACATGGCGGAACTTGTCTTAGAATGGCTGGTCTCCGGCCTTCATCCCAGCAGTTCCCGCACCAACAGCATGCATCCTGCCAGCACTACGATCACGATCACTGCGCGGCGAAAAGCCTGCTGGTTGAGACGCCCGACCAGAAACTTGGCGATGCCGAACCCGACCAGCAGGCCCGGCAGCAGAAGCGCGGTGTTGATCAGCGTATCCCGCGTGTAGAGGCCGGTAAGGGCGAACAACACCACCGCAAGCAGGCTGGAAACGCTGAACATCAAGGCCAGGGCGGCGCGCGCCGTTTGGGTCGGCCAGCGCTGCGCCACTGCGTAGATCCCGCCCAGGGGCCCGCCGATACTGATGGCGGTGGTCGTCAGGCACGTGGCGAAGCCGTATACGATCCCCGAACCGGGAAAGGTCGCCAGGGGAAATTTCGTCTCGCGAAGACTGAGCAGTCCCATAACCACGATCACCACACCTATCGCGATACGCAGCACCGAGGGCGCGGTGACGTTGAGCACGAACACGCCGATGGGCGCGGCGCAGATTCCGCCAAGGATCATCCATTTGGTCGTCCGTATCTCGATGTGCCGCCAGGTGCCGGAGAGAACCAGGGACAACTGGACCACGATGAACGTGTTGACAATCACCACCGTGGGCTTCGCGCCTATCAGGAGCAGCAGCACGGGGGCGGCCACCGATCCCAGGCCGAAGCTGACCGTTCCCAACACAACGCCGCCCAACGCCACGATGGCAATGGCTACGGCCAGTTCAACTCCGGTCAGCATCGGTCAAACCACCCGCGCGGTGTCTGTAATGGCCATAGCGCAATGCAACATGTTCCAGATTCTTTCTCCTGATTGCGCACTGTAACACGACGTGGATTCCTCCGGTTTTGCCATTTTCAGGCACTGCCACACGTTAGACATGCGAGGGGCGAGACTATATAGTTAGCTGGATGGTGCAAATGACTCTGCAGCCGTAAGACGGAGGCAACATGCCGTCGAATCAGCCGACAAATGAGGAAATAGCCGAGCTGTTCGAGCAGCTTGGCCTGATGCTGGAAATGCAGGGCGATTCTGTGTTCAAGATTCGCGCCTACCAGCGTGCCGCCCGCACCATCGAGGGGCTGTCCATTCCCCTCGCACAGGCTGTGGCCGACGGGCAGAAGCTCACCGGCATCCCGGGCATCGGCAAGGCCATCAGCGAGAAGATTCACGAGCTGGTCACCACCGGGCAGGTGCAGACCTACGAACGGGTGAAGTCCGAACTCCCCGAGGGCGCCATTGATCTGCTGGCCATACCGGGCATCGGCCCCAAGACCGCAGTGCTAATCGGCACGGAGCTGGGCATCAGCACCGTGGAGGGCGTGGAGCAAGCCGCCGAGGATGGTCGCCTGGCTACCCTGCCGCGGATGGGCAAGAAGGCCGCCGAAAGCATCCTGCGCCACATCCGCGCCTCTCGCTCCATGAGTACCGGCCGCACACCCATCGGACAGGCCCTCCCCACCGCCGAGACGGTGATGGCCGCCCTGCGCGAGCGCGACGACGGCATCGCCCTCCTGACCCCCGCCGGCAGCCTGCGCCGCTGGGAGGAGACCATCGGCGACGTGGACCTGGTGGCCATAACGCCGCAACCCGAGGAACTGGGGCGCTGCCTGGCTGCGCTGCCCCTGGTGCAGGAAGTGCTGGTCAACGGCCCGCGCAAGACCAGCGTGATCGTGGAGCCGGGGCTGCAGATCGACCTGCGCACCGGGGAGACCGATTCCATCGGCGCCATGCTCCAGTATTTCACCGGCAGCCAGCAGCACAACATCCGGCTCCGCGACTTTGCCAACCGCATGGGCCTTTCTCTGAACGAGTACGGCATCACCAACGTCGAGTCTGGAAACGTCGAGATCTTCCCGGACGAGGAATCTTTCTACGCCCGCCTGGGCCTGCCCTGGATCCCGCCGGAACTACGCACCGGCATGTGGGAACTGGACGCGGCTCAGCAGGGTAGTCTGCCAAAGCTGATTGAGGCCAGGGACCTGCGCGGCGACCTGCACCTGCACAGCGAATGGAGCGATGGCAGCGACCCCATCGAGACCATGGTTGCCACCGTCGCCTCCCTTGGCTACGAGTACATGGCCCTCACCGACCACTCCCAGGGCCTCGGCGTCGCCAACGGACTGACTCCGGATCGGTTGGCGGCCCAGCGCGAGGTGCTGCGGCAGCTGCAGGAACGTTACGACATCCGCATCCTGGCCGGTTCGGAGGTGGACATACGCTCCGACGGCCGCATGGATTTCCCCGACGAGGTCCTGGCGGAACTGGACGTGGTAGTGGCGTCAGTACACAACGCCATGTCGCAGGACAGCGAGACCATGACCCGGCGCATCATCCGCGCCATGGAGCACCCGTCGGTGACTATCATCGGACATCTTTCAACCCGCCTGCTGGGGCAGCGTCCCCCCACCGATTTCGACCTGGAGGCAGTGCTGCAGGCGGCCAGGGACACCGGCACCGCGCTGGAGATTAACGCCTCACCGGAGCGCCTTGACCTCAAGGACACGCACGCGTACCGTGCCCGTGAACTTGGGATTCCTTTGGTCATAAGCACCGATTCGCACCACCACTCGCAGCTCTCGGGAGGCAGGTTCGGTGTGGCCGTGGCTCGCAGGGCCTGGTGTGAACCCCGCCACATCCTGAATACCATGCCGCGGGAACAGTTCCTCCGGTTCATCACCACTCCCAAGCCCCAGCGCATGGAGATATTCGATGCCGTGGTGGCCGCCGGGTCCACCGCCACGCCCGACGACATGGCAGCTACCCGGAACGGCTCCTGATGCCACGAACCCGAGTGGCCGAACCCTCCCCCGCTACCGGGAACGGCAGGACCGATGAGTACGCCCCTCATTCCGGGATTCCAGGTGCATCGATTTCGGATTCGGAGTGCGAGGAAGGGTTGGCGCCGGAAGTCGTCATTGACCTATTTCGCATGCAGCTTGCGGCTGGCGCACCGTGGTTTCGTACGCTGTTGCAGGCAATGGGTCAATGGATTCCCGCTGAGGAGTGGCACAGGGACCGCCGGTACAAGTACATGGTGGGCGGCGAGGCGTTCGACTGGCTGCTGTTAGCCGAACGACTGTGCCACGAGGCCGACGGTTACATTCCGCAGCGAGACTTGGAACGCCTGCTTTTTCACGGCCTGCTGCCGGAGCCCTTGACCGAGGACGACCTGCGTGACCTGCTGGGGGTCAGCAAATACCGCGCCTACCTGAACTTCCACTATGGCGTCGTGCTGGAGGAGGCGCTGCAACTGGCTGCCGAAGAGTATGCCCGCAAGCGGCACCTGGCCAGGGGGTTCTCCGACAGCGAGGAACTGGCTGAGGAGGCCTTCCTGCACCTATACACGCGGACCCGCAGCGACCTCCTCGCCGACTTCCGGGAGGAGGCGAATCTGGGGAAGCGGCAGGGCCTCAACCTGACCGATCTCAAGGAATTCACCTACTGGCTCCACAAGCGTCGGGTCAACTACTGGGACCCCGCCCGCGTCGCCTACGATACCCGCCTCGCCATCCTCCGCCTCGAGTCCCTCAGGGAAACCTCCTGGACCGCCTCTCTCTCGCAATAGACGCCCCGCGCGCGCCGGTGATATATTTGCGGAGATAGCAGGAGGCGATTTTCGTTGCCTCCGCAACCCCTTTCCCGGCAGGCCGCAGGCACCGCCGAGGAACCCCTATTCCACGCCAGCGTATTTCATGCCGGAATACCCGGTAACGGAGTTTGAATTCGCCCATGACTTCTGCCCACACCTCAGGGGCCTCGAGCCAGATGCCCAGGGCCTACAACGCCGCTGACGTGGAGCGGCGCATCTACCAAAACTGGCTGGACAAGGACTACTTCCACGCCGTCCCACAGACCGGCAAGGATCCCTACGTCATCATCATGCCGCCGCCCAACGTCACCGGTGAGCTGCACCTCGGCCACGCTCTGGAGAAAGCCCTCGAGGATGCCCTGATCCGGTACCGCCGCATGACCGGCGTTCCGACGCTGTGGCTGCCCGGCACCGATCACGCCGGCATCGCCACGCAGTGGGTGGTGGAGCGGCAGCTGATCGAGGAGGGCACCACTCGCCACGACATCGGCCGCGAGGCCTTCGTACAGCGGGTCTGGCAACACGTGGAAAAGTCCGGCGGCATCATCCACGAGCAATCCCGCCGCCTCGGAATCTCCGCCGACTGGGAGCGGCACAAGTTCACCCTCGACCCAGGGCCCAGCACAGCGGTCCGCTCCACCTTCGTCAGCCTGTACGAGAAGGGCCTGATCTATCGCCACGAGCGCATCATCAACCGCTGCGTGCGCTGCGCCACGGCACTGTCGGACCTCGAGGTGGACTACGACGATGTCGACGGCAATCTCTACCACATACGCTACCCCCTGGAGGGCGAACCCGACCGGGCCGTTACCGTCGCCACAACCCGCCCGGAGACCATGCTGGGGGACACCGGCGTGGCGGTACACCCGGACGATCCACGCTACGACGGCATTCGGGGCCGCAACGTGGTCCTGCCCATCATGGGACGCGCCATCCCGGTAGTTGGCGACGAGGCCATCGACCCGGAGTTCGGCACCGGCGCCCTCAAGGTTACCCCGGCCCACGATCCCATCGATTTCGAGGTTGGGCAGCGCCACCGTCTCGACGCCCCCAACGTCATCGGCGAGGACGGCGCCATGACCCGAGTCGCCGGCAAGTACACTGGCGTGGAGCGCTTCGAGGCTCGCCGCCGCGTGGTCGAGGAACTCGATTCGCTGGGAGTGCTGGAGAAAGTCGAGCCTCACCGGCACTCCGTTGGCCACTGCCAGCGCTGCGCCACAGTCGTCGAGCCGCTTATCAGCATGCAGTGGTTCGTCAACATCGGCGGCCACGAGCAGCCCGACAGCATCGCCGGCAAGGCCTACCGAGCCGTCACCGAGGGCGAGATTCGCATCGTCCCCGAGCGCTTCACTCGCGTCTACCTGAACTGGCTGGAGAACATACGCGATTGGTGCATCAGCCGCCAGCTGTGGTGGGGACACCGCATCCCCGTCTGGTACTGCGATTCCTGCGGTCACATGACCGTTGCCATGGAGGATCCCACTGCTTGCGAGGCCTGCCGGTCCACCGGCATTCGGCAGGACCCCGACGTGCTCGACACGTGGTTCAGCTCCGGCCTTTGGCCTCACTCCACCCTCGGTTGGCCCGGCGACACCGGCGACTTCGACTATTTCTACCCGACCACGGTGCTGGAGACCGGCTACGACATCCTGTTCTTCTGGGTCGCCCGCATGATCATGCTGGGCATCGAGAACACCGGCAAGCCTCCATTCAACACCGTCTACCTGCACGGCCTGATCCGCGACGGCTCCGGCGCCAAGATGAGCAAGACCCGTGGCAACACCATGGACCCGCTGGACCTGGTGGAAAAGTACGGTACCGACGCCCTGCGCTTCGCCCTCACCACCGGCACGGCCCCGGGCAACGACCTGCGCTTCACCGAGAACCGGCTGGAGGCGGGCCGCAACTACGCCAACAAGATCTGGAACGCCTCTCGCTTCGTCATCAGCCAGCTGGAGGGCCGACACGGACTCGAAGGATGGAGCAACGTCACCCCGGAACACCGCGAGGACCGCTGGATCATCAGCCGCCTGGACAGGGTGACTGCCGACGTCAACCGGGCACTGGAGAGCTTCGAGCTGGGTGACGCGCAGCAGCGCCTCCACGAGTTCATCTGGAACGACTACTGCGATTGGTACATCGAGATGGCCAAGATTCGCGTGCGAAACGGCAGCGGACCTTCGCCGCTCCCGACGCTGGCCCACGTGCTGGAGCGCATCCTGCGCCTGCTGCACCCGTTCATGCCGTTCATCACCGAGGAGATCTGGCAGACCCTGAAATCCGAGCTGCCGGAGGAGGGCAAAGCTCAAAGCGAATCGATCATGATCGCCCCGTACCCCGCGTCAGGCGGGCGCATTGACGCCGAAGCGGAGGAGGAGATCGCCCTGGTGCAGCAGGCGGTGCGGGCCGTGCGCAACACCCGGGCCCAGCTCCGCATCCCCGCGGCCCAGCACCTCGAGGCCTTGGTGGAGGCCAACGGACAGCGAGCGGCCATCGAGGATGAGGCCGACGTCATTCGGGCATTGTCCCGCGTCGAGCCGCTGCGCATCGTCTCAGGTGGCGACTCTGCGTCAGATTCAGGAACAAGCGAGAATACACGCGGCGTCACGCTGGTGGTCACTCCCCTGGTTGTGCGGCTGCCGCTGGAGGGTGTAGTCGACCTCGACGCCGAGGGTGAGCGCCTTCGTACCGAGTTGGCCGACTGCGACAAGAACCTGGAGCGCGTGCAAAAGCTGGTCTCCAACCCCAACTTCCGCGAGAAGGCCCGCCCGGACGTGGTGGAGAACGAGGAGGCCCGCCTGGCCGAACTCCGCGACCGCCAGCAACGCCTCAACGAAATCCTGCAGCAGCTGGGGCGGTAGGTGCCATACTCTGCGCCATCCCGTGTCCACCAAATCCGCTTAACTCGAGAGACGACTACCATGTCAGATTCAGGAGGGAACCAACCCGCGCTGGAACGCAGCACCTTCCCCCTATCTAGCGGCGAGGGCTACGGCGCTGTCGTCAACGGCAATTTCATCAAGATAAACATCGGCATGAGGGAATTTTACGCGTCAGTCTACGCATTCCTGTCTGACGATAATGGTCAATTTGGCAGGTTCGACACCGTAACCGATGCCGTGGCCTGGGCCGTCGCAACTGCCAATACCCACGAGGGCCAACCGAGGGAAAGATTTCCGGTAGCTTACTGGGAGATTCGCAAAGGCTATTCCATCACTGTTAGGCTCACGGATTCCGGCGAATACAAAGGTGAAATTTTTCCATTATGGGTTGATAGCGAACCGGAGCCGATGAGAATTTTCAAGCAATTCCCCTCCCAGGATGAAGCCGTTCAGTGGGCTCGCAGGGCGGCGGATGAGCAGGTGGACCAAAAGCAGGATTACGAGTTGCGTCTCCTCCAGATCAAGAACGAACTGGAGGCGCAGTCAGTGTAGACACCATTCACCCGCCGGTCCGTCCGGCAAAATCGGAAAGCGAGCAGAGACATGCCACAGCGACTGGGCATCATAGGCCATCCCATCGGCCACTCCATATCGCCGGTCTTCCAGCAGGCCGCGCTGGACGCCATCGGTTTCGACGGCACCTACCAGCCCTGGGACGTCGCCCCAGATGACGTGGGCGAATTCGTCGCTGACCTGCGTGCCCCGGGCACTCTCGGAATCAACGTGACCGTGCCCCACAAGGAGGCGGTCGTCCCGCACCTGGACCAGGTCGACGACTGGGCCTCCACTGCTGGAGCGGTCAACACCATCGTCAATCGCGACGGTTTCCTGGCTGGATACAACACCGACGGCGTCGGCTTCCTGCGGGCACTGCGCGAGGGCGGGGGTTTCGAACCCCGTGGCCGCGATGTGCTGGTGCTGGGCGCCGGAGGGTCGGCACGCGGCGTCGTCTACGCCCTGGCGCGGGTGGGCGTTGCCCAGATTTTCATCGCCAACCGCACCCTGGAACGAGCCGCACGGCTGGCGGCGCTGGCCATCGACTCTGGCGCAGCGTCGGAGGCGCTGTCCCTCGACGACGCCCCAGGCGCGGCGCGGGAGGTTTCGCTCATCGTCAACTGCACCTCCATGGGTATGGTGCACGGCCCCGACAAAAACGGCACCCCGCTCTCCGCGTCGGACATTCCGTCGTCCGTTCTGGTCAACGACCTGGTGTATAATCCGCTGGAGACTCCCCTGCTGAAAGAGGCCACCAGGGCAGGGGCCGGGACCCTCGGTGGCATTCAGATGCTGGTCTACCAGGGCGCCGCGTCCTTCGAGATGTGGACGCAGCAGGATGCTCCGGTAGCAGTCATGCTGGAAGCCGCCACCGCGGCAATGCGCGCAAGAAGTTAATTCAAACACAGAGCGCACGGAGAACACAGAGACTTCCTTTATTTCTTGGTTTCCTCTGTGCTATCCGTGCCTCTGTGATTTGTTGAGTTTAAGAAAATGGTCCGCTTTGTAACCGCCGGTGAGTCGCACGGTCAGGGCTTGGTAATAATCGTTGAGGGCGTCCCCGCCGGGCTGACGCTGGACGAGGACTACATCGGCGTCCACCTCGCCCGCCGTCAGAAGGGCTACGGACGTGGAGGCCGCATGCTCATCGAGCAGGACTGGGCCCACATCATCTCCGGTGTGCGCCACGGGCAGACGCTGGGCAGCCCCATCGGCATGAGTATCGAGAACCGGGACTGGGCCAACTGGGAAGAGGCAATGTCGGTCCGCCCCATCGAGGGTGAACCCCAGAGCCCCCGCAGCCAGCGCATCACCCGTCTGCGACCCGGACACGCCGACCTGCCCGGCGCAATGAAGTACGGCTTCAACGACGTGCGCAACGTCCTGGAGCGCTCCAGCGCCCGCGAGACCGCCGCCCGCGTCGCCGCCGGGGCCATCGCCCTGCGGCTGCTGGAGGAGTTCGGCATCGCAGTCCGCAGCCACGTGCTGTCCATCGGCAGCGTCCGCGCCGAGCCGCCGGCCGCGATCGACTGGCAGGCCGTCGAGGACTCGCCGGTGCGCTGCGCCGACCCGCAGGCCGCCGAGCGCATGACCGCCGAGATCGACGCCACCAAGGACGCCGGCGACACAGTGGGCGGCATCTGCGAGATCATCGCCGAGAACGTGCCCATCGGCCTCGGCTCTCACGTGTCCTGGGACCGCAAGATCGATGGCCGCGTCTCCCAAGCGCTCATGTCCATCAACGCGGTCAAGGCCGTCTCGATCGGCCCCGGTTGGGACATCGTGCACAGGCGCGGCTCCGAGGTGCAGGACGTCATCGAGCCGGTCACCGACCCCGACCGCCCGTGGCAGCGCAACACCAACAACCTCGGCGGCACCGAGGGCGGCATGACCAACGGCATGCCCCTGACCGCCCAGTTCGCCATAAAGCCCATCGCCACGCTGCTGCACCCCCTGCCCTCAGTGGACCTTGACACCGGCGACGAGGTGCAGGCCCACTACGAGCGCTCCGACATCTGCCAGGCCCCCCCGGCCTGCGTCGTCGGCGAGGCCATGGTGGCCCTAGTGCTGGCCGAGGCGTTCATGGAGAAATTCGGCGGCGACTCCATCTCCGAGACGCGCCGCAACTACGAGGGCTACATCAAGACCGTCGGCCCGCGCGTAAGATGGGAGTGATTAGTCCCGACGTACGGGCAAAGCGCTTTTGCCATTCTCCGAGTGTAGGGGTTTTTTGGCGGCCATCCGCGGCATCTTCCAAGAGCGCTCGGAAAATAGTGGGTCGTAGTTCGAAAGCAGCCTTAAATTCAGCCCTTCGGCCTCCATCCTGCCTGCCAGTCTTGAGCATACCGGAATATCAATGCTCGGTGCCCCAACCGCTCGATTTCCGAACCCTCCTGCTGGGCAATCCAGTAGCCGAAGTGCGGGTACGCGTCTTTGGCCGACTTATCCAATAACGGATGTTCCACTTGGTCGATTTCAGCGATTTCTTGTGTAAGGGAGGCAATTGCCTGACCCAGGGTAGATTTGGCTAACCGTGACCTGAATCGCAGAACCCCGGCTTCCAACCGAGCTTTCAAGTCCTTGAGTTCTTTCCTTTGCGCACCGCAACTACATCCCAACTCCTCGAACGACCTCTCCAAGAGGTATTGGGTGAAGGTATCATCGTAATCTTCCTCCACCTCTTCGTCGTCCACCCATGTGAGGCCCATCCGAAATACTGTGCCTTGCCAAGTTTCAATTCTGATTACGTCTTGATATAGCGAGGATGGACTTTGCTGTATCCATTCCACCCCAGCGATTTCCTCTATGCTTGCCAGATCATTCACAGTCCTCTCAACAAAGTCTGATTCTTCCCAGACTCTGAAAGACTTCCTTTGAGCGCTCATAGATGGCTCTCATTCCAATCATAAGAGTATGGACGGGTATCGTTGATCGAAAATCGATGCCTGTCAAATCAATCGGGAAAGTGCCAGAATACGTTGGCCAGAAAGGAATGGGGGATTCAAGATAATGTCGTCCAATCCTCAACATAGCCTTACGATTGTAACCACTCCAACATTCGAGTGGCTGGCCGAGAATGCACAGAATTGTCGCCATCGCATGATTATCGCAAGTCCTTTTGTAAATAGTGGGGTCCTTCAATTAGCGGATTTACCTTCTGCAGGTGTAGCTCGAACCTTGATTACCCGCACCGATTTACGGGATTTCGCCACTGGTGCTTCCAGCTTGGAGGTCCTTTGCACCTTGGCTAGGAACGGGGTCAGGGTTAGCTCTCTATTCGGTCTTCACGCGAAGTTATACATATTCGATGACAATCGTGCTCTTGTGACGTCCGCCAACGCCACGAATTCCGGGTTGCATCGCAATTTGGAATGTGGCCTTGCGACCAAAGATCCCGTGATAGTTTCCCAACTTTCCAGAAGTGTTCTGAGGGGGTTCGATTCCGACATCCCGAGATTGATGAGCGTTCCAGCCCTTGCTGCTCTGAAACAGGCCCTTGTCTCTGTCAGGGCATCAATCCCCCAACCTACGATTGACACTACTCCGGATATCGAGCCGAGATTTTTGGTGTCCGATAGCGCTGCGTTGCTGGCCGGATTCAGGGGTTGGACAAATCTAACGCTTAGAGGAGTGTTAGCTTTACCTCCTGGGGATTTTGAACTGGAAGACTTGGTTGAGATTTGCGAGCCGCTTGCGACCATTGACTATCCAAAGAACCGGCATGTTCGGGCCAAGATTCGACAGCAGCTTCAAGTATTGCGAGCACACGGGCTCGTGGAATTTGTGAACTACCAAGGCGTTTACAGACGGACGATGTAGAACATGTTTGGAGTGAGAAGCGCATGAAATTCGGCGTTACTATGTTCCCGAACAACCTGGAGGATGTCGCACGCGGCGCTCGGCTGGCCGAGGCGATGGGCTTCGACCACGTCGGCGTCGCCGACTCCCAGTCCCTGGCCCGCGAGCTGTACGTCTCCCTCGGCGTCGTGGCCGCCTCCACCGAGCGCGTCCTCCTGGGCCCGACGGTGAGCAACCCGCTGACCCGCCATCCGGCAGTCGCCGCCTCCGCCATCGCCTCAATCAACGAGCTGTCCAAGGGCCGTGCGTTCCTGGGCCTGGGCAGCGGCGACAGCGCCGTCCTGAACCTCGGCCTACGCCCCGCACGCCTCGCCGAGCTCCACCACTACATCCAGAGCGTGCGCGAGATGCTGGCCGGCGACACCGCCGAGTTCCGCGGCGACCGCGCCCACGTCCGCTGGTCCAGCACCGCCATCCCCATCGCCATGTCCGCCGAGGGACCCCGCACCCTGGCCATGGCCGGCTCCGTCGCCGACGCCGCCATCATCCACACCGGCCTCACCCCCAACGTGCTCCAGGACACCGTCGCCCGCATCCGCGAGGGCGAGCGCGCCGCTGGCCGTGAAGAGGGCTCAGCCAGCGTATGGGCCTTCGCCAAGTGCAATATCGCCGACGACCCCGGCGAGGCCGTCGACGAGATCAAGATGGCCCTGGCCGCCTCGGGACACCACGCCTTCCGGTTCACCCTCGAGGGCAAGAATGTCCCCGAGCAGTTCCGCGAGGCCGTCTCGGTCCTGCACCGCGAGTACGAGGCCGCCGAGCACGAGCAGGTCGGCCAGACCCGCAACTCCACCCTCACCGACGAGCTCGGCCTCACCGACTATTTCGCCGACCGGTTCGCCATCGTCGGCACGCCGGAGCAGTGCCGCGCCAAGACCCGCGCCATCTTCGACGCCGGTGTCGACGTCCTCCTCATCACCGCCATCGGCCCATCGCCCGAGACCATCATCCGCCGCTACGGCGAAGAGGTGATCGCCCCCCTCCGCCAGCCCTAGCCCCGCGCTGCCGTGGGCCCCGGCCAGGGCCTTTTAATCGTTCCCTTTCCCTGAGGAGAAGGTTAGGGTGAGGGCGAAATCCCCGGCCCGGATGAACCACGGCGCCCCTCTCGCTCTCCCCAACCCCGCCGGATGCGCGACAGGAAGCGACGCACCCTGTCGCTCCCGGCCTTTTCCTCCTTCGATCCATTTCAATTTGCCCAACCCCGGTTGGTATATTTCGCCCTCGTATCCGTGGAACAGATGAAGTAAGTTGTGGGTGGCTAACGTAGCCTTATTGCACGTGTGCATTGAGCAGCGCCAACGACCGTCGCGAGGCCCGGCCGGCCCCGCTAATCCGGAACGGGGACCGGGACTTGTTGAAGACCGCCATATCGACGCTGCAAGGGTGGGCCACTGCGGGCACGGTGTCCGAACCGGAGGTTGTCCTGCATGCCACCTGGATTTCCGTGTGGGGCCGCTGGTTCGTCTGGCTGGTCGGGATCTTCCTGCTGGCCTACCGCCCGAGCTTCTGGTACCCCGAGGGCACCGAATACCTGGCCATCCCCATCACGCTGCTGATAGCCAACGGCCTCGTCCACTTCCGCCTGCTCACCAACAGGCCAGTGACCTGGCGCTGGCTGCTTTTCCTCGGCGCCGTGGACGTTGCCCTGACCACCTACGGCATCGTCATCGCCGGGGGGTTCAACAGTTTCATCTTCCTGTCCTACTACCCGGCCCTGGCCGTGTTTGCCGTGGTCTTCTCCCCCCGCTGGGTCAGCATCGCCTCGACAACCACGGCCGCCGTGGCCTACACCGTCGTGTGCCTGGTAGTGGGCCCCGGCCTCGATCTCGACGCGGGCCAGGAGAAGGTGCTGGTGGCGAGGCTGGCGGTGCTGTATCTCATCGTCCTGGGCGTGAACTTCATCACCCGCTTCGAGCGCAACAGGTGGCAGGCGGCGGTTGCAAGGGAGCGCCACCTGCGGCAGGAACGCATCGAGGTCTCGCAGACGATTCACGACACCACCGCCCAGACCGCCTACATGATCGGCCTCGGGATTCACCGCGCCAAGGAGCTGGCCGACCAGTCCAACGAGGAGCTGGTGGCGGCCCTCGACGCAACCCGGGAGCTGTCGATGTCGGCGATGTGGGAGATGAGGGGCCCCATCGACTCGGGCCACCTTCTGGAAGGCAGGGGACTTGGACGGGTCCTCTGGTCCCACTGCTCCACCTTCGAGCGGATAACCGCCATCCCCACGGAGATGTTGGAGACCGGCACCGAGCCTCCGCTGCCCACGGAGACCCGCGCCCGCCTATTTTCCATCGCTCACAACGCCCTCACCAACGCTTTCCTGCACTCCCGGGCCAGCAGGGTCCAGGTGCGGTTGAACTTTGAAATGGACCGGATCCGGCTGTCCGTCTCGGACGACGGAGTGGGCCTTCCCCACGGCTATGACGAGCAGGGAAGGGGCTTCAACGGCATGACGGCGGATGCCGAGCAGATGGGCGGCAGGCTCATCGTCGAGAGCGCCGGGGAAGGCACAACCATTGCCTGCGAGGTTCCGCGGAACACCGTTAAGGGAGGAAAATCTTATGCCGTCGACACAACGAATAAGGGTAATGGTGGTTGACGACCATCCGGTAATGAGGAGCGGCCTGAAGGATGTGCTGGAGGGCTCCGGCCGGTTCGAAGTGGTGGGAGAGGCCGAGGACGGAGAGCAGGCAGTCGCCAACGTCGAGGAACTGGCCCCCGACGTGATAGTCATGGACGTGATCATGCCGCGAAAGGACGGCGTCGACGCCTGCCGCGAGATCATGGAACGGCTGCCCGACACAAAGGTCCTGATGCTGACGGCATCCACGGAGGAGGACGCGGTGATCGAGTCGGTGGCCGCCGGCGCCACGGGTTACCTCCAGAAATACTCACGCCCGGAGGAGCTGCTGCAGACCGTCCAGGAGGTGGCCGAGGGCAGCCTGCACATGCCAGATGAGGCCGTGAAGGCGGTCTTCGCCATGGTCCGCGGCGACCACCGGCTGTCCTCCCGCCAGGCGCCGGGGAAGCTGACGGCGTTGGAACAGGAGATACTGACCCAGTTTGCCGGCGGCAGGTCATACAGCCAGATCGCCAGGGAAAGGGGCAACAGCGTCGTAACAGTGCGAAACACAATCTACCGGATACAGGACAAGCTGGGAGTGGAGTCCAAGCAGGCGCTGGTGGTCTGGGCTGTGCGCCACGGCCTGCTGGAGGACACCGCCGCAAGCTGACGACCCAACCGCAGCCCCCAGCCTGCAAGACGGCCCGGCCGTTGGCCGCCCGCCAGCGCGGGATGACCGCGCTCTCCACTAACGCCGCCCGCACGTCCTACGAGCCGACGAATGCCCGAGACGAGAGTCGGCTCCTCGACCCGCGACGCCAGCCTGCTGATCACCGACCGGCTGGGCTCCGCTCCCACGTCCTCCGCTTACAACTGGGGATCCCAAGAGGTTTGCGAAATATTTTGCGCGTGCCGAGGGAGGCACACGGCAGGCCAGCAACGTCATACGGAGCGCGGACGTCACCTTCAAGCAAGGCCCCTTAAGGGCAGGACCCATCCTACCTGGCCATTCTTTCATACCCGACGGTGTCAGGTTCAATACTTGTTCTGACAATGGAACGTCTGACTTTAGAGATGACGGTGGAAGGATGTTTGCCTATGCGACTGCGGTGCACGAGGCGGGGCATGCCCTCGGGCTGTCCAAGTTCGACTACAGCAACTCGCGGAAGATAGAGGGGAGTGAGAGCGTGTTGTTCCTGGCGCCGATGGAGGCGCACAACGCGATAGCGGTGGAGGCGTGGCAGGCGGTGGCGCAGTGGGACCTGCAGACAGGTTCAGAATTGGTACGTCCCGGTCCGCTTGAGGAACACGGCCACTGCGGTCAGCCAAGGGAGGCCTAACTGGGCCCCCGCCAGGGGTTCGGGCACTCTCCCGTGAAACAGCGGCCCCTATCGAGGGCCCGTCGTCTGGAAGAAGAATGGATAAGTTCCTCTACTCGTTCAGCCGGAGGTCGGTGTCCGGGTAGAAGGCAACCCAGGAGAACCAAAAGGAGATAGTGTGGCGGAGAGGTTCCAGTTGGGTGCCGATCAGTGGCCCGCGCAACGCCAGCCCTCCCGGGCTCCACGTGCTGCCGGTCTCCCGATCGAGGATCGCACCTGCCTCCGGGTAAAAGGACAGCCTCCTTTCGCCGACCCAGGGGCTGTAGACGGCAGCCGTGTCGACGGTCTCTGCTCCTCCCCGCCCGTCGCACGGCTGGGCGGAATAAAACAAGACCAAATCCTGGCCATCCACCGCATCGTTGACCACCCGCCGCTGGGCCAGGGCCGCCATGGGGTAGGCCACTGCTCCATCCAGATACTGGCCCACCACGCGGGCATATGTGCCGAGGGCCTCGCTGGTGGGCCCGCCAGTCCACAGCGGCGGCTCCGTGGAGTAGTCGCCGGGGCACATTTTTATATCGTAGAAGCCTGCCGCACTTTCCGGAAAGCCGGACTCTCGGGAAAGGACGCGGGCCGAGGGCATATTCCGGCGCACATCCCGCCAAAAGAGAGTGCGGACTGGAAGAAAGTTCAGCTGCTCGCCGGCCAGGTCTCCCACGATGGCCTTGCCCGACACCTGCTGCCACCATGATTCGGTCTGGTGGTCCCACATGATGAGATTGTCGTGCAGCAGCTTCCCGGAGACCCCGAACAGCAGAACCTCCTCGGTAACCCGCCGGTCAAAGGCAACCACCGTATCGCACAGAGGGCAGAAGGTCACCAGGACAGGGACGCCGGCGATCTCGTCGTTGACCACCTCGTGGTACACCAGCATACGCAGGGGGTACACGTGGACCTCGTCGTCCAGAGCCAGCACACCGACCGGATCGTCGCTGTCCAGCCAGGAGTCAGCCGACTCCACCGACTCGAACTGAGGCCGGTAGACGGGGGGTATGGCGTCCCGGTTATTGCCGGGACCCAAAATCTCCGGGTCAAGAAGGTATTTATCCCGGTTGGTACGCCAGGTGCCGCCCACCACCGGCGTGGGGAAATGAGGGGAGTGCTCGGCCTCTACACGCGCAATTTGCGTGGGAGCAGACTGGCCCTCTGACTGAGGCCAGGTGGCTTCCGGGGTTGCCGCAGCGCAGGCGATGGTCGCGACTATGGCGCCAGCCACGACCAGCCCCGGAATGCCATCGAGAATGTTGCTCAGCCAGTCCCCCGCAGTCGCGGGTCAAGCACGTCTCGCAGGGCATCACCCAGCAGGTTGAACCCGAACACCGCAATGCCAAGAAACATGCTCGGGAATACGATCAGCCACCAATAATTCGACATCTCCGTCAAGCTTAATCCGGACAGCATGCCGCCCCAGGTTGGCACGTTCGGCGGTACGCCCACGCCAAGGAAGCTCAGGGAAGCCTCCACAAGGATGGCGTAGCCCAAATTGATGGTGGCCAGAATTATGAAGAGGGCCAGGCAGTTGGGCACGATGTGGCGGATAATGATTCGCGCGTCGCCGGCGCCCACCGCCCTAGCTGCCAGCACATAGTCCATCTCCTTGAGTGCCAGCGCCTGGGAGCGCACGGTCCGGATGGCGCTGGGGGCCAAAACGGCGACCAGTGCAATGATGATATTGAACACAGACGAGCCAAGGGCCGCCATGAGCGCCAACGCCAGGATTATCCCCGGAAAGGCTATAAAGGCATCAACAAAACGCTGTACGATGAGGTCGAATTTCCCCCCATAGTAGGCGCTGATAGCGCCCATCAAGGCGCCTGCAGTAATTCCAATTGCTATGCTGACGAAGCCAACGAACAGAGAGATGCGGCCCCCATAGAAGAGCCTGCTCAGGACATCCTGCCCCGCGAAATTTCCGCCCAGAGGCATGGTTGTTCCGGGGGATGCAAATGAAAATTCGGCGTTGATCTGGTTGGGTTCAAAGGGTGATATGAGCGGCGCAAATATCGCAATCAGAATCAGAAGAAACACCATTGCGCCGCCGACGGCTCCCGAGGGTTTTCTCCTGCAGAAATTAGCCAGCGCAAGCGCAAAGCCCTGCGTTGCCCGGATGCCTCTGACGATCGGGGGCGCAGCTAGCGTTGCTCGATCACTCGACATGATTCCACTCTTCCCGTTGGCTTGGGAAATCCATTAACCGTAGCGGATTCTGGGGTTGAGCCAGCCGTAGGCCAGATCAACGATCAGATTCAGGACCAGTACAACGACGGCTATCAGCATGACCGTTGATTGAACGATGGGGTAATCCCTGATCAGGACGCTTCTCACCAACATCTCGCCGATGCCCGGAACCACGAAAATAACCTCAATAATCACCGCTCCACCAATCAGGCGGCTCAACTGGAAGCCGGCGACGGTCAGCACGGGCAAAAAGGCGTTCTTCAGGGCATGCCGGGCGATAACAATCAGTTCATGGAGGCCCTTGGACCGGGCGGTCCTGATGTAGTCCTCCCGCAGGACCTCCAGCATGGCGGAGCGGGTAACCCTGGTGGCGAAGGCCATGTTGAAGTAACCCAGGACCAGGGCCGGGAAAATCAACTGCTGCAAATTTGTCAGAGGGTCAGTCCAGAGTTGGGCATAACCCAATGGAGGGAGCCATTCGAAAAAGCGGGCGAGGACGAATATCGTAAGCAAGCCCACCACGAATGGCGGAAGCGCAATGCCACCGACGGTGAACACTCTGGCCAAACCATCAAACCATGTGTCCTGCTTCACTGCCGACATAACGCCCAATGGCACGGCAACCACATAGGATAGAATCAGGGCAAGCAGGGCCAACTCTACGCTGAGGGGGAACCTGGTCTCCAGCATGTCGGACACCGGGACTCCGGTAAATTCAAAGGACTCGCCGAGGTCCCACGTGACCAGGCCCTGTATGAATTCCGCGTACTGCACATGGAACTGCTTATCGGTCCCCAGCCGCTCCCGCATCCTCTGAACGTCTTCCTGGGTAAAGCTCCCCGCGCCTCCCTGGCTGAGCAATGCTATCGCAGGGTCTCCTGGAAGAAATCGCATGATGGCGAAAACCAGGAAGGAGACCAGTATCAGCGTGGGCACGAAGAGCGCAAGCCTCTGGAAGAAATACGCGGTCATGCTCGCTCCTGAGGAATAGCTGGAAGCAAAATAGTACCAGCGGTCAAGATGGACCCTCTGGGCCCTTGGGGATTGAGCTGGTGTTTTAGCTCGCCGGGTCGAAGCCTCGATGCCGAACCTGGATTGCTGACGACTGAGAAACTATCCCCAAACAGGCGGGCTGCTCTACAGCGGAATGGCCGATCGCCTCTTCGTCCTTACCCAAACCCTCCCCCGGCGAGGGGGAGGGTTCTCCCGAGATAGTTTCCAGGTCCTGGAGGGCTGCCCGCGGTTACTGCTCCATCCAGACGTGTTCCTTCTGGTAGCCGTACTGAACGGTAAACGGCCCGGTGTTCATGTTCTTGACATGGTTGAGGTGGATCAATTGCTCCACAGGGTGCCAGAACATTGGGCGGCCGTGGCCCTCACCTTGGCGGAGAATGTCCTCGGCGTCCTTGATGAGCGCACGCCGCGCCACCTGGTCAGGCTCGCTCTTTTGAATCTCGAAGATTTCACTGACCCTAGTATCCTCGTACCTCTGTGCGTTTCGGGGCCCGCCGGGCATGTAGACACCCAGGAATACGTCATCGGGGTCAATGATGTTGGTTCCATGGCCAAAGCCGAGCATGTGCCTGTAGTCCCCCGCCTGCTCAGCGTTGGCTGCCGTGGTGGTGTCCCTTGGCAGCAGGTTCAGCTCGACACCCACTACCTTCAGATTCTCCTTGAGGATAATAGCTTCCTCTTCGAATATGTCGGCGTACAGGTAGTCAAGGGTCAACCCGTTGGGGTAGCCGGCCTCGGCCAGCAGGTCCCGGGCCATCTGCAGGTCTGCGGGGTCCTTGCTCAAGCCCGGCACGCCCACCGGGTCACCTATGTACAGCTCACCGTTCTCATCGACGTACCGGAAGCCGGGCCACTCTGATATCTCCTCTGGTGTCGCCGACATCCAGGTATCCGGGAAGAATGGTATCCCCAGGCTGCCATTGCCGAGACGGTTAATTTCTACTTGCTCCTTGCTGTCAAAGGCGATGTAGATCGCCCTCCTCACCCGAGGATCGCTCACAGGTTCGTCTGCGTTGTTGGTATTGAACTCGTAGTAGCGGAATACGTTTGTGACGGGAGTGTAGAGAATCCTGCCCTTACCATCGAGCGCACTGGCAAGGTCCTTTAGCTGTGGCTCGGTCCAGGCGGCTCCGGGGGCCCAATCGACCTGCCCCACCTCCAGGGCTGCCGCGAGCCTGCTCTTGTCATTAATGACGAAGACTTTGATTCCGTCCAAGAAGGGCAACCCCTCCTTGAAATAGTTGGGATTCTTCTCTATCTCCATGCTGCTGCCCAGTTCCCTGGTCTTGTACATGAAGGCGCCCGAGCCCACCAGGTTCTCCGGGTCGGCGAAGAAATCGGCCACGTCAGCCGGCTTGCCTTCCAGCACGTGCTTGGGGTGCATGACCATGAAGTCCACGGTCAGGAAGGGGAGCAGGGCCGCCGGGTTGGCAAACTTGGTGTTCACCTTCACCGTGTGGGCGTCTATGGCCTCGGAGCTCGCGTAGTAGGGCTCCACGTTCCTGGTCCGCGGCCTCACCTGGTCCAGGTCCGTCATATTATCCAGGCTGTACACCACATCTTCCGCGGTAAGGGGCACGCCATCGAACCACGTTGCGTTCTGCGCGATATGGAAATTGACACTGTTTCCGTCTTCGGCCCACTCCCAGCTCTCGGCCAAATCGCCGACTATGGTGTCCTGATCGGCCGGGTCGCGCATCACCAGCAGGTTGTAGGGGTTGCGGGCTATGAATACCGACCTGTTGCAGCACCCGACCCAGGGGCTCCAGTGGTCGTTCTCGTAGATGTGGCCCTCCCGGAGGATCCCGCCGTACTCCCCCTGGTCCACAAAACTTTTCCAGTACCCCTCCGAGCTGACCATCGCAGCTTCGGCAGTGGGCGCTGCTGAGGTGGTCGCGTCCGGCGCAGTGGTCGCCACCGGTGCGGCGGTTGCTGCCGGGGCGGTTGTCGCCGCCGGCGCGGAATCATCACCATCATCGCCACCACAGGCAACGATAATCATGAGCAGCAGGGCACACAGAAGCGGGAAAATCACCCTGATGCTTGACGGCAGATTCTTGTTCATCGCAATGCCTCCAATAACGTTATGCTTACAATTCCGATTCGAGCGCCAAGTCCACTCGCTGACAGCTGCCGCTGAAGGCCTGAAGCGGCAATTTACTTTCAGAGGGCTACTTGACGGTCAACTTCCTATTCGCATGTGTTCCTTCTGGAGGTGGTTTCCTGGTGCCTAAGTCATCCACGGGAGAGTCTTTCAGGTTGAATCCGTAGCGTTAGGAGGCGGCGATTGGCCCAGGGTATCGGGCCACATTCTTTATTTTCGAGGGTGTTTTCCAAATTCCCGGGCTGATTCCGAAGAGTAGCCTCCGCTGCCAATCAATTCGGTCTGACCTGTCCCTTGTGCGGTCGATGCCATACATTTGTCGGCAATGGCAAAAACCTTGGCGCAGTCCACGAAGGGCGGCAGACCCGCAGGGCTGGGAGAGACATCGGCGCAATTTCAACAGATGTCGACTGTAGCCTGTTGAGTGAAGTCAGGATGCGCGCCGATCCTCCTGATTCTGAGATTCGTTGCATAATACTTACATTATTTTTATGTGTCAATCAGCAGATAATGCTAGATAAAAGGCAATTTTTATGTCGCTGTATCGCCTGTTTTATGACGAATATCGTAGGCGATATGGTGTGTCGCCAATGTCGTCAGCGAATATTGGTTAGCCGTGGTCCATGCACCCATGGGGTACTACTGCTCGACACTCGGCGCCCTGCAAAACTGGCATCGTGGCTGGCGCAGGTAGTTGGGCAAAGTCAACGCTCAAGAGAGCATAAATAAAGTTGGTACCACTGTAGGGGGCAGGTGAGTGGTCTCTCGGACTGAGTCTCGACGGGATGTCAGTGCACAAAAGGAACGTTACGATTCCAGTGTGCGGGGCAAGAGGGGCAGACGTTCGATGCCCCCCCGTTTAGGAGGGTCTTGGGAGCAACTCATTGGGGGAAGAAAAGGTGACCTGCTCCAGACGGCACACGGCGCCGTAATCCTCCATCGACACTACGACCGCCAACGTCGGGCCTCGACGGGCCATCCCTTGGGGCTCGCCGGCCAACGTGGCGTCCATGTCGTCGGTGAATCGAATCTTGGCGTCCTGGAGATACCACACAGCCATCACGTTCTCGGCTGGACTGGCCCGCCGGTTAACGCCCTCTTGGCGATAGGCTGCTCATATAGTTACCGCGCCTGCCTGTACCAGGGAGTTCCGAATTTGAATGGGGTTACCGGTCTCGTTTGGTTGAGAGGATTGCAAAATCCGAAATTTTGGCGTTAACAAATGTCCAATTGGCAGGACGCAGGGGATCCTTTGTCGAACTTGGCGTCGATCGTAGGGGCGTCGGGCCGGTTCCGCGGATGACAGGAGAGCCCGGGAGAATCAGATCGCGAGCCGCACAACGTGGGACGCTTCTATGGCAAGCGTCCAGACTATAGTCACCATCGGCGGCAATAGACTCGGAAGCACGATTCGGAAACCGTCGTCCACTGGGCAGCGCCCGGACGTCACCTGCGGGACCACGGTCGCCAACTCGGTCCTCTACAGATCGAAGCAGAATTCTGAGAGATTTCCCGAGCAGACCGAGAGTCTCCCTCTCTCTGACGTTGTGCGCACCTGTCAGTGGAGGCGCACCTCCTTAATCCCAGAGGTTGAAATTCCACTACGCTGTTCAGCACCTGGATTCCTGCCTGCCTTCACGGGTTCAATGTCCCATATTTCAGGGATGGACATTGCCCCCGAGCCATCTGCCCGGGAATTATCGCTGATAGATAACCAAAATTGAGACGTAAAACCGGCTCATTCGTTGCTGGTGAGCGACCATACCACCGCTCTTTCTATTGAGCCTATCCCGAGGGCTGACAAAGACCGGGTCCATCTTGGTTCTGACTTGCGCGCTGGCATGGACCTCGAACACTCCAGAGGCGGAGAGTGCGGCTATTACGTAAGAACCCGCCCTCTGGGGGCCCTCACGGAGTAGCGTCACCAGTCTTTAGGTTGTCATTTGTTGTCTGGATGCCAGCAAACAGCTCGATTACTGACCTCCAAATTGCACAGTTTTGAGACAATATAACCATCATTTATAACACTATTGTTACACATCGGGTGTTAAATTATTTGCAGAGCGAGAATTTCGGGCCACGTGGGAGTGTCAAAGCCCTGCCATTGACTGAGTTTTCTGATAAATCGGGCATCAGGAAATCCACTGAATGTCAGTTTTCGAGGTCTCTGATTCGAGGCAGGAGCGTCCGGTCAGGGATATGGAGACCGGCAATATTGAACTGGATCGGGCTGTCTGGGGACTTCATCCATCCGAGGCGATTGTAAACAGTCAGATAAACATGAGAGGAAATTAGGGTGATGCCGATACTTAGCCACTGGCGCACAGCTGTGATTGCTTTATCGGTGGTTCTATTGACCTTGTCCATTGCCGCCTGTGGGGGAGGCGAAGAGGAGCGGGACGATGTGCCCACGGCAACTGCCGATGGAGAAACATCTGCCGCTACCTCGCCTACTGCCGATTCCGATGGTGGTACTTCTGCATCGGCCCCTCCCACAGCGGCGCCGGATGCCGAGCCGCCAAACACTTCCTCCGTGACCCTTGACGACTACCTCAGGAATGTGTGCGGCGAGACTGTGACAGAGGCAGGGTCCTGGGAAGAGGGCAACTCCCTCAGGGAACTCTCCGAAGGCCTGGGGTTCGTAAGTGAGCAGATGAGTGCCCTGGAGCCTCCAGCGGAAGTGTCCGAATGGCACAATGCCCAGATTTCATTTGCGGAGGCATTCAAGGAGGCTATAGACGACTTCCTGGAGGACCCGGGTGACCGAACGGAGGACGAGTTCCTAGTCTCTATGTTCTTCACCATTGGTACTCATTTCGAGGCCGTCGAGCAGGCCATTGCCGGCATGGATTCGGAAATCCGAACTCGGATGGCTGAAGCCGGCTGCATCGATATCGATGAGGAGCCCGTCGGCGTAATCCCCTCGGAAGACTCCGGTCCTGTACAGCCAGAAAGTGAAGAGATTCGTCTTGGGTCCAGCGTGGCTGGTTCACTGGATCAGCCTGAAGAGACAGACCGTTTCCATCTCCAGGTAGATGCGGAAGAAGACTACCTGGTCGAGCTCACCTGGCAGGACATTCCCCGCGTAAACATGTTGCTATTTCAGCGTCCCGGATACAATTGGTCTTTCAGCTCCGAAATCTCGCCGATTTCGAATAGGTGGACGCCTGGCGTTTCCGGAACAGTCAGCATAATGGTGTCTGCTGGGGACGCAAAAGGAGCCTATACCCTTTCAATATCGGCGGACCCCTCTCCCGGCATACCCGCCAATGCAAGGGTCTCCTGGGAGGGTTCGGGCGCCAGGTTGACATGGGACCCGGTCCCGGGAGCCGAATATTACAACGTTTATCACGACGACTTCCATGCCAATTGTTCACTTGACCAGGACAGCAACCCCCGCTGGTGCGAGAATCTGGCCTCAAATGTCACTGAAACCAGCTACCTCCACACCTCCCCCAGTTCCGATGAGAATAACTACTGGGTTTCAGCCTGCAGTAGTGAAGGATGCTCCGAGGTTGATACCGAAAATCCGGCAACGCTTACTATGGACCAACCCGGCGGGCCGACTTCCGGCGGGCCTTGCCGGAAGGTCCTCGACATGAATCCCGGAGATTCCTGCACCGTCGACGGGCAGACCGGCTCCATCATTTTCGAGGTCCGGAACGGTGAGGCCTGTTACGGCGACATCTGCGGAGAGGATTCAATAGCGCTTGAAGAATTTCTGGCCTACGCGAACTTCGACGGCAGTTGGTTCATAAATCGCCTCCCGGAGGGTGCCCCAGGCGGCAGGACAGCCACGCCCTCACCCGCACCCACCCGGGAGACGAACCAGTAAGAGGACTCGTTTCGAATCCCGACACCGACTACCGGGGCCGCATCGGACGGTTCCTGACAGGATTGACCCGCCGGAGAGAGGAGGCGAGACGGTGCTGCCGGACGGTCCTCCAGTCAAAGGCCGAGGCAATCCTGTCAGACTCCCGGCCTGATTCAAAACCCCCGGCAAATGCACATCTCACCTTGACATTGGTTTAGAGGCATCTGGCCAGGGCGTTTCCGTGGACGTGAATGCCGAGCCTAAACCATCCCAATCACGGCCCTGGGAGAGTCACCGACACGCTGTTGTAGAGCATCCGTCCATCCGAAGTGCACAGTGCCCCGTCGTCAGCGCAGTCCTGGGTCGCCGGCAGTGTGATCACCACGTCGTCCGCTCCGTCGGGTTTCACACGAATCTCCCATTTGAGATTCGAGTCTTTGTTCACCCGCCTCGCCTTGCGCACTTCCCCGTTGGTCGCTTCCAACGCACGGTCCCGCAGCGTTCGAAAGTCCATCTCAAAGGTGTCGCTGAAGGAGATGCGAAACACTATGGCCTTGTCGCCGTCATGGCTGGACGGCAGCTGGGAGAACCGGACCACCGGCGACGCCAGGTGCCGGTCCGACATGCCCTGCGGTTCATCAGGCACGGTGATGCCCACCGACACCTGGTCGCCCTTGGCCCAGCCGGGGTCTTCCATCGCCCACCAGTAGGCTCCCCTGGTCCGCATCACGGGCAAGGAGCTATCGCTGCCCCTGAACTCCAGGTCCCTGACGTGCAGGATGAAGTCTCCTGGCATCTCGGTCTTGGTGCCCAGGTACAGGCCACCGGCCAGGTGCATCAGGATCAGTACCTTGTAGCGGTTCCCGTCCAGGGTGACGTACTGCTCAGAAAGCGAACCGCGGTGCGACGTATAGGCGGAAAAACCCGAAGAGGCCGGCACCGTGGACTCATTCACCCCAACGGTCAGGGTGGCGGACCAGGGCCATTCGCGGGTGATTGTGATCCGGTAGGTCTCGACAGAGTTGCCGTCTTCGGCAGAGACCTCAACCCTCACTGCGTTCTCACCGTAACCCAACGAGACCGTGGCCTGACTCGACGCGGTGGTCGTGCCATCCCCATCGATGATGTTCACCGAGGCCCCGCCGTGGTTCCTGGTGGCCGACACCGTTATCGCGTCAACGTCGCCGGACACCACCGCCGTGTAGTCGAGAGTGGCGGGGTCAAAGACGGGTATCAGATCGATGGCGCCGCCCGCTCCATCATCCACAGTCAGGGCACTCAGCGTGGCATCATCGGTGGAGTTGGGGTCTGCCCTGGTCACCCAGACCATGTAGATTTGCACCGTGGCGGCGTCTTCGGCGCTCACCATGACCTTGATGAGATTGCTGCCCACCTCAAGTTCCACCGCTCTCTGTCGGGGCACGTTGGACCCGTCACCGGTGAATACCAGTGGCCAGGCGCCAGTGTGGCTGGCCGTGGCTGACGCGGTCACCTGATCCAGGCTGCTGCGAACTGCGGCGACGTAGTTGGTGACCTCCGGATCGAATTCCGGCGTCAATTCAACGTGCGCGCCCCCGTCCGCCACCACGAGTTCGCTGAGCCTGGAATCGCTGGAGGAGTCGGCGGCGGCGCGCGTGACGCTGACCATGTAGATCCTGACCGTGACGCCGTCCTGGGCTGTAATCATCGCCTTGACCAGGTTGTCGCCCACGTCCAGGCTCTGCGTCGCCTCACCGGCATTGCTGGTGGCGGAGGCGCCAACGAAAACCAGCGTGGCGCCGTTGTGATTCAAAACCGCTCTCGCGGTCACCGATTGGACGGTGTTGGCTACTCGGGCCTCGTACTGCCCGGTGCCCGGGTCGAAGGTGGGCCCAAGCAGTATCTCTGCCCCTTTGTCGTCCAGCAGCGTCAGTGAGTTGAGAGTCGCGTCGGTTGATGCCGCTCGTGTGACCGTCACCATATAGATCATCGTGGCGTCGCCGTCCTCGGCGATGACCATCGCTTTGATCAGGTTCTCGCCGACGGCCAGGTCAACCGTCGCGGTGTCCGTAGTAACGGCGCCGTCTGGCGCGACGATCGACACCGTGGCTCCGCTGTGGTTCTTCGTGGCCGTGAGGGTAACCGATGCGACCTCGTGGACTACCGATGCCGCGTAGACCGTGGTCGCGGGATCGAAGACCGGCGTCAGTGGCACCGTCGCGCCGCTGTGGTTTTCCAGCTCAAACCCGCTGAGGGTGGCGTCATCCGCGTTTTCGGATGGAGCCCGCGTAACCGTCAGGTTGTAGATTTTCGCCGTGGTGGCGTCCTCCGCATTGACCATGACCTTGATGGAGTTGTCGCCCACCTCGAGGTTCAGCGTCCGGCTTTCCAGATCATGGACGCCGTCTTCGCCAAATATGAGGACCGCTGCATTCGGATCGGTACTGATCGCCTCAACAATCACGGAACCCACATCGTTGGCGACTTCCGCCGTGTAATCAGTCGTGTTGGGATCGAATGTTGCCGGCGTGAGGTCGACGGAGACGCCTTGGTCTTCCTCCAGCGTCAGCGAGCTGAGTGTGGCGTCGGTTGCAGCATCTGCTGTGGCCCGGCGCAGCAGGATAATGTATATCTTTGATGAGACTCCGTCCGTGGCCGTCACCACGACCTTGATTCGGCTGTAACCCACTTCCAGGTCTCGCGTCACCTGGCCGGGAGTACCGGTGGCGTCGCCGTCAAAGAAAAGCAGCGTCGCGCCAGCCTGAGTGGGCACTGCGGTTGCGGTCACGGTTGCCACCCCGTTTCCCACGGACGCCTCGTAAAGTCCTAATTCAGGATCGAATGATTGGTAGAGGAGAACCTGCCTGCCAAGGTCATCGGCGACCGTGAAGGAGCTCAGCGTTGCATCACTGGCGCTGCCCTCCACCGCGCGAGTCACGTAGATGGTGTAGATCCTTGCGGTGATCCCATCCTCGGCCGTCACCATGACCTTGACAAAGTTGTCGCCCGGAGACAGGTTCACGGTGGCCGTCTCGGCCGCGTCCGTGCCGCCGGCCGTGATGATCAACACCGACGCACCGGCGTGGTTCTTGGTGGCGGTGACGGTTGCGGACTCCATATCGCTGGCCACCGACGCGGTGTAGTCGCTGACCGCAGGGTCGAAGGTCGCCGGCGTCAGGTCAACGGCCGCGCCGTTGGTGTCAACCAGGGACAGGGCGCTCAGCGTAGCGTCGTCCGACCCGGCCCGGGTCACGTTGACCATGTAGATCTTGGTCCGGTTGCCGTCTTCGGATGTCACCATTGCCTTGACCAGGTTATCCCCCACTGTCAGATCGTAGTCCGCCTGGCCTGCGACGCTGTCGTCGGCTGCGCCCACAAAGGCCACCGCCGCTCCGCCGCTGCTCTTGGTGGCGACTGCGGTCAGCGAATCTATGTCGCTGGTCACGGACGCGCTGTACACGAAGGAATACTTAGTGAAGGTGGGAGCAAGCGTGATCGCTGCGTTATTGCTGTCGGTCAGGGCGAGTGCGCTCAGCGTGGCGTCGGTGAGCGTCGTTTCGTCGTTGTTGACGATGGTCCCGGTGGCAACGCCGGAACCTGCGATCGCCGCGTTGGCCGAAGGATCGCTCAACGTGAGTTGGAATGTCTCATCGTCCTCGTCTACGCTGTCGTTGCCGGTTGGGATGCTGACGGTCTGCGCGGTTTCGCCGGCCTCGAATGTGAGGGTCTGCCCGCTCGAGGCAGTGTAGTCCGCCCCGTCGCTGGCGTTGGCATCATCGGTGGCCGTCCCGTCGCTGGTGTCGTACTGCACCGTCACCGGGTCGGCGACAGGTTCGCTCAGCGTGACGATGAATTCGACGTTGGAACCTTCTGTAGCACTGGCGTCCGCAACGCTCAGCGTGGGCACCCCCACGGAAGACGGTCCCCCGATGATGACCCGCACTGCCTTGGAAAAGAAGCAGGTTGAGTACCCGCTGGTGCCGGACCTCTTGTACAGACACGCGTCCGCCAGGCGCCATCCCGGGTCGCTCTGGGGATCCTCGGCATCCGCCTTGGTTCCGGTCATGGCCAGGGAGCCCGCGACCCGTTCGACCCGAACGAAATAGGACGTATTGGCGGTGAGGGTGATGGACTGCCCGGCCGGCGCGCTGAACTCGGCATCGACCCCGGTGGACAACGCTGCCGGAGCGTCCAGCGCGTGGAGCAAGCTCCCCGGGTCACCGCTACTATCCCCAAGGATGCTGACGGTGATTTCGGCGTCGTCGCTGACGCTGCGAAGGTTGGAGAGAGTAATCCCACCGATGGTTGCTGACTGGTTTCCGGTTGTGAACCCCTGCGCGTATTCAAAATCGTGGTCGTTCAGGGCAATTTGAGAGGTGAGCGCAGGGTTCTGGTGGATGTTGCTGACCAGGATATCATCAGCAGACGGATCCACCGGTGTGGCCTGCACTTCGTCGGAAGCCGGCCCGTCACCCACCTGGTTGGTGGCGATGACCCTCACGACGTATTCCGTCCCATTGGCCAGATCCGGGATGGTGTAGCTGGTGGCTTCGGCGTCGGCCGTGACGTGCTCGCGCCCGGTGCTGGCGGCGTCCTCGAATCCCTGGCTACCCGTTTTCCATTGCACCCGGTACCCGGTAGCGACGCCTATAGCTCCCCACGATACTCCGATTTCTCCATTCCCGGGTTCCGCCTCCAGATCTTGCACTTGCGGCGGCGCCATCAGCCTGAACGTCACCCTGGCTATGGGATTGTCGGAGAATTTCCCAGTGCTTCTCAGGCTCGCGACGACTCCCTGCGGGCTGGTTGCAGGATTCTCCCGGTCGAACTCCGTACCATCCTCGGTGCCGGCATCCCAGGCGTAGAGGTCCACGGAAATCTCGCGTTGCCACTCTCCGTTGGGGCGTAGGTCCAGCGCGCTCACGCCGGTGAACCAGTCCGGGGACGGATTGACCTTCGAGGCCAGGGTGATCAGGGGAAATTCCCTGGTGGTGGTAATTTCCAGTTTCTCCTCGACATCCGGGGGCATCCTTCTTTCCGGACTTTCGAAGAAACCCAGTGCGTCGCCGCTGTCAACTGTCCCGTTGATCTCTTCCTCGAATTGGTCCACCCGGCCCTGTTCTGCGAGGCTCTTGAAGCCCGGGCTCGCGCTTTCGCCTGCTTTCCAGTAGGACGCACTCCCCTGGTGCATGACGCCAATCATTTTTCTAAAGTTGGCAGTGGGGGGCACGTCGACCCCCGTGGCAAGGGCGTCGGCAGCAAACAGCCCGGTGAAAGCGATTTCGTACCTGGCCGCCGCCGCGTCCTGACTCTGGCCCTGGCTGGGAAGCGCCGTAAGCGCAAATGAGACCAATGTCAGCAGGAGGGATAGCCCGACTGCGAATGCCCACCGTGCGCCCGTGCCGCCTTGACCACCGGCGGTGAGTGCGATCTTCACCATCAGTGCTCCATTTCCAGTGTTGAGGTGTTATTGCTATCGCGAGGCTATCTCTTGGCAGAAGGGCCTCCAGCAGGAAAGCTTGTTTTCCTGCCTTTCGCCCACCAGTCGGCCCGATGAACCCGCATATATAGGCCCACCGAGTACACCCGTCGCGCCTTCCAGCGAATTGACTACAACTCTTTGGAAGGCGGCGGGTGCTACGATTTTGCAGCGCCACTCCCGGATGCCCGCCGCCCACATGACCGATACATCGTTGCTCCGCCGTTTACATGATTTATGGCACCCCACGGGTTCCAGTTATTCGGTGCTGTTGAAGATCCAGGGCCGGGCTTGCTTGATGGCGAGGATGTCTTCGCTGGTGATTTTGAACTCGATCTCGATGGCGAACGGCTCGTCGTCTGCGGGGTCATAGAGCTCCTCGAAGTGGTCGTGGATCGTCTCCAGGTGCTCGGCGAGCTGTTGGAGTTGGTCGTCGCTCATGAGCAGCTGCCCGCTTGGCACCAGGTTGGAGGAACCCAACACGAAGTAGTCGTTATCAGTGGACACCAGCAGTTCTTCGGGCTTGGAATGGGCTTCGGGGTTGGTGACGAGGTCCTCGCCGATCTGGGTATTGACGTAGTAGTAGTCGAGTTCATAGAAGGGGTCGAAGCTGACGGCGACGCCGTTGGCGAGTTCGTCGGTGTAGTTGGGGTGAACCAGCACACCCATGGCGGCTTTGGTGTGATCGACACGGTAGAACTCGCGTTCGGTGAAGGCCCGGAAGTTCCACATACTGGCGTAGACCTGCTTGAGGGACTTGTCGATGCCGTCATCTTCGGTCTCGTCGGGTTTCTGAGTCTTGGAGTCATAGAGTCCCGCGCCGTTGAACCCGGGCAGGTCTTCGTTATTGGTGCTGGAGCGGTACCTCAGCGACTGGCCGTCGGGAAACTCTGCGTGCATGTCGGTGAGCGCGTCGATGATCCACTGGGGAGTTTCGGCATCCTTGATGTCGTCGCGCAGGTCGTCGAGCATCTCATCCTGCACATCGAAATCGTCCTGGAAGTCTTCGTCGGCCAGCATGTCGTCGATGTCGTCGTAGAGTTCGTTGGCCTTCATGAACTCGTCATAGAAGTAGAACGGGATAGCGAACCCGTCGGGCACCGTCCCGTCCGCGAAGCCCAGAGTGCCAAGCTCTGCGACGTTGGCGGCCTTGACCCCGAATGCGTCCGAGTCGTCGAAGTCCACATCGCTCAGCGCGGTGATCGTCTCCACCGTCAGATCCCGTACAGGAGTCTGTGTATCGGCGGGACGCGAAGCCGCGTAGTGCGCATCGACTTCTGCCGGGGTGGCGGCACGAATGCTCCATCCGGAATCGGTCACCTCGTAACGGACATAGCCGTCAATGAGGTCGGTGATGTCGGCGTGATTGGTGGCGTCCTGGACGTATGCGTTGGGGATCTCGTTTTGGATGGCGCGCAGGTTCACATGCGACAGCGGTGTCTGCTGGACGGTGGTGATGATGCCCGCGACGCGGGGCAATTCGTTGGGGAGCGTCTCATAGATAACGATGTCACGGGGATGGGGACGCTCGTCGGGCGACTGAATTCGCAGCTGGCCAAAGCCAACCCCGGGGTTCATAGAAACGAAGCTGGCCTCGGGGAATACGTCATCGTCCAACAGGATGTCTATCCGCGACGCCTCATACAGCGATGCCTCGGGCTGGATCTGCGGCAGCACATCGTTGCCGAAATGGACGTACAGATCGTCGTCGATGTGTGCCATGTTGGCGGCTATGAGTGTGTACAGCCGCTCCACTTCGCTGAATGGCTTGTGTACTCCCAGACCGAGGCTGAGGTAGTAGGCACCGACACTGCCGTCGGGTGCGGCCCGCGACGGGTCATAGGTGATCAACCCCTCCACGTCAACTGATTCAAGTCCCAATTCATGAAGCACGAGAACGTGATAGCTGTAGGAGTGGTAGTCTAGGAAGTACAGGCCAGGACGATCGGTGTCCAGGTCTGTCACCAGTATTTTGACGCCCGACGCTGATTCGGTCCCTGTGAACTGATAGGGCCTGGTGTACGCCTTTCTCAGGAAAGCGTTGAGGTTAGGCACCGACACTGAGCCGTCCCGACGGTCGATGGCAGGGGCAGCGTTGACAGGACTCGTGATGGACAGGTTCTCAAGCTCGGTGATGTCGTCGACACAGTCCCCGTCGACATCGGCAGGGTCCGCGACCAGGTATTTTTCTATACGGTAGCGGTCCTGCGCCAACGCCTCCGCGTTCTCGGCCAAGGTGGTCGTGCCGGCCTCACCCAGCACCACGGCGACCGGCATCTCCCACGTCTGGCCGTCCACATCGAAGCTCGCATACAGCACGAAGTAGTCGTCGGTGGTGGACGAAGCTACGATCGGGATGGCATCGACTGCCACCTCGGTGGGATCAGGCGCGTTCGCGCCCACCGTGCAGCCGCTACCGATAGTCCAGCCGGTTGGCTCCGGGGCGGCGGGCAAGTCGTGGCGGGCGAGATGGCCCTCCTCGATGCTGGCTACCAGCATCGAGGAGCCGTCTGACCACAGGCCCCACGGGTTGTCGGTAGCGGTGTCTCCGAGGGTGTCGATGTCCTGGGCCGCGACGCGTGCGCCGCTGGCGAGGTCATAGGCGTAGACCTTGTCGTCGCGGCTGTCGGAGACCCACATGGTGGTGCCGTCGGACCAGATTCCCCTGGGGTGGCCGTTGCCGGCCCCATTGAGAGAGACGATGCTTCTTCCCACGGGCCGGACACCGCGAACGAGGCTATAGACGTAGAGCATGTCGTTTCCGTCGTCGGCCACCCACATGGTGCTGCCGTCTGACCAGATGCCCATGGGGCGACTGTTGCCCACCCTGGCGAGATTGTTGATGTCGTTGGCCGCGTCGCGGGCGCCACTGGCAAGGTCATAGGCAAAGACCTTGTCGCGACTCATGTCCGCGATCCACATGGTGGTGCCGTCCGACCAGATTCCCCGGGCATGGGTGTTGTCCGCGTCGAGGGTGTCGATGTCGCGGGCCTCATCACGGGCGCCGCTGGCGAGGTCATAGGCGTAGACCTTGTCAGCCACGCTGTCGGCCACCCACAGCGTGGCGCCGTCTGACCAGACGCCGCGGCTGGCGCTGTTGTCCGCATCCAACGGGACCGTCGTCCACGGCGGCGGGGGCACGTCGTGGCGGGCGAGATGGCCCTGCGCGATGCTGGCTACCAGCATCGTGGCGCCGTCAGACCACAGACCCCACGGGTTGTTGGTGGCTGTGTTTCCGAGGGTATCGATGTCGCGGGCCTCGTCGCGTGCGCCGTCGGCGAGGTCATAGGCGAAGACCTTGTCGCCACGACTGTCGGCCACCCACATGGTGCTGCCGTCTGACCAGATGCCCCTGGAGTGATCGTTGCCCGCCGCGCCAAGAGTGTCGATGTCGTGGACCTCGTCGCGTGCGCCGCTGGCGAGCTCATAGGCGTAGACCTTGTCGTCGTCGTCGTCGGCCACCCACATGGTGCTGCCGTCCGACCAGATGCCCATCGAGCGATTGTTGCCCGCATCGTCGAGGGTGTCGATGTCGAGGGCTGCGTCGCGTGCGCCGCTGGCGAGGTCATAGGCGTAGACCTTGTCGTGTCTGCCGTCGGCGATCCACATGGTGGTGCCGTCCGACCAGATTCCCCGGGAATTGGTGTTGTCCGCGTCGAGGGTGTCGATGTCGCGGGCCGCGACGCGTGCGCCGCTGGCTAGGTTATATGCGAAGACCTTGTCAGCCGCGCTGTCGGCCACCCACACCGTGGTGCCGTCAGACCAGACGCCGCGGCTGGCGCTGTTGGCCGTACCCAGCGCGACCGTCGTCCACGCAGGCGCGGGCACGTCGTGGCGGGCGAGATGGCCCTGCGCGATGCTGGCGACCAGCATCGAGGCGCCATCAGACCACAGGCCCCACGGGTCGTCGGTGGATGTTGCGCTGAGGGTGTCGATGTCGCGGGCCTCGTCGCGTGCGCCGCTGGCGAGGTCATAGGCGTAGACCTTGTCGTCCTCGTCGTCGGCGATCCACATGGTGGCGCCGTCTGACCAGATGCCCCTGGGGTGATTGTTGCCCGCCGCGCCAAGAGTGTCGATGTCGAGGGCCGCGTCGCGTGCGCCGCTGGCGAGGTCATAGGCGTAGACCTTGTCGTCCTCGTCGTCGGCGATCCACATGGTGTTGCCATCCGACCAGATGCCCATGGGCTGTTGGTTGTCCGTGTCAAGGGTGTCGATGTCGGCAGCCGCGTCGCGTGCGCCGCTGGCGAGGTCATAGACGTAGACCTTGTCGTCGTCGTCGTCGGCGATCCACAGGGTGGTGCCGTCCGACCAGATTCCCTGGGAATGGGTGTTGTCCGCGTCGAGGGTGTCTATGTCGCCGGCCGCATTGCGTGCGCCGCTGGCGAGGTCATAGGCGAAGACCTTGTCAGCCGCGCTGTCGGCCACCCACACCGTGGCGCCGTCCGACCAGACGCCGCGGCTGGCGCTGTTGGCCGCATCCAACTCGACCGTCGACCACGCCGACCGGGGCACTTCGCCGCTCACCTCGGCGCTCCAAGGTGACCTCTGTCTCTCAGGAGTGTTGGTACGCGCAATCACCCTCACCTTGTACGTCTCCCCCGGTTCCAGGTCCATCACCGTGTGGCTGGTGGACGTGGGATAGGCGTTCCAATCGAGGTTGCCGTAGGGCCTGTAGTCCTCATACTGAGGCGCCCACTTAACCCGGTAGTCCTGCGGGTCTCCGGGGTGGGCATCCCAGGAGATCGCCAGGGACCCGGCGTAGGAGCCCGGTTCAACAGTAAGGCCCGTAACGGCCTGCTCCCACGGCGGAGTTTGGGCATTCACGTGATGCGATCCCGCGAAGATACCGACCGCCAACATTGCAGGCAGCGCCATCAGCACGGCAGTGCGCGCCCAATTCCTTACCTTCAGGCCATTCATTCACCACTCCTGCATCCGATGATGTCGCAGTACCCACTTTTGTTCCTGACCTTCCACTGGCCGCTCACCTACTCCGATATCGGAGTCAAGCTGCCAAAACCCAAATGCCATCTCGACTCTTTCGCCGCATCAGCGACCCTTGCGACAGCCTTCCCCATGACACCGTCGATCAGGTCGGCGCAGAAGATGTATCTCTCTTTCTTGGGCACCATCCACTCGCCGGTGGCGGCGAACAGGTAGTGTTCGCCGCCACCGGGCTTCCATACCAAAATGCCTTTCGCTCCATGGCCCCGACCCCGGACCTTGCAAGCGGAACTGTGCGCGTTACACAAAGCATTCCGCGATTCAAAAGGTACCAAAATGAGCATAACTTAGGTGTAATTTAATGCTTATAATCATTATGTTACTGTGGCCTTTTTATAACTGAATGGTTACAATTGCCCATGTGTTCCACGTATAGAAAGTGTCGAGAGGTAGGGCAAGGCGATGAGCGAAACGGACGATCTGAGGCGGAAGAATGCGTCTCTGAGAGAGCGGCTCACCAGGCTCAGCGAGGCCAGTCTGCTGGTCAGCGACAGCCTCGACTTCCCGACCGTCCTGCAGGAGGTGGTGAGAAACGCCTGCTCCCTGACGGGCGCGCGCTACGGCGGCATGTCCCTCCTGGACGAATCCGGAGAGCCGGAGGACTTCGTCTCCCACGGTCTGACACCCGAGGAACATCAGCGACTGCTGGACCTGCCCGACAGGGTATGGTCGGAGTTCATCAACCATTTCACCAACATCAACGAACCCCTTAGGATCCAGAACGTGG
Organism: Dehalococcoidia bacterium; assembly: GCA_963664175.2. Lineage (GTDB taxonomy): Bacteria > Chloroflexota > Dehalococcoidia > Lucifugimonadales > UBA3495 > VXOI01. Next base: position 53,868 of record CAXXOI010000049.1, read on the forward strand.
GGGGCTACATAGAGTCGCTGGGCCTCTCCAGTCCGATGCACCTGACCTCCTTCGTGGGGACGCCGGTGCAACATCGAGGCATGCACCTCGGGACCTTCTATCTGGCCAACAAGGAGGGCGCGGAGGAGTTCACCAGCGAGGACGAGGAGGTGCTGGTGCTGTTTGCCACCCAGGCGGCGTCGGCCATTGTCAACGCCCGCAGGTACCGGGACGAGCAGCGGGCCAGGACCTACTGGGAGACCATGATCGACACCTCCCCGGTGGGCGTCGTGGTCTTCGACGGCGCAACGGGCAGGGTCCTGTCGATCAACCGGGAGGCGAGAAGGATCGTCAGCGTTCTCAACGAGCCCGAGGGCACCGCGGAGGATCTCCTCGAGGTCATGACCTTCCGGAGGGCCGACGGACACGAGGTGTCCCTGAGGGAGTTGCCCCTGGCCCAGTTGCTGCGGGCCAAATCCGAGACGGTGCGCGCTGAGGAGATGGTGCTGAGCCACCCCGGTGGCCGCTCAATCACCACCTTGGTCAACAGCACACCGATGTACTCGGATGACGGGGAGCTGGAGGCGATTATCGTGATTGTCCAGGACATGTCGCCCATGGAGGAGCTGGAGCGGCTGCGGTCCGAGTTCCTGGGCACAGTGAGCCACGAACTGCGGACCCCGCTGACCTCCATCAGGGGCTCGGCGACAACGCTCCTGGATGATGGGGCCTCCCTGCATCCAGCCGAGATGCGCCAGTTCTTCCGGATCATCGTCGAGCAGGCCGACCGCATGCGCGCGCAGATAAGCGACCTGCTGGACGTGGCCCGCATCGAGACGGGCACGCTACCGGTGGAGCCGGCACCGGCGGACGTGGCCGGCCTTGTTGACGAGGCGAGGAGCGCCTTCGTCAGCGGTGGGGGCAGAATCGACGTTCTCATCGACCTGGCCGCCGGGCTGCCGCTGGTGATGGCCGACCGCCAGCGTATCCTCCAGGTGCTGGGCAACCTCCTGTCAAATGCCGCCAGGTACTCGCCTGAGTCGACGCCCATAGTGGTCTCCGCGGAGCGGCGCGACCTCCACGTCGCCGTTTCCGTCATCGACCGGGGAAGAGGCGTGCCCGATGATCAGCTGCCATACCTGTTCCGGAAGTTCTTCCGGTCGGATTACCCGGAGCAGGGAAATGGCCTGGCCGGATCGGGCCTGGGACTGGCCATCTCCAAGGGGATCGTGGAGGCCCACGGCGGGCGCATCTGGGTCGACAGCGAGGGTCCGGACATGGGCACACGCTTCACATTCACGATGCCGGTGGTGGAGGAGACCGGGAGCGGACTTGCGATGGGCCCCCATCGGCCGTCCTCAGGCTCCAGGCAGACCGGGAGTGAGCAACTGCGCATCCTGGCCATTGATGATGACCCCCAGGCTCTGCGCTACATCAGGAGCGCCCTCACCAAGGAGGGCTACGCGCCAATCCTGACGGGCGATCCGGCGGAGGTGCCCGGTCTCGTGGAGGAGAATGCTCCCCACCTGGTCCTGATGGACCTCAGGCTTCCCGGGACCGACGGCATCGAGCTGATGCGGGACATCACCAGAACCGCTGACATACCGGTGATATTCGTGTCGGCCTACGGCCAGGAGGAGCACGTGACGAGGGCGTTCAACATGGGTGCGGCGGACTACATAGTCAAGCCCTTCTCACCCTCGGAATTGGCGGCACGGATACGGGCGGCCCTGCGCAAGGGGGCATCGGGTTGGACCGGGCCTGCAGAGCCGTTCGTCCTGGGAGACCTGGTGGTCCACTACGCCCAGCGCCGTGTTACCGTTGCCGGCCGTCCCATGGAGTTGACGCCCATCGAGTTCCGGCTGGTATTCGAACTCTCGGTGAACGCTGGGCGGGTGGTGGGCCACGAAGAACTGTTCCGGCGCATCTGGGGGCCGGCTCAATCAGTCGAGGCACACTCGCTGCGCTCTTTCGTCAGGAAGCTTCGCATCAAGCTCGGCGACGACGCCAAGAACCCCAGGTACATCTTCACACACGCCGGCATGGGGTACCGCATGCCCGACCCACGGGAGTCCGACGGAGCATGAGCCGCCCCGTCAAGGGTCAGTGAAGGCAATGCACTCCTGGCCGGCCGAGCGCGATTGTGGACTGGTCATCTATGAGTGAGTTTATTCAACGCCGCAGCGGGTCAAGGGTTCCGGAGTAAGTTGATGCGGTGCATTTGGATGACAAGAAAACCTGCCCTTGTCGCTCGCCCTGCAGATTCGTGTGGTCCTCCACGGCCCATGCCTCGACCAGCTCGAAAAGCGCAGGCGAACTCCTCGCCATCAGAGTCAGCATCTTACGGAGGGTGGCGGTCTTTACCTGGCAGGCCAGGCAGGCGCACCCCTCCGCATGGGACGGCCCGTCGACGCCGGCCAGGACCTCAAAGTAAACCCTGTCCTTATCTGCGGCATTGCAGCCGCAGGGATCGGGGCAATCGCAGAGGGACCGGTCTGTATTTGTCATGGTAAGCTTTCGGCGGAGATAAAGTGGGCCATGTGGGCGGGTTGACCGACTGAGATTGGGCGGTTGAAAACTGCACCCCCGCAATCTTCCATAGGGTAATAGCAGACCCTACGGATGGTGCGACGGATGTACAAGGTGGACGTATATCTGCGGGTTTGCCGGGCGGTGATGGTGGAGGGGATGAGTGTGCTGGAAGCGGCGAGGACCTTCGGCCTGCACTAGGGCACGGTGCGCAAGATGCTGGAGTATTCAGTGCCTCCAGGCTATCGTCGACAAGTGCCGCCGCGGCGTCCCAAGCTCTCACCCTACGCCGGCGTCATTGACTGCATGCTAGAGGACGACCATCAGGTCCCCAGGAAGCAACGCCGCACCGCCAAGCGCATCTACGAGCGGATCAGGGACGAGTACGAGTTTGACGGCGGGTACACCATCGTCAAGGACTACGTAAGGGAGCACCGCTGCCAAATCAGTATTACAACGACAGTTCAGGGAGGGATGGCGGAGGTGGCGCGAAGGGCGGACCGGCGCTTGGCGTGGGAGTGGCTGGCTCGCTCGTTGCTACACTGTGTCTGCTCCAGCCATCTCAGCAGTTCATCCGGCCCGAACCGGTCCCTGGGCAGCATCCCCCGCACTACCCTGTAGACCTGGGGACGGGTGATCCGGGGCATCTTTTCCCCCCCAAGCCTGCTGCAGGCTCAGCAGGAAGGCTCCCGCCACCAGGTACAGGGCCACGTGACGATGCCAGCCTGCCCAGGTGCGGGTCTCATATTCGTCCATCCCCACGTCGCCCTTTTCCGTCTCAAACTCCGTTTCGATGCGCCACCTGGAACCGCCCACGTATGCCAGGGTCTCCAACGGCGTATCTTCCGTAGCATTGGACAGGTAGTAGCGGGGTTCGCTGCCATCCAGGTTCCGGCGGTAGACAGCCCAGACCTCCTCGCCGGGCTTGCGCCTCTTGGTGGCCCACACCCGCTGGGCGTTGAACAGGTAAATCCTGGGCACCTGACTTCCCTGGGCCACCGTTATCTCCCGCCAAGCATCCTCGGGGATGGCAGCAGCCCGCTGCTCCATGGTGCGCCGCTGTCCGGCCACCAGCCTGGGCTTGGGAGGGCCACCCCGTCCCTTGTAGACCGGAGTGGTCCACTCGGGCTCCACCGGCCACACCATAAAGCCAGCCGGAACGTCCAGGACGTAGTGCATTCCCAGCGTTGCCAACCCATCGCGGAAGGACGGCGACATGCCGAAGGCGTCGTCTGCGGCGACCCACCCCCCCTCAGGTGGCCCGACTTCACTGCCCGCTCCAGCATCTCCAGAGCCAGTTCCGTCTTCGACCGGTAGCTCCGCCGCTCCTCTGGAACCCCAGCCGCCGTACAACGGTCCTCGTCCGAGGTCCAACTCTCTGGCAGATACAGGCGCTTGTCCACCAGCGCCCGGCCCAACGGGCTCACGTAGGCCAGGAACATTCCAGCCTGGCACCAGACCACCGCCGGCTCCCCTGGGGCGGATTCCCAAGTGACTGTCGGCCCGAGACCGGATGCGACGGAAGTTGCAGACCAAACGGGGGCGGCAGCGCTACGCCCTGCGGATGGAAACAGTGGAGCCGGTTTTCGGTCAGATCAAACAGGGCCGTGGCTTCCGGCAGTTCCTGCTGAGTGGCTTGGAAAAGGTCAACAGGGAGTGGTCGCTGATCTGCGCCGGCCACAACTTGCTCAAGCTCTTCCGATTCGGGACCTGCGTGCTCGGCAGGAAACGTGGCAACGGCCCAGCCGGGGGTGCCGGAGAACAGCGCGGCCCCGTCATCATTCTGATGATCGGGAGACTGGCCCAACGCGGGCGTTCACCATCGTAAGCAACAGTGGCCGCCTCCTGACCCAACCCCAACGTCAAGGCCAGTCAAGCAATCCTCGGACGGGCTGCTAGAGGCTCAACGTAACGGGAGCCATACGCAAAACCTGTCCCCCACAGACTGAGCCGACCTGCATGCCGGGCTCGTGGGACGATCCAGGCCCACCAGCTATAGGGATCGTCCCACGTGAGTAGAGCGGGATCCGGAATACCTGGCGCTTCTGCCGGTGGCACTCTGCGACGCCTGGGACTAGGGGCCGGCCGGATGGCATCGCGCCAGCGAAGAACCTTGCCGCAGCGCTGCCGTAGACCGTAATGGATCCCGGCCTGAAGGCTCGAATCCAATGGTCATTTGGGTTAATTCGCTCGGAACCGAACACCCCCATCGACTCAGGCGTTGAGCCGGACCGGCGGGGCGACCGCGTCTGTGCAGTTGGACCACCCCCGGTCATCAGCTCGCTTCAGGCGGGATGAGACATAGGTCGGTTGGTCATCTCGCCTGCGCGGACGTGGTCCTCGCGTATCTCGAATTCCCGAGTGATTTGTGGTCTTGCCCTCTGTTTCCGCTTGGCCGCGCCCGGCTTACCGACCAGCCGGCTCACCCAAGGTAGAAGCTTCTACCCGCTATTGCCGGGAAGCCCACAAATGAGTCATCACACGCCTCCGGTTATCCGCGCTTTGGCGCCGGCAATGGACTCCATCCCACGTATCTCCGATTGGGCCGTTAGTTCATCTCCAGGCCGCCGGAGACACTGATTGACAGGCCGGTAATGTAGTCCGACTCGGAGGAAGCGAGGAAGGCTGCCATGCGCGCGATGTCATCAGTCTGGGCTATACGACCCATGGGCGCGCGGCTGGCGCGATCGGCGACCAGCATGGCCCTGTATTCCTCGCTTGTCACGCCATCCGGGGCCTGCGCTGTGGCGGCGAAGTCCACTCGCTCTGTGTCCACCAGCCCGGGGCAGATGGCGTTGACATTCACCCCGTGTTGCGCCATCTCCTGGGCCAGGGCCTGGGTAAATCCGATTATGGCGAACTTGGAGGCGGAATAAGTCGCATACATGGCGACGCCGCGCTTCCCCATGACCGAGGACATGTTGATAATCTTTCCGCCACCACCCCGGGCCGTCATGTGCCTGGCGACCGCCCGCGAGACGAGGTAGGTGCCGCGCACGTTGACGCGCATCACCTCATCGAAGGCTTCCTCTTCCAGATCAACAATCGGCACACGACTTCTGCCGGGACGGAAGGCGGCGTTGTTCACCAGGATGTCGATGCGCCCGAACCTGGCCAGCGCCTGGCCGACCATATCGTCTACCTGGGAGCTATCGGAAACGTCGGCGAAGAGCCCCAGGGTCTCGCTGCCCATTTCCTCGATCTCGGCGGTCACGCTTGCGATTCCCCGCCAGCCTACCGCCTGGTCATCGGGTCGGATGGTGCCGATCCGGGGTGACACATCGCTTACCACGACGTTGGCACCCTCGGAGGCCAGGCGGGTCGCAATGGCCCGGCCTATGCCACGGCGACCAGCCGCGCCGGTTACGAGAGCAATTTTCCCGCTCAGGTCATACATGCTCAACCCCTCCGATGTTCAGGAGTTTCCCACCAACCCATCTGGGCGGAGATCAGTCCGTTGCCAAAAGGGTACTGGCCTCAAGGGGTTCCTCATCCCACACGTTCGTATGGGACAGCCCCTGCATGTTGGCGTGCCACTGCCTCCAGAATCCTCGCATCTGGAGCTCCTCCGTGTTCCGGGGGTTGGGATTCAACATCCCCCTGGAGATGTCTGACCACTGTTTTTCCGTGGCTCGGAAACCTGCCTGGCACGACTCGATGGCCTCCACGTCGTCCGGCGTGGCGAACCCACCCGGCCCGAGGAAGGTCAGGAAGCTGTCCAGCCTCCTGGCCAGCATGGCCTCCGATTCCTCCTTGGGGACGAGGTGCCACGCGGTTACGGCCATCTCGTCGGGGGCAATGGGTTCGAAGTACCTGATGGTGATGGCCATTACGTCATTGATGACGAGGATAGGAAACAGGAGCAAGTTTCTGGAAATGTCGGCCATCCGGAAGGTACGCTCCTCCCCGTACTTCTCAACCAGCCGCTGGCGGACCCGTGCCATTGGCTCCCTGGCATCCTCTCCGAACAAGGGCTGCCAGTGGGCGATGGGTCGGCCGTTACGGGCCGGGGTTTCCATTGCCGAGTGGCCGTTCCCCAGTGGTTTCCTGATACCGGCGTTGTAAGTCATCTTTTCGCCGCTATCTTCGGTACCGAGGCTGGAGATATAGTCCAGATCGGTCTTGTGGGTTGGCACTATGTGGTATCCATCGAGGCTGTTCTCGGCCAAGAGCTTCCCATTGGCTTTCATCGTGTACTTGTTGGAACCCGCAACAACGCGCATTCCCCCTCGGTCTGGTCCACGATGAGATCCAGGTTCTCCCTGGCCCCCGCCAGGTAGGTGACTAGGTCTTCGACGTAGGGATTGAAGCTCACGAATATGAAGCCCCGGTAGTTCTCCACCCTGGGGGGCTCCATCAGCCCCAGCTCGCCACGGTCGAAGTAGGGGCCATAGGCGTCCTCGCCCGGCACACCGATTAGCTCCCCCTCGGAGCTGAAAGTCCATGCGTGGTAGAAGCACTGCAAGACCTCGGAGTTGCCCTCGTCACGTCGGCAGATCAGAGCTCCACGGTGGGGGCAGGGGTTGAGGAACACCCTCACCTGGCCATCCCGGCCCCGGGCGAAGAAAAGTGGCCGGCCGGCCACAGTGCGACGCCGGTAGTCGCCTCGGTTCTCCACCTCGGACTCGTGGCCAAGGTATATCCAGCAGCGATTGAAGATGCGCTCGCGTTCAATTTCGAATATTTCTGGAGATGTCATGGCCGAGCGGTGAACCTTGAGCACTCCCCGCCGATGGTCGTCGATGATCAGGTCTTTGATCTCCATTCGGCACCCTCCGGCCTCTCGCGGTTCATAGTTATTTAGATGACTGGTATTCCCCATTTCGGCTGTTAACACGGATGCTGATCCACACACGCCGTTCTCAAGCCTTCCCTTGCCAGTCCGAATACAGGGAGGAGATATGGTGCGCCAAACGTATCGTTAGCTTCGTTCAGGGTGACTGCGCTCAGAAAGAGATATTCTGTTTTTTTTCACGTTGGCAAGGCGATTTGCACTTGAATATAATGTAAAGTCGTGAATATTCTATGAAGAAATTATAATATCTCTCAGAGTAGACTCGTAACCAATAGGTAATATGATTATACCGTGATATTATTGTACTGTATGATGTCTACCCAAAGGGAAGATCTGGACGCCGCGCGACTGCGCATCTTCGCCCTGCAGGACGGTGCAATGCGCGCGCAGGCGCTGGCATTTTGCATACGCAGCGGACTGTTCGAGCGGCTTGCTAAAAACCCGGCGACTGCAGAGGAACTGGGATTGGCGCCTCGGGTAGCGCCCACACTGCTTGCCTTTCTGTCGAGCCAGGGTCTGGTTGAGCGGGACGAGTTGGGGCGCTTCCACGTTACTACCGCAACAGAAACGTTTCTGTTGCGGTCGAGTCCGCGTTTTGCGGGTGGAAGGTCGCTCACCTTCCAACGGCGTCACGAACAAATCGGGCATCTTGGAGAAGTGCTCGCCACCGGAAACCCGATATCGGAAGCCGGGTTCTTAGACGAGTTCAGCAATTACTCCAGCGATGACCAGCAGTGGTTCGCGGAGGGGATGCTGTCAAGCGCCGTCTCAGGAGCTCGGCAGCTCCAAATGGCGGTCGACTTCTCCCCATATCGACGTTTGCTCGACGTCGGCGGCAACAGTGGAGGCTACACCTTGGCCTTGCTGGAGGCGCACCCATCGCTTGAGGGCACAATTTTCGACCTGGAGGGCGTGCGTCCGCTGGCGGAGGATCGCATCGCGGATCGTGGACTGGGGGATCGCTGCCGTTTCGTGGGGGGATCATTCTTCGACGACCCCTTGCCCAAGGGTCCCGATGTGCTGTTGTTGGCCAATATCCTGCACGACTGGGACGAACATGCCTGCCAGCGCATTCTGGCGAACTGCCACGACGCGATCGACCCGGGCGGGACGATTGTGGTTGTGGAGCCGATGCTCTACGAGGACCTGTCGGGGCCTGCCCACGCGTCGGTCAGCGGCCTGACTATGGCGCTCCTGGGTGGTGAGAACCGCACCCAGGGTCAGATCGGACAGATGCTGGAGAGTGCGGGGTTCGGAGAGGTGTGGCGATCGGCAGCCGGCGAGCAAAACAGCGTAGCCACGGCCAGAAAAACGTAGGGAGTCTCGCAAGGCCAAAGACGTGCAAATCACCAGGGCAAGTGGCTGCACGCATTCCCACCATCACCTGGATGCAGTTCCTTGGGGCCCCAGGAATCTGTGATTCTGCACTATTTTTCGCTTGTCCACGGGGACGAGCTATTGACGGACGGCCCTTTTCACTACTCCAGCCGGTCCAGGCCTATAAAAGGAACTCGCGGGGAACAGGCGAATCTCCCTAATGTCAGAGCCTCACTTTCTCTTCCGTCTGTTCAAATTCGAGTCGTCGGTGAATTTTGCCACCCGACACATTGAGTGCCACGCTCCAAAAACGACTTACGAGGAGAGACCGATGGCAGCGTACGTAATCGCTCACCTAGAAGTCGCAGACCGCGAGGCCTACGCCGAGTACCCCAGCGCGTACCGGGAATGATAAAGGCGTTCGGCGGCAAACTACTGGGCCGGGGCGACATCGCTGAGGTGATTGACGCCGAGACTCCAGATGGACGTCACCGGATTATCCTCATGGAATTTCCGACCGTGGAGCAGGCTCGTGGATGGCACACGGCGCCGGAGAATTCACCGGAATACGTTGAACTTCGCGCGATGCGCAACAGGTCCGCGAAAGCGATCCTTACTATTGTAAGCGGAGACTGATCATCTTGGTGCTCCTCGGATCACCCATACGCGTGGTTGAAAGATTGGCTGCGGCCGCACCACGTAGAATCAACTACGGGTGGAGCGACCTGCGAGGGGATGTCTTCGGGGGCTTGACCGCTGGGGGGATCGTACTGTCGGTCGCCATTGGCCTGGGAATAATTTCCGGCCTGGGCGCTGCTGCAGGACTCCACGGCGCACTGGCAGTGTGCCTGTTCGTTGCGTTATTCGGGGGTACCAGGGGCATGCTGGGCGGCCCAAATATCACTGTGACCGTAGTCATGGCAGTGGTGGTCGCGGACTATGCGGATAGTCTCGCCCAGGCGGCCACCATAGGAATTCTGGCCGGCCTGATCCAGATTGCATTCAGTCTCTTGCGGCTGGGCCGCTATGCCTCATTTGTCCCCGCCTCACTGCTCTCCGGATTCCTGGCCGCCATCGGGATCCTGGTCATCTTCAAGCAGAGCCTTCCGGTTCTCGGAGGCGCCCCGGCAACGGGCAGCATCATTGACACCATCGCGTCGTGGCCGAAGGCAGTGAGCAACGTAAATTTCGAGGCTTTGGCTCTGGCCGCCATCTGCCTGGCCCTGGCAGTGCTGTGGCGAGGTCGACTCGCGAGGCTGGCTCCGTCTTTCTTTGTCGCGCTTGTGGTGGGAATTCTGGCCGGCGTGCTGCTATTCCCCAGCGCTCCGACCGTGGGCGAGGTTCCTTCGGGTCTGCCCTCCCTCCAGTTGTCCGCCATTTCCCTGGAATTTTTCTTGAGGACGCTGCAACCGGCATTCATCATGGCGCTTCTCGGGTCCATTGCCACTTTGTTGTTGGCTCTTCGACTGGACACGATCACCGGCTCCCAGCACAAGCCTAACCAGGAAATACTGGCCCAGGGGATGGGCAACATCGCGGCTGGCTTGGTCGGAGGGATGCCGGGGGCAATGGCCCAGGGGAGTCTGCTCAACACTTTATCGGGTGGCAGGTCCCCCGTTTCTGGCCTCATTGTGGTTGCCATGATTCTGGCGACGCTCTTGTTTCTGGGCCCCGTAGTCGAGCGCATTCCGCACGCCGTCCTGGCAGCCATACTCATACTTGTTGGCTGGAATCTCATCGACTGGCGGTTGGTCACCAGCATCCATCGCATGCCCCGCACTTATGCCCTTGTGCTGGTGATGACCTGTTTCCTAGTCGTCTTTGTGGACATGTTCCTGGCTTTCCTGATTGGACTGGTGATGGCCGTTTTGTTCAGCTACCGCAGGCAGGAGGGCCTGGAGGTTTCCGAGCTCGTCTCCGTGCCGCTGCTTGATAGAGCCGTGTTGGACGATGATGAACTGGACGACGACGCCGACCCTTTCCAGGCTCGCAGCGGATTGGTGGTATTTCCCGACCGGGTGACCGTGGCATCAGCCAGGCAACTCAGTCGCATCCTCCGCCCCGACATAAGGCAGCAGCAATTCTCTATTTTTGACTTTTCACGAACGGTGTATATCGATGATACGGCTTCGGTAATTATCAGCGAGCTGATTGGAGTGGCGGTGGCCGCCCGCTCCCGGACCATCGTCATTGCCGGCTTACGTCAAGACGTGGCGGACACTCTGCATTCCATGAAGCTGCTG
>CAXXOI010000050.1:0-16560 GCA_963664175.2 Dehalococcoidia bacterium
AATTCCTGACATGTCGCCCACCGAGGTGGAGTCGGTGGAGGTCGGCAGCTACACCGAGGACCAGTTCTACGACGACATGATGCGCGTCACCCAGGGCAACAGCGATCCGGAGCTGGCCCAGATACTGGTGAGCCAGTCGCTGCCCACCATGCAGTGGATGCGCTCCAAGGGCGTCCGGTTCGTCCTCTCCTACGGCGCCAGGCGTTCCGCGACGAGGAAATTGGCAAGTACCGCTTCTGGGCGCCTGCTGGTCGAGGCGGTCGGTGCAGGCAAGGGACTGTCGGACCAGCAGTTCGATGTCTGCCAGGCCCAGAACATCGAGGTGCGCTACTCAACGCAGGGCACCGAGCTTCTGCGCGACCACACCGGCCGGGTCAATGGCCTGCGGGTGCTCGGCCCCGAGGGCGTCGAGGACCTGTACGCCAGCTCGGTGGTGCTGGCCGCCGGCGGATTCGAGGCCAACTCCGAGATGCGCTGCCGCTACCTGGGCCCCGGATGGGAGCTGGTCAAGGTGCGCGGCATCCCCTACAACACCGGCGACGGCATCCGCATGGCCTTGGACGCCGGGGCCATGCCCCACGGCCACTGGAGCAGTTGCCACGCCGTGGCCTGGGACCTGAACGCCCCGGCATACGGCGACCGCACCATCACCGAGCTGTTCCAGAAGCACTCCTACCCCTTCGGCCTCATCGTCAACCTGAACGGCGAGCGTTTCCTGGACGAGGGGTACGACTTCCGCAACTACACCTATGTGACCTACGGACGGGCGCTCCTGACCCAGCCGCAGGGCGTCGCCTTCCAGATCTTCGACGACAAGGTGAAGCACCTGCTGCGCGACGAGTACCACATCCCCCAGGTGACGATGGCCCAGGCCGACACCATCGAGGAGCTGGCCCGGCGGCTTGACATCGACCCCGACGGCCTGGCCGCGGAAATCAAGCAGTACAACGCCGCCGTACAGACCGACATACCCTACAACCCGACGGTGAAGGACGGGCGCCGCACCGTGGGGCTGAATCCCGACAAGACCAACTGGGCCCAGCCCATCGACACGCCGCCCTACCTGGGCTACGCCGTAACCTGCGGCATCTCCTTCACCTTCGGGGGCGTGCGCATCGACAACCGGGGCCGGGTGCTGAACACCAGCCTCGAGCCCATCTCCGGCCTGTACGCCGCGGGCGAGATGGTCGGCGGGCTGTTCTACCACAACTACCCCGGCGGCTCCGGCCTCAGCGCCGGCATGGTCTTTGGCCGACTCGCCGGCAACAGCGCCGCACAACACGCCGCCGCCCTGCGGGACTAGGCTTTCTTGTCGGGTGTCGTCTTTGTCCGGCTGCGTTAGTGCATAGCGCAGCCGGATCTGCTTTATCTTCCGGATCTGCCTTATCTTGCGGATAGCCATAGGAGTTCGCAGGTCATGAATGCCTACAGATATCTCGCTGAAATAAAGCGCGACAAAGGTGAATGGCTAGTTTGTTGCCCAACTATGGAGCGATATGGGGGCTTCGCAGGAGGCGATACCAAGGAAGAGGCATGGGACCTCCTTGGGGAAATTCTGACGGCGAATATTGAAACCATGCTCGAATTGGGAATGCCCGTTCCCGAAGAGCCGGAACATCCGGTTTCGCTTAAAGAGAACCAGCGGTTCATAACCGTGCGGCCAAAGTCGGAACCGGCATCGAAGAAAGGCCATTCTGCAAGAACCTACAAGTTTCGGGCGGTGATCGAACCCGACGAAGACCAATGGACAGCTTATTGCCCTGCTTTGGTATCTCAAGGAGCAGCCACCGGCGGCATAACTTGGGAGGAGGCGTACATCAATATTCATCAAGTCCTGCGGATGACTCTCGAAAGCATGATTGAACACGGAGAAACGATCCAGGCGGATGCAACGGAGCTTTCCGGCGAAACTATTGCCGTAACTCTATGAGCCGGATTGATTTCTCACGGTTGCGCTCGTTAACTGCGGGGCAAATTGTGGCGGCGCTGGAACGCGACGGATTTGAGCATCGACGCCGACCAGGAGGCCATCGGCAGTATTACCATCCGGACGGGCGAAGGGTAACTGTGGCTTTTCATCGCCGCGGAGATACTTTCCCACTGAGGAGACTCAGATTCATGCTCCAAGACCAAGCCCGCTGGACCATGGAGGACCTGCAGCGCCTCGGCCTGCTGTAACCCCTTCAGAACCAGTTGGCCTTGTCGACCACGTTGCGCAGGGGTCGCCCTTCGTTGAACCGCTTGCAATTGTCCACGATGAGCTCGGTGCGCCGGTCGTCCAGGTAGGGGCCGACTCCCGCCACATGCGGCGTTATCAGCACCCCCGGCGTGGTCCACAGCGGGTGGCCCGCAGGCAGCGGCTCCACTTGGAACACATCCAGTCCCGCCCCGGCGATCTCTCCCGCCCTGAGCGCCTCCGCCAGGTCGTCCAGCACCGTAGTCGCGCCCCGGCCGATGTTGATGAAGAAGGCCGACTCTTTCATCGCCCGGAACTGCGTCCGATTGAACATCCCCTGCGTCTCCGGCGTCTCCGGCACGGTGACCAGGACAAAATCGGCGCGGGGCAGCACCTCCAGCAGGTCCTCAGGGCGGTGGAGTTCGGCCATCCCCGGCGTGGGCTCTTCCAGCCTTGGGTCCACGCCCAGGACGGTCATGCCGAACTCGGAGCACAGCCGGGCGGTCTCGCCGCCGATGCCGCCCACGCCAACGACCACCGCCGTGGCCTCCGGCAAGTAGATCGTCTGGTAGCCCTGGCGCCAGACGCCCTCGACCTGCTGGGGGATGTAGACCTGGAACCCCCGTGCGAAGGCCAGCAGGAACGCCATGATGTGTGCGCTGATGTGGTCGTTGTAGATCTCCCTCGTGTTTGTGACCACCACATCGCTTTCGATGAGCTCCCGCGTGTAGTAGCCGGCCCGGGGCCCGGCCTGTGGGCAGGCGACCCAGCGCAGCTTCTCGCCTCGCTCCAGCAGTTCGGGAACGATGTCGCCGAAGGCCGCGTCCGCGTCGCCGATGACCTCCAGCGCCTCACCCACCGTGGGGCACAGGTGCACGTCGATGTCGGGAATCTCCTGTCGCAGCAGTTCGGGCCAGTGCTCCTGGTAGTTGGGCGGGCAGATGACCAGCTTAAACGCCATGCGCTTCACCTTTCGTTCTTCAGGGTTCCGCGAGTGTAGATATCCCCGTCCGTCGGGTCAAATGAGGTGCCTTCCAGCTCCATGCAGACTGATGACACTTTGCCCTTGCGACCCCCCAACGCCAACCCCTAACATGGGCGATGGATGCGCCTCCATGACGACCGCTTCCACCTGTTTACGCCAGGGAAACTCCATGCCCCGGACAGGCTGAAGTGGTTGGAAATGAGAGGGAATGAGAGGGAATCAACGATTTTTCGGTCGGCCTGTAATGCCCTGCACCGTACGTATCACGGAATCCCAAGCTAACCTCATTTTAACTTGATACGCGGTGCAGCCCCCGTCATTCCCGCGAAAGCGGGAATCCAGAGAGTTCCGCGCCGATACAATTAGCTTCGGGCAGGGAGGCTTGGATTCCCGCTTTTGCGGGAATGACGATTTATCGGGCCCCATAAAATTAGAACGCGTTTGCCCTGCACGGAATTCACTCTATGGCGCGCCCGGCGGCGGCTGGTGGTATGATGGCTACTTATTCTCGACCCTATGTTCGCTGGGCGATATGGTGATGCGATATGAGCGTTAACGCTCCCACGCGACGGCCAGTTTTCTTCGGATGGTATGTCGTCGCGGCGTCTGTCTTCATCGGGTTCACCGCAGTGGGCGCCCGGAACGGCTTCGGGGCCTTCGTCAACCCGATGAGCGACGAGTTCGGGTGGAGCCGTACCACGATCTCCTGGGCCTTTGCCGTGGGTATCCTCCTGAACGGGGTTATCCAGCCGTTCATGGGGCAGGTGTTCGACCGTACCGGCGGACGGAAATTGGTGCTGGTGTCGGTGCTGGTGCTGGGCATATTGACCCTGGCGATCTCATTTACCAATCACATTCTTTTCTTCATCTTCGTGTTCGGCGTTCTGGCGTCCCTGGCCCAGAGCGGGCTGTCGCTGACCAACACCTCGGCGCTGCTGTCTCGCTGGTTCCAGCGGCTGCGGGGAACGGTCATTGGCATCAACTCCACGGCCCTCTCGCTGGGCGGCCTGGTGCTTGTCCCCTTGGCCGTCTACCTGATGGCGGCTACCGGCAGTTGGCGCATCGCCTGGATCGGCCTGGGCGCTGTCGTGCTGCTCTCCCTGCCCGTGGGACTGATGTTCATTCGGGAAAATCCCAGGCAGATGGGTCTGAATCCCGACGGCGACGACGAACCCCAGGGGCAGGCCGGCGGTCGTCCGGCCCGCATCCCGGGACCACTGGAAGCAACCAACTGGCGCGAATCGCTGCGGTCGTGGCCCTTCTGGCAGATGTCCGGCGCTTACTTTGTCTGCGGCGCCACCACCTTCATCCTCTCGGCCCATTTCATCCCCTATGCCCAGGACCGAGGGGCAAGCCCCGGTATGGCTGCGCTCATTTTCGCGGTGATGAACGGCCTCAACATCGTGGGAGCGACCTCCGCGGGCTACCTGTCCGACAAAATTGGAGGCACCAAGAACTGGCTCACCGCGGTCTATGTCATGCGCGGCCTGGCCTACCTCATAATGCTGACGACACCGCTCATCCCCGGAATGTCCATCGCCGGCCTGTGGATTTTCGCCTGCATCGCCGGCTTCTCCTGGATCGCCACGCTGCCGCTAACCTCGTCCCTGACGGCAGAGGTGTACGGGCTGCGGGCCATGGGGACCATTTCAGGAATCACCTTCATGTTCCACCAGATTGGGGGCTTCTGCAGCGTGATGCTCGCCGGATGGCTGTATGACGTCACCGGCTCCTACAACATTCCGTTCTCGATAATCGGGTCCCTGCTGGGACTGGCCGCCATTTCGGCCTTCAGCATTCGCGAAAAGAGGTACTCGGCGCGATATCAGGTCCCGCCCGCCGCGTCCGCCGCAGCGTCCGCCGGTGACGACTGATGCCAGACCTGGCCCAGATGTTCCGCATGGTCCTGCTGCACCAGGGCGACGCCGCAGACGCGGAGCTGATTCACTGGCTCAAGGACCAGATGGATGAGATCCTCGGCCTCGATCCTTGGGTGATGGTCGCGGCCACATCGGCTATCGTCGTCGCCATACCCGTGGCCATCGGCCTCTTCTACTTCTACCAGCAGAGGCGCGGGAGCATCACCCCGCCCTGATCCGGTCCATCGGCTTGCGCAACACCTTTCGGTTCACCCTTGTCAGGGAACGGCAGATTGGGTAGACTAGCTTTTGCCTCATTGACGCGGATGGTGAGCCCCCGCAGTGAATGGAGCGATGCCGGAGAGCAACTGAAGGGAGGCGTCCGCACGCTGCCTTTCCGGTTAAGGACCTGGTTTCAGGCGTCATTTTCAAGAGGAGGGTGTTTTCAGACCATCATGTTTGACAAACAGTCGCTTGACTCTCTATTCGATGAACTTCGCGACCAATACGAACTCGAGCCCGACTGGGAGGAGATCCAGAGGGACGCCCATCTGGGTGTTGCCCGGCTGGATGGCGGGGTTGAGATCGGCAACCTGGACCCCCGCGTCGCCGAACTTGTGGTGCGACACAACCCGGGCTAGTCCACTCAGGGCATAACCGGGAAACAAAAAACGGCCCCATCTCCGGGGCCGTTTCCTTTTGCTCGGCTGAAAATGGAGGGCTACTCGTACTCCTCGAAGGTGGCCAGCATGAATTCCCGTGGCTCATCGTACTGGGCGTGCTGGTCTTCACAGACGCCTGCCGAAATGATGAAGCCATGGTCCCTGGCCGGGTAGAACCGCGAGCGGAACACCTGGTCCACCACATGGTACAGGCAGTCGCCAGCGCCGGGTTGCCACAGGTACTCCATCTGAACGTAGTTCCGCTGGTTGACCGTCTGGCCTCCCGTCTGGCCCGGCTCGAACGCCGCGTAGTTAGGGGCCATCTGGATCATTTCCTGCCTGTGCCGCTCGAAGAAGTCAGCCACCGACTCTCCTGACTTGAAATCCTTCGTCCTGATGTGGAGGAATGGGCGGCCCCCAGCGGATTCTCCGCTGGTAAGGGACCAGTTCTGTTCGTACCGGATGGTGTACTTGCTGGAAGTGTTGTCGTACAGGTGCCAAACCCACACCGGCGTGGGGATCGGCGTCGGCGTGGCCGTCGGCGTGGGCGTAGGGGTAGGTGTCGGCGCTGGACGACTTGTCGCCGTCGGCACCCGCGTTGGCCTGGGGGTAGGTCGCGGAGTTGCCGTCGGCTCGGGAGTCGGAGTGGCCGTGGGCTCCGGGGTCGGCGTGGCCGTTGGTTCTGGCGTGGGCGTCTCCGTGGGCAGGGGCGTGGGTGTTGGTGTCGGCGTCGGTGTGGGTGCCGGGGTAGGCGTCGGAACGGGCGCAAGCGTCGCCGTGGGAAGTTGCGTCGGTACCGATGTAGCAATTGCCGGAAGTGGCGGCTCGCAGGGGGGAAAACCCGAAATACCCGCCGTCCGCAGCGCATCCCTCAGGTCATTAACCGGAATGGCGAAGTTGATGCCGGTAATTGCCTGTCCGTCGTCCGTTTCATCCACTCCAGCGGTGTTGATCCCCACCACGCACCCATACTGGTCAAGCAGCGGGCCACCACTGTTCCCCGGATTCAGGGATGCGTCGGTTTGCAGGAAGTTGGTGGCCGGCCGCTTGGCCGAGATGATCCCCGTGGTCGCGGTGGGTTCGTCTCCCAGTTCCGAGCCGAGGGGAAAGCCGATAGCGATCACACTGGCGCCGACACGGACTGCATCCGAGTCCCCCAACGGGAGGGGCGTGAATCTGGAGTTGGAGTCAATCTCGATGTAGGCCATGTCCAGCGTCCGGTGAAAACCGATCACCGTTCCCACGTAGTTTCCGCCCGTTGCGAACCGTATGTTGACCAGGTCATTGCCGCTTACGACGTGCTCGTTGGTGACGACCAGTCCCATTTCGTGCGCGATGAAACCCGTCCCACTGCCGGAATCGGTGCGAATCTCCACGATTCCCGGCATGGCTCCCTGGATCACATCCTCAAGAAGCGGCACTACCGGCGGCACGCGAACGGGCCTCGTCGCCACAGGACGCGTCGTGACATCGGGCGTTGGCCACGGAGTGGCGGTGGGCGGCGGCACCGGTGGAGGGACCGGGTCAGGCATCAACATCACTACGCCGACGACAACGGCCACAGCTGCCACGCAGGCGGCGGCAAAGGACTGTATCTTGTGGGCGGCGATAAACCGGGGCCCGTTGGCCGTGGCGAAGCGCAGGATCGCCGCAACTGCGGAGCCGACCGCCAGCAGAACACCGGCCAAGAGGCCCAGGATTTGATTGGGGCGCACGGCCGGGGCCGATGAGACAGGCTGGGGTGGGGACGGAGCAGGGGGCGGAGGCGCAGGAACGCCAGTCGCCGTGCCACAGTTGACACAGTACCTTGCATGATCGGGGTTGGGATGCTGGCAGTTACTACATATCATCCCGCTTGGCTCAGACCAGCGTGGTCCTGCACATGATGCAGAAATTACCGTTTCCCGGCAAATGCTCCCCGCACTGACCACAAACTCGTGTCAATGGATACAGGGGGGCAAAGCAGCCACCGCCTCCGCAATATTGGAAATCCACTGAGTTCGCCCTGTTGCACTTAGGGCACACAACGGTTGCGGGAGCGACAGGCGGTGCGGGGGCTGTCGGCACGGGACTTGAAGGCGTTTGGCTGGCCTGCATCATATTGATCAACTGCAGGTATTCTGAGCCTCCTCCAACCACCTTTGCCGTGGAGTCGGTTGCCTGTGAGGCAGTCTGGGACGAGGTCTGTGGCTGATCGGCCGGCTGCCCTGCCGGTGCGCTGGCCGGGGGCGGAGGCGCAGAGGGCGTCGGTGCCCCGTTCAGTATCTGTTCCAAGTTCGGAACCTGGTCTACCGGAATTGAGCAGCACCCTTCCAGGTATTCGGCAAGGTGTCGAACGCTGTGGTCCTGACTGGCCTTCAGGTCACGGAAGCACTCGGAGTTTGCCGGGGCTGCCAAGTCCGCTTTAGTGAAAATCAGGTGGTCCCCCTCGTTGTGTTGCCACAGTCCGGGATCCACCGACAACGCCAGCAGGCTCACATAGATCACCAGTGCAGGAAAATTGTCCACGAAGGTGCCATAGTCCTGTCTGGTTCGGAGAGGGTGCTTGTAGTTGTCCTCCCCTACCTCCGGGCTTGGTTGCCCTTGAAAGTGAGGCAGGTAGAATCCGTCATAGTCCACCAGACGGATTTTCCCGTCCGTCTGCACCATCACATTGCCGTGTTGCAGGTCATTGTGCGCAATGGACAATACCTGCATGGTCCGGGTCACTTCCACCAACTGGCCGCAAAGCTGGCGGATACTATCCGGGTTTGTCAAGTTGTCTCTCACGTAGTGATGAAGCTTCTTCCCCTCCACCCACTCCATTCTGACTGTGGGAAACCATTGCCCCTTCACCCGAATGCCTCGCTCAAAGTACCTGTAGCCCACGAATGCTTCGCTGCTGATATGCTCGAAAAAGTCGCTCAAGAGTTGATAGCGCTTGATGAGATTTTCCGGTTCGTCTACCTGCCTGATAAAGCAGCGCAGGGCATACTTCGCTCCGCCGCATGTTATCGGGTAAACGCAGGCGAAGTTTCCTGGGTAGCGGAGCGGCCTCCGGTCCCTGGGATGCAATTCCAGCTGACCAGCGGCAAACTCGGGTAGCTCATGACCTTTGAAGCAAACATCCGGGTTCTGGAGTGCGTCGGTAAATTCCGTTATGGGCTGCCACAGCGTGGCCATCCAGCACCTCCACGGCATGTCTGAGGCGTTTTAGCGGGGAGATCTCAATCGATCTTCACTGTAACCATTGTGGTGTCGTCGTTGCGCATGACCCGCTCGCCCCGCTTGGCCTGCACCCATTCCCTCCACTCCTTCTCAGAGTCCAGCGAGAGCAGGTCTTCCCAGGGCTTCCCGCCGGATTCCACCTCCAGCAGAATCCAGCAGGCCAGCGCGTCGGAGGCGAGGACAACCAGGTCGCCGGGCAGGCATTCGCCTCGCGTTTGGCGCAAATGAGGCCAAAGGCCGACATTGTTGACAGGGTTGCTGCATACCAACGGCGGAGTCGTGTTGAACTGGCCCGACTCCTCCATTGGGAAGGAAACGGCAAGTGCACCATCGCGGACGACGAACAGGCAGCAGTCGCCCACTGCGACGGCCTGCCAAGTCAGCACCTCGGCGCAGCCTCGGCTCCATTCGGCCGTCATCCCAAGGAAAGTTGACATTGACCCGGCCCGCGTTTTGGCCTGACCGTGCCAGGGAATGCGGCCCCAGGGCACGACGCCATTCCATTGGTCAACGCACGGCTCCAGCCATTCGGCCAGCCTAGCGTCGTCCAGTCCATCCGGTTCAAGGGGCCGATTGACAAGGGCTTCGGCCAGGATTTTCGCCCACGGCCGTGCGAAGGCGGACTCGCTGGCCCCGTCGCACATCGCCAGCCGGGCCGGGGCATCGCCGGAAAGCCGGACCCGTGAGGCGTCTTCACACTCATCGGGACGGTTCCCGGCCTTCGCAGTCTGGAAGCTTCGTATCGTGAGCATTCCCATGGAAATTACCGCCTGCCCGGGGGCTGAGCTATTGCAGGTTCGATGCGGCTCGGGTGCCAATGTCCAGGAACTGCACCAGGGCCACCACATCCGCGTTGTACACATACCCACGTGAATTGTCCGTTACCGGCAGGTCGAGGCCTCCCGCATGATAACGGCTGGCTTCAGGCAGTACGGATGACATCCGGAACATTTTCCGGGCGGCGGCTTCGTCGGGGTCGGGGTCGTCCTCCCCGGGCAGCCGATCCTCGCTGTCGGGGTACTGAATGACAGTGGATGAGGCTACTTTCGACAAATGAACGTTGAACATAAGCACGTTCCCGTCAACGGTCTGGATATTCTTCAGCAATTGAGCTTGATCTTCGGGGTCGCCGTCGGAAGCTGCGCCGTCGCTGATATTGATGACAATGGGTGGGAAGGAGTTTGGATGCTCGGAAACCCAGGTCTCAATGGCGCGCGATGTGACCTGCAGAGCGTGGAGCATCGGCGTGCCCAGTTCGCCCTTCGGCTCAAGCCACTTCAGAATCTGGCGCTGGACTTCCACCAGCCCGCCGGCTCCGTCGCTCTCCTTCACCAGTCTTTCCTCGATCTGGGCGGAGTCAGCGACTTCGCCAATCATCAAAAAGGGCTGGTCCGGTTTGGTTCCGGGAAGGCTGGTCAATATAGGGTTGGCTCCACGATCGGTGTTGTAGCCGATGACACCAATATGAAAATAGTTGCGCACTTCCATGCCGTCTGAACATCGCTGGGACAGCGTGTCGATGGTACGGTTTATGGCATCGGCCGCCATATCCATTTTTCGCTGGCCCGGCTGGCCTGCCAGATCGCCGGTCATGGAGCCGGACTGGTCAACCAGAAACATGATGCAAGCCGGGTTAGCCCGGCTGATATCGGCGGTATAGGGCATTCACAAGCCTCCTGTGAAAAAGTGGTAATCGAAGCTATTAGGACATTTTAGCAGTTCACATGCATTTTTTTAGAATTTCACAGCCTCAATTGCTGTTCCAGGGAACCAATTTGGTATTATGGCCGTCACTCTATGGACTCGTTTGAAGAACAGGCAACTCACACCCCCTCCGTCCGCGTCAGACAGCTGCCGACACTCAGACTGCCGGTTGCAATGGCGCTACTGGCGGCGGTGTTCGCAGTCCTCTACGTCTGGGGAGAAGAGTGGTCTCTCCCGCCGGCGCGGACAGGAGAGATCCCGGCGTTTCGTTATGTGAACAGCGGCTGGATTGCTCCCGTTGATTCGGACGCCGCGGGTGCCTTCAGCGACGAGCTGCGGGCCTTCGTCATGGTCAACCAGGACGAACTGGACGACTTTGAAGACGGCTTCATAAGCAAGGTCAGCAGAGGCAACACGACCACGCTGAACCGCATCGACTTCGAGAATGCCGCCCTGGTTGCCGCCTACTACATCTGGCGGCCGGTGCGCGGCGATCCCCTGAC
The DNA here is from genome assembly GCA_963664175.2 of Dehalococcoidia bacterium. Taxonomy (GTDB): domain Bacteria; phylum Chloroflexota; class Dehalococcoidia; order Lucifugimonadales; family UBA3495; genus VXOI01. The sequence continues at coordinate 11,097 of CAXXOI010000050.1, forward strand.
GGTTGCGGATGTCCAGGCCAACGGCGAGAAAGCCGTGGTCGAGCTGGAGCTTTCCTACGACCCCCAGGGGCGTGAATACCCCTACATGTACGCGCCCATGGTGATGGTCGCAGTGGAACGTTCGCTGTTCCCCGAGGACGAGCCTGTTGAGTTCGTGTTCAACCTGAACGGCGAACCTGCCGTCACCTTGACCGCAACTCCGAACTAGCGTGCGCCGGACGCACCGAGTGCCTTGGTCAGTGCAGAGAGGCCGAGCCGCGGGTCCCGATATCCAGGAACTGCACCAGAGAGACCAGGTCGGCGTTGAATACGCAGCAGCGTGACATCTCGCTTACGGGAATACCCAGCAGCTTTGCGTGTTCCCGGCCCGCTGGTGGCATAACCGACGACATGCGGAACATCTGCCGGGCATAACCGTCGCCCAGGCGGGACTCACTGTCCGGATATTGGACGGGAGTGGCCGCAGACTCCGACAGGTGGCAGTTGTACAGCAGCACGTTTCCGTCATTGGTCCCTAGGCTCATCAGGTCGCGCGCCATGCCCTCCGGATCGCCGTCGGTGGCCTCGCCGTCACTGATGTTAATGAGGATGGGTGGAAACGAATTCCGGTGCTGGTCTATCCACTGCCCGACGCACTGAGCGGCATAATCGAGTGCCCCGCACATCGGGGTTTCCATTCCGGCGTGGGGTCGAAGCCATACCGGCACACGCCTCGTCACTTCCACAATTCCGCCGCTGCCATCCTGCTCTTTGACCTCCCTCTCCTCCAGTTGAGTAGCGGCTATCACTCCACTCATTGACAGAAAGGGCCATTCGGGAACGGTCTGCGGAAACGTGCTGATGATTATTTCTTCATGGATGGGGCCATCCACCCTCGGGTCGTAGTCCTTGGCGTCCTTGGCGTATCCGGTGCGCTGCTCCGTATCGGTGATGGCGTAGAGCTGGCCGCCGCCGGAGACTATTTCCTCGTAACTCATCTGCCGCGCGAAGCCATAGCCGATAATTCCGATGTTGAAGTAGTCTCTTACCTCCATGCCATCCGAGCAGCGCTGCGCTATGTTGTCTATTACCCGGTTCACCGCGTCGGCCGCCGCGTCCATCTTGGTCTGCTCGGTCTGGCCCGCCAGAGGCCTGGACATGGACCTGGACTGGTCAACAAGGAACAGGATACAGCCCGGGTTGGCGCGGTCTATGCTGGCGGCGTAGGGCACGGCATTCCTCCGGTCTGGGGAGTTATTTTATTGCCTACCGTGGAGTTTGCGACTGACCCTGGAAGCGGCTTCCATCTGAGACCCTGGGGAACCTAGCAGTTGCCCATCTCTACCATCTGGCCCTCGCGCCAGGCCATCTGCCCGCCGCGGATGCTGGCGAAGGTGTCCAGCCGCATGGTGCCGCGTTGCAACTGACCCACCGAGTCCATCCAGACGAAGTGGCCCTCGCGCTGGTCGAACACCGCAGCATCGCCGCACATACCCGGGGCCAGCGACCCGAGGCTGTCCTGCAGGCCCAGGACCTTCGCGGGCGTGCTGGTGGACGCGGCAATGGCGTCGGCCAAGGGCATTCCCATGGCGTGCATCTTGCTGACCAGGTCGTTCATCAGGTACACGGTGCGTTCCGGCGGCGGCACGTGGATGTCGGTGCTGATGGTATGCGGCGCCAGTCCCTGCTCCAGTGCTGCCCGCGTGACCTCCACATCGCAATGCACCCCGGCGTGGGCCAGGTCCATGATGACGCCCCGGTCGACGGCTGACTTCACCTCGGGGCGTATCTTCATATTCCGGTCCAGCATGTGCTCCGGGTGCCCGTTGAAGGCATGGGTGGAGATATCTCCGGGGCCCAGGAACTCCAGCACATCAGGGAGAGGTATGGGCGTTCCGCTCACATGCACCATCAGGCGGGTACCGGACTTGTCGGCCACTTCCCGGGCTGCCTTCATGGCCTCGTGGGCGTTCCAGTAGGCCACGGCATTCACATGCATCCGAACCTTGACGCCGTAGCAGAAATCAGGGTTCTGCTTGATGTGATTTGCCGTCTCATCGACATCGATGACCCGCATGTCGTGAAGCCCGCCGCCAAGAACGCGGTTCACCGCCAGCCCCACGGCGCCGACGTGCAGGAAAGCAAGCAAGCGCGTGCGATGGGCCGGGAACACATAATCCCGCATAGCTTGGTAGTTCAGGAACCCGGCGCTTCCCGCGTCGACGCCAGTCGTCGTGCCGGACGACAGGCAGATCTCGTCGGGGTTGACCGAAGTGGGGTTGCCGCCGTGGTAGAAGTGGCCGTGCAGGTCTATCAGCCCCGGCGTCACCAGCTTGCCAGAAACATCCACCGAGAAGGTGGCCTGCGCTGCGTCGATGCGTTCCTCGACGGCGGCTACCACCCCGTCTTTGAATGCGACATCCCGGCGGCCGTCAATCCCCTGCGCCGGGTCCAGCAATGTGCCGCCAGTGAGAAGCAGGTCGTATACAGGAGCAGAAGTGGTCATCGGTCATCCCCTGTCCGTCATTGTCTTGAACTGTAATTTGTGTGATTAGATGATCGACATGATTGCATGATTTCTGAGGCTTGCGTTGCGGGCGATCCTAATTCGATTCAGACCCGCCGTCGCCTTCCTGCCTCGGCTGCACCTGCAGAACCTGCGGCTCGACATATTCCATGCGGCGCACCCGCGGGTACACCTGCACCTTCGGGTTCTTCATGTCCTCGTCGGTAATCTCCGCTGATTCGTCCACCGGAAGAAAGCCAAAGGACTCCACCGCCCGCGCCACCAGATTCTCCACCAGCTGCGGCGAACGGCCTTCCAGCCGCCCCAGCTGGTAGGCCAGCGTCACGGCCAACTGGTTGCCGGCGATCTGTTCGAAGGCGTTGCGGGCGGTGAGGTCCTCGGGCATGCCTCCGCACTGGTCGAGAAAGTCGTCCAGCACCTGCCCAATGATATCGGTCAGACCACCCAGTTCAATCTCGTTCATGAAGCCGGTGAGCTTGTCCGTCAGGTCCTCGACGCCATCGGGCGGGAGCACGCCGTAGTGCTCGTGCATTTCATGGACGTGATCGTGATGCTCGTGCCCTTGACCGTCCTCCGGACTATCCTCGGGCTGCTGCGCTTCGGTCATCAGATGCCTCTCCTTCGGCTTCGCTCAGTCCCTCGTCAGGCGGGAGGAGGGCTAATCGTCGTCGTCGTCCGGATCGGGTTCAGGCTGGGCAGTGCGCCGGTCCGCATACACCGAGCCGGGCAGGATGGCATTGGAGCGGCTGCGGCTGTCTGAGCCGGGTCGCGGCATTTCCAGGAGCGATTCCTTCAGGCCATTGATCGCCTCATCGCCCATCGACAGCGACACGACCAAGCCGATGACTCCCGCGTTGCGGAGTGCTTCCAGGGTGTCGCCGTCCGGCGCGCCGGAGACTTCCGCCAGCAATTGCTTCCCCACGCGGCCGCTCACTCGTGCCAGACCCGCCAGGTCCTCCAGCGTCCATCCATCCGGGTCGCCGGGAAGGGAAACGAGCACGGCATCCACAGGCAACGGATTGATGTCGCGCAACTCCTCCGGCGAAGCCCCCGAGTCCACAGCGAGCACTCTGGCAGCATCCTTGGAGGTCACAGCGCCGAGGGCGGTGCCAGACATGGTGAACACAATGAGGTCAGCACCGGCCTCGCGCCAGGACGCTGCGGCAGCCGTGGTCAATTGGTCGACGCGAACCCCCCAGAGGCCCGAGGCCGCTTCGCCAATCTCGCCAGCCTGGGATGCTGACGCGCCGGACACCATGACAGCGTCGGGAGACAGTCCTTCCGCCGACACCGCAGCATCCTTGCCGCCGTCGGCAGAGATCACCAGGGCCAGCCCTGGCATTTTAGGGGGACGGGTCATGCCGAATCCCAGCCTGGGTGCGGCACCCTCCCGGATTTCTTCCAGCCGGTCAAGAAACTTGCTACTCATTCCGGTAATATCCCATCGGTCATTCAGAGTGCCTGTCCCCGCGGGACACGCTGCGGCTGATTATACTCCATGCCGGCTTTGAGGGGAGAGTGGGTCGGATGGAAACGGGCTGGCATCGTTTGCCCACATTTCCTGCGGTGGAATATAATCCGGCCCTGATAATAGTGGGACTGTCGCTACAGTTTCTCCAACAATCCCACTGCTTCGAATCATCCCAATCGGTGGCGGAAAACGGGTCATGCTTCTGGCACTGGATATCGGCAACACAATGGTCACCATCGGCGTGTTCGGGGAATCCGGCCTCGTCTCCACCATGCGGTCGGCCACGGATTCCCGGCGCTCTACCGACGAGTATGGGCTGCTGCTGACCAGCCTGCTCCAGTTGCACGGCATACAGCGCGAAGAGATTACCGATGTCTCGATGTGCAGCGTGGTCCCTCCCCTGACCGGTGTCTTCGAGGAGGTGGCTTCCAGCTACTTCGGAGTCCGGCCCCTAACGGTATCCGGCGCCCTCCGCACTGGCCTGCAGATCGCGTACGACAACCCCCGCGATGTGGGAGCGGACCGGATTGCTGACGCAGTCGCTGCAAAGAACCTGTACGGCTATCCCACCATCATCGTGGACTTTGGTACTGCCACCGTCTTCGACGTCATTTCTGCGGATGGCGTGTACCTTGGCGGGGCCATCGCACCGGGTATCAGCGTTGCCGCCGAGGCCCTGTTCCTCAACACCTCGCAGCTTCGCCGCATCGAGCTGACCCCGCCGCCTTCGGCCATCGGCCAGAACACCACCGCGGCGCTGCAGGCTGGACTGGTGCTGGGCTACGCGGAACTGGTCAAGGGCTTGGTCGGACGAATAAAGAACGAGCTGGGCGGATACGCCACCGTGGTCGCCACCGGAGGCCTCGCCAACGTCCTGTCCCCTGAGACGGGCATCTTCGACCACATCAACCCCGACCTGACCCTCATCGGCCTCAGCCAGATATTCGAGCTGAACAAGAACCCTGACTAGCGGACTTGGGGGTGCCAGCGTGTTGAGCGGCAAGCGGGTGGTACTGGGCGTAACCGGCAGCATCGCGTGCTACAAGGCGCTTGACCTGGCCAGCAAGCTGACGCAGGCCGGAGCCCTCGTCGACACCATCATGACCCACGGGGCGACGCAGTTCGTCACGCCGCTGGCCTTCCGCAGTCTCACCCACCGGCCGGTGGTGACCGACGCCTTCGACGCCGACTCGGAGTACGCGGTCGAGCATGTGGAGCTGGCACGGCAGGCCGACATCATCGTGGTCGCCCCCGCCACGGTCCACACCATCGCCAAGCTGGCAATGGGTATGGCCGACGACCCGCTGACCACCACCGTCGTGGCCTCGAAAGCGCCGCTGATGGTGGCCCCAGCCATGGATGCCGACATGTACGGGCACCCGGCGACCCAAGAGAACCTGGGGCGCCTCAGGAGCCGTGGCGCGGTGATCGCCGGGCCGGCACGGGGCCGCCTTGCATCGGGTCTGACCGGCTGGGGACGCCTGCTG
>CAXXOI010000051.1:0-33028 GCA_963664175.2 Dehalococcoidia bacterium
GTACCGGCAGGGCTACGCCCTCTCTGATAGAAGACCTCGCAGTCGACTATTACGGATCAGCCACTCCACTGAAACAGATAGCCTCGATTTCCGCCCCGGACGCCCGCGCCATCATGGTGCAGCCGTGGGATCGTGGATCGCTGCGGGAAATCGAAAAGAGCCTGCAGCGCTCCGAGATGGGCTTCAATCCGTCAAACGATGGCAACGTGATCACCGTTCCCATCCCGCCCCTGACCAACGAACGCCGTCAGGAAATGGTCAAGCTGCTTCGCCGCAAGGCTGAGGACGGCAAAGTATCGCTGCGAAACGTGCGCCGTGACGGTCTGGAGACCCTGCGGAAGATGGAGCGCGACAAGTCAATCTCCCAGGACGAAAACCGCCGCGCCCAGGACCAGCTGCAGAAGGTAACCGACGGGCATACCAAGCAGATAGACGACACCGCATCCGCCAAAGAGGCGGAGATCCTCCAGGTCTAGCTCCAGGCGGTGACGGCTTCAGCCGGGAGGACCAAGGTAGAAGGGAGCAGGGTGAGCCCGGCTGGTGACGGAGCGTCGCAGCTTCGGGCCCTGGGCTACCCCGGGCCGATCCATGTTGCTTTCATCATGGATGGAAACGGCCGCTGGGCCCGAAAGCGCGGACTGCCGCGGCTGGAAGGCCACCGTGCCGGGGTGGACCGGATAGAGGTCCTCCTCGAAACGCTGCGCTCCGATGGCGTCAAGTATGTGACGCTGTACGCCTTTTCCACTGAAAACTGGGGGCGTCCCCAGGACGAAGTGAACGGCCTCATGGACATCTTTTCCGACGCCATCGAGGTCCAGGCCCGGCAGTTGCACGAAAGCAACGTGCGCATCGTTCACCTGGGCAAGACCCGGAACATGGTCCCCAGCCTGCTCCGCGCGGTGGAGAATGCCCAGACCCTGACCCGGGACAACACTGGAATCACCCTCAACGTGGCCTTCGACTATGGCGGGCGGGATGAAATCCTGCGTGCGGTGCGGCACATCATCAGCGACGGTCTCTCTCCCGACCAGGTCGATGAGGCCACGTTCTGCCGGTACCTGTTCACTGCACACAGCCCCGATCCAGACCTGATAATCCGCACCGGTGGCGAGCAGCGCATCAGCAACTTCCTGCTGTGGCAGTCAGCCTACAGCGAGTTCTACCATACCTGCACCCTCTGGCCCGATCTGGAACCTGCCGAACTGCAGCAAGCGCTGGAGACCTATCGCAGCCGGCAGCGGCGTTACGGCAAGGTAGCCGAGTCAGAGACCTGAGCAATGCCCCGGTTTCCTTTGAGAGGGCAGCTGGCAGTCCGGGTGTCGTCTGGTTTGGGTGTGGCCTCCGTCTCCATAGGCTGCATTTGGTTTGGCCCGCCCTGGCTCACCCTGCTGGGTCTGCTGGGTGGCTCCATCGCCATCTATGAGACCTACCGACTCGCCCCCGACGGTGTGGGGCCTTTGCCCTTGGTACTGGGCGTCGTGGTGGTGCTGGCACTGCTTCTGGCGGCGGAAGAAACTCTGGGTTGGGCAAATTTCCTCACTGCAGAGGTATACGCGCCACTGGATGGCGAAAAACTGGCGAGAGCCGCGTCTGGAAAGTCCGACTACCTCACCGCTTCCGGCATCATTCTGGCCGTATGGTTATTGGTCGTTATCCTCTGGTTCACGGCCTTCTATTCCGGAGACCAGCCAGTATACGCCTTTTTCCTGCTCCTGCTGGGTCCAGTCTATGCCGGGTTTCTCTTGGGCCATGGCCTTGCCATCTACGATCTCTCTCCTGCGATGGAGGGTTCGAGCAGCGCGGGGCGAAACTGGCTGCTGTTCACTCTCGCAGGAACGTCCGCCAGCGACACGGGGGCCTACGCAGTCGGTCGGCTTTTCGGCAGGCACAGGATGACCCCTACGCTGAGCCCCAACAAGACGTGGGAGGGAGCGGCCGGCGGGCTGATGGTATCCGTGGCTGCGATGCTTGCCGTTGGTGCCTGGCTCGAACTGGGAGTGGAGTTTTGGCAGTACCTCGTGGTCGCGGTGGTCGTGGCCGTGGTGGCGCAATTGGGAGACCTGTTCGAGTCGTTCCTCAAACGCAGGGCCGACGCCAAGGATTCTGGTAGTATAATGCCCGGACACGGCGGCCTCCTGGACCGGATTGACAGCATCCTTTTTGCCCTGCCCGCCGTATATTATTTGCTGACAATGGTGTTCGGGCTATGAGAAAAATTGTCGTGCTCGGCTCGACCGGGTCCATCGGCCGCCAGACACTGGACATAGTCCGGGCCTTTCCTGATGAATTCCAGGTGATCGGCCTCGCCGCTGGAACCAATACGGAGCTGCTGAAGGAACAGGTGAACGAGTTCCAGCCGGCCCATGTCTGGAGCGCCGCCGCAGGCGCCCAGGAATTTCCTGGCGTCGCCTACACGCCCATGGAGGACATGGTCGAGCTTCCATCCGTGGACCAGGTGATGGTGGCATTGATGGGGAGCGTCGGCCTCGTTCCCACCCTGAACGCACTGGCCGCCGGAAAGCAGGTCGCACTGTCCAACAAGGAACCCATCGTGATGGCCGGCAAGCTGATCAAGGACTACGAGGCCCGCTACGGCGGGCGGGTGCTGCCGGTGGACAGCGAGCCCAGCGCCATCTGGCAGTGCCTGCAGGGTGAGGACAACGAGATACTTCGTCTGCTGATCACCGCGTCAGGGGGGCCGTTCCGGACCACCCCGCTGGAGGACATGGAACACGTCACTCCAGAGCAGGCCCTGCAGCACCCAACCTGGAAGATGGGGCAGAAGATCACCATCGACTCAGCGACGCTGATGAACAAGGCGTTCGAGGTGATCGAGACCCACTGGCTGTTCCGGGTCCCGTGGGAACGCATCGAGGTCGTGGTGCATCCCCAGAGCACCATTCATTCGATGGTCGAGTTCGCCGACGGGTCGGTAAAGGCACAGATGGGACCTCCGGACATGCGGCTTCCCATCCAGTACGCGCTGTTCTACCCGCAGCGGCTGCCCAACTCCATGATCCCCAGGCTGGACACGTCGATTTCTCACAGCCTCAACTTCGACCCGCTGGAGCCGAAACGCTACCCCTGCTTCTCCTTGGCCATAGAGGCGGCCCGGAAGGGCGGCACCTATCCTGCAGTGCTGAGCGCCGCCGATGAGGTGGCGGTGCAGGCGTTTCTCGACGGCAGGATCAGTTACGGCGGTATCCACCGGCTGGTGGAGCAGACACTTTCCGAGCACGATTCCCTGACGGGTGAAACGGCCGAGGAAGTCCTGCATGCGGATGCGTGGGCCTCGTCTCGCGCCCTGGAACTCGCTGGTGCATAGGGTTGGATGCCATTCGATTCCTCGCTGAATGGTATCGGGGTTGAGACGGTGCCCGGCTGGCTGCAATCATGACTGACTTCATCGCCATCGACCTGGAGACGGCCAACCCGAATCCCTGGTCCATCTGCCAGATAGGTGTGGCCGCGTTCCAAAAGGGTGAACTGTCGCAGGAATGGATGACTTACGTTGATCCTGAGGAACGGTTCAACAGGGACAACGTGGCGGTGCATGGCATAACCGAGCCCGCAGTCCGGGGCTGGCCCAAGCTCCCGGAGGTGGCCGACCGGCTGGCCGAATTGCTGAACGGCAGGATCGTGGTCAGCCACAGCCCGTTCGACCGCGTGGCGCTGGAGCGGGCGTTCGACCGCCACACTATCGATCGCCTGGAATGCTCCTGGCTGGACTCGGTGCAGGTGGCCCGCCGCGCGTGGGATGGATTCTACAAGCGTGGTTTCGGCCTCGAGAATCTCTGTCGATTGCTGGGGTACCGGTACCAGCGTCACGACGCGCTGGGAGACGCCAAGGCCGCAGGCGTGGTGGTGCTGGCGGCGATTGAGCAGACCGGGGTCCCGCTGCACCAGTGGCTGCAGCGGATTGAATTACCCGTGGGAGAGTGTCCGCGCCGACCCATACAGCCACTTGAGCAACTGCCGCCTGGCACCGTCGACAACGCGTCTGCTGAGCTTGTCCGCCCGGCCAACCGTATCATCAATGCGGAACTGCTCTCGCTGCTAGAAGGACAGAATGCGGACAGCGATCACGACCGCCAATCGTCAGTGTCCTCGTGAGGTCAGGCAGTCGGGAGGGTTCGACTGTCATCCACAATAGATAGCTGAGGGGCTTCCGAAAATGGACGCCGTACTTTTCGCAATAGTGACGCTGGTGCCATTGTTGCTCATACTCGTGGTGGTCCACGAGCTGGGCCACTTTGCCACGGCGCGCGCCTTTGGCGTGAAGGTACTGGAGTTCGGCGTCGGTTTCCCGCCGCGCGCCTTCGGCGTGTACACCGGGCGGACACCGGTGATGCTGCATCCCCAGACCCGTTTCGTGGGGCTGTCCGGCCCTGAGGACCTGAAACCAGGGCAGCGGGTGAAGGTGGGGTCTCTGGAGGATGAGGAGTGCGGCCTGGTTGCATTCCAGGTCGAATTGCACCGGAAGCGGGAGGAGGACGAGCCGGAGAGCAACTTCAACCACCCGGTCGACAACCTGCTGTGGCACGAGGGTAAGGTGCGGGCGGTGGACGACGGCTCGTTCGAGCTGGCCGACATGCTCTACTCGGTCAACGTCATTCCCCTCGGCGGGTTTGTGCGGCTCGCCGGTGAGTCCAACCCGACCGTGCCGCTGAGCCTGGCATCCCGCCCTCCGTGGCAGCGCGTGGTGGTGCTGTCGGCCGGGGCGCTGATGAACGCCCTGCTGCCGCTGGCCATCTTCACTATCATGTTCATGCTGCCCCAGGAGGTGGAGGTGGGGCGGCTGACGATCACCGGCATATCCGAGGACAGCGCCGCCGCTGAGGCGGGGTTGCGTCCGGGCGACGTGGTGCTGGCCGCCAACGGAGAGCCTGTCGAGAACCGTGTGGACTTCACCCGTGAGGTCAACCTGAACGGCGGCTCGGAGATGACCATCCTCCTGGAACGCGGCGGCCAGGAGGAGACTGTGCTGCTGCGGCCACGGTTCAACGCGGAGGGCACCCGATGGTTGGCGGGAGTTGCGGTGCAGCTTGACGACACCAGGGTTGAAAGCAGGTCCCGCCCCATCTGGGAGGCCGTTCCGGACGCATTCGTGGGCAGCTGGGACCTGCTGGTGTTGCTCAGGCAGAGCATTGGCGGCATGGTTTCCACCGGAGCGGCCCCCGAGCTATCTGGTCCCATTGGCATCGCCCAGATGACCGGCGAGGTGAGCCGCGAAGGGGGGGTGTCGGGATGGCTCAGCGTCGGCATCCTGTTGAGCATTAACCTGGCAATCATCAACATCCTGCCCTTCCCCATGCTGGACGGCGGCCGCATTGTGTTCGTGGTCATCGAGTGGGCGCGGCGCGGCAAGCGCATCTCGCCGGAGAAAGAGGGCCTGGTCCACACGATCGGCCTGGCGGTGATCGTCGCCGGAGTGGTGGCCATCAGCGCCAACGACATCCTGCGGCTGATCGAGGGCGGTACTTTCCTAGGCGGGTAGGCGGTTCTGTTTGCCTGTGGGGTATGACTGTATGCCATGAAGGGACAGTAACCCCATAACCCCATAACTGAAAGCAACTCGCACGCGTTGAGCGCGAACGTCCTCATGCCAAAATGGATGACAAATTGGCAGTCTCCATTCCGGTTTGGGTCATCGGCGTTGGGATGTGAATAGCGAAATGCAACGGCATCGTGTAACATGGCCGCCTGTTACATTGGCTGGCTAGGTAATCCGGGCCGGCCGTTTCGACACTGCTGGAGCGAGTTGAGATGATCAAGCGACGGCCAACCAAACCGGTCTACGTGGGCGGCGTCAAGGTCGGTGGCGACGCAGATATCACGGTCCAGTCCATGACCAAGACCGACACCCGCGACGTGGCGGCCACCGTGCGGCAGATCCACGAGCTGGAGGAGGCGGGCTGCGACATCATCCGCTCCGCCGTTCCGGACATGGACGCCGCCATCGCCATGGGCGAGATCAAGAAGCAGATCAACATCCCGCTCATCGCCGACATCCACTTCCACTACCAACTGGCGCTCAAGTGCCTGGAGGGCGGGGTGGACTGCCTGCGCCTGAACCCCGGCAACCTGCGAAACGAAGACCAGGTGCGCGAGGTGGTGCGGGCGTCCAAGGCCCTGAACGTGCCCATCCGCATCGGCGTCAACTTCGGCAGCCTGCCCCCAGTGGGCGGCATCGGTCGGACTCGGGGTTTCTCGCGCCACATGGACCTGGTCAACAAGCTGCCCAAGGCCGGTGAGGCCAGTGAGGGCGACTACAGCGTGGTCGACCACATGGTTGCCACCGCCCTGTGGGAAATCAGCCTGCTGGAGGAGCAGGACTTTGACCAGATCAAGATATCAATGAAAGCCTTCGACGTTCCCACCACCGTCGAGGCCTACCAGCGGCTGGCCGAGCTGGTGCCCTACCCGCTGCACCTGGGCATCACCGAGGCAGGAACCAAGACGTCGGGCTCCATTCGCACCTCCGTGGGCTTGGGCGTGCTGCTCTACCAGGGTATCGGCGACACCATCCGGGTGTCGCTCAGCGACGACTCGGTGGACGAGGTGATCGCCGGTTTCGAGATCCTCAAGGCCCTGAACCTGCGCTCCAAGGGCGCTGTGCTGGTGGCCTGCCCCAGCTGCGGTCGGGCCGATGTGGACGTTCGCAAGCTGGCCAACGACGTTGACGCGCTGCTGCGCAAGAGCAACCGCAGCATCAAGGTGGCCGTGATGGGCTGCGAGGTCAACGGCCCCGGCGAGGCCAAGGACGCCGACGTGGGCATCGCGGCCGGCGCGGGCCGGGCCGTCATCTTCCGCAAGGGAGAGAAGGTGCGGGTGGTGCCCGAGGCCGATATGCTGACGGCGCTCATGGAAGAGGTGGAGGCCGAACCGGCGCCCGCCGACTGACCGGACAGTTAATTTTCACCACGGAGCACGCAGAGGCCACGGAGTCGATTTTGGGGTATCCTTAAAATCGCTGTGGTCTCTGTCTTTTTCTACGCCTTAATTCTGTTCCGGAGGCTGCGATGACTACCGCTACACAACTACCGGCGCCGCGGCCCTTCACGGCAGACGAGTGCAAGACCCTGGTTGCCGCCGGCATCATCGCCGTCGGCGAACAGGCTGCTGTGCTGGCCGGCAAGCGCCGCTTCACGGTCGGCGAGTCCCTGGCCATGCTGGAGGCTGGCGTTCTGCACGAGGACGACCGGGTCGAGCTGATAGACGGAGTGTTAATCTGCATGCCTCCCATTGGGGACTACCACGATAACACCGCGGACTGGCTTGCCGAATTGAGTTTTAGATACTTCGGCGACAGCGCCAGAGTGCGGGTGCAGGGGTCAATCCGGCTAAATGACATAAGCGCACCCCAGCCGGACATCGCTATCTTGAGGCGCCGCGCATTGGACGATATGCGGCCCTACTTCCCACAGGACGTGTTCCTGGTCATCGAGATTGCCGACTCCTCGCTGCGGTACGATAGCGGGCCCAAGCTGGCCAGGTACGCGGCCGCCGGCATCCCGGAGGTATGGATCGCGGGTCTGCGGGCCAGGGAAGTAACCGCCCACGCCGATCCGGTCGGGTCCCGGTACACCACCGTCCGCACCTACCGGTCCGGCGAAAGCATCAGCCCGGGGGCATTCCCGGACGTGTCCTTGGCGATAGACGATTTCTTGCCCCCTGCACCCGGCCCGGACGTGGAAATAGCGTAACGATTTCCTCTTTTTCGGAACTGAATCCTGGATTGGCAGATGTAACTATGAAATTCACGCGAATGGTCAGCAAGACACTGCGGTTCGACCCTCCAGAGGCGGAAACGGCCAGCCACCGATTGATGCTGCGGGCCGGGTTGATACTTCAGGTCGCGGCGGGAGTGTATTCGTACCTGCCGCTGGCTTGGCGGTCCCTCCGCAAGATCGAGAACATCATCCGCGAAGAGATGGACGCGGCGGGAGGCCAGGAGCTGATGCTGCCGGCGCTCCAGCCGCTGGAGCTGTGGGAGCAGACCGGGCGCCGCGCCGCCTTTGGTGACAACCTGTTCTCGTTGGAGGACCGCCGGGGCCGACCCATGGTCATGGCGCCAACTCACGAGGAGGTCATCACCAACGTCGTCAAGAGCAACGTGCAGAGCTACCGCGACTTGCCGCTGCTCCTGTACCAGATCCAGACCAAGTTCCGCGACGAGCCACGACCCCGCGCTGGGCTGATCCGGGTGCGCGAGTTCGACATGAAGGACGCCTACAGCTTCAACGCCGACGACGCCAGCCTGGACGACACCTACCAGGACATGGCTCAGGCCTACCGCAACGTATTCCGGCGCTGCGGCCTGCCGGTGCTGATGGCCGAGGCCGACAGCGGGGCCATCGGCGGCAAGGACTCCCACGAGTTCCTGCTGCCCACGGAGACGGGCGAGGATACGGTCATCACTTGCTCGGGCTGCGACTACGTTGCAAACGCCGAAAAAGCCGTGTCCGTCATCCCGCCCGTTGAACCTGAGGTAGAGGAACCGTTGGCAGAGGTCGCCACCCCTGGCATCAAGACCATCGCCGGTCTGGCCGAATTCCTGGGCGTCCAGGAGTCGAAGACGCTCAAGGCAGTGTTCTACATGGCCGACAGGGAGCCGGTATTTGTCACCATTCGGGGCGACCTGGACGTCAACGAGGTCAAGCTCAAGAACGCCCTGCACTGCGACGACCTACGCTTCGCCGAGGACGAGGAGGTGCGGGCCGCCGGGCTGGTGGCGGGCAGCGCCTCGGCGGTGGGCATAACCGGCATCCGCAAGGTGGCCGACCCGTCCATCGAGAGCGGCAGCAACTTCGTGGTGGGCGCCAACAAGCCCGACACCCACATGACCAGCGCCAACTACCCACGCGATTTCGAGGTGGACCTCATGACCGACATCGCCCTGGCGCAGCCGGGCCAGTTGTGCACCCAATGCGGCGGCACGCTGGGGGCCACCCGGGGCGTGGAGGTGGGACACATCTTCAAGCTGGGCACTTTTTTCAGCGAGACGCTGGGCGCCAACTACTTGGACGCCGAGGGACGCAACCTGCCCATCACCATGGGCTGCTACGGCATCGGCGTGGGCCGGCTGCTGGCCGCGGCCATCGAGCAGAACAACGACGACCGTGGCATCGCTTTCCCGCATCCCATCGCCCCGTACCAGGCGCACCTGGTGGGGCTTAACCTCGCCAACGAGGAGGTGGCCGAGGCGGGCGAGCGGCTGTACGAGGAACTGAACGCCGCAGGAATCGAGACCCTGTACGACGACCGTCCCGACGCAGCTGCGGGAGTGAAGTTCAACGACGCAGACCTGATTGGGCTGCCGGTGCGGCTGGTCATCAGCCCTCGCAACCTGAACAACGGCGTGGTCGAGGTGCGAGGCCGCCTGGAGGAAGAGGCGCAGACAGTTCCCCTGACGGACGTGGTGGAGGCGGTTCGGGCGCGGCTGGATGTTGGGGAATAGGCCGGAAGAGACGATCCAAACAGTATGGGATCGAGAGGCTATGGTTGAAACTTTCACGCATTCCTCAGGTACTACTGTTTGCATCGTTCTTGCTCTTCGCCAGCCTTGCCTGCGGCTCTGAATCCCCTACGGCATTACCGACACCGGCTTCCGCGGCCTCTGGGGATCCCACAACGGTTCACGTAGCAGCCCCAACGGAGGAAGTGCCGCCCACGGCTACGTCTACATCCATCCCGACGATGGAGCCAACTCCCACGCCGGTGCCCATGGCAACGGTCCCTGCCCAGACCAGCACTCCGCGCCCCGAGGGAGGACCCTCAGCGCCGCTGCCAACGGAAGTGCCCCTACTCGGTTCCGTCCTGGTTCCGAGAGACCACCCAGCTGCGCCTCTGGCCATGCTCCCGGACAACTCGCTGATTTACACCCACATCAACATGAGGAGTACTTCGCAGAGGCCTGACCTTCAGGAACACGTGGAGTTCCAGCTGGCGCATTTTGTCAGCGAAGAGGAACTGCCACTCGCGGAAGAGTTGCTGGCCTCCACTGGTGTGCGCACCGTCACGCTGTCCATCCCACACGAGGGATATGAGTGGGTCGGCATTATCCGGGGTGACCTGCTGGCGGTCGCCAGCACGCTTGGCTCGTCCCCCGAATCCGGAGAAGGGCTCTCCATCAACGTTATCGAGTCATTCGCGGGCGAGGATATCTACGCGCTGGTCAGGACTCGCAGCACGGGACGACAATCCGAACTCTACATGGCCATCATCGACGATGAAACACTGGCGGTCAGCCCGCACTTTGCGGCAGTGCTGGACGTCATTGCACGCAGACATAATCCCCTCCAACTGCCGCACGCCCTGTCAGCGATGATCGAGGAATGGGGACTGGGGGACCTGTTGCAGGTGCTGAACATCCCGTTCTTCGGCATCGGGGCGACCATGCAGGGAACGCCGCTGGACAGGCAGAGGCTTTTCGCCTATCACGCCACACTTTCGGAGGGATCTTCAACCGTGTTCAGGGCCCTGCAGCAGTACGACGACGAGGCGCAGGCATTGGCCGCAGCAGCCTGGCTGGAGAAGCAGCAAGAACCGCGATGGAGAGACATCGGCTGGGGTTCAAGCGTCTCTGTGGAGCAGTGGCAGCAAAGAGGGGCGACAGCTTACGGCGAGGTGACGGTGCCGGACGCCGACGTGCCCTCGCTAGTGCAGGGAAACTAGCCTCCCCTACTTGGTGTCGCGCTTGGGCTCCAGGTTCTGGCTAAGCATGTGGAGGTTTTCCTGGAGCGGCAGGGCCAGTTGGTGGGCAGAGCTTCGCAACATCAGCAGCAGGCGAAACTGGGCGGCCAGGTCATCGGCCAGGGCACGCTTGGCCTCGGCCACAGAGTCACCCTCGATGGGGACACGCACGCCGTTCAGCGGCAGGTGCTGCTTGGCCTCGCCGGCCCAGTACTTGTCCAGGCTGTCCAACACTATTATGGGGATCTCGTCCTTGATAACGACATTGGCATCGGGCGAGGAGTCCTCGGGCCGCAACGTGTCGACCAGCACCCGTGTTATCTCGGAATGGCTGATGTGAAAGACAGCTGCGTTGGGCTGGCTGGAGTCAACGTCGCGCCAATTCCAGTCGGGCGGCGTGGCGTAGTCGACTCCCGGTTCCACGACCACTGGGAGGGAGATGTCCTCGGCCAGCGGCCGGTCCTCCTGACCGCCCGCTGGCTCGGTGCTCCGGGAAGCTTCGCCATCAGGCATGGCTGTGATTCTCCTCGCCGTCCAGTTCCCACGCGGAGTAGACCTGCTCCGGCAGGGTGATGGGGCCAACGGCGTTCTCGTACTCGCGGACGTGCTTGGCGGTGAGCAGGGCGATGGCCTTGAGCATCTGCGGGCTGACCTTGATGCGGGCCCGGAGGATGGGCTCGCGCTCCTCCATCTGTTCGCCAAAGAACAGCACCGCGGAGTAGAGGCTGCTGAAAATGTGCATGGAGTCAGCGTAGAACGTGATAGGGTCGAGGGAACTGGCCTCGTTGGTGCTGGCCTGGGTATCACCGGGACGGGCGTACGTTTCCTCGTTGGGAGTCTGGTCTTCGGGAGGAACGTAGGGTCGCTGGACGACTGGCATGGCGCCTCTCCTGAGCGTGCCGCTGGAAATCGGCTATGGCTGGCGCCATTATACAGGAGAGAGGAAGACGGAAATCACCGCCGGTCTGCGGGAGGATGCGTTTCGGGGGTGGGCCGAAAACCGCAAGATGGCTTGTGGGCGTGGCTCGGGTGTGGCTTGGGTGACAGTGCGCCTACTCGTCGGTCTCCCCAGCCAGGAATCGCTCTACCTCGGGAGTGCGCGGGAGCATCACAACGCCGTTGACCTCGACGCCGAACCTGGCGTACGCCTCTTCCTCATGCTTAAGTTGACCCTTGCGTCCCTGTTCTTTCCATTCTTTTATTTTCATAGCGGCGAGAACCATATACGTCATTGCCTCGATGTGAATCCGACGGTCGCTATCGGCCCCGCCGACGGTCAGGCTCGGATTCGCCAGCCAAGAATTGCTCTACCTCGGGGGTGCGCGGGAGCATCAAGACACCATTCACCTCGACGCCGAACCTGGCGTAGGACTCTTCCTCCCTCCGACGCTGCCTCTTCCGTTCTTCCTCACGTCCCTCCTCACGTCCCTGTTCTTTCCATTCTCTTATTTTCATAGCGGCGAGAACCATGTACGTCATTGCCTCCCTGAGAATTGACGCGAGTAGCGCCGTGCCTGCCGAGACGGTGATTACGTTTGCCAACTGCGGCAGCAGATTGGCCAATTGCCACTCGTTCCAGTACAGCCACACCGCCAGGGAGCCGGCAGCCATGGTTACTGCGTATACGACGCAGTAGAAGATGCCAAGATCCCTGAGAGCCCTGTTACCACTGTTCTCCGCTTAACTTATCCTAGGAATCCGGCTTACCACTTGTCAATGACTGGCAAGGGCAGCTATGCCTCGCCTCTCGGCCTCTGCAGGTGGTGGTAACCGGCTGCGATGGCCTCCCATTCGGGAGCAGACCGATACTGACCTATCAGGTTGAGGAGCGACATGACCGCGTAAGCCAGCGCGTCCTTTGAGGCATTGGGCTTTCCCGCAATGGTCGTTCGGATCACGGGTGCCGGATATCTGGTGATCTCCGCTCCCAGTTCTTCGGCCCAGCGGTGCAGGTCGCGCTCCAGCTGGCACAGCCATGCGGCTCCCCAGTTCATTCCGCCCGCCCAGCTGCACACGACGCTGCAAGGCCTTCTCTGCGCCACAACGGACGCCAGGTCCTCCAGCTGATGTGCAATGCGCTCGTGGGGCTCCATCCTCGTTCGCAGCCCAGGGCCGACGGTTCCGCTGGCTGCTAGGAACGGGAACGGTGTTCTGGCGTTGGGTCTGGCGTCGAACAACGCCCATCCCGTTTGGCGCAAGTTGGGATAGAGCGCCAGGAGGGGGAGTGTGGCATGGAGATTCGCGTCGTGCTGAACCGTAGTATCACTATTTCTTGGGTCCTTTCCTGGCGCCATCAGCTGGCCAGTCCAATGTCGGCCTGCCCACCTGTGCCCTGCATCCTGGGGTGTATCCTTGCGATGCGCAGGGCTGTGTACCCGCTGTTCTCCTGGTCATTGGCCAGGCCTGTGTAGTAGTAGACACCACACTGGAGGCAGAGCCAGTCGCCATCATCGTAGACCAGATCGCCGCGGCACTTGAGGCAGGCCCCCAATCGGAAAATCTTCACGCTGAACCCTGTAGTCGGTCGATATGGGAATTTCGCATTTACAGGTGGTAATGTACAAGAATATATGTTCTAAATCAATGAGCAAGAGTCAGTGCCGTTGAGCAGTAATTCTGAGTGTCAGCCAGACCGTCCACGCGCTTCCTGCTAGATGGGCAGTGGGGATGCAGGGGCTCTTGGTTTTAGCCGAGCCGTTTGCCCTGAACCTGTCGAGGAGCCGTCCGTTCGTGGTTCGACAGGTTCGCCCTGAACGGACTCTATGGCTTGACTGGAAAAATTGCGGGACCTCGGAGGGTCTCCGCGGCAGTTGTTGGGCGGCGCGTGGGCGTGATATTCTTTTTGTACCGTGCCCCTGTAGCTCAGTGGATAGAGTGCCGGCCTCCGGAGCCGGAGACGAGAGTTCGACCCTCTCCGGGGGTACCACAGCCCGCATACTCCCCTCTCTCCATTCCACTCGTTCGGGGCGTGGCCCAGCGGCAGGGCGCCTGGTTTGGGACCAGGAGGTCGGCAGTTCAAATCTGCCCGCCCCGACCATTTCACCTCCTCGGTTTTCTATTGCGTTCCATTAATCCCGGACCCCGCTCCACACCCGCATCGGTTGCGGTAAAATGGCGTGCGTCCGACAGAACAGGAGGGTAGAGATGAGACTGGAAGGAAAGGTTGCAATTATCAGTGGCGGAGCTCGCGGCATGGGGGCCGAGGAGGCCCGACTGTTCGCCCGCGAGGGCGCCAAGGTAGTCATCGGGGACGTCCTGGAAGCGGATGGCCGGCAGGTCGAGGCCGAGATCAACGAGTCAGGCGGCGACTGCGTGTTCGTTCGTCTGGATGTCACCAGCGAAGACTCTTGGGCCGACGCGGTGTCCACCGCCGTGGAGCGCTTCGGCAAGGTCGACGTGGTGGTCAACAACGCCGGCGTTGTGGCCCGGGGCGTGCTGGAGGACACCACTGTAGCCGAGTGGGACCGGGTGATGGACGTGAACGCCAAGGGCGTATTCCTCGGCACCAAGGCGGCCATTCCCGAAATGCGCAAGGCCGGGGGCGGCTCCATCATCAACATCTCGTCGATGTCGGGAATAGTTGGCCAGAGCTGCATCCAGCCGGTATACAACGCGTCCAAGGGCGCCGTGCGCATCTTCACCAAGTCGGCGGCCATCCAGTACGCCGGCGAGAATATCCGCGTGAACTCGGTGCATCCCGGGTCCATCGATACGCCCATGGCGGGGGACCGGCTGACCAATCCCGATCTGCAGCGCGAGGCAGAGGACCGGAACCCTCAGGGACGCACGGCGCATCCCATCGAGGTGGCCTACGGCGTGCTGTACCTGGCATCGGATGAGTCATCGTTCGTCACGGGCTCGGAGCTGGTGATCGACGGCGGCGCCACGGCGCAGTAGGGCTTGGGCGAGGCGCGGCTTAAACAATAGACCTGGACTATAGCGGAGCTGTGGAGCAGCCCATGCAAGAGAGAGTTCTTGAAGGCAAAATCGCGATAGTGACCGGTGCGGCCAGCCCCATGGGGCTGGGCCGGGCCATGACCGACGCCCTGGTGCGTGCCGGAGCTCGGGTGTCCATGATGGACATAAACCCCGACTGGCTGGGGCAGTCGGCCAATGATCTGCGGGAGACCGGCGGGGACGACTGCGTGATGACGCAGGTGGTGGACGTCTCGACTCCCCAGGAGGCGGAGGAGGCCGTGGCCCGTACCATCGCCGAGATGGGCGGGCTGCACATCCTGATAAATAATGCGGGCATCGCGCCCCGGAACATGCTGCTGGGCGGCGACGCGAAAAACAATTTCTGGGAGGTGTCCGCCGAGGAGTGGGACCGGGTGATTACGGTCAACGCCGGCGGGCCATTCTATATGTGCCGAGCGGTGGTGCCGCACTTCCTGGCTCAGGGCTGGGGGCGCATCATCGGCGTGACCACCAGCATGAACACCATGTACAACCCCGGTGGCATGCCATACGGGCCCTCAAAAGCGGCGCACGAGGCCATGATCGCCATGGCGTCGCGCGAACTGGAAGGCACGGGCGTCACGGTCAACGTGCTGGTGCCGGGCGGGATGTCCAACACCAACCTTATCCCCGACGACGCGGTCCACACCCGCGAGGGCATGATCCAGCCGGACGTGATGCGGGCACCGGTGGTCTGGCTGGCGTCGGATGCCTCCGATGGGATCAACGGCCAGCGGTTCATCGGCTACTACTGGGACGAGTCGCTGCCACTGGAGGAGCGCATCGAGCGCGCGGGGGCGCCGGCGGCCTGGCCGCAGTTGGGCGCGCAGGCAGTGCGGCCGGGGCAGTGAGCGGCGTGGGAGTGGTCTTCACCGCACTTCGTTTTCGGTAGTTCCTTTCGGAATTTCGTGGATAGTGTAGCCAGTGGGTTTAATCGTACTTGTCAGGATGCGCCGGAGTTGGTCAAAAGTTGTGCCCGGCTTGGTAATTTCGGTGTAATAATTGGGCATCGTGATGTTATCGGCCCTTCATTATTATTCTTGAATCAGTATTGACAAGGGGTAGCCCACAGGCTTAAATGATGTGTGGATAAGTGGGCGAGCGGACCCTTCACGGAAGCTTGCCCATGTATTGATTCCGGTAACCGTCCGGGCCGGGCTCCAGGAGGGAGTACCCGGAGGACCGGATACAAGACTGACAAGACGCAGTAAACGATGTAAGGAGGGATAGATGTCCGACCAAGCTGTGTCCAAGCAAGATATTGCTCTGATGGCCCACTTGCTACGGCGGGCCGGTTTCGGAGCCAGCCGGGACGAGATTGAAGCCAAGGCGCGCCAGGGGTATGACAGCGTAGTTCACGAATTGCTCAACCCCGCGGACGACCCGGGAATCGACGAAGACCTGATGTATCGCGCCTATCCGTCGTATTTCGACAAGGCCGCCATCGAGACCGGGCAGACGGAAATCGTCTACCGGATGATCAACAACAGGAACCAACTGAAAGAAAAGATGGCGCTGTTCTGGCACACCATCCTCTGTGCCGGGGACAACAAGGTTGACAACGCCCGCACGACGTCCATGCAGTACGATACCTTCCGCGAGAAGGGCATGGGCAACTTCAAGGAGCTGTTGCTGTGGCTGTCCACCGACCCGGCGATGCTGTACTACCTGGACAACATCGAAAGCCACAAGACCGCCGTCAACGAGAACTACGGCCGTGAGTTGCTGGAGCTGTTCTCCCTGGGCGTCGGTATGGACAACGAGTTCAACTACACCGAGGACGACGTCAAGGCCTGCGCCCGCGCCTTCACCGGCTGGAACCTGGCCCCGACGATCCCCGTGTTCCCCTATGGCCGAACTCCCTTCGAGTTTCGCTTTGACCCCGCCGACCACGATTACGGCGAAAAGACTTTCCTTGGCGAGACCGGTAACTGGAACGGCGATGACGTTGTCGACATCATCTGCAAGCAGCCATCCGCCGCCCGGTTCGTGGCGCGCAAGCTGTATGACTTCTTTGTCGCCGACGAGCCCCCTGTCCCAGCCTGGCGCCTGAGCGAGCCTCGGGACCCGGATGCCATCAAGCAGCTGGAGAAGGCCTACTTCGACTCCGGCTACGAGATCAAGGCGATGCTTGAAGTGCTGTTCACCGGTGATTTCTTCAAGGGCGAGGCAGTCCGCTACGCCAAGGTGAAGAGCCCGGCAGACGTGGTCATCGGTACCATGCGCATGGCACAGGACCATACCGAGCCCAAGCCCGGACTGTTCTTCGTGGCCATGGAGCCCAAGTACATGGGCATGGACCTGCTGAACCCGCCAACGGTTGAGGGCTGGCACATGGGCCGCGAGTGGATTAACAGCGGCTCTCTCATCGACCGCATCAACTTCGCCTCGAAGATCCTTGGCGACACCAGCCTGCCCGGTATCCAGTCGATGGTGGGCCGGCTGATGGACCAGGGCGAGAACCTGAGCGCCGAGCAGCTGGTGGACGGCTGCCTGGACCTGGTTGGCCCGCTGACCATCTCCGACGAGACTCGCTCGGAGCTGGTGGGGCATGTGGCCCAGGGCGGAGATCTGCGGCACGGCAACGACGACGAGAGGACGGACTTCACCCGTCGCGTCGGCGAGACCTTCCAGATGATCGCCACTACTTCGGAATTCCAGTTCGGCTAGGCCGCCGAAACGGGGACGGGAGTGATCCTCTGGAAACACGGATCACTCCTCCGGCCCTCGCAAACCTGACAAGCAAGACAATCAAAACGGAGGAATAGCGATGGTATCCACCAGCAAGGATCCGGTCCTGGCTGTAGTCTCCCTGTCCGGCGGTAACGACGGGATGAACACGGTGATCCCCTACAGCAACCCGCGCTACCGGGACTACCGCCCGACCCTGGGCATTCCCGAAGAGATGATCGTCCCCCTGAACGACACCCTGGGCCTGCACCCGTCCATGGCTCCCCTGAAGAAGTACTGGGACGAGGGCAAACTGGCCATCATCCAGGGCATCGGCTACCCCAACGGCAGCCTGTCGCACTTCCGCTCCATGGACATCTGGGCCACCTGTGAGCCGGTGGAACTGGGCGTGGAAGGCTGGCTGGGCCGCGTAGTCAAGCAACTTGACCCGAACAAGGAAAACGTGCTGACCGGCGTGAACTTCGGTCGCGGCCTGCCCCGCGCGCTGGCCATGGAGGGCGTGCCCGTCGCCTCCGTCGGCGACCTGAGCAGCTACGGCTTGCTCACCGAGTTGGAGAGGGAAGAGCAGCGGAACGAGGCGCTGGACCTCTTCGGGCGCATGTACGGCCCGGCCATCGGCCGCGGCGCGGTTGAGGACTTCATCCGCAGCACCGGCGTCGAAGCCATGATGGGCGCCGACATTCTCGGCACCGCGCCCAGTATGTACCGCGGCGAGGAAGAGTACCTGCTGGGCAACATCGGCGGGTACATGCGCGACATGGTGCAGGTCCACAATGCCAACCTGGGCACCCGCGTGTTCTTCACCACCGCCCCTTACAACATCTTCGACACCCACGCCAACCAGGCCGTCGGTCAGTCGAACCTGCTGAACGACGTGGCTCGGAACGTTGACTCGTTCATGGCCGACCTGCGCCACCACGATATCAGCGACAACGTTGTCACCCTGCTCTACTCCGAGTTCGGTCGCCGCGCCATGGACAACGGCTCCGGTACCGATCACGGCACCGGCGGCGTGGCCTTCGTCATCGGCGAACAGGTGAAGGGCGGCCTGTACGGTCAGTACCCGTCCCTGGAGCCGGGTGAACTGGAAGACGGCGGCAACCTGCAGCACAACAACGACTTCCGTTCCACCTATGCCACCCTCCTCGAAAACTGGATGGGCCTGGACTCCAAGGAAATCATCGGCAGCACCTGGGAGAAGCACGACTTCATCTAGGCCTTGCCAGCGGGCGATTGTCCCGCACAACATTCAAGGAAAGGGAGAAAAGCCGGAGCACAGCCACTGATCTGTCTGCGTTCCGGCTGATGAAAAGAGTATCCAGAAATGCCAGAAGAGACCGAAGAAATCCTAGAAGGCGGACAAGGCATCATCCAGTTCGTTTTGGGAATTGTCAGGGCTGTAATTTCCGCCATCAGGTCCGTGGTGACCGGCGCGATTGACGCAGTCCGGGGCGTGATTGCCTCTCTCATGGAGTGGTTGGTCAACGCCATCAGTTCCCTCGCCCAGCAGGTTATCACCCGCATAGCTACTGACGTGTAGTCCACGGCGGGTAGAAGCCTTCCCAACTAAACCAAAAAGGAGGCAAACCGTGGCAAGTGTATTTCTCGGCATCAACGACCGGACTTTCACTTACCAGTGGGTCGCAGGTCGATCCGAGTTCCAGGGAACCGGGTTCCGAAACCCGATGGACTTCGCTTTCGGTCCCGAGGGATCGATCTACGTTGTGAACCGCTCTTACGAGTCCCGTTCCGACGGCACTCGCATCAACATATTCGTCCTTGATGAAGACGGGACGGAGCACTATGTGACCGAGTTCGGCGGTTATGGCGAGGGCCCCGGCCAGTTCCTGTGGCCCATGTCCATCGCGCTGGACAAGGACACCAACGTTTACGTGTCCGATGAATATCTGCACCGCATCACCGTATTCGACAAGGACGGCAACTACGTCAGCCACTGGGGCAACCATGGCTCCGGGGACGGCGAGCTTGACCGGCCCGCCGGCTTGGCCATCCGCGATGACGTGCTGTATGTGGTCGACAGCCGCAACCACCGGGTGCAGAAGTTCACCCTCGATGGCAAGTACATCTCACAGTTCGGCAGCTTCGGCTCCGGCCCTGGCGAGCTGAACACCCCCTGGGGCATCGGCCTCGATCGGGAAGGCAACATTTTCGTTGCCGACTGGCGCAATGACCGCATCCAGTCGTTCTCCAGTGATGGCCAGTGGATCTCCAGCATGGGTCAGCCGGGCACCGGCGGCGATGCTGGCATTGCCCGGGAACACGGCGGCATCCGCCAGGTCCAGCGGCCTGTTGGCCTCTTCAACCGCCCGACGGGTGTGTCCGTTGACAAGGACGGCGACGTCTACGTGGCTGACTGGCTGAACAACCGGGTGCAGGTGCTGACCCCCGAGGGCCGGTTCATCACCGAGTTCACCGGCGACGCAGCCCTGTCGAAGCTGGGCGAGCAGAAGATCGAGTCCAACCCGGACATGATCCGGCAGCGCAACGGCGTCCGCGACTTCACCCCCGAGAAGGTCCTCTGGGCCCCCGTGGCAGTGAAAGTGGACGACAACGGCCGGGTGTTCATCGCCGACACCACCCGCCACCGCTTCCAGGTCTACCAGAAGAACACCGAGCCGGTTCTGGTATAACCTAAAATTCCTTCTCCCTTCGGGGGAGGGTCAGGGCGGGGGCTTCCCCTGCCCATCGATCAGCCGATCACGGGGCAGGCATTACGCCTGCCCCTGTTCTTGGAGTACGCATGACGGAAAACCGTGAACAGGGCGGCGGCACGCTGGCGCAGCAGATGTTTGGCCCACAGGCGGGTGTGTATGCGGCCAGCAAGGTGCACATCAGCGACGATAGCCTCGAATCGGTGCAGAAACTGACGGGACCGGAGTTCCGAGCCGGAACGACGCCCTACAGGTGGACCGTAGACATCGGAACCGGAGCCGGATTCACCGCTTTTGCAATGACGGAGGTCTCCGACCGGGTCGTCGCCAGCGACATCACCCAGCCCATGCTGCGGCAGGCCAGTCGCATCAGCGGCGAACGGGGTCTGCCAAACATGCGGCTGGCGCAGAACGCTGCCGAGTCGCTGCCGTTTGCCACCGGCAGCCTGGACCTGATCACCTGCCGCAAGGCAGCGCACCACTTCCGGGACTTTGAGGCCGCTCTCGATGAAATCCAGCGCACGCTTCGGCTCGGGGGGTCGCTGGTGATGGCCGACACCGTGGCGCCCGAGGACACCGCGCTGGCCAAATGGCAGAACGCCGTCGAACTCCGCCGCGATTACAGCCACGTGGAGGACCGCAGGATCTCGGTCATCACCCGGATGCTGGACGAACGGGGCCTGAAGGTCATTGGGAGCGAAGACGAGCGCGTCTACCTCTGGTTCAAGGACTGGGTAATGCGCACCAAGGTTGCGGAGGAAGAGGTTCATGCCCTGCGGCGGGAATTCCAGGAGGCGAGTGCGGAAATCAGGGAGGCGTTCCAGGTGAGTGAGGTAGAGGAGGACGGGGACTTTCTGTTCTCGTTCCCGGTGTGGGTCTTCCGTGCGGTAAAGGCGTAAATGGACGAGCCAGAATCTATCCCAGGAATTTAAGAGCAAGATTCAGTGCGGCCAACCCAGCACCCACGGCACCCATTATCCAGCGAAGCGCTCGGAGCTCTCCACGAAGTTCGGCGATCTCACTGCGCAATCCGCCGTTTTCGCCATGCATGTCACCGCGCAAGCCTGCAATATCTTCCTTGGTGGCCAGATGGGGGATTATTCCCTCGACTCGGCTGACGCGTTCTTCAATTGAGGCCATAATGTAGACAGATCGCTCAATATATATGTGATAACTGTTTGCGGTGTCAGGGCAATTGTATCATAGCTGGCCGCTGCTCAACGACTGCAAAATACCAGACGAAATTACACCGGCCAGTCCTCCAGTGTCCACGCCATGTCCCAGAACTGGTGCTCGAGGCGCAGGCTGGTCATGTAGGCGTTCTCCATGGCGGTCTGTTCCTCCGGACTGGCCGCGGCGCCGAGCCCGTCTGTGATCGCCCGCAGGTGCAGGGCCAGGTCGCGGAATTCGACGGATGAATACATCCCGACCCACTCGGCGTAGAGGGGAGCGTGGGAGGGCGGTCCCTGGCGGTCAAGATGCTCGCCGATTTCCCAGTAGCCCCACTGGCACGGCAGCAGGGACGCCGCCAGCTCACCGAAGCTGCCCTGCGACGCGACCCGTATCAGGTAGCTGGTATAGGCGACAGTCGTGGGCGCAGGGCGGGTAGCCTCCAGTTCCTCGCGGGTAATGCCGAATTGGGCGCAGTAACCGCGGTGCAGCTCCATCTCGGTGCTCAGGGTCTCGTCGAGGAGGCTGGCGAACCAGGACATGGTCTCCAGTTCGGGGGCCCTTGCTGCGCCCAGTGCCAGCACCCGTCCGTAGTCGATCAGGTAGACGTAGTCCTGGGTGATGTAGTGCCGGAACCGGTCCAGGTCGAGATCGCCACGGCCGATGCCCTGCACAAAGGGATGCTCAAGGATGGCCCGCCGGACGGGCAGCGCTCGTTCCTCGACGCCGTCGATGAATCCCACGACGCTATTCCTCCTCGTCGCGGGCTGGGCGTTGGCGATGGCGGAATATGGCAGCCAGCGGAATGGACAAGCCCGGCAGCAGCGGGGTGGTCAGGGTGTCGTCGGCGCTCAGCACAGCCCGCTCGACGTACCCTCCGTCGCGCAGTTCCAGTTGCGTCACCGTGTCGTTGCGGGGGTCTATGGGCCAGTACTCGAGGATGCCCGCCTCGGCGTATATCTGCCGCTTGCGCACCAGGTCGCGGCTGCGGTCGGTGGAAAGTATTTCGACCGCTAGGTCGGGCGGGGCCTCGACAAAACGCAAGCCCAGTGCTTCCCGGTTTTCTTTGAGGATGACGACTATATCTGGTTCAACGATGCGTTGCAGTTTCCGAGACAAAATAGTGGTGATCGAGTGATAAAACTCGGCAGGTGGCTCCTCTAGCTCGTCGAGATAATCGGCCATTTGAAAACAGAATTGCATCAGCACGAATTGATGGTCCGTACTGTCGGAAGACCTCTCAACATACAGCACTCCGTCGTCGAGCTCCCACTTGCCGTCGGTTTCTCCGAGGGCAAGGAACTCGTCGAGGGACATGCGAGTGCCGGTGCGGTATTTGGTAGTCGACATATCGGGCTCCGCAAGAATGCCATGTCCAGTCAGTCGCGTACGAGCAATTGTAGCAGAGGGCGTTCGGCGCGAAACCGCAGTCGGTCATACGCAGGCAACGTCGATTGTCCGCACTTTATCCCTGTTGTCCACGCCTATAAGAACTGGGAAATTCAAAATATCTGAAAGTTGCTGCTTTCGCCCTTCGGAACTACACTCTTATAATTACCGAAACCCCAATCCGCACCACGGAAGTGAAACCCATGGAAGTTGTATTCACTCAGGATGTACCCAACAAGGCCCGCGCCGGTGAGGTCCGCAGGGTTCCCGACGGCTATGCGCGCAACTACCTGCTCCCCCAAGGGCTGGCTGTAATGGCAACTCCGGAAGTACTCAAGAGGTTGCACAAGATCAGGTCGGCGGGCGATGAAGTCAGGTTGCGGGAGACCAAGGTCCTCGAGGAATTGAAGGAAGCTTTGGACGACACGGAGATATCCGTACAGGCCCGCATCACCCCGACCGGCCGCTACTACGGCGCAATCACCAGCACGCACATCTCCATGGCCCTCTCCGAGGTCACCGGGCGTGAAGTGGAGCGCCGCTGGATCGAGGTGGCAGAACCGATTCGCGAACCCGGCGAGTATGACATCATGCTGCGGTTCTCCACCGACATCGCTGCCACCATACATGTAGTAGCGGAAGCCGAAGAGTAGCTGTGACCCTCTACGCCGAAAAACTGCTCCCGCATAGCATCGAGGCGGAGGAGGCGCTCATTGGCTCCCTGCTGATCGATGGGGAGTGCATTTCCCGTGTGGCGCCGCTGCTGCAACCCGGCGATTTCTACCGGGAGCGGAACCAGCTTTGCTACGACGCGGCGGTGGACCTCTTCCAGCGGGACCAGGCCATCGACCACGCCACCCTGGCCGAGGAGCTGGCGCGGACCGAGAAGCTGGACGCCGTCGGTGGGGCGGCCTATCTGTCGCACCTGGTGGCCATCACCCCGACATCGATCCACTCCGAAGACTACGCCGAGATTGTCTCCCGCACCTCAATGATGCGGAGGCTCATCTCGGCAGCGGCACGTATCTCCGAACTGGGCTACAACGACACCGATGACGTCGATGGGACGCTCAGGCAGGCGGAGGACGCGCTGTTTGCCGTGCGTGGGTCGCGCCAGACCCGTGGATTCGTGCCGCTGCGGCAGATCTATGACCAGTACCTGCAGGACCGTGCCGGCGTCGTTGAGCCGCTGTCCGCCTCGTCCGGCCCGGTGATGTCCGGTTTCGGCGAGTTGGACGAGCTCCTGACGGGCCTGCAGCGGTCCGATCTCATTATCCTCGGTGCGAGGCCCTCGCTGGGCAAGAGCACCCTGGCCCTGAACATGTGCCTGAACGCTGCCAAGAACGGCTCGGCCGCAGGAGTGTTCAGCCTGGAAATGAGCTGTGAGCAGTTGGCCATGCGCATCCTGGCATCGGAGGCCGGCATCGACACTCACCGGCTTCGGTTGGGACTGTACACCATGGCCGAAGAGCAGCGCATGATCGACGCCATCGGCCAGCTTTCGGATCTGCCGATGTACATCGACGATACGCCCTACCAGAGCATGGTGGAGATGCGCAGCAAGGCCCGCCGCCTTTCCCTGGAGCATGGACTCGACCTGCTGGTGGTGGATTACCTGCAGCTTGTCCAGGGCCAATCACGCACTTTCAGCGCCAACCGTGTGCAGGAAATCAGCGAGATCTCCAGATCGCTGAAGGCCGTGGCCCGAGACCTGAACGTGGCCCTGGTTGCCTGCTCCCAGCTCAGCCGCTTGGTGGAGAACCGCCCCAGCCACCGTCCTTTGCTATCCGACCTGCGGGACAGTGGCAGCATCGAGCAGGATGCCGATGTGGTCATGTTCATTCACCGGGAGGACCAGTACATAACCGAGGAGGAATGGGAGCAGCAGCGGCCCGGACAGCCCTATCCCCGGAACATCGCGGATATCATTGTGGCCAAGCACCGCAACGGTCCCACCGGTAACGTTCAATTGCAGTTCAGGGACAACCTGGTTCGATTCGACTCATTCGCGCGCGTACCTTCTTACGACTAACGTTTCGATCGCTTTCTGGCAGGTCTCAATCCCAGGTCGGATGGACGAACGATTCGGCTGAAACCATGGTGGATTTCCGCCCGTGTCTTCACGGGACACGCTCGGCGGGAATGATGGGACAGAGGTAGTATGGTCTTCAGCGGTTTTCCCCGGGACACCTTGTATACGCCCACACCCGACCCGCTCTTCGGCCCGGTCCTGGAGGATATACAGGACCTCGCCGAACTGAAGGTCACGCTCCGCAGCATCTGGCTGCTGCACCACAAGCGGCAGGGAACGCGGGCGGTCTCCCTGGACGATTTCCTGAACGACACGGTCCTGCTGCGGGGTCTGAAACCCGATGCCGGGGCCGACGGTGCGGCGGACGAGATCCGGCGCGGGTTGCGGTTGGCAGTGCGGCGAGGCACCCTGCTGGTACACGGCAGCAACCCTGACGAGGCGATGTTCGTTCTGAACAATGATGCAGGCCGCCGCACCCTGGGCCGCCTCAGGGAGACGGGGGCAGCACCTGCCGGAGCCGCGGACGCCGACGAGGCGCCGCCCAGGGCGCGGGAGAAGCTCAACATTTTCGCGCTGTACGAGGACACAATCGGAATGCTGTCTCCGATAGTGGCGGAACGGCTCAAGGAGGCGGAGCAGCGATATCCGCCGGGCTGGATCCGCGAGGCCTTCGAGATCGCGGCGCTGGAGAACAAGCGAAGCTGGCAGTACGTATCCGCCATCCTGGCCAGGTGGGGTTCGGAGGGCAAGGGCAACTGGACCGGCGGGAGCAAGGACGATGGAAAACCTGGGCGACATTCTCCGCAGAATCAGCGCGGCAAGTACCGCCAGGACTACGAACGGCGGAGGGGCCGTTCCGGCTCCAGAACCGGAACGGGTTAACGACTGCCCGCTCTGCGATGGCAGCGGATGGGTGACCCACCGGGTATATGTGGGCCATCCGGACTTCGGAAAGGCCACTCCCTGCCAGTGCCGCCAGACCGAGGACTCCCTGCCCTCGCGGCTCGAGTCCCTGCGGCGCTACAGCAACCTGGGGGCGCTTTCGCGGCTCACCTTCGGCGCGACTCGCCCCGACGGGCCGATGCCCGACACGGCAGGGCGGCGAATGTTCGCCGAAGCCCTGCCCCACGCGGCAACCTACGCCGAGAACCCCGATGGCTGGCTGGTGCTTACCGGCCCCTCGGGCAGCGGCAAGACCCACATGGCCGCCGCCATTGCCAACCGATGTATCGAGCGGCAACAGACCGTGTTTTTCATCATGGTCGCCGACCTGTTGGACCACCTGCGGGCCGCTTATTCGCCTGCCAGCGATGTCGCCTATGACGAACTATTCGAGCAGGTCCGCAACGTGCCAGTCCTGGTGTTGGACGATCTGGGCGCACACAGCTCGACGCCTTGGGCACAGGAAAAGCTGTTCCAGGTGATCAGCCACCGGCACAACGCCTCGCTGCCGACGGTACTGACCGTTCGAGGTCCGTTGACGCGGCTGGATGAATCTACCCGCACTCGACTGGAGGCCGAGGGCCGCTCGGCCGTGTTGCAGTTGGGGCATTTCAACAGCCGGCTCGCCCTGGGCATCGGCGAGGTGCGCTCGGAAATGCTGGCGAGGATGACGTTCGGCAACTTCGACGTCGCAGGCGGAGCGGGAGCCAACAGGAGGGACCAGGAGGAGTTGGCCCGGGCACTGCATGCTGCCCAGACATTTGCCACTTTTCCCGAGGGATGGATGCTGTTCACCGGCAGCCGGGGGTCTGGCAAGACTCACCTGGCGGTGGCCATTGCCGGGGAAAGCCTGAGGCAGGGGCGGCAGGTGTTTTTCGCATTCGTGCCCACGCTGCTGGACCACCTGCGAATGACCTTCAGCCCCGACAGTCCTGTCGGGTTCGACGACCTGTTCGAGCAGGTATTGAACTCCCAGCTTCTCGTCCTCGACGACCTGGGAGCGGAGAACAGCACTCCTTGGGCCGAGGAGAAGCTCTACCAGATCGTGGTACACCGCCACGAGGCCCGCCTGGCCACCGTCATAACCACCGCTTCCACAATGCAGGAGCTGGAGAACGCCAAGCCACGCATTGCCTCCCGGCTGGTGGACAGTGTTGTAATCAACGAGGTGGTTATCGACGCCCCCAACTACCGCGATCAGCGTCCCCGCTAGGGCTTCAGTTGTCGTTGTGCTAGACTGTGGCCGCCAGCAAAAGGAGGCCGCAAATGGCGAGTGGAGAGCAGTACCGGGTCATCCGCGAGCGCAACGTCATGGTGCCCATGCGCGATGGCGTGCGACTGGCCACCGACATCTATCGCCCCGACTCGCCGGGCCGCTTTCCGGCGCTGGTGACGCGGGGTCCGTATGGCAAGGACGGCTACGCCGACAACCAGGAACACTCTATCTGGTTCTTCCCGCAGCGCGGCTACGTGGTGGTGAGCCAGGACTGCCGCGCCCGCTTCGACTCCGAGGGCGACAATTACGATCCGCTGTTCCAGGAGGGCCAGGACGGCTACGACACTGTGGAGTGGGCGGCCCGACAGCCGTGGTGCAACGGACGCGTCGCCACCACCGGCCAGTCCTACTTGGGAGCGACCCAGTACACCCTCGCAGCCGGCCCGCGCCCGCCGCACCTGGCCTGCATGGCGCCGGTGTCGGCGTCGGCGGACTTCCACCAGAGCTGGGTGTACCACACCGGCGGCGCCATGGAGTGGGGCTGGATGGTGCCCTACGCCATCCACAAGGGCCGCAACACCCTGGTCCGGGCGGGACGCGAGGACCTGCTTGCCCAAATGGACGAGTACGTTCTGCCGCCGGATAACTTTGCCCAGCCACTGACCGATGCCTGGTTCCGGCACCTGCCGCTGCGTGACTGGATCGACCGCCTCAAGGAGACTGCGCCCTATTTCCACGAGTATTTCGACCAGGAACTGGACGGGCCGTACTGGTCTCCCATCAACCTGATGCGGCAGGCCCACAAGATCTCGCTGCCCATGTTCCACGTCAGCTCCTGGTACGACATATTCCTGGAGGGAGCGCTGAACGGCTACCAGGCCCTGCGCGACCGGGCCGCTACCGCCGAGGCGCGTCGGACCCAACGGCTGCTGGTCGGTCCATGGGCGCACATCAGGCCGTACACCGCGCCGACCTCCGGCGAAACCGGCGACATCGACTTCGGCTCGGAGGCGCGCATCGAGCTCCACGAGCACCTGCTCCGCTGGTTCGACTACTGGTTGAAAGATATCCAGACTGGGTTGTTGGACGAGCCGCCGGTGAGCATTTTCGTGATGGGCGAGAATCGCTGGCGGGCGGAAAGCGACTGGCCGCTGCCACGGACCCACTACGTCAAGTGGTACATGCATTCCGGAGGGTCGGCCAACACGCTGGACGGCGACGGCGTCCTCTCGACCGCCCCGCCGGGCGAGGAGCCGTTCGACGTCTACAGCTACGACCCGGCGGACCCGGTGCCGACACGAGGCGGCAACACCCTGATTATCCCGCAGGGCGTGGCTGACCAGCGGGAAGTCGAGGCCCGCGAAGACGTGCTGGTCTACACCTCCGATCCGCTGGAGCGGGACATGGAGCTGACCGGCCCCATCACCTGCACCCTGTACGCGGCGAGCACCGCGGTCGACACGGATTTTACGGCCAAGCTGGTGGACGTGCGGCCCGACGGCTACGCGCACAACCTGCAGGACGGCATCGTGCGCGCCAGGTTCCGGACCTCGGTTGCGGAGCCGTCGCTGATCAAGCCGGGGCGCATCCACAAGTACGAGATTGACCTGTGGTCGACCAGCCACGTGCTGTTCGCCGGGCACCGCCTCAGTCTGGAAATATCCAGCAGCAACTTCCCGCGCTTCGACCGCAATCCCAACACCGGGGCGGCCATTGGCGTGGATGCGCTCCTCGAGACAGCCCTGCAGACGGTGGTGCACACCGCCGACTACCCGTCGCACGTGACGCTGCCGGTGATTCCGAGGTAGGTTGAAAAGGTTGCTGCTTCCTTGCGACTTTTGTCTGAATCAGGATTTTCGAGATTAGAGGATTCGCAGGATTAGATGATCCTGATGTAGGTAGCAAGGACGGAGCGACATTGCATCGGATGAATTGACCTACCGAATAATTGGCTGCGCAATGAAAGTGCACAACACACTTGGGAACGGATTCCAGGAGGTCGTTTATCAACGATGCCTTGCCATAGAGATGGAGCGAGCCGGCCTCGACTTTTCCAGAGAGGTGGAGCAACCTATACACTATGACGGCATCGTTGTGGGAACGCGTAGGGCTGATTTCATTGTGGCCGATCAGGTCGTGGTGGAGCTAAAGGCGCTGACGGCTTTGGAAAACGTACATATTGCGCAGGCCAAGAACTATGTTGTAGCGTACGGATTCGCCATAGGTCTATTGATCAATTTCGGAGCAACGAGTGTGGAACACAAGCGAATCTACAACGATAAAGCGTCGTCATTCAGGCGATAGGATATGCGGAGACGAATAATCCTGAAAATCCTTTAATCCGGTAAATCCTGATTCTGACAACATCACGGAGAAACAAACAAATGAGCACTTCTCGCCAGGTATTCTCACCGGCGCAGCGACAGTTGCTGAACGCCGTCCTGGACCGCATCATCCCTCCCCAGGAAAATCGTCCCGGCGCAGGTTCCCTGGGCGTCGGTGATTTCGTCGAGGGGGTGGCTGTCGGTGAGCCGGGGCTAACGCGCTTGTTCGTGCAGGGATTGGCTGCCATCGAAATCGCTGCGGCAGAACAGGGTCCCAGCGGCTTTGCCGGGTTGTCCGACGATGCCAAGGATACTGCCCTGCGCGCCGTGGAGCAGTCCAGCGCTGCTTTTTTCGACCAACTTATTCTACAGACGTATAATGGATATTACACAAACTTGACAGTGTTCGAGGCAATTGGATATACTCTGCCTTCTGTTCCTTCTCCGGGAGCAAAACTCGACCTTTTGGACGAGACTTTGTTAGAGGCGCAGCGCCAACGGCCCCCTTTCTGGACCCGAGTTTAGTCGAATTCGCGAGCGGGCCAACGGTATTAGTGCCGGGGAGGATTGCCATGCCCGCACGCACTCGCAGGGAAGAATTCGATGTCAAGTTGGTAGATCTGGAAGCGGAGGTTGAAGGTCTCGCCTACTTTGTCAGCGAGACCATCCAGCGTTCCGTTGAAGCATTGAAAGCGCGGGACCTGGTGGTTTCCCGGCAGGTAATCGACGACGACGATTACATCGACCAGAAGCAGGCCGAAATCGAGGCACGCTGCATCAACCTCATCGCCACCCAACAGCCTGTCGCACGGGACCTGCGCGCCATCATCGCCCTGCTGCACATCGGCGTGGAGTTGGAGCGCATCGGCGACTACGCTGAAGGGATCGGCAAGATCAGCCTGTCCATGGGCGATGAGCAGACGCTGAAGCCCCTCATCGACATCCCCTTGATGTCCCAGAAGGCCACCGACATGCTGACCGACAGCATCGACGCGCTGCTGTCCCGGGACACCGAAAAGGCCCAGGCGGTGAAGGATGCCGACGACGAGGTCGACGATCTTTATGACCGGGTCTACCACGACCTGCTGGAATACATGATCAACGACCCCAGCACTGTGCAGCGCGCCACCTACCTGCTCTGGGTCGCGCATGACATCGAGCGGATCGCCGACCGGGCAACCAACATTGCCGAACAGGTGGAGTTCCTGGTGAACGGCAGCAACCTGGACATCGCCATGTCGCCCATCAGGCAGACCCAGCGGGAGCGAGTGCTCTCCGGCTCCGGCTAGCCCGAACGTCCGGCGCCTCACACGAGGCGCCGGGTCTTTTTGGACTACGCGTCCCAGCGACTTGCCACCGACCTACGGGTGCTCTTACCTGCTCCCCCTCCCTCCGGGGGTATGATGCCTGCGTATACCCTCCCTTCTACGACATCGTCGAGTTGCTGAACCTCCTGCTCGCATAATGTGCTCCACAACTTGCTCCTTGACAGATGACTTTATGTTGCATATTATTAGAACAAATATTTCGAACACCAGTTTCCTCGAGGTGTAGAATGGCGGGCGCTCAGATCACAGACATCCACTGCAAGACACTGCTCAACCGGCTGGACATTCCGTCATTCCCGTTCCGGTGACGCTCAACCCCTACCGCGGATGCCGCCACGCTTGCACCTACTGCTACGCCAGGCCAACCCACGAGTTCTGGGGAATGGACGCCGGCAGAGACTTTGAGCAGCGGGTGTTCGCCAAGGTGAACGCGCCCGACGTGTTGCGGAAGGAACTGAGGCGCCCCAGCTGGCGCGGCGAGTCCATCGCCATCGGCACGGCGTCGGACCCATACGAACCGGCAGAAGCGGAGTACCAGCTGACCCGCAAGGTGCTGCAGGTACTGGTCGACTTTGCCAATCCCTGCTCCATCACCACCAAGGGCGTGCTGGTGCGGCGAGACGTGGACGTGCTGCGAGAACTGAACGAAATCGCCGAGGTCAGCGTCAACTTCAGCGTCGGCACGGTGGATGAGGAAATCTGGAAGCAGATGGAGCCGGGCGCGCCAAGGCCACAGTCGCGTCTGGAGGCGATGCAGCACCTGGTGGAGAACGGCATCAACGCTGGAGTGATGATGGCTCCCCTGTTGCCGGGAATCAGCGACCACGAGGAAAACATCGTTGCGGTGGCCGAGGCGGCGCACAATCACGGCGCGCAGTTCCTGGGTTCCAACGTGCTGTTCCTGAAGCCGGGGTCCAAGGAATGGTTCATGCCCATGCTACGGGAGACGTACCCTCACCTGGAGCAGGCTTACGCCAAGCTGTATCGGAAGACCTATGCTCCCGAGGACTATACGAAGAGCGTGCTTTCCATCGTTGACCGTGAGCGGCGGCGCTGGGGACTGCACCGTAGGGAACGGGACCCGGCGCCCAGGCCCGTTCGTGGGCAGCTGCAGTTGGGCCTTGGTGAAGAGCGTCCCAGGCGTCGGAGAAAGGCCGCGCAGGCGGTACCGGCGCAGTCAGGGCAACTGCAACTGGCGCTCACCGCGTAGACTGAGGCTATCGCAGTCGAGGAGTATGGGTGACGAATCCCCTCTCCAAAACGGAGAGGGGATTGATAGCTAGTCTTCCCAAGGCAACATTTCCGGCCGCTACCGGGAGTAGCGGTAGCCGTCTCCGGAGCGGTCGCAGTTCAGGCGGCGGCTGAGGTGCAGCCCCTCCAGGATGAACTCGGCAGCCGCGGCAACTACCTCAGGGCGACGGTCACCGTCGGTGAGCTTGGTAACGGCCACTGTCATTCCGTCGATGGCCGAGATCATCTCCGGGTACTCGGAGGCCGGGTGTTCGCTGCCTGTTGTGGCCACTCCTCCCAAGTCAAACGCCATCGTGACGTCTTCCAGTTCCTCCAGGTCGAACATCGCGCTGAACACCCGCAGAATGGCCCGGCGGGTCAACTCTTCGGTTACGCGGGACTCCCGCCCCTCCTCGAACGTCTCCAGCTCGATCTTTCCGGCAAAGGACGCGACTATGTATGACAGGTCGCTGACTCGCGGGCACGCCCATTCCTCGCGGTGGATGATGCTGCGGCGTACCGCGTTGGAAAGGGCGGTCTCGAAGTTGGCGATGGAAACCCTGACGCTCACCCCGGACCTCTGGTTGATCTCGCTGCTGAGGCGGGCCTGGGCCGTGATTTCAGCCAGGATCTGCTTCATGTATTCAGGAATGACCAGCCGGTCCTCGTGAGGGAACCGGTTACGCTCCTGCTCCATGATGGCGATCTCGTCCCTTGGATCACGCGGATAGTGGGTATGAATCTGCGAGCCGTAGCGGTCCTTGAGGGGGGTTACGATGCGGCCGCGGTTGGTGTAGTCCTCGGGGTTGGCGGTGGAGACCACGTATACATCCAACGGCAGCCGGATGCGGTAGCCCTTGATCTGGACGTCGCGCTCCTCCATCAGGTTGAACAGCCCCACCTGGATGCGTTCCGCCAAGTCCGGCAGTTCATTGATGCAGAAAATGCCACGATTGGTGCGCGGAACCAGTCCGTAATGGATGACCAGTTCGTCGGAGAGATAGTGGCCTTCCGCAACCTTGATGGGGTCGATCTCGCCGATCAGGTCAGCGATGGAAATATCAGGGGTAGCCAGCTTTTCCGAGTAGCGTTCCTCGCGAGGCAGCCATTCTATGGGAGTGGCGTCGCCCTCCTCGGCCACGCGGGTCCGGCAGGCTTGGCTGATGGGGTTGAAGGGGTCGTCATTTATTTCGCTACCAGCTATGCAGGGAATGTACTCATCCAGCAGGTTAACCAGGCTGCGTATCAGCCGCGACTTGGCCTGTCCGCGCTCGCCCAGCAGGATGACGTCCTGTCCTGCCAGGATGGCGTTCTCCAGCTGCGGAATAACCGAGTCCTCAAACCCGATGATTCCGGGAAAGGCAATCTCCTCAGATCGAATC
>CAXXOI010000052.1:0-74813 GCA_963664175.2 Dehalococcoidia bacterium
GGGATCAATGCGGACCCTGCCCCAGGGTGGCTGGCGTTGCTCAACCTGCGGCGTTCGCGAACGGATTCTGCCCTCAGCATCCATCCAGCCAGGCGAACGACCGCGATGATCTCCGCCGATTCGCTTTCTGGTGAGCCCAGGGTGCTGGAGGTCGAATCCAGGGACACCGGTTGCCGCGTCGACCAGTTCCTGGCGCAAACAGACCTGGGACTCACTCGCAGCAGGCTCAGGCAGCTGATTGCCGAGGGAAACGTCCTGGTCAATGGGGCAGTAGCCAAACCCGCCCACCGCCTGAGGTCCGGCGACAGAGTCTCCGTTTCCATACCGGCGCCCCGACCACCGGGGGTGGTGGCCCAGGACATTCCCATTGCCGTGGTCTACCAGGACGCGGACCTGGTGGTGATAGACAAGCCGGCCGGTCTCTCCGTGCACCCCGGCCCTGGCCATCCGGACCGAACGCTGGTCAATGGGCTGCTGGCATTGTGCCCTGACATCCAGGGAATCGGGGGCGAGATCCGTCCCGGAATCGTCCATCGCCTGGACAAGGACACCTCGGGTCTGATGATTGCAGCCAAGACCCAGAACGCACACGTCCGGTTGTCGCAGCAGATCAAGGATCGCGAAGTATCCAAGGGTTACCTCGCGCTGGTGCAGGGCACTCCATCACCCGAATCGGGACTAATAGACGTGCCCATCGGGCGGGACCCGCGCCGCCGCACCAGGATGGCCGTAGTC
Source organism: Dehalococcoidia bacterium (assembly GCA_963664175.2). Taxonomy (GTDB): domain Bacteria; phylum Chloroflexota; class Dehalococcoidia; order Lucifugimonadales; family UBA3495; genus VXOI01. The sequence continues at coordinate 736 of CAXXOI010000052.1, forward strand.
CCCGAAGGACGCGAGAGCCGTACCGGCTATGCAGTGATAGAGCGTGCCGGCGCCCACTGCCTGCTCGAACTGCAGCTGCACACCGGCCGCACCCACCAGGCCCGGGTGCACCTGGCCTGGCTGGGGCATCCGCTGTTGGGAGACGCCGTCTACGGTCGTCGCAGTCCACTGCTGTCCAGGCACTTTCTCCACGCCCACAGCCTGTCGTTCGCGCACCCATCATCGGGTGAGCCCATGCGGTTTCGATCTGAACTTCCAGACGACCTGGAGGCCACGCTGGAGTCAGTCCGGGCCACTGGAGACCAGATGAGCACCGGATAATAGAAACGACGGGACAGATTACACCCACCCCGTCGTTTTGCATTCCGACTCAGCCGAAATAGTGCCTTGGAGAGGACTACTTCCCCTCCTTGATCCAGTCAGACACCTTCTCGGCAATCATGATGGTCGTGCCGTTGGTGTTGGCGCGAATGACGTCGGGCATCACGGAGGCATCGATCACTCGCAGGCCCTCCAAGCCGTGCACTCTACAGTGCTGGTCGACCACGGCCATGGGGTCCGAGGCGGGGCCCATCTTGCAGGTGCCGGCGATGTGATGCTGGGTGTAGGTGTTTCGGAGAATCCAGCTGTCCAGGGTCTCATCCGACTCAAAGTCCTCTCGTGTCGGATTCAGCATCTCGGCTATGTGTGCGGCCATGGTCGGGTGCTCGGCGATGCGGACCGCTGTCCTCATGGCCTCCCGCATTCGTTCCCGGTCGTATTCCGCCGAGAACAGTTGGTAGTCCAGGCGTGGCTGCACGTGGGGGTCGGCGCTGGCGAGAGTGATCTCACCGGCCGATGTCGCGTTCTGCAAACCGACGCTGAGGCCCCAGTGGAACTCGTCCCCATCGTAGGAGACACTGGCCGGACGGTGCTCGCTGGTCATCAGTGTCGGCGTGATCTGGAAATCGGCCCTGGTGGGAGACCCCGGGGTGCTGAACCGCAGACCAACCTGGATCGTGGGTGTTTCCACGTCGGCGGGATCTCCATACCCGCGAAAGACCATGTAGGCCGCCGGGTGGTCGCAGAAATTCTTCCCCACGCCGGGCAGGTCGTGGACGGAGGCGATTCCGTGCTGGGCCAGTTCATCTTTAGGGCCGATCCCGGAGAGCAACAGGGCCTGGCATGACCCGATGGTGCCGCCGCTGAGAATGACCTGGTCTCCCTCGACGCTGAAGACCTCCCCGCCGCTTTCCGCCTGCACACCAACGGCCTTATTGCCTTCAAACAGGACACGATGCACAGTCACGTTGCCGCGGACGGTGAGATTCAACCGGTGGCGCCCCTGCGACAGATAGGTGAGCGCGGTGCTCATGCGCACCCCGTCGATGTTGTTCAGCGGACGAACACCGATACCGTTGGAGTCCGGCGAGTTTTGGTCAGGGTCCTCCGGGAATCCAACGCCGACACAGGCATCATAGAAAGCAGTGGACACCGGGATCCATTCCTCCTTCTTGAACCGCCTGATGGGGAGCGGCCCCTCGTTGCCGTGGAAGTCGTCGCCCGGGTGGTCCCAGTCGTTTTCCATCTTGCGGAAATAGGGCAGGCAACTGGTGAAGGCCCATTCGTCGTTGCCCAGGGAGGCCCAGTTGTCGTAGTCCTCAGGCACACCGCGGAAGATGACCTGGCCGTTGATGGCGCTGGAGCCACCGGTGGCCTTGCCTCTCGGGATGATCATTGGCTCCGCCTGGGTGGAGTTGGCGATGCCCCGAAAGTCCCAACTATGGGGGCCATAGGCCGAACGCCAGACGTTGTAGCCGCGTTTCAGGTCATCCGGCAGGTGCTCGAATTCAGGGTAGTCGGGGCCTGCCTCCAGCAGTAGCACCGACTTGTCCGGATCCTCGGAAAGGCGTGTTGCAACCACGCACCCCGCCGATCCTCCACCCACAACGATATAGTCATATTTCATATCTCTTCCTCCATATTAAAAGCCTGCGAATACTGATCGCCTCGCCTGCAGCGAAAATCGCACCCTATTATAAATGCCCGAGCAATCGGCGATGCGGAAGACGTTCTTCAACCCCGTTTTTATTCCTGACAGTACCTGCGATGCGGCCCGACGGTCTCTGCCGGCGACATCCGGCCCTGCGCATTTGGCCACCGTTAAGTCCGCTCTCCAAATCACCGTAAGGATAACCTTGGCGCATTATGTGAAGGCAATTTTCCCCCAGGTTGAAGCGAAGCTACATTTGTTGACAAACCTGATTCAGTTCCCTAACGTTAGGCCTCCTGCACACTTGTATAGGATCTGCCGAGGTCAGGCGCGCCAAATGCACGTCAGCCGCGAGGGGCACCGTCATGGCTACAACACACGAGGGCGCCGGAACCGAAGTCCAGGCCCTGCAATTGAACGAACCCGGCACGGATGGTCCCATCATCAAGGTGGATTCCGTCTGGAAGGTATTCGGAAGGAATCCGGACAGGGCACTGGGCCAGGAGCACTCTGGCAAGAGCAAGTCAGACCTGCAGTCGGAGCTGGGTGTCGTCATAGGTCTCAGCGATGTGTCGTTTGAGGTCCAAAGGGGCGAGACTTTTGTGATTATGGGGCTGTCGGGCAGCGGCAAATCAACCATGGTCCGGTGCCTCATCAGGCTGATTGAACCCACGGCCGGAAGCATTATCATTGACGGACACGACATCACCGGCATGGATGACCGGGGATTGATGGAGTTCCGGCGCGACAAGCTTGCCATGGTCTTCCAGCATTACGGGCTCATGCCCCATCGCAGTGTGCTGGACAACGCCGCCTGGGGGCTTGAGGTGCAGGGAGTGCCGGAGGCCACGCGCCATGAGCGCACCCGGGAAGTTCTCGATATGGTGGGCCTGGGGGGCTGGGAAAACGCCTATCCCAGGCAACTCTCCGGCGGGATGCAGCAGAGGGTTGGCTTGGCCAGGGCTCTCGTAGTCGGAACGGACATCCTGCTAATGGACGAGCCATTCAGCGGGTTGGACCCCCTGATTCGACGCCAGATGCAGGACGAGTTGCTGCGGCTCCAGGACGAGCTTCAGAAGACGATTGTGTTCATCACTCACGACCTGAACGAGGCGCTGAAGCTGGGAAGCCGTATCGCCATCATGCAGGATGGTCGCGTGGTGCAGATCGGCTCACCCGAGGATATTGTGCTCCGGCCTGAAGACCAGTACGTCGGCGATTTCACCCAGGACGTGAGGCTGGAGGGCGTGCTCACCGCAGCCAAGGTCATGGTCCCCCCCAAGGCCGTGGTGTTGGGCCACCAGGGACCACGCGCGGCGCTTCACACCATCGGTGAAAGCGACGGGGACGCGGCCTGGATCGTGGACCGCACCCAGCGCTACATCGGAATCCTGACCATCACCAAGGCCAACGAGGCACTGAGGGCAGGCATCAATCGGCTGGACCTTGGTTTAGGGTACGTGGACCAGGAGTACGCTCCGGTAGGTGCCGCCACGACCTTTGATGAGCTGATTCCCCGTGCCATGGTCAGCGACCATCCCCTACCGGTGACGGACGGCAACAACAAGCTCATCGGCGAGATTCATCGTAGCGCTCTGGCCGAAGCCCTGGCAGAAACGTCCACGGCAGACCCTGACTTCGAGGCGAACGCCGCCACAAATGCGGCATTGGCAGCCGAGGCCGAAAGCTCCTAATTCCCCTGTCGCTGTTGGATTTCCCCACAAATTGCGGGGTCCCATTGGCAATTCCCCCAAGGATATCGATTGATCGCTTTTAGTTTCATGCATCTATCTCCCATCCCTTGGAGGCAGACATGGCAGAAATAACCGGGCCAAGAGCGGACACACGATCCCTGGACCAAGAGTCTGAAGGGAAGGAGGCCCCTCGTCTCCAGAGACCTCAAATGATGCGGATGGCCGTGGGGTTGGGAGTGGTGGTGCTTCTGGTGGTGTGCCTGGCGGTCTGGGGACCTGGGATGGAATACCCAACCACGGTATCAAGTTCGGAGATCACTACCAGTTCCGGCGGCACCATCGAGTTGACCAAGACCGTTCGCGACGTGACGGGCGCTGCCATTGACGATGCCGTGAGGTGGATTACGAGGGAGGGCAGCTGGCTTTTTGACGGACTGAGCGTTGCCGTTACGCACGCCCTGATAAACATCGAAAGAGGACTGAAGTGGCTGCCTTGGCCGGTACTCATCGTCGGGGTGTCGATAGCATCCTATGCAGTCGGACGATGGCCGCTGGCGTTATTCACCCCTGCGGCCCTGCTTTTCATAGGATTCATGGGGTTGTGGGAGAATACCATCGACACAGTCGCATTGATGGTGGTGGCTGTGGCGGTATCCGTGGGGGTGGGGTTCCCCTTGGGAGTGCTGGGTGCCCGAAATCAGCTCGCCGACAACATCATGCGTCCCATTCTGGATGGCATGCAGACCATGCCCAGCTTCGTGTACCTGATCCCCGGTATCCTTTTCTTTGGCCTGGGTCCACCAGCCGGCATTTTTGCGACGATAATCTATGCGGTGCCACCGGTGATCCGCCTCACAAACCTTGGCATCCGACAGGTATCCCCCGAGACTGTGGAGGCCGCCCGTTCCTTCGGCGCATCCCCGTTGCAATTGCTGGCTAAGGTACAGGTTCCTATGGCCCTGCCGACCATCATGGCAGGCGTCAATCAGACAACAATGATGGCCCTCGCAATGGTTACCATCGCCAGCATGGTGGCGGCCGGAGGCCTTGGCGACAACGTGCTGAGAGCATTGCAGAAGAACGAACCTGGTAACGGGGCCATTGCCGGCGTGGCTATAGTATGCTTGGCCATCGTCATTGACCGCCTCACCCAGGCAGCGGCCCGCACGCGACAGGAAGCATTGAGGGGCTGACATTAGCCACGCCCTTTACAGGCCCAGTTGTCTGAACCGCAGTGCCGTCCCTACGCGGTGAGACCAGCCAAATGCATTCTGGTCTCAATTCGAGATGGGATGGGTTTGACACTTGGGATTGGCACTGATACTGTTACTTGCTGTCCCGAATCTGAAGGGAAGGCACTTTAGCGACCAGGCCGCTATACACACGGAATTATTCATACCCGAAGGTAACGGAGGAGATTGAGTTGCTAGCACGAATAAGGCTCTTGCCACTGGGGGTGCTGCTGGCCATTGCGGCCATGATCGCGGTTGTTGCCTGTGGCGAAGCAGAGACAGTTGAAGTTACACGAGTAGTGACTGAAGAAGTGGTGGTCACCGAGGAAGTGGTGGTCACCGAAGAGGTTGAGGTTACCAAGGTCGTAACCGAGGAAGTTGTGGTTACGGAAGAAGTGGTGGTCACCGAGGAAGTGGTGGTCACCGAAGAGGTTGAGGTAACCAAGATCGTCGAAGTCCAGATAGAGCCGCCCCCTGGACCTAAAGAGACCATAATTTTCGGCGACCTCAACTGGGCCAGCGCACTGCTGCAGAACAGGATAGCCCAGTACCTGGTGGAGTTTGGCTACGGTTATCCAACCGACGTGAAGTTTGGCGCAACTCTGCCGCTATTCGAGGGTCTCAAGAATGGGGACACCAACGTAACCATGGAAATCTGGCTGCCCAACCAGGACGAGGCTTGGGAAAAGGCCCGCACTGAGGGCGCCGTACTCTCCGTTGGAACCAGCCTGGGCAGCGACTGGCAGTCTGCCTTTGTGATTCCTGCCTACCTGCAGGAGGAGTACCCGGACCTGGACAGCGTTGAGGACCTGAAGGACCCACAATACAAGGACCTCTTCAAGAACGCCGAGACTGGGGACAAGGCGCGCCTCGTCTCCTGCATTATCGGCTGGGCCTGCGAAGAGGTGAACGCGGCCCAGATCACGGGATACGGACTGGATGAGCACGTTCACATAGTCAACCCCGGTGATGGCGCCGCCCTGAACAGCGACCTGTATGGCGCTTACGAACGCGAGGAGCCCTGGCTCGGCTACCAGTGGGGTACCAACGATCCCGCTCTCAAGCTGGACTTGGTGCGTCTTGAGGAACCCGCTTACAGCGATGAATGCTGGTTCACCACCAAGGCCTGTGCGTACGAAGACGCCCAAATTCTTATCGCGGTCAATCCGGACCTTCCGGCTGCGGCACCGGATGTCATCGAAATGCTGCGCAATTGGGACTTCAACATCAACATCTACAAGGCGGCGGTCCGGTGGCAGGAAGAGAATCCTGATGCCGATACTGCAGCGACCGCTCTGTGGTGGTTGAGTGAGAACGAAGGTATCTGGGGCGGATGGGTGACCTCCGATGCCGCCGATGGTGTGAAAGCCGCTCTCTCCGCTGGCAATGAACCTGAGGGTTGGCCGTCGGAGTAACTACTATTCCCTAATCGCGGTTGCATCGATCGTTTCAGAAGCGGCCCGGCGAAAGCTGGGCCGCTTTTCTTCGTAGGCCCGAATCAGTCGATCAGTTATTGACTAGGCGTCTTTAGGTTACAATTGAAGCAGGTTTTCACATGCACCAATTGACCCAACAGCAACAATCCCGCCTCGCCCGCTACAACGGACAGAGCGTCCGCCTGCTCCGCGACGCCATGAACGAGGCACGCCAGGCCCGCTGGCTCCGGACGGAGGAACTCCTCTGGGGCAGCGTGACCCTGGCCGTAAGGAGCGTGGCCCTCACCCGGGGAGACGAGGTTGACGACCGCAAGTCCGTGGAGGAGTACGCCCAGGCCCTGGGTCGTGAGCACAACGACCGCCGGATCAGAGACGCCTTCAATCGACTCAGCACCTTCGCCGACGTCGCCGACAGGATGCGCGACTCCCGGGGCGGGGCACAGCAGCTGATCTCTATCCTTGAGGATGTGACGGCGGCTGTGGAAAAGCTCTGGGACATGGTGCCTTTCAGCGAGGACCCCACCGGGCAGGATGAGCAGGGCCATGGCCAGTGAGACCTCACAACCGGCCCCATCGATGAACGGTGATAACGCAGCGGTCTCCCAGCCGACCGTCGCCATCCACACCCACGGCTGCAAGCTCAACCAAGCCGACAGCCAGTCGCTGGCCCGGCAGTTTCGCGACGCTGGCTACAGACTGGTGGAGCCGTCTTCCAGCGCAGACGTCATAGTGCTGAATTCCTGCACCGTCACTGCCACCGCCGATGCCAAGGCACGACAGTTTCTGCGAGCGGCCAAGCGCCGGAACCCGGACGCCATCGTCGTCGCCACCGGCTGCTATGCGCAGCGCGCGCCGGGCGACCTGGCGAACCTGGAGGCAGTCTCGCTGGTGCTGGGCAACACGTCCAAGCCTGAATTGGTGGAGGCGTCCAATCGCGCTTTCCGGGGGGTGCTTCCTGCCCCAAACGCTCCAGAGCCGGCTCCGAGGGAGCGCGGCACTGGCTTGCGGACCCGGGCGATGGTCAAAATACAGGAGGGATGCGACCAGGTCTGCGCCTATTGCATCGTCCCGAAGGTCCGGGGCAGGGAGAGGAGCATCCCAGCCGAGGAGATAATTGCCCAGATCAATCATCACGTGTCCGAGGGCTGCCGCGAGGTGGCGCTTACAGGGACGCAGCTGGGTAGCTACGGCTTTGACCTGCCCGATGTAGACCTGACGCAACTGCTGGAGCGCATCCTGGCGGAAACCGGTGTGCCGCGGCTTCGGGTGTCTTCCCTTCAGGCCCACGAAATCACGGATCGGCTGCTGGCCCTTTGGCGCAATTCCAGGCTGATGCGGCATTTCCACATCCCCCTGCAGAGCGGCAGCGACCGAATCCTGCGCAGTATGCGCAGGAGGTACGACCCCGCGCAGTTCAGATCTGCAATTGAACGCGTTCGTGATCGCTACCCGGACGCTGGTATCACAACCGATTTCATCGTCGGCTTTCCTGCAGAGACCGGCGAGGATTTCAGGGACAGCCGGGGTTTTGCGGCGGCGATGCAGTTTTCCGACATTCACGTTTTCCCCTACTCTCCGCGCCCGGGAACGTCGGCTTTCCACTTCGGAGACCAGGTCGCTGAGACAAGCAAGCGCGAAAGAATGGGAGAGATGCTGGCCCTTTCGGCAGAATGCCGCCGGCAGTTCAGGGAGTCGCAGCTGGGAGACGTCAGGCCAGTCCTGTGGGAGCAGTCTTCCCGGTCAGGCAGATGGACGGGGCTGACCGACAACTACCTCAGGGTCCGGACCTCCAGCGAGGGAGATCTGGCCAATCGCATCGTCGACGCCAGGCTGATAGCGATCGATGGAGACTGGGTACTCGCCAATATTGTGTAGCCGGGGCCTGCCAATTGACCCCTGTATCCAACAACCTTCCCGAATCAAAAACGCCCCGTCCTTGTCAGGACGGGGCGCGTCTTTTGGACCCAGCAATCGGGTATCCCCGAAAACGGCTAGAGGCCGCCGTCCCTCAGGAAGCCCATCCCACCGCGCCGCTCCAGGTATCCGGAGCGGATTTCGTTACCGTGGGAGAACACCAGGAGCCAGCCTTCACGTTCGGCACGGAACAGCAACTCCCTCTTCTGCTCCAGGGTCACCTCCGGAGAGTTATCGAAAGCCGAAATCGCCACCAGGTTCAGGTGATGCGGCGTCGGGACGATGTCTCCGAGAAAGACCACCCTTTCCCCGCCGTGATTGAACATTACCATCTGGTGTCCCCGGGCATGTCCGTCGGTGACGATCACGTTCAAGCCCGGCAGGATCTCCCTGTCCCCATCAAGCAATTCCAGCTGACCCCGGTCATCGATGGGGAGGAAATTATCTTCCCTGTGGGAGTTGTTGGCCCTTTCGTTTGGATGGCAGGCCTCGTCCCAGCACTGCTGCTGCACGTAGTACCTGGCCTTGGAAAACGTCGGGACCACGTTACCGGCGCGGTCCAACCTGGTGCAGCCACCAGAATGGTCAAAATGAAGATGCGTGAGAATGACGGCGTCGATGTCCTTTGGCGCCAGCCCCACCGACTTTAGGCCCCGGAGCAACCTGCTGGGCACCAGCCCCAGGCTTTCCTTATCGGCGTGCAGGTCCTTGGATCCAATTCCCGTGTCCACCAGAACGTTGTAGCCGCCAGTGTGAAGCAGAAGGCAATTCAGGCCCAGGGTCATGCGATTCTTCCGGTCGGTTACCACGCTGTTTTCCCAGGCGACCTTGGGCACAGGTCCGAACATGGACCCGCCGTCTACTTTCATTACTCCGTCACTGATTATTTTTACGTCCGTTGACATTTCAAAACCACCCCAAAACCCTCATATACCTTGGTTTTTCAAGGTTGTCGTTGCTAACCCGCCAAGGCCGTAGGAGCAGGGTCGTGGGAATGCCGATGGTGGCTTTGCCCGTCCATTTGCGGACGTAAACCGGGACTCTAAAAAATATTGCTTGACCAGGAAACTTGCCTGCACTCCCCGAAACTGCCTTGCCTGGCGGTATTGTCAAAACGCCATGGATCTACCGGTTGTTTATTGGTTCATTGGCTACCCCCTTGTTCGAATCCGGACTCGATGTATACCGTGCCTCATTGATGGTCTCTGCCGGGAAGCAGGGAGAATCGTTAAGAAAAATCCACGTCGTCCCGGGATTGTCAAGGAAATTCATTGTCCAAAAGGGACAAAATTCTGTGAAAGAATTTCAGGTAATAACATAAATGATTTCTTAAATTAAATCAAAATATAGCAACTGTCAACAGGCAGATACCAGAACGGGCAGCGCGAGGCCGTTTTTCGAACACTCCACAAGATGGTTCCTCGTGTCTGCGCCCGAGTCGTGGGCATCTCCGGTACCCAAACGGGCATGGGTCACAGCTCCGTTCCGTCGTGAGGGATGCCAATGTGTCCATAGGCAGCCGCTGCCGTGCTAGAATGAACGTGACCCCGCTACATCACATCCACTACAGCCAGTGTGTTCCCAGAGGGGCTATGCCGAGCAACTTCTGGATGATTGCCAACAACGAGCGAAATTTTCGCATTACCCAGGACAGGGGCTTTGCCGTACTGGGCTTGAAGTCCCAGCACCGCCGAAAGGTGCAGCGGATCTCGGATGGCGACCGAATCCTCTTGTATGTAACTCACCTGCGCCGGTTTGTCGGCACTGCGACAGCTACCTCCGACTACTACGAGGCAGAGGACAACATCTGGGAAAAAGAGGGCAAGGCAGGGTTCCCTTTCAGGGTCAATGTTAGACCCGACATGGTTCTGCGGGATGAACTGTTCATGAACGCCAACCTGATCGCACCCAGGTTGGAGTATGTCAAGCGGTGGGCTCCCGAGGACTGGTACATGGCCTTTCAGGGCAACCTGCATCTGCTCCCCAAGAGCGATTTCCTTCTCATTGAGGAGGAGATGAAAAAGTTGCACCTCGGAAAAGACTATCAGCCCACTCCGGTAGTCCCCTCGCGCACGCAGCAACGTCGTCGCAGATCGGGTCCGAGGCCCGCGCAGCCGCAACGGGGCGCCGCTCCCTAGGTACCGGGGGGAAACTCACCGGCCCGCTGATTCCTCGAGGGCCAGTTTGATCTCCTCCAGCACGCCAGCGTCTGTCTCGTATGTTGCGGCCTTGACCAGTACCGCCGTCGCTTGATCGCCGCCGATCCGTCCCAAGGCCCACGCGGCATGCCCGCGCACCAGCGGCTCCGAGGTCTCCAACGCCACCGAGAGTACGGCAACAGCATTGTCGTCGGCGGTATTGCCCAGCACCACGCAGGCGTTTCGCAGCATTCCCTCCCACTTGGCCCGCATGATGGACGTGCCAGCAAATCGCTGTCGAAATTCGTCCTCTGACATCCGTAACAGTTCCACGAGGTCCATTTGACCCACCGGACCGTGAGAGCTCACCGCGCCTGCGAATCGGACCGGCTGGGCGGGCTGCCGCGCCTTTCGATTGACGGGACAGACGTCCTGGCAGATATCGCAGCCGAATACCCAATCCTGGATCAACGGGCGCAATTCTCTCGGAATCGCGCCCCGATTCTCGATGGTCAGGTAAGAGATGCAGCGGGAGTTGTCAACAACGTATGGAGCGACGATGGCGCCGGTGGGGCAGTCGTCGATGCAGCGAGTGCAACCGCCGCAGGACTTCCTCAGCGGTGTGTCTGGATCGAGCTCCAGGTCGGTGATGATTTGCCCCAAGAATACCCAGGACCCGAATTGGGGATTCAATATGTTGGAGTTCTTGCCGAACCAGCCGATGCCGGCACGATTTGCGGCAGCGCGGTCCAGCATGGGTCCGTCGTCCACGTACCATCTTGCCGCCACCTCGGACGACAACTCCCGTTCCAGAGCCCGAACCAGATCGCGCATACGACGCTTCATCACCCGGTGATAGTCGCGGACCCACGCGTACCGGGCAACGCGGCCATTGCCGACAGAGCTTTCAGCAAATCCGGTGGGTTCAGTCTCGTGCTGTTCCCTGTCGTCGTCACGCCAGTAGCTTAGGCCCAGGCAGATGATCGACCTCGCTCCGGGCAGCAGTTCCGTTGGGCTGGTACCTCGCATCACCCGGGATTCGGTGTACCAGGGCAGGCCGTCCATCTGGCCCTGGCGGATGTGCTCCAACGCTGCCTCCCGGTCAGAGGCGAAATCGTCCGCGCCGGTTATTCCGACAAGGTCAAACCCGGAGGCGAGGGCATGAGCTTTAACTAATGATTTCAGGTCAAACATTCTGGCTCGATGATAGCGCGAAACACACCCGCTGAGCCAATGCCCTTTTCCAGGTGCGACCATGCCCGTCGGGTCTCGTGCCGTCTTGAACGATCGGGCGTTGCCCTAAACTGCTGAGCCTGGGCCAACCATATCGCAACGATCTCGGATGGCCTTGCAGAATGCCGTCGTCGCGGTTCATCTGGAGGACAACGCTCTGCTCACAGGCCCTCCCCCTGGTATCGCCCCTGGTACCCCGCCGACGGAGGAGCACTGAGCCGAAAGAACACAAGCTGCGCCAAACGCGCGTTTAGCTGAAGGCGGAATCCACCGGCGTGGTGCACAGTGAGCAGTGACTGGGAGCGACCCCGATATCCGGCGTCCCAGACTGCGGTGTGGACCGATACCCCGGACCGCAACAAGCTGGAGCGCGGCCGCCCCAGGGCCATGACATCCAGGGGCAGGCTTACCACCTCGTTGAATGTGACGAGGTATGAGCCAGGGGCCAGAGTTAACCAGCCGTTGGCGTCGTAGGCCAGTGGGTTGGTCCCGGCAAGCACCCTGTCGGTGTCGGCAGAACCGATTGCGCCGGGGTTCCCGAACGAGGAGATTTCCAGCAGGGACAGGTCAAACCCGTTGGGCTGCAGTTGAGATTCCAGCGAAGCGTAGCCCTCCACCAAGGGAACTTCTCCGGCAATCAGGCTGGCAATCTCATCCCGGTTGAGTGGGTTACCATTCATTGGGCAAACACAATGGGGCGCACTGCGGCGCGCCCCATTTTCCTTTGACTTTTCCGGGGAACCCGCTGGCTCCCCTAGGTTCTCTAATCGTACATGAAGTCCTGCATGTCGGCGGGCAGGGGCTTCTCCTCGGGAATTTCGGTGATGATGGTCTCGGTGGTCAGCATCATGCCTGCGATGCTTCCCGCATTTTCGAGGGCCGAACGGGTGACCTTGACCGGATCAATGATACCGGCCTGGATCAAGTGAGTGTATTCCCCGATCTCCGCGTTGAATCCCCAGTCGCCCTCGCCAGACCGGACGTCATTAACCACCACCGGCGCATCGTAGCCAGCGTTTTCGGCGATAAGGGTCAGCGGCGCGCGCAGGGATTCACGTACCAGGCGGGCACCCAGAGCTTCATCACCCTCCAGGGACTGGATTACACCATCAAGGACATGCCCGGCGCGGATCAGGGCCACACCGCCCCCGGGAACGATTCCTTCCTCAATGGCCGCTCGGGTAGCGGAAAGAGCGTCCTCGGTGCGGGACTTGCGTTCGCTGACTTCCGGCTCCGTGGCACCGCCCACCTTTACCACTGCGACGCCGCCGACGAGGGCCGCCATGCGCTCCTGCAGTTTTTCCCGGTCGTAATCCGAGGTGGTCTCCTCAATCTGCACTCGCAGCTGTTCCAGACGTTCTTTAACGTCCTGTTCGGACCCATGTCCCTCGATGATGGTTGCCTCGTCCTTGTTGGCCACCACGCGCCGAGCGGTACCCAGGTGCTCGATCTCGGCGGCGTCCATCCTCAGCCCGCGGTCCGCGCTAATGACGGTGCCGCCCGTGACGATCGCCATGTCTTCCAGCAATGCCTTGCGGCGCTCACCGAAGCCCGGCGCCTTGATGGCCACACAGTCCAGGATTCCCCTGGCCTTGTTGACCACCAGCGTCGACAGGGCCTCGCCCTCCACATCCTCTGCGATCAGCACCAGGCTGCGCTTGCCAGCGCCGACCATCTTCTCGAGGATACCGATCAGATCATTGGGGGAGCTCACCTTCTGGTCCGTCAGCAGGAAGTGAGGCTGATCGATCGCCACCTCCATGCGCTGGGTATCGGTTACAAAGTGAGGGGAAAGGTAGCCGCGGTCCACGCGCACACCCTCTACGAAATCCAGTTCGTCGGTGAGCGACTTCGATTCCTCGATGGTCACCACTCCGTCGCGCCCCACCTTCTCCAGTGCATCGGCCAGCTGCTCGGCGATGGCCTCTTCGTGGGCCGACAGGGCCGCCACGCGGGCGACCTGCTCGCGGTTCTCCACCGGGATGGACATGGTACGAAGTTCCGCGACAACCGCATCCACAGCGGCTTCGATGCCGGTGCGCAATTGCATCCCGTTGGCACCTGCGGCCACGTTCTTGAACCCCTCGCGTACCATGGCCTCTGCCAGGACCACCGAGGTGGTGGTGCCGTCGCCGACGGCATCGTTGGTCTTCGAGGCCGCCTCTTTGACCAACTGAGCGCCCAGGTTCTCGTAGGGATCTGCCAGTTCAACTTCCTTGGCAATGGTCACGCCGTCGCTACAGACGACCGGATTTCCGAACATGCGGCTCAGCATCACGTTGCGGCCGCTGGGTCCCAGGGTTAGGCCGACCACACGGCGTAACTGTTGCACGCCGCTGAGCAGGCTTACCCTTGCTTCTTCCTCAAAAGACAACTGCTTGTCTGCCATCGTTGGCTCCTTGATTAGCTATGAATTCCCTTGGAGAAAGCGCCCTGGCCGACTACCGGAGAGAAGTTTTCTGCCAGCCGTGGGGCATGGAGTACAACCTTTAAAAATATGCGCCAACACGGTGCGATTGTCAACATCAATTTAGCAGTCGCATCCTCCGACTGCTAACCACCTTGCACAATCGGCTTCACTCCATCGCGTCCTTCCGCGGTGGCCGCAAGTTCGCCAATAGTCTTTCCCAGCCCAGGATGAACTGTACATGGCGCCAGCTCCGCCAAGGGCATGAGCGCAAATGCCCGGATATGCAGTCTCGGGTGCGGAATTTCAAGGTGAGGCAACCGAACGATCTGATCGCCGTAAAGGAGAATGTCAACATCGATCAGGCGGGGGCCCCACCGAGTCCCTGGCTGCCTACCCATACCTTGCTCCACTTCCTTGCAGACGGCGAGCAGTGCCTCCGGGTCCAACGTCGTCGCCACTTCGGCGACCGCGTTCAGGAAGAGCGGCTGGTCCGCCACTCCCCACGGTTCAGTCTCGTACACCATGGACGGGCGCAGCAGGCGAATTCCCGGGTTGGCTGACAAAAGATCGAGAGCCCTGCCCAGGTTGACCTCTCGATCTCCCAGGTTGGTGCCCAGACCCAGGTAGGCAATGGTCTCTATCATCCGGTTGCCTCCCAACCATCGGGGCGCCAGCCGCGAACCACGGCGTCAGTCATTCGGCAGACGCGGACCATCTCTCGCACATCGTGGACTCGGACGATGTCCGCGCCGCATGCGATGGCAAGGGCAACGGTCGCCGCCGTTCCCTCCACCCGTTGCTCCGGTGGCAGGCCAAGGATCCTGCCGATTGTGGACTTGCGGGAGGTTCCCACCAGTATCGGCATGTCCATTGTCTTGAGTTGGTTCATGTTCCTGAGCAGTTCCAGGTTGTGGTCCGCCGTTTTGCCAAATCCAAACCCTGGGTCAATCACCAGATTCGCTCGCGGCACACCGGCTGACAGGGCAATATCCACGCTCTGAGACAATCCGGCGGCTATGTCCTCCAGAAGGTCGTTGTAGTGATGGCCTTGCTGGTTGTGCATGACGATCAGGCCAGCCCCGTACTCCGCGGCTACCCCTGCCAGTGAGTGGTCGGCCTTCAGTCCCCAAACGTCGTTGATTATGCGGGCGCCGGCTTCCAGCGCCTCCCTCGCCACGCCAGACTTCCAAGTGTCCACGCTGATTGGAATGGACACCCGGGCCGTAATCGCTTCCAGCGAGGGCATCAGTCGGGCCAGTTCTTCCTGCTCTGAGACGGGCTGATGGCCTGGGCGGGTTGACTCCGCTCCGATGTCTATTGAGTCGGCTCCCTCATCCTGGTACCTGAGGGCCTGTTCCACGGCAGCAGCGACACGGCCCCCCACACCGTCGCCAGAGAACGAATCTGGTGTAACGTTTATGATGCCCATCACGTACGTTCGACTGCCCCAAGTCAGGCGCTCGCCATTGGCGACAGTCAGGTCGGTCATTGCAGAAAGCCCAATATTCATATCTCTATCGCTGAGGTCCTTGAGAACCGGGAAGTCTCTCCAGGTTAAATTCTAGCACCGTGCATGGCACGCAAAGATGATGCACGATAAAATGCTGCAATGTAATTTGCATACGACAGGTGCGGGGCTTGGCACTAACTGCCGCCACCCCCGTCGATCTGGGGAGGAACTGTGACCGCTGAGCAGAGGCAGATCGACCGTCAGTTGGACACCCTTGAGTCAATGCGCAAGTCGTCGAGACTGGGCGGGGGACAGAACCGCATAGACCAGCAACACAGCCGGGGAAAATTCACGGCACGGGAACGGCTGGAACGCCTGATGGACGAGGGAACGTTCCATGAACTGGACCCGTTCGTCACCCACCGTACAACCGATTTTGGCCTGGGAGACCGCCGGCCGTTGGGTGACGCGGTGGTCACTGGCTACGGCAAAGTGGAGGGCCGCCAGATTTTTGCTTTCGCCCAGGACTTCACCGTGATGGGAGGATCGCTGTCCGAGGTTGTCAGCCAGAAGATCTGCAAGGTGATGGACCTGGCCGCCAAGGCTGGATGTCCCGTCATCGGCCTCAACGACTCCGGAGGCGCGCGCATACAGGAAGGAGCGCTGAGCCTCGCTGCCTACGGCGATATTTTCCTTCGCAACACGCTGTACTCCGGTGTCGTCCCCCAGATCACTGTCATCGTAGGACCTGCCGCCGGTGGTGCGGTCTACTCGCCCGCCATTACCGACTTCATCTTTATGGTCAAGGAAATCGGTCAGATGTACATCACCGGCCCCGATGTCATCAAGGCCGTTACCGGTGAGGAGGTCGGCCACGAGGAACTGGGCGGGGCGGCCACCCACGCCACCCGAAGCGGGGTGGCCCACTTCGTCTGCGAGACCGAGGAGGAATGCATCAACGAGGTGCGCCACCTGCTCAGTTACCTGCCCGGCAACAACATGGACGACCCGCCATCAGACCCGGCTGACGACCCCGCCGACCGCCGAGAGCCGGACCTGCGGTACATGGTCCCGGAGGACCCCTCGCGGCCGTACGACATGCGCGACGTGATCTACAAGGTTGTGGACCACGAGGAGTTCATGGAGGTACACCAGAACTATGCCCCCAACATCGTTGTGGGATTCGCCCGGATGAACGGCAAACCCGTGGGCATTGTGGGCAACCAGCCAGCCTACCTGGCCGGAGTGCTGGACATCGACGCCTCGGTCAAAGCAGCCCGTTTCGTGCGGTTCTGCGACTGCTTCAACATCCCCCTGGTGACGTTCGTGGACGTTCCGGGGTTCCTGCCCGGTGTTACCCAGGAATATGGCGGCATCATCCGGCATGGGGCCAAGCTGATCTTCGCCTACGCCGAGGCCACCGTGCCCAAGGTATCGGTGATCACCCGCAAGGCATACGGCGGAGCATACATCGTGATGAGCAGCAAGCACCTGCGGTCCGACGTCAACCTGGCTTGGCCCGGGGCGGAAATCGCCGTGATGGGGGCTGACGGAGCCGTCAACATCATCTACCGCGACGAAATATCCAAGTCTGACAACCCGGACCAGACCCGGCAGGAACTGATCGACGACTACAAGGACCGCTTCACCACCCCGTACATCGCTGCCGGCCGCGGGTTCCTTGACGATGTTATCGACCCTGCGGAAACGCGCCCGCAGATCATTCGCGCCCTCGAGATGCTGCACTCGAAGACGGACAATATGCCACCGAAGAAACACGGCAATATACCGCTGTAATTTCCCTACGAGTAATAGAAACGGGGCGGGAATCATCTCCCGCCCCAATCTCTTGCATCAATCCTGCTGTCCAGTTACCGGCTCAATAGGCAGCAGTTCACCCGTGAGTCTACGCCAGCGGTTTCGTTGCTCTCTGGTCCCGATACTTGCAGCACGCGGAGGCAAAACACGCAACGTTTCCAGTTCTCTCAACAGGCGTTTTGCGTTCTCGACACTATCTGTTATGTCATCTAGTCCCATTGAGTCTTCATAGAAGTTGATACGCAACTTCTCAGTGGCATCAAAAAGTATTTTCAGATCCGGACGGTTCCATTCCTGAGATAATTGAAACGCCACATCATTGAGGAGCCGGTGTCCATGGTGATGCCACCCGCGTTCATCAGCGATGGACTTGAACGCCTCGGCAACGGCGCCCCAGCCCTTCTCCGAGGCCTGTACGGCGTCCCCGGCAAGGAGGTATTCGTCCGCCTTTTCGATGAAATGGCGGCTCAGTTCTGAATATCGTTCAGCTTCAGGGCTTTCAGACACCATGGGCACATTCCTTAAAAATGTCAGATGGGGCGACAGAAATTATCTTACCACTTCCTCCCATGCGTCCACGCCATCTGGTGTAGAATCGGAGCACACACCGCATTGAGGGACCAGCAATGAAATTCGGCCTCTTCTTCCAGTTGCCCTGCGCTCCGGACCAGACCCCGGCACAGCGCTACCAGGACACCATAGCGCAGGTACAGCTGGCCGACGAACTGGGCTTCGACGCCGCCTGGCTCGCCGAACTGCACTTCAACCAGCGATTCTCCGTGATGCCGGCTCCCACCGTAATTGGAGCGGCCATGGCACAGACCACAAAGCGCATTCGCATCGGCACTGCCGTTCACCTGGTGCCCCTGCACCAGCCCATACGCCTCGCCGAAGAGGCAGCGGCCCTGGACGTTCTGTCGGGTGGGCGGTCTATCTTCGGCATCGGACGCGGCGCCATTCCTTCCCACTTCCAGGGCTACGGCGTGGACCACGAGGAGGCCCGTGAGAGATTCACGGAAGGTCTGGAAATGGTGCTGGGCATGTGGACCAGCGACGATTACAACTTCGACGGCAAGTATCATCAGGTAGAGGGAATCAACCTGTCGCCAAAACCAGTGCAGAGGCCCCACCCCCCGGTGTTCGTTGCCTGCAACAGCCCTGACACCTTCAACCTGGTCGGCCAACTGGGGCACAACGTTCTCGTGGCGCCCACCATCGTCACCTCGCAGGGTGCGCTCACCGGCCTGGAGACCTATCGGGCCGAGATGGAAAGCAACGACCATGACCCCGCAGGCCGCGACGTTAATGTCACTGTTCACGTAAATGTGTCGGAGGATGAATCGAAGGCCCGCAGCGGCTTCGAGAAGACCATCAACAACTACCTGGGCACCCTTCGCAGCGGTTCTGGGCGAGGGTCGGCCCGCGCTCAGACCTTGGACTACGAAACAGTTCTGGACGAGTACGCTGCCGTAGGCACGCCGGAACAGGTCGCAGAGAAGCTGGACAAGTTCAAGGGAATGTATGGCCCCGACGGCTTCATCTGCTGGTTCAACACTGGCGGTATGATTCCCCACGAGGACGTGACATCTTCCATGAACCTCTTTGCTCAGGAAGTGATGCCCAATTTCAACTGACCACGTTCGTCGGTTCAGCGTATGGCGCTGGCCCCAGGTACTCCGAATGCGGGAGGGCGTTTGCAACGCCAACGACGATGACCAACCAACGCGCGGGTAGCAGCGAATCGATGTTCGACCGGCAGCGACGTATAGACGCGGAACGCAATGCGCCACTGGCGGACAGGATGCGCCCGAGGACCTTTGAGGAATACGTCGGCCAGGAGCAGGTGGTTGGCCGCGACAGGGTGTTGTTCCGCGCTATTGCGGCAGGACGGCTGCCGTCGTTTATCCTGTGGGGCCCGCCCGGCACCGGCAAGACCACTCTCGCCCGCCTGGTGGCCAATGACACGCAGGCAGCCTTCGAACCCGTCAGTGCCGTTACCTCCGGCGTCGCCGACCTACGCAAGATAGTCGCTGGGGCCCGCGAGCGTCGGGGAATGCACGGGCGGCCAACTATACTATTCGTCGACGAAATCCACCGTTTCAACAAAGCCCAGCAGGACGTGATTCTGCCTCATGTCGAGGATGGGACGGTCACCCTTATCGGTGCCACCACTGAGAATCCGTCATTCGAGGTGATCGCGCCCCTCCTCTCCCGCAGCCGGGTGTTTGCGCTGCAGAGTCTCGCTCCCGAGGAAGTCCAGTCCATCGTCGAACGGGCTGCCGGAGACTGCGAGCTGGGCCTGGGCGAGATGAGGCTGACCATCGCCGACGACGCGATGGCCCACCTCGTCAACATCGCCAACGGAGACGCTCGCATAGCGCTCAATGCCCTGGAGACGGCCGCCTACGCCACAGAATCCGACCAGGACGGCACTCGCCTTATCGATCTGGACACCATCGCTGACGCACTGCAGCAGCGCTCCCCGGTGTATGACAAGGCTGGGGACAACCACTACGACACGATATCGGCGTTCATCAAGTCGGTACGCGGATCATCACCCGATGGCGCCCTGTACTGGCTGGCCCGCATGATCGAATCGGGAGAGGACCCGATGTTCATAGCTCGGCGGCTGGTCATCCTGGCAGCAGAGGACATCGGGCTGGCCGACCCGCAGGCCCTCCCCGTTGCCGTGGCGGCCCAGCAGGCAGTGCATTTCATCGGCATGCCCGAGGGCAGAATTCCGCTGGCCGAGGCGACGGTGTACCTGGCGACCGCACCCAAGAGCAACACGGCGTACGCCGCCCTGAACGAGGCAATGGCCGATGTTCGGCAGCTCCCCAACGGGCCGGTGCCGCTGCACCTCCGCAACGCCGTTACCGGTCTGACGCGAGGGATGGGCTACGGCCGCGACTACAAGTACTCCCACGACTACGAGGGCCACTTCGAGCGGCAGGAATACCTGCCTCCGGAGTTGCAGGGGCGCCGCTACTACCACCCGGGCACCGAGGGGGCCGAGCAGGGAATCACCGACCGTCTCCGCCGCTGGTGGGGAGAGGAAAACGAGGGTGGCAAGGCCCAAGAGTAAAAGCCCCTGATCCCCTAGCCGGCAGTGCCATTCCCGCTCAGGTCGAAAACCTCGCCGTTGCAGGCAGCAACCAGGTCGGAGGGGGCAATCATGATCTCCTGTCCCCAGACTCCGGCACCCACGCCCAATTCCTCCTCATCCATCAGGCAGGCGTCCACGATTGTCCGGAATCCCGGGGGCTGCCAATGGAAGGGCGGGATGGACCCGATCTCGTAGCCAGTTACTTCCACCACTGTCGCTGGCTCCGCCAGCCTGATGTTGCGAGACCCCAGCGCTCGCTTGAGGCGGCCGGAGATGGCGTTTTTGTCTCCTCCCAGCATCACCAGCGCACGCTCACCCGCGGCGGTCTCAAAGATGAGCGTCTTCACTGCCTGAGCCTCCGAGAATCCCAGAGCGTGGGCCACGTTGGCCGCTCCCTTTTCCGTTTCCAGCGGAAATTCCAGCCGACGGTACGGGATACCTCGCTCTTCCAGGAATGTATGGGGAGGCAATTCCATCTGTCTCTAAGGGGGTCGGAAGAATCTCAGCCCAGGATCGGCGAGGCGTGAAATACGTGGTCTCTCAGGATGGCATAGATCACGTGGCCGATTGCTATGGCCAGGGCCAGGAACGCCACGTACCGCGTGCGAATGCGCCATCGCCCTCGGCTAGCGCCGTCGCCACCTTCCATCACGCAGCCAGAGCCGCGATTATGTTAACCGACTGCACCACCTCGGTCTGGCGCGGGAAGATCCTGCCTGTCAGGAAATCGTGGACCTCCGGGTCGGAGTCAGAACAGCAGTCCTCGACGACGTACAGGTTGTAGTCCAGGTCCGACGCATACCGAACCGTGGAAAGTACTACGCCGCTGGTGGCGTATCCGAGGATGATGAGGGTGTTGATGTCGTTGGCCCTCAACGCCACGTCCAGCCCCGTGCCGTACAGGGCGTTGACCCTGTGCTTGCCCACCACCACCTCGCCATCCACCGGCGCCACCGCCGGGTGGATTACGGAGAGCGGGTCGAACACGGCTGGCTGGCCCGACGCCTTTCGCTGTCCGAAGGTCTTGTTGCGACTCCCGATTTCCGGGTACCCGGGCCTGAACACGGTGGCGCAGTAACAAACCATCAGGCCGGCATTTCTCGCCGCCTGCAGGAGCGTCACGGTCCTGCCCACCACGTCCCGGTCTACAGCGTGAGGGATGGAAGTCATCATCGCCTCGTAGAAGTCGGCGATGAGCAGGGCCGTGCGCTCTTTGTCCAGGTTGATGTCCACCATTTTCGCGCCTTTGCCCTACGCCGCCGTTTGCAGTTCCCGAACAGCCGCCGAGGTGCGCGACAGGGCTTCCTCGATATCCTCGGGGCTGATGTGCCGATGGGTCACCATTCGGATGGACTGCCTGCCGGGGTAGGACACCAGCACACCATTGCGTTTCAGGGCGGCGATGAGGTCGGCGGCGGTACCCAATGACTCATCCACTTCGAAGAAGACGATGTTAGTCTGGATGCTATCGGGATCCACGCTCAGCCCATCGATGTTGGCCAGACCCTGAGCCAGCCGTCGGGCGTGCTGGTGGTCCTCGGCCAGCCGGTCGATCATGGTGTCGAGGGCCACGAGCCCGGCAGAGGCGAGGACTCCGGCCTGGCGCATTCCGCCGCCCAGCATCTTGCGCCATCGCTTGGCATTGTCGATGAAGTCCTGTGAGCCCACCAGAACGGAACCCACGGGGCAACTAAGGGACTTGGACAGACAGAAGCTGAGATCATCCACGTCCCGGGTCAGCTCCGCCGGAGGCACCTCAAGGGCCACCGACGCATTGAAGATGCGGGCACCATCCAGGTGCACCGGCACCCCGGCCTCGTGGGCCACATCGCAAACGGCCTTGGTGTCCTCGGGGGTCAGCACCCCGCCACTGCAGCGGTTGTGGGTATTCTCGAGGCAAACCATGCTGGTGCGGGGAAAGTGCAGGTTTCCGGGCGGGCGTATGGCGTCGGCGACGTCGGCGGGGTCCATGCGACCCTGAGCGTCGTTGGGCACCAGCCGGGTCTGTACACCGGCCAGAGCGGCCTGCCCGGCGCCCTCGTTCCAGAACATGTGGGCCTGGTCGCCCATGACCAGCTCGTCGCCCTTGCTGCTCCAGGCCAGGGTGGCAATGAGATTGCTCATGGTACCGCTCGATGTGAGCAGGCCAGCCTCTTTGCCCAGCAGTGCGGCCGCTCGTTCCTGGAGTTCGTTGATCGACGGGTCTTCCCCAAAAACGTCGTCGCCTACTTCGGCGGCGGCCATAGCCCGTCGCATCTCGTCGGTTGGCTTGGTAACGGTATCGCTTCGCAGGTCAATCGCTGTCATCTGGCCCTCTTCTTGTCCCGTCTGTTGGTTCCTCTTAATGGTGCCGCTGCGCTTCCGAAGCGGCAGGCCCATTTTAGCAGGTAGCCTGGGGCAGGACTATTTGCCCTCAGCGAGAGCAGGAGCGTCAGTTCTCCTCTCTCAGGGGCGAGGAATTTTTTCAGGCGCGATTGCACTGTAACTGCACCGTGGGCAATCGCATTTAGCATCCCGGCATCCGCCGTGACCGCTTTCACAGGGTGGGAGGGCAAATATTTTTGATTTTCCTCTCATTTTCTCGCATTCCCTCTTATTCCGGGGAGGCAGCCTGGCTAAGGCAGAAGACCGATGCGCCGATTCGGGTCCGGCGAATCAGTCTCAAGCCAGCGTAGAGATGCGTCATGGGGCTTGGCAAGATGAAAGTGTCACAGGGCCATCCTAAAGTGACAGCCCTGAACTGCACCGGTATTCGCTTTCTTGTAATAGTAGACTGGGCTATGCTAACCTGAGGAACCTGCCAATGATCATACCGTGGGCCGGATTGACTTGCCGGCCTCCGAAAAGAGAGAGTCCCGACAATGCGCTGCCAGTTATGTTTGAAGTCCGGGATGAGCGGCAACAACGTCAGCCACTCCAACCGGCACACCAAGACCCGCTTCAAAGCCAATGTCCACAAGCAGACCATCGACCGCGACGGCACCCCGGTCACGGTCAAGATCTGTAGTCGCTGTCTGCGCTCCCTCCACAAGTCCCCCAAGGTCCGCAAAGCCTTCGCCGCGCTGAAGTAGCGACTGTCCTCGCCTGACGTTCCCAAGGATTGTCAAACTTTCACTACGGCACTTGAACACGGGAAGTTCGAATATGTCGAAAGAACCCAGGAAGTTCGGCGTGATCTTGGAGTTGGAGGAGGACGGGGGTTACTCTATTCACTGTCCGTCATTACCAGGATGCAGTAGCCAAGGAGATGATCGAGAGCACGCTCTCGAGATGATAAAGGAAGCCATCGAACTTGTGCTCGAGGTTATCGAGGACAGGAAACGGGAAGGAAATTCGGAGTTGGACGTCCTTCCGTTGGCCGACACCCCGGAACTGCTGGCACAAGAAGCCAAGGAGATCCTGGAGGGTCGAATAGAGTATGGATTGCCCTTGGCTATCGAATTCTCCGAGGTAACTGTCACCACTCGCATTCCGGCATAACCCAATGCCTCCCCTGCCGGTAGTATCAGGACGACAAGCCGTTCGCGCTTTGGAGAGGGACGGCTGGCAGTTCACTAGGCGGAGAGGGAGCCACATGGTTCTTGAAAAGCAAGGAGTGCTTGAGCACCTGTCAATTCCCGATCACCGAGAAGTCAGGGTTGGCACTCTTTTGCGTGAAATAAAGAAAGCGGGCTTGACCGTGGCCGAATTCATTGAGCTGCTGGAGCGCTAGGCAATCCCCGCCAGGCAGCCCCTCATCCCCAGCATCGCCTCCGGAACCGTTTCCCTGTTGTTGAAGATCGCGCTCCCCGCCACCAGTATCGTTGCTCCAGCATTCACCGATTCCTGTGCAGTCCAGTCGGCCTTGATTCCACCGTCGACCTCAACCTGTGCTGCCAGACCACTGTCGTCGATGACCTTTCGCAGCCTCCGGATCTTGTCCACGCTTTCCGGGATGAAGGACTGTCCTGCGAAGCCGGGATTGACGGACATCACCATCACGATATCAAGGACAGAAAGAACTTCCTCCACCGCGGCGATGGCCGTGCCGGGATTTATGGCCACTCCCACCTGGTTGCCCTGTTCCTTGACGCTGGACACCGTCCGATGCAGGTGCTGGCAGGCCTCGGCATGCACCAGGATCTGGTCGGTCTCTGACTTGAGGAAGGTGGGCATCAGGGCGTCGGGCTCCCTGACCATCAGGTGAATGTTCAAGGGAAGGTGCGTGGCTGCGCGAATGGCATCCACCACCACCTCGCCGAAGGAAATGTTCGGCACAAACACGCCGTCCATGACGTCGACGTGGATCAGGTCGGCACCCGCTTCGGTGACGGCCTGCACCTGCTCGGCCAGCCTGCCGAAGTCCGCCGACAATACGGAGGGAGCGATGAGCACCTTGGACTCATTAGCCACTTGATTCAACAGCCGATTCCTCCAGGATTTTCTCCGCCTGCGCCAGTGCCGCAGCCACCCGACCCGGAGCGGTCCCGCCGGGGACGTCTCGAGCGGCCGCCGAGGCCGCCGCGGTGATCTGGTACACATCGCTCTCGAATAGGGGTGAATATTCCAGGTACTGGGCAATCGGCAATTCCTGCAGTCCAATGCCCTGGTCATCGCAGTGGCGGCAGAGTTCCCGCATTATCCCGTGCGCCTCCCGGAATGGAACGCCTTTGCCCACCAGGTAGTCGGCCAGGTCGGTGGCGAGCATTCCGCTTTCCGCGGCCAGCGAGGACACCCGCTCTGCGTTGAGGCTCAGGCCTGGAAGCATTGCGGCAAAGACCTCCAGGGTGGTACCGAGAGTGTCGGCCGTGTCGAAGAAACCCTCCTTGTCCTCCTGAAGGTCTCGGTTGTAGGTCAAGGGCAGGCCCTTCAGCGTGGTCAGCAGGCCCATGAGGTTGCCGTAGACCCGACCGGTCTTTCCCCGAGCCAGTTCCGCGAAGTCTGGGTTGCGTTTCTGCGGCATGATACTGCTGCCGGTGGTGAACTCTTCGGCCAGTCGGACGAAACCGAACTCACCGCTGGACCAGATTATCAGTTCCTCAGACATTCGCGAGAAGTGCATCATGCAGAGCGCCGCTGCGGCCATGAACTCCACCACGAAGTCGCGGTCGGAGACTGCGTCCATACTGTTGGCGCTGATGGCGGGAAAGCCCAGTTCCAGGGCGAGGAATTCCCGGTCGGTGGGATAGGGCACACCGGCCAGGGCGCCACTGCCCAGAGGCAGCACGTCCACCCTTTTCAGGCAGTCCTCCATCCGCCCGATGTCACGCTGGAACATCTCAAAGTAGGCCAGCATGTGATGGGCGAAAAGGACCGGCTGCGCCCTCTGGAGGTGGGTGTAGCCGGGCATCACCACGTCCTGGTAACGCCGAGCCAATCCGAGGAGCGCCCTTTGCACGCTCTGCAGGCCCTGTACGGTATCCGCAATTACCTCGCGGGTGTAGAGGCGCATATCCAGCGCGATCTGGTCGTTGCGGGAGCGTCCGGTGTGTAGCCGACCTGCTGTGGCCCCAATGAGCTGGTGCAAGCGCCGCTCGATGTTCATGTGCAGGTCTTCGAGAGTGGCATCCCAAGGGAAATCGCCGTCCTCGATTTCCTGCCTGACTTCGGCCAGCCCTTCCACGATTGCCATGGAATCTTGCTCGCTGATGATGCCCTGCCGGGCCAACATGCGGGCGTGGGCCACCGACCCGGCAATGTCCTGCCGGTACAGGCGGCGGTCGTAGTGGATTGAAACAGTGTAGGCTGAGAAATCTGTCATACGGCCATCAACTATAGCGCGGGCCGATTCAGCCCTCAAGGGCCACTGTGGTATGCTTTCATCGTGATTCGGCGTTCTTTGAGACAGGACTCAAGGCGCTGTACCTTTGCGATAAATGACCCCGGTTCCGCTCGCAACGGGTGAATTATAACGAGTACAACCCGCTTCCGCTGTCGCCACGGAGCACTCGCCGATGAGGTTCTCCGGCAGCATCGCAGCGAAATGCGGAAACGCCAAACTGTCGGGAGAATCCCCTGCAATGACCTCACTCGCAAACGAAAAATGCACCGCCTGCCGCCGTGACTCACCCAGCGTGTCCGCGGAGGAAATCGCGGTTCTGCACCCGCAGGCCCCCGACTGGGAGATCATTGACGTCGAGAGCGTCCCCAAGTTGGACCGGGTGTTCAGGTTCCGGGACTTCGCGCAGGCTCTTGCCTTCACCAACCGCGTGGGCGAACTGGCCGAGGCGGAAGGGCATCACCCGCGACTGACCACCGAGTGGGGGCGGGTGCGGGTCACTTGGTGGACGCATAAGATTCGGAACTTGCATCGGAACGACTTCGTGATGGCGGCAAAGACCGACGCCATTTTCGCCAGAATAACCTTGCCGTCGCAACACGCAAGTCCCTGTTGACCGAAACCCGATAAAGCGAACAACTTTCCAGGACAAAATCATGAGAGTTACACACCGGCTGGCATCAACATCCCTGGCTTCTATACCATCCGAGGCTGCTTGGGCCGAATCCATCGGCTATGACGCGCTGTCGAAAAACGAGACGGCCCACGATTCCTTCATTCCGCTGACGCTGGCCGCAACGTCCACCACCCGGGCCATGCTGCAGACCAGCGTGGCCATCGCCTTTCCTCGGTCGCCGATGATAGCCGCCTACACTGCACGCGACCTGCAGGACCTCTCGCGGGGCCGTTTCCGGCTGGGCCTGGGGACTCAGGTAAAGGGTCACATCGAGCGGCGTTTTTCCACCTCGTGGGAATCGCCGGGGCCACGCCTGCGGGAATACGTGCAGGCACTGAAAGCCATCTGGTCAGCCTGGGAGACCGGAGAGCGCCTGAACTACCAGGGCAAGCACTACCAGTTCACGCTGATGACTCCTTTCTTCAGCCCTGGCCCCGGAGAGTTTCCTCCACCGCCGGTATTTGCAGCTGCGGTCAATGCCTACAACTGCCAGGTGGCCGGAGAGGTGGCCGACGGTCTGATGCTGCACAGTCTCGTCTCCCCGGAATACGTTCGCGACGTTGTCCGCCCTGCCATGGCCCGCGGCGCCGAGCGAGCCGGCCGCGAGGCGAACGGCATCACGGTTAGCGGCGGGGGGGTCCTCATCACCGGACCCAACAGGTCGTCCCTACGGGCCGCGCAGTCGGAGGTCCGTCGTCGAATCGCCTTTTATGCCTCCACCCGCACCTACCATTCCGTCCTAGCGGCGCACGGGTTCGAGGAAATTGGGCAGCGGCTCCACGAAATGTCATTGCGCGGCGAGTGGGCGGAAATGGGCGAACTGGTCAGCGACGAAATGCTGGAGGCCTTCGCCGTCTCCGGCGAGTACGACGAGATTGCCGGGGAGTTCGCGAGGCGCTACGGCGGACTGGTCGACGAAGCCAGCTACACTCTGTACTCCGAGCAGCCGGTTGCCGAATCAGACCTGCGGCGAATTGTCCGAGACTTCAGGGAGCTGTGATTGTTATGCCTGCAAATTCCAGCTTTGCCCACCTCGTAGGTTCGGTTCCCCTGGCAGACTCTGAGACCGTTTTCCGTACGGCCACCGGGGCCCTGGGCTCAAGCCTGCGGCGAATCCCAGACGGAGAGACCGGGGAGCGGATCCGGTGGATCTGGTTCCAGAGGGAGATGCTGCTCAGTCATCCCGACCTGGAAATCGACGAGGACGCCGGACTTTTCGCTGTCTACCAGTGGGACGGCGTTCTGCTGCGCGAATCACCCTACGTGCGATTCAAGCCTTCGGTCGACCCCGAGAAGGTGCACTTCCCCACCGGTTATGCCGAGGCAGCCACGGCATCCTACGCAACATTCTCGCGTCTGCGAGACGAGGGTGTCATCGGTCCCGACGTGCTATTCCAGGTTTCCCTGCCAACTCCCATGGCGACGGGATACATGTACGTCAGCGACGCCGCCCGCGACGCCTACCTGCCGGCTTACGAGCGAGCGCTGGCTGAGGCCCTGAATGGCATCCTGGGAGCGATACCTCACGAACAGCTCTCCATTCAGTGGGACGTGTGCCAGGAGGTGCTGCTCTTCGAGGACTACTTTTCCTACAGGCCCGAGGACTACAAGGACCAGGTTTACGATGAGCTGGGCAGGCTGGGCAGCAGAGTCCCGGAGTCGGTGGACCTCGGCTATCACCTCTGCTACGGCTCACCCGCCGACGAACACCTGGTGATGCCCGAGGACATGGGGATACTGGTCGAGATGAGCAACGGACTGGCGTCACGCCTGCAGAGACGATTGGACTTCGTGCATCTGCCGGTGCCCAAGGACCGCACCGACCGCGATTACTTCCTCCCGCTGGAGGGGCTGAAGCTGCCCGGCAACGCCAGCCTGATTATGGGGCTCATCCATCACGACGATGCGGAGGGCGACGTTGCCAGGATAACTGCCGCGCGTGAGTTCCTGTCCAATTTTGGTGTCGCCAGCGAGTGCGGCTGGGGTCGGACTGACCCTGCCCGCGTTCCGGGTCTGCTGGAAAGCCACCGTCGTGCAGTGGAACACCTGAACCAGGCGAACTAGTAGGCCAACCGCCTTGAAATGATGGGCAACGCGGGCACCCACAAGGGGTTGCCCCTACCAGCCAGAGGCAGTCCCGTAAGGGCGCCCCTTGTGGGTGCCCTGATCGCTTCAGCCAAGGCTACTCAACACTACAAAGATTCGTACCAGTAGCTCAGGAATACAGGAAACGCCACTCGGTGCTGCCTAGGCCTAACCGGATACGGCGGAAGGCCTCGGTATACTCAACGCCAGTCTTCTCGCTGAACCGGGTGGCGTTGTTGCTGATACGTGACAGCCTTTCCTCCGTCGTCGCTGGCGACATCTGGCTGGCGTGAGCCTCGAGGGAAAGGGTCTTGGCTTCGAGATAGTTGCCAATCTCGACGAAGACGTCCGGCGATTCGCTACCCCACATGTAGACCTGCTCAACCATGTGGGGTTCAAGGCCCTCTTCGGTTATCTGTTCCGGAAAATGCAGATAGCTCCAGGCGTAGGTGAATGCCGAGTCCAGGGCCACCTGCCCGCTCTTGCGATGGTCCCGATGGGTGTGACTGGTGCTGCGGTACGGGTCGATGCACAGGATGGTGTCAGGCTTGTGGCGCCGGATCTCTCGCACCACCTGGCTGCGAAAGAGCTCGGTGTCCTCAAGCCCGCCATCGGGATAGCGAAGGAACACAACGTCCTTGGCTCCGGTGATCTCGGCCGCGGCCCACTGCTCCTCCTCTCGAATCGCAGCCAGCCTCTCGGGGGTGAGATCCCGTTCCTGGGTACCTTTGTTGCCGTTGGTGCACATCACCACGACAGCCTCGGTACCGAATTCCCTGACCCATTTGGAAATCGCGCCACCGCAGCCGCCTTCGCAGTCATCGGGATGGGGAGTGACCGCCAAGGCCACACGGGGGGCGGTAGTAAGGATTTCAAACCCCTCGTCAACTTCCGGGGCAGGTGGTACGGGACCGGACATGCCGAATTGGGTGTTCTGGAGCATTGACCTATTCCTGATTAGTTTTTCGTTCAGCCGGAAAGCGTGGTGGAACGGCCGACGTCGGTAGCCGCGTATCGTCCCGCACGGCCGGGGATGCGTTCCAGCCAGCCAAACTTTGACCTGGCAGCATTGCGGATGGTCTGCGTAAAGTTGTTGGCCCGTCGCCATCCTATCAGGTCGAAGAGTTCTCCAACTTCGTCAGCGTTCACCCCTTCCAGCCCAAAAAACCGGTTGGCGGCCTCGGTTGCCACGACAACCCTGCGCATATCGCCCGTTGGATTCACCGCCTCGCAAAACGCCACGTAATCCTGCCTGGCCTCCGGGGAGTATCGGCTCAAGTCCAGCGTGCGGTCTCCGACTTCGCCTGGGGAGTGTCCGTTCAAGGAGTTGCCCGCCACGCCGTGGACAGGTGCAGGAATCATGCCAGACATCTGGTCACTATGAAAGCCATTGGAGGGTTC
The DNA here is from genome assembly GCA_963664175.2 of Dehalococcoidia bacterium. Lineage (GTDB taxonomy): Bacteria > Chloroflexota > Dehalococcoidia > Lucifugimonadales > UBA3495 > VXOI01. Next base: position 31,059 of record CAXXOI010000052.1, read on the forward strand.
CGTAGGAGCCATCCGCACCTCAGGGCCAAGTATACCGTTACCTTTTTCCGTAGTTTCTTCTTTATGCACGTCAGGGCCAGCGTGCGGGGCGCCATTGATCTGGCCGCCCGATTGCATGCTGTTCAATACCAGCACCAGCACCTCGTGTACTGGCCCCGCCCCATCGGACTCCAGAGTAATCAAAGCATTATTTGGCAGCGTTACGGACAATTTCAGCATGTCTTACCCATCACCCCGAACGTCTCCCACCCGGTTACACTAGGTATATGATACCCGTGGGGTAATAGTCAAGACATAATGCAATCAGTTACCCTTTTCCGCGAATTTGAAAAGGGCAATTACCCGAGCGATCAGGTCGCAGTCGAAAGTCTGCCACCGTTTGACCATAGTGGACGCGGCCAGAACCGTACCCGCTAGACAGTCTGCTTGAGGCGAATGGCCAAAGAGCGGGTCATTCCCGGCACGGCGGCTATCTCATCCACCGCCGCCTCTTTGATGCCCTTCAGAGACCCGAACCGGCGCATGAGCATACGCTTCCGCTTCGGACCGATTCCGCTGACCAGGTCAATGGGAGAGCCCAGGCTTCCCTTGCTGCGCAGATTGCGGTGGTAAGTAATGGCGAAGCGATGGGCCTCATCCCTTATGCGCTGGACCAGGTAAAGTGCCTGGGAATCTCGCGGGAGTATGATGGGCTCAGGAGTGTGGGGCACGAACAGCCACTCGTTCTCCTTGGCCAGAGAAGCCAATGGAATGTCCTCAAGGCCCAGCTCAAGCATGACCTCAAGCGCGGCGGAGAGCTGTCCCTTTCCTCCATCGATCAACACCAGGTCGGGGACTGCGGCCCACCCGGTATCGGGAGCCGCCTCGGTCTCTCCGCTGTCACTGGTATTCCTCGCCGCCGCCAGGCGTTTGAAGCGCCGGCGCAGCACCTCGCGCATGCTCTCGAAATCGTCCACCCCGTCGACAGTCTTCACTTTGAACCGACGGTATTGTGAACGCTTGGGCTGGCCGTCTTCGAACACCACCATGCTGCCCACGGAGTTGCTGCCCTGGATGTGCGAGATGTCGTAGCACTCCATCCGGCGCAGCGGCAGAGGCAGGGACAGCTCCTCCTCCAGTTCCGTCATCGCCTGCTGGATCACATCCAGGTTGTCCAGCCACTTGATGCGATGTTGGGCCAGACCCTGCCGGGCGTTGTCGGCCACCGTCTCCACCAGCTGCTTGTGGACTCCCTTCTGAGGCCACACCAGCCGCACCGCTCCACCCCGGAGCCCCCGCAGCCATTCGGTAACAACCTCCTCGTCCTCAACCGGATGTTGAGTGACGATGCGGGGTGGAATAGTCTGCGCCGAACCATAGAACTGCTTTATAAACTGCCCTATGACAATGGCGGCTGAGTCGTCCTGGGCTCCCTCCATAAAGAAGTGGTCGCGGCCAATGAGCTTGCCCTTTCGGATAAAGAACACCTCGACCCATGCTTCCGCCGACCCCTGGGCCACGGCGATCACATCCATTCCTGCCTGCCACGTGGGATTGCCCCCGGCGGCCGGATTGGAATCGACCTTGATGCGCCGCTCCTCGGCCACCCTCTCCACGGCCTTGATTCGATCGCGCAGGACGGCGGCCCGCTCGAATTCCAGCCGCTCCGCCGCCAGGGCCATGTTCTCATCAAGGTCCTTGGTCACGGAGTCAGTGTCACCTTCCATGAACATTATGACCTGGTCGATGACTTTGGCGTATTCCTCTTCGGTGGCATACCCGGTGCAGGGCGCCACGCAGCGGTTGATGTAGTACTCGAGGCAGGGGCGGGCATCAGTCCCGGTGATGTTCTTGGTGCAGGAACGGTAGGGGAAAAGTCGTTTCACCAGGTCCATGGACTTGCGCACCGTATTGGCGGTGGCGAATGGCCCAAAGTACCTGGCCCCGTCTTTGGCGACCCGCCTCGTTATGTAGACCCTGGGGAATTTCTCGTTGAGGTCAATCTTCAGATATGGGTAGGTCTTGTCATCCTTGAGGCGAGCGTTGTACCGGGGCTTGTAGCGCTTGATGAGGGTGTTCTCAAGGATGAGAGCCTCCGCCTCCGAGTCCGTTACGATGTACTCGAAGTCGTGGACGTGCCCCATCATGCGGCGCGTCTTGTTCGGCTGATTGGAGGGTGAGCCAAAGTAGGTGCGGAGACGGTTGCGGAGTACGCTGGCCTTGCCGACGTACAGCACCGTACCGCGGGCGTCCTTCATCAGGTAGACGCCCGGACGCTCGGGAGTGGCCTGCAGTCGTTGTACAACCAATGGTAGAGGCATAGTCAGCGCGTGCTGGCCTCCAGTTTCAGAGAACGAACGAGAGAGCGACCAGTGCCGCGACGGCCACGGTAGCCAAAGCACCGATGCGCCGCAACTCGGAGCCAACGTAATTGTACGCCGCCGGCCGCTCACCCCTCAGACGGGCTTGGGGTCGGGGTTGCTCCGCGGGCTGTGGCGCCGGCGCGGCAACGGGGGTGGGCCGTTCGGGCTCGGCCGCTGCGACCGTAGAAACAGCCCCTGCTGCTTCCATAGCCAGCGTACCGCCTCCGCCGTTGGAAGGCAGCGGGGATGCACTGGGCGCAGTGGAGGGGGCTCCGCCTGGTCCTCGCTGTCCCTTCTTTCTGCGTCGGCTTAATTCACCCTGACGGGCAGCTGCCCGCCTCGACTTACCTGCCATGGTTGTGCACCTCCCAGGAGGTTGCGGGCGCGGGACTCCCCACGTCCATCCGCGAGGGGTCCAACGTTTTTTGCTTTATATCAACAATAACTATATCAGCAATTACCGGAAAAAGGCAGTGCGGCACGAACGGCGAACCGGGCGATTTCGTGCCGCGGATCAGCTCGCATCAGGAGGCCGCGATTCCTTGAACAGAAAAAGACCCGCCAGTTGGCGGGTCTTTAATTCCGCAGTCAGATGATAGTCTCCAGGAGGTCATGCCCTTGGATGGCTTTTCTCGTATTCCTCTCGCATGTACGGATCGGTGAGGTGGGTATATACCTGGGTGGTTGATATGCTGGAGTGCCCCAGCAGCTCCTGCACGTGGCGCAGGGATGCGCCGTTCTGCAGCAGATGGGTGGCAAAGCTGTGGCGCAGGGTGTGGGGAGTGATGCTTGACTTGATTCCGGCGGCCTGGGCGTAGTTCTTGAGCACCGACCAGACCCACTGCCGGGTCAGGCGCTCGCCTCGGTGGTTCACGAACAGGGCTTGCTCATCCTTCCGCTTGCCCAGGAGTATGGGACGCGAGTTCCTCATATAATTCCTGAGCTCCTGTAGCGCCTTGGGATAAAGGTGCACGATGCGTTCCTTGGAACCCTTCCCAAGGCATCTCACGTAGGATTCCTCGGTGTTTACATCGCCCATATTCAGGGACACGAGCTCGCCGACCCGGAGCCCGGTGGCGTAGAGGAGCTCCATCATCACTGCGTCGCGCTGCCCTTCGTTCGTGCCTGGCTTGTACCCCTCGTCCAGCAGCTTGCCAACCTCCTCTTCTGTGAGGTACTTGGGCAGAGACCTGCCGACCTTCGGTGTGCCCAGGGATTCAGTCGGGTCCTCGGTTATGATGCCGTTCTCGGACATGAACCCGAAGAACGACTTTACCGAGGCGACTTTGCGGGCGGTGGTGGCGTTCCGATATCCCTTACGTTCCCTCAGGTCGGTGATGTAGAGGTTCAGGATATCGATATTGATGGAGGCCCAGTTGAAGGTACTAGAGCCGTTCTCTCCAACTTTTCCGACGCCGTTCAGCTGGAGAAATTCCATGAACTGGGAGAGATCGTTGCGGTAGGCGGAACAGGTGTTTTGGGAGAATCCCTTTTCAACTAGGAGATGCTGAAGAAAAGACGACACAGTACGATCCATAGTGCGTATCCTTTCGCCGTAGCGTAAAACAGATGAACAAGTCATCAATGGGACGATGCCTGTTCAGTACTTGACGTGATACTAGCATACCTATCGCTTGTCCCCGCTATTGGATGAGAACCGGAATTTGACCAAATTTGAGTTCTGTCAACCGCTTCGAGGCACAACGCAAACGCCCCGGCCTGTAACCGGGGCGTTCGATTCTCCTTGAGACGGGCACCGATGATCAGGTGGCGAGAAGGATGGTCCCGGTTGAGGACAGTGATCCTCCCGTGCCGTTGACAATGGAGGTCTTCGCCACCTCGCCCGGAGAGCGCTTGCTCATCACCTGCCGGTCGCCACACTCACCTCGTAGCTGTCTGACGGCCTCCACCAACAGGAAAATACCGTACATACCGGGGTGAGTGTAAGACAGTCCGCCTCCGCTGGTGTTCAACGGGAAGTCGCCGCCGGGTGCGGTGCGTTGGTTCGCCACGAAGTCGGCAGCCTCGCCACGACCACAGAACCCCAGAGATTCCAGGGTAACCATCACCGTGTAGGTGAAGGAGTCGTAGATCATTGCCAAGTCCAGGTCGTCATGGGTCAGTCCGGCCCGGGCCATGGCGCGCGGACCCGACTCCCGGGCGGGGGTGATGGTATAAGAGGGCATCTGGCTGATGATATTGTGGTCGTGAGACTCACCGCCTCCCAAGACCCAGACCGGCTGCTTGCGGCAACTGGCGGCTCGCTCGGCGGTGGTCACGATCACTGCGGCGCCGCTGTCCGTTACCAGGCAGCAGTCCAGAAGGTGGAAGGGCCACGAGACCCACCGGGAATTGTGATAGTCATCAAAACTCATGGGGGTGTCGTGCATCTGGGCCACGGGGTTCAGGTTGGCCCACTTGCGGGTCGCCACGGCGATTTCGGCCATACCCTGGCGTGTCTTTTCCTCCCCGTACTCGTGCATGTAGCGGGTGCAGGCCATGGAGTAGTTGATGGGTGCGCCGATGATGCCGTAAGGGGCCTCGTACATCGCCGCCGGCAGATTACCGTCGGCGGGCACCCGCAGGCGGGCGGAACGCCCGGCCTGGCCGTGGGTAATCAGCGCAGTCTCGCAGTACCCGGCGCGGATGGCGGCGATGGCATGGGCCACGTGGATTATGAAAGATGAACCGCCGACGGAGGTGCTGTCGGTGAACAGCGGCTCGATGCCGAAATACTCGGCGGTGGCCAGTGTGGAGAAACCGGCTGTCAGCACGCCATCAATGTCGCTCATCTTGAGGCCAGCGTCATCCAGTGCGTTGTAAGCCGACTCGGCATGGTGCTGGAGGGATGACTTGCCGGGCACATTGCCCATGACGTCTGATTCGGCAACCCCCACAATCGCAATATCCCTAGCTGCAGATCCGTTCGTAGCCACGGTAAACCCCCAAAAGCTCATACCAAGAATGCTGCCGGAATCCGACGGGCCAGATACTACAACACTACGGCCTCTCTCACAAGGTAAGGGCAGTGGAATTCGTTTATTCCCTCTCCGTGAGGGGGAGGGTTAGGATGGGGGCGAAGCCCTTGCTAAAGGCATTGCTCTCAAGTGCGAAATGGCTTTCACTGGGCTGGAGGGAGCAATCGCTCCGCGACTATCAATGGGTCCCGCGGGTTAGGGGCAGTGCAGAAATCCCTGGCAACGCACGGTAGACCGCTCTGTTCATCCCATCATGGCCAGTGATCGGAAAAACCACCACGCTGCAGAGGCGCACGGACCCCTGGGGGAGTGACGATCCCGGTAAAGCCAGACGGACTATGGGCCGGTGATGGGGAGATCAGGGTAGGCCTGAGACGTGGGAAAGGGATTATCGGGGTCAACCCTCCGTAGCAGGTAGGCCTCGGATGCCATGATTTCGTCCACTTGATCAGGGAAGTCTTCGAACCTGTCGGCGAAGGCGCGAATCAGGCGGCCCGACATCCTGCCACAATCGTCGCTGCCGAGGAACACGGCCAGCTCGGCAGCACGCTCGATGGATGCTCCCTCCCCGGAGGTCACCTGCACCCCACGCTCATAGGTGGCCATGTCGCCGATGGCCAGGGAAAGGTCGCGGGTCTCCTCCCACATCCGGGTGTTAATGGAGCCGGGACTGATGGCGTTTACCGTAATCGGGGTGTCGGCCAGTTCCAGGGCGAGGTTCTCGGTGAAATTTACGATGGCAATCTTGGCGGCATCGTAGGCTGTGGTGTTGGGACCACCAACCCCCGACATGTTGACGATACGTCCACTGCCTCGCTCGAGCATCGACGGGATGGCCGCGTGGCAGCCGTAGAACACCCCCATCAGGTGGACTGCGATGGTGCGTGCCCAATCGGCCGGATCGTTGTCCCACACCCGGCCCACCGGTCCGATGTTGCCGGCGTTGTTGACCAGAACGTCAATTGCGCCAAAATGCTCCAGGGTCCTGCTGATGGCGTGGTCCACCTGAGAGAACTCGGAAACGTCGGCAATCATCGTGATGACTTCGGCACCGAATTGCTCGGAAACAAGCTCGGCTGTCTCCTCCAACTCGGTGGCCGTGCGCGCCGACAGCGCCAGCCGCGCTCCCTCAGCGGCATAGGCCAGGGCGATGGCGCGGCCAATGCCCCTCCCGCCACCGGTAATGTGAGCAACCCGTCCATCGAGGCGCTTGCGATCGGCCATCCTGACAGTTCCCTCCTGAACCCAAAGGGGTCGGCGAGTGATAAAATCAAGGCAAATACTACACGAAAATTTCAGTCAATTGACTGAAGGACGGAGCGTCAGCATGTCGGACGGACATCAGACGGTGGCCTTCACCACCATGGCCGAGGGCACCCGCGAGGACTACGAGCTGCTGGAGGGCCTGGAGGCCGAGTTCGCCAAGGGAACGACGGACCGGGTGCTGGACCAGCTCCGCTCCTTGTCGGGTTCACTCTCAGGGTACAAGGTGGACCGTCTGGAGCATTCCCTACAGAGCGCCACGCGTGCCCACCGCGACGGCGCCGACGAGGAGATGGTGGTGGCGGCCCTGCTCCACGACATCGGCGACCTGCTGTCGCCCTACAACCACAGCGAGATGGCCGCCGCCGTTCTCAGGCCCTACGTGTCGGAAAAGACCTACTGGATCGTACGCCACCACGGCCTGTTCCAAAGCTACTACTACGCTCACCACACTGGCGGCGACCGCTATGCCCGCGACGCCTACCGCGACCATCCCTGGTACCAGGACACGGTGGATTTCTGCCACCGCTGGGACCAGTCATCATTTGACCCGGACTACGAAACGCTGCCCCTGGAGTTCTTTGAGCCCATGGTGCAACGCATATTCGCCCGCGAACCGTTCAGCGTGGCGGAACGGAACTGATAAAGGGTCAGCTTCGGCGGGGTAACGCGTCTTTTAGTTCCTCGCTGGTCTTCCAGGCTGGTTGCGGCGTTTCCCGGCCCTCGTGGGGAACGTACTCCGAAGGTTCCACGAACTGGTACTTGTGGACGTAGCGGGGGCAGTTCCGGTAGACCTCGGTGACTTCGACGCGCACGATGAACTGGGCCTCAGCATACTCAGCCAGCAGGGCATCGTGTTCGTCGATGCTGGCGATGCCCTGGATGCGCAGTCGCTGGCTCCCCTCGAAGTCCACGAACAGCAGGCCCACGTTCGGATTGCGCAACAGGTTGCCCATGGACTGGTACTTGCCGTTGCCGTCGTAGTTGGGGAAAGCGATGGTCCTTTCGTCCACGATGCGGACGAACCCAGGATCCCCGCCCTTGTACGAACAGGTGGGAAGTCCGCGGTCATCGCAGGTGGCGAGGAAGAACATTCGCGCCTGCTCGATGATGGGCCGGAATTCGTCGCCGATGGTCTCGGTCACCCGTTCCTTGAGACGGTCGGCCAGCCTGCGCGTGTCGAAGCGTTCCTGCAATTGCAGATTGCCATCGTGGTAATCGTGAACCTTCATGAGAAACCTTCCTGTCGGCACACAGCCGTGCGCCTCTACATTGTTTCACCAAGCAACGGGGCGGGGTCGGTTCCCCGCCGCGCTCAGGACTTGTGGGTACGGGTGCGGCGGATTTGGACAGCGGCAAAATCGATGGCTGAGCCACGAATTGGGGGATTGGGTTTTTTCACCGTTACCGAAACGGCTTCGACCGGGAATTCAGACAATACATGGTCGGCTATGGCTTCAGCGGCGGATTCCAGGAGATTGCGGGGCTCACCCTCGATAACGGCACGTACCGACCGGTATATGTGGGCGTAGCTGACCGTATCCTCCAGCTTGTCCGAGCCACCCGCACGGCCCAGGTTCAGGTTGACGGTCAGATCAACAACGTACCGCTGCCCCAGCACCCTCTCCTCCGGGTTTACGCCGTGATAGCCATAGAATTGCATGCCTTGCAGGATGATTTGATCGGACATATCCGGAACCAACTATGCACCAGTCTCGGCGATTGAGTCGGCGAGCGCCAGCAGGTTCTGGGCGCGCTTGACCACGGGCACGTCGACCATCCGGCCATCGAGCGCCAGCGAGCCTCGCCCAGCGGCTTCGGCGGCGTCCCACGCCTCCATCACGCGACGGGCGTATTCGATCTCCTCTGCGGATGGGCTGAAAGTCTCGTTGATGATTTCCAGCTGAGCAGGATGGATGGCGAACTTGCCGGTGTAGCCCATTCGCCGGGCGCTCTGGGCATCTTCCCGCAGGGCGTCCGGGTCCCGGAAACGAACGAAGGGCGAGTCCAGGCCGCCAACGTCAGCCGCACGAGCGGCAACGGGGACCCACGACCGGGGAACGGCGACCTCCTCGCCAGTGTCAGTGCGCTCGATGCCCATGTCGTTGGTGAAGTCCTCGGCCCCGAATGCGATGGCGGCGACACGGGCTGACGACTCGGCGATGGCGCGGGCGTCCCACATGGCCCTCGCTGTTTCGATCCAGGGAATGATGCGAAGAGAGCCGGCCTCGATGCCGGCGGCGGCCTCCAGCGGGGAGAGCAGGGAGTCGACGGTGCGGATGTCGCGCACCGACTCCACCTTGCCGAGACTGATGCCGTGCAGGTCCGGGGAGACCACCGCCTCCAGTTCTGCGCGGGTCAGGCCGGTGTCCAGGGAGTTCACGCGCACCATGACGCGCTTGCCCTCGGCGCGCAGGGCGGGCACCCACTCGCGGGCCAAATCTCTGGCAGCGGCCTTCTCTCCCGGAGGCACGGAATCCTCGAGATCGACCATGATTATGTCGGCGTCAAAGGAGCGTGCCCGCTCCAACATGTTTTCCCGGTTGCCGGGAACGAATATTAGGCTGCGGATAAGTTCCATTGGGATAGCTCACTTACAGGATGTAGGGTGGATGAATTACATCATCCGGCACTTTCTCGATTTCGCGGGTTACTGGATTCACCTTGAATCTTAGATTTTGGAGCAATTCGTAACCCAACAGAGGAGTGGCTGCCGGTACCAGAATCGCTGTGAAATCCTGCCCCATAAGTTCACCATCAGCTACGTAGGTTTCAGCATCAACGAGTCCGGTTGCACTGACCAATTTGACTGTCAAGCGTCGTCGACGGAGACCCAGCGCGTAGATTTCTTCGTGAGGCAAAGCTAGAAAGGTCGATCCCGTATCGACCATAAATTCGTACTCGCGAGTCTCCGCCTCTCCGAAGACCTTGGCATGTACTTTCGTTACACCCATTTGATCGTTCCTCGCACCTCGTAACTCTAAGCGTACTACCAGCCTACTCCATGTCGCCCCAGTTGTCGGCCCACTTGGCGTCGACCTTGAGGGTGACGTCCATGTCCATGGCGGCGGGCATCTCGTCGAAGACCAGGTCCTTCAGGGCGTCCATTTCCTCCACCGGTGTCTCGAACACCAGCTCGTCGTGGACCTGCAGGAGCATCTTTGTCTGCATCTCCTCGGCGTCTAGTCGCCGCTGCACCCGCACCATGGCAAGCTTCATTATGTCAGCTGCCGTGCCCTGGATCGGCATGTTGATGGCCATGCGCTCGGCGCCGCCCCTCGTGTTGAAGTTGGAGCTGTTGATCTCGGGCAGGTAACGGCGGCGGCCCATCAGCGTCTCCACGTACTGGTCGACACGGGCCTGTGCCTTGACGCGCTCTAGGTACTCACTGATGCCGGGGTATTTTGCGAAGTATGTTTCAATGAACTCCTTGCCCTGGTCCCGGTTGAAGCCCGTCTGCTGGGAGATGCCGTGAGCTGAGAGGCCGTAGATCACGCCGAAGTTAAGTACCTTGGCGATTCGGCGCATGTCGGAGTCCACCTCGTTCAGCGGCACCTCGAACATCAGGGACGCGGTCGACGAGTGAATGTCCTCGCCACGACGGAAGGCGTCCAGCAGACCGGGGTCCTGCGACATGTGGGCCAGCACACGCAGCTCGATCTGCGAGTAGTCGGCGGAGAAAAGCTGCCAGTCCGGGGCGCCATCGGCCACGAAAGCCCGCCGGACCTGCCGGCCCGCCTCGGTGCGTATGGGAATGTTCTGCAGGTTGGGATCGCTGCTGGAGATACGGCCGGTGGCCGAGCCAGTTTGGTTGTAGCTGGTATGCACTCGGCCAGTGCGAGGATTGACCATGTCCGGCAGCGCGTCTACGTAGGTCGACTTGAGCTTGGATACCTGGCGATATTCGAGAATCTGGTCCACCACGGGGTGGATGCCCTTCAATCCTTCCAGAGTGTTGGCGTCGGTGGAGTAGTGGCCGGTCTTGGTGCGCTTGGTATGGGGCAGGCCCAGTTCCTTGAACAGCAGATCGCTGAGCTGTGCCGGCGAATTGAGGTTTACCTGGTGCCCAACAGAGGCATAGATGCCCGACTCGATTTCTCCCAATTGCCGGAACATATCGGCGGACATTTCGTGCAGCACACCCGCGTCCATCTTAATGCCATGTCGCTGCATCCTTACCAACACGGGCAGCAGTGCCAATTCGGTGTCGTCCATTAGGCCGCGCAGTTCCTGTCGTTCCAGCTGCGGCTCGAATATCTCTCTCAGCCTCCAGGTGATGTCGGCGTCGGCGGCGGCATAATCCGACGCCGACTCGATGTCCACCTGGTCGAAGGTGATCTGCTTTCGTCCTCGGCCAATGAGGTCTGAAATGGGCGTCATCTCATGGCCCAGCTCATTGAGGGACAGGTCCTTGAGGCCCAGCTGGTTGTAGCTCTTGCCCAGCAGGTGAGCGGCGATCATGCTGTCGAAATCGACGTTCTCGAAGCGGACGCCGTGGTTGGCAAGGACAGTCATGTCGTAGTTGGCGTTGTGGGCGCACTTGGCGATGTCAGGCGACTCGAACAGCGGGCGCACGGCGGCCAGCACTGACTCGATGGGCAGTTGCGTCCCTTCGCGGTGGCCCACTGGCACGTACCATGCCCGACCGGCCGCGGTGGAGAAGCTGAGACCCACCAGGTCTGCACGCATGGCGTCAAGGTCTGTGGTCTCTGTATCAAAGGTAAAGGAGCCTGTTTCTTCGATGGCGGCAATCATCGATTCCAGCTGACCGGAGTTCTGCACCACAGTGTAGTCGGTGGCAACATCCTCTCTTCCGGAATCAGCCTCAGGTAGGTCAGAGCCGTCGGGGCTGGGCACGCGGGACACTACGCTGTAGAACTCAAGCTCGGTGAGCAGCGCGACCACGTCGCGGCGGTCGTAATTCCAGAAGCGGCAATGCTCCAGGTCGAGGGAAACCGGCGCCTCCCGGTCGATGGTCATGAGGCGCCGGTTTTCGAAGGCGCGCTCCCGGTTTTCTCCCAGCGCCGCTTTTACGCTGGGGGGCTTGATCCCTTCCAGGCTCTCGTAGATCCCCTCCAGGCTGCCGTAGTCGTTTAGCAGTTTCGCGGCGGTCTTTTCGCCGACACGGGGGACACCCGGTATGTTGTCCGACGAATCGCCCACCATCGCCTTGAAGTCCGGCTGCTGCGCCGCGGTCAGTCCAGAGTAGCGCTCAGCCAGCTCGCCCTCGTCGTAGACCTTGCGGTCCTGGATGCTGGAGGCGAGGTCAACGCGAACCTTTGGCGAGATGAGCTGGAAAGTGTCGCGGTCCCCGGTCAGTATCACCGAGTCGACGCCCGCCTCCTCGGCCTGCCGGGTCATCGTGCCGATGACGTCGTCGGCCTCCCAGCCTTCAAGCTCGAAGACCGGCACGCCGAATGCGGCCATGAGCTGCTTGACACGGTCGAACTGGGGACGCAGCTCCGGCGGCGTCGGCTTCCGCTGCGCCTTGTATTCCTCGAACTGCAGGTGCCGGAACGTGGGCGCCGAGGTGTCGAAGGCGATGGCGCAGTAGGCCGGGTTCCACTCCTGCAGCGCCCGCAGGAACACGTTTGTGAACCCGTATACGCCGGTGGTGTCCTCGCCCGTGGCGCTGCTGGTCAGGTTGCGCTGGGTGGAGATGGCCCGGAACGACCGATGCACCATGGCGTGGCCGTCCATGATCATCAAGAGCGGCTGGCGTTCGGGGGCAAAGAGGGGCATGGACATGGTCATGGCGGCACCTCGGAGCAGCTGGTCTAAGGTGGCCGCATTATACATTAGAGAAGGGGTGTGGCCGGTTTACTCCACTTCAAGCTCGGCGAGGATTTTCTCCAGGCAGGGGGCGTCCTACTTCCCTGTAAGTCGCCTACGGTGCCATATCGCCCGTTCCGGTAATGACCGCCAGCGGTTGCTTTGCTCTGGCAACGAGCCAACGAATAATTCTAGGAGGGGCTACTCACACGCTATCGGTTAGGAGTATGTCAAAAAAGAGGGCAGTGCTACGATCGCCAACCGATTACGTTCACTCAGTCTGCTCCCGGCGGTAGAACAGTGTAGCCCTGTGGGTCCCTATTACCATTGAGAATGTCCTTGAACAGCGGCGAGTTAGGCGAAAGGGACACTTCAATCTCGCCCCAAATGCTTAGCGACAGCGATTCCAACGCATCTAGCACCTCAAATGTATCCTTGTCGGCAAATACCACCCTTCGGTCGCTGTCCACCTGTATCTGTATTTCCTCAAGCTTTACATTATTCTTAAAGACCTTCTGCGTAAGCCGAAGATACCTGGGGACTCCCTCCTCGTAGCTTGCCATTGTTATGGAAAGGTTCCTGAGTTCCGGCAGGTGTTGGAAGTGTTGCTCAGCGGGAGCAAAGAGGTATTTCGGGATCCGAATTTGAAGACTCTCCAAGGTTTCCATATGCTCTAACGGCGGCAGGCGGATCGGTTCCTGTGTTGTCCTGTTTAAAGACAGTACCAGGGTTCGGATACTACTCAGGCCTCGAAATGCTCCCGGCTCGATTCCGCCATCAGAATTTTCGGTACCATCATTTTCACTCGTACCACTCAGTCCCACTTCCAAGGATTCCAGTCCCTCTAGGCCATGGAAAGTGTCCGAAGGTAGATCAGCGCCATTCCGTATCTGGACGCGCAGATTCTTGACGTTGACCAGGTCAGCGAAGTCGCCAGGCTGCGGTGAACGATCGAATTGCAAATCGGGCAATTCCAAGACACGAAAGAGTTCGTGCCCTGTTATCAGTTGGCACGAGGAAATCTTCAATCGGTCTATAAGTACCAATTGAACTAACGGGCTCCGACCGCAGATTCCAGGTCCGGTCGTAGCGATTGCCGGCAATGGAGTAGATGTTGCTGTTGGATCGGGCCTGGGTGAATTCTCTCTGAAAACAGCCGTGTTTGTAGGCACAGCCGTGGCTGTTGTCTGTCTTGACTGTAGGACCGAAGTTGGCGGCGGCAGCTGCAGAGCCGCCGTCTCAGTAGCCAGAGAATTTATCCTCGATTCCAGTTCGTACAACTGATTTGAAAGATTCTCTAGGTCGCTTGTGTTCCCCACAACGGAGTCGCTTTCGTCAGGGTCTGTCGAGGACCCCGAGGCCAACAGAATGAGGGAAACTACAACTGCAATGCCGATCGCCGCTAAAGCGGCAATAGCTATTATTTTCCGGCTGTTCCCTGTCTGGCTTAGCATTGGATGATTGTCCTGATGGCGTCCCTAGGATAAACCAAAGACTTAACCAAAAATTTTGCGGCTTGCTAGGTCAAATTGGTCGAACCTAGTCAATGATATCTGTCCGTTAGAAATTGATGACAGAGTTGTGGTGCAGGATTTCCCACACTTTCGCTTCCCTGCGACCCGGTGCATCCTCATGCTAAAATGCGGGCGTTATGCCCATTTATGAGTATCGTTGCGGCGGTTGCAGCGCCGTGAGTTCCAGGCTGGTCTACAGTTGGTCGACGGACCGCGCCATGGAGTGCCCCCAGTGCGGCGGCAACGACATGGAGCGGCTGATGTCGGCCTTTTCGTTCAGGGCCTCCTGGGGCGACAGCCTGAACTGGGTGCCCAGCGGCGAGACCACCCGGGATGTGGACGAGAGCAGCGCAGCCAGCATCGACCAGCACATGGGGCGCATCAAGAAGGAAATGGGCGGGCAGACCACCCCGGACTTCAACCGGGAGCGGCGGGAAATTAGGGATAGCTGATATCACGCCCTCACCCCAACCCTCTCCCAGAGAGGGAGTTTAGTGAGCGGAGCAGCGGCTGGAGACATCATGCCAACTTACGAATACAGGTGCCAGGAGTGTGGAAGGGTGTCGTCCTTCTTCGTTCGCTCCATTGGCAGCGAGGTCACGGCGGTCTGCGCGCACTGTGGAAGTGGCGAGATGTCGCGCCGTATGTCGTCCTTCGCGGTGGGGAAGACCGTGGGATCCGTTCACGAGCAGTTCGGGCCCGGCACTGAGTACCGCACCCCGGAGTACTACAGCGATCCACGCAACATCGGGCGCAACGTCGAGTCGGCCTTCCAAAAACATGGCGTGGAGATGCCTCAGTCGGTACGCGATAACATAGACGCCGCCCGCTCGGGCGAGACTCCCAAGGGAATGGACCTGTGAGCACGTCAGGGCACACCAACTACTCCATGATTCACCATTGCCTGAGCGCAGTGGCAGCGTCTGCGCCATCTGCCTCTGCTGCGGCCCGCCAGGGGTTGATGGAACTGATGCCGTCCCTTCCATCTCCGCTGGCCCTCGCGGATGGGGATGGTGCACCTCCTCAAAGCAGCCAGGAAACCCTGAGCCTGCTGGCCACCGCCGATCTCTTGCTGTCGCAGCTTGAGGCGAATGAGGCTTCCAGTCCCATTCCCTGGGAGATTGCCGGTCGCATCCGCCACACCCTTGGGGAGTTGTCGGCGGAAGTTGGCGCCGTCATACGTCGCGAGAAGGCCAGCCAGGTGAGGGGCCTCTACGTCATCATCGACCCGCAGGTCACGGGCGGGCGAGACCCCTACGACATCGCAGTGGCCGCGGTCAACGGCGGGGCGCGGATGCTGCAGTTGCGAGACAAGCTGCGAGACAAGGGAGAGTCCCTGCCGTTGGCCACAGCGCTGCAGGACCTGTGCCAGCGCAACGGCGCGCTGCTGATCATCAACGACCACGCCGACGTGGCCGCGGCAGTCGGGTCCGGCGGGCTGCACGTGGGCCAGACCGACCTGCCGGTGGCCCAGGCCAGGCAGATCCTGGCTCCTCACCAAGTTCTGGGACGCTCCAACCGGGAGTTCGAGCAACTCGCGGAGTCCAAGGCGATGGGTGCAGACCACGTGGCCTTCGGTGCCATCTATGCCACCACCAGCAAGGGTGTCGCCCGAAATCCCCAAGGGCCAGGTAGGGTCCGCGAGGCCAAGGCCATCGCCGGCGACACGCCGCTGGTGGCCATCGGAGGGATCAACCTGGACAACGTCACCCCTGTGGTGGAGGCGGGAGCCGACGCCATCTGCGTAACTGCCGCGGTGGCATCAGCCACGGAACCGGAGGCGGCGGCAGCGGCCATGACCGCGGCTATTGAGGCAGCCGGGGGGCGAGTCTGATGCCCTCCCGCTACAGCGAAGACCTCACCGGCATCGGCAACCGCGCCATCGAACAACTCACCGGCCGAAACAAGGACCGAGAGGAGGGCCTTTCCGTTTCCCGGGAAGTTATCCGTTCTTCGGCCAACGCCATCCGCGCCGTCCACCGCGACGATTTCGACGAGGCAAAGCGGCTGGTTGACTCGGGCCGCAAGCGCCTGCAGGATGCCGAGCACATTCGCGATGACAATCCGCTGATCTATAACGCCGGCTTCCTGAACGACGCCCGCAAGGAGTTCGTCGAGGCGAACGTCACCCTGGCCATAATCTCCGGCAACGACATCCCAACCGCCGACGAACTGGGCATCGATTCCCCTGCCTACCTGAACGGAATGGCAGAGGTCATCGGGGAGTTGCGACGCTACATCCTCGACTCCCTGCGCCGTGACAGCGTGGAGCGTTGCGAGGAACTGATGGAAGTCATGGATGAGATTTACGGCGTTCTCGTCACCGTGGACTTCCCCGAGGCCGTCACTGGTGGTCTGCGCCACACCACCGACGCCATGCGCGCCGTTCTGGAACGCACCCGCGGCGACCTGACCATTGCCCTCAGACAACGATCCCTTGAGGCCCAGCTGGCGGCATGGCAGGAGCATCGGGACGGCGCATAATTCCCCCGCACTGGCGTAGAGGGAAAGCGTACTCTGGATTCGCCAAGTCCAATTTCGACAGGAGGCAGCCATGCTATCGAGTTCGGCAGCTACCGCAGAAACCCTGGAGCGCTTCTACGATGAACTGCGGGACATCGGTACGTCGCCACTCTGGCTGGTCCAGGAGGAGGCGCTGGTGGCCGAACCCAAGAGCAAGGCCATGCCCTTCCTGTGGCGGTGGCAGGACCTGAAGCCCCAGGCCCTGCGTGCCGGCGACCTGATCGGCACCGCCGACGCTGAGCGCCGGGTGCTGATGCTGCTCAATCCGGGCCACAACCGCATGGCGACCACCAACTCCCTGTTCTCGGGCCTGCAGATCGTGATGCCCGGCGAGGCGGCGCGCGCCCACCGGCACACACCGGCAGCCCTGCGGTTCATCATCGACAGCCAGGGCGGATCCACCACGGTCAACGGCGACCGCATCCCCATGTACCCCGGCGATCTCGTACTTACACCGAACTGGACATGGCACGACCACGCCAACGATACCCCTGACCCGATCATCTGGCTGGACGGGCTGGACATTCCGCTGGTGCACATGCTGGAGGCGGTGTACTACGAGCCGTACCCGGAGGACGTGCAACCGGTCACCGAACCCACCGACTCCTCGCTGACCCGCTACGGCGCGGGCACACTGCGCCCCACTTGGGAGCACAGTGACGCAGCCCATTCGCCGCTCATGCACTACCCGTGGCAGCAGACCTGGGAGACGCTGCAGCGGTTGGCCCCGGAGGTGGACGGCAGTCCCTTCGACGGCGTGATTATGGAGTACACCAACCCCAATACCGGCGGCCCTGTGATGCCGACCATTGCCTGCCACATCCAGATGCTGCGACCCGGGGAGTCAACCAAGGCCCACCGGCACACAGCCAGCGCCATCTATCACGTGGTGCAGGGCAGGGGACACTCCGTGGTCAACGGCCAGGCGATTGATTGGGAGGACAAGGACGTGTTCTGCGTTCCCGGCTGGAACTACCACGAGCACGCCAACGCCTCCGATACCGAACCGGCAGTGCTGTTCAGCTTCACGGAAGCGCCAGTTCTCAAAGCCCTCAGCCTCCTGCGCGAGCAACCCCACCCTGACGGGCACCAGTAGGCAGATATGAAAATCACCTTCCTTGGAACCGGTGCGGGCAGTTCTACGCTGCGGGCGCACACGGCAATGACGCTGGAATGCCCTGACGGCACCAGGCTCCTGCTCGACGCCAGTTCCGGAAACTCGGCCCTCCGCCAGGCCAATGCGACGGGTATCAACCTGCGGGAATTCGACGACGTCCTGCTTTCCCACGATCACCCCGACCACATGGCGGGGATTGAATTTGTTCAGTTCGACCGGACCCTGGCCTCGGAGGACGGGCCTCCCCTCCGGGTACATGCCAGCTACGAGGCCCTGGAGGGACTGAAGCGCCATTCCATCACCTCCCGGCTGAATATCAGGGATATTTCCGGTGATTTTGGCCGCAACTACCTAGGCCGTGAACTGTTGCATTGGAAGCCCACCGACCACGGCCGAGTGATCGAGTTGGGGCCGAGGACCACGGCCTGGCACTTCGAGGCCGACCACATCACAGGTGCCTCGGGCTGGAGGGTGGAATGCGACGGAAAGGCCGTGGTGTTCTCAGGAGACACCCGGTACAGTCCGGCAGTCGCCAAGGCCGCCGAGGGTGCTGACCTTCTGATCCACGAGGCCTTCTGCGTGTCGGACTCCGTACTGGCGAGTGCCGCCGGCCATTGCACCGGCGGTGAGGCAGGACAGGTAGCTGCAGAGGCCCGTGTGGGCAGCCTCGTCCTGACTCACCTCATTGACGCATACCATGAGGAACCGGAACCCCTCGGCGTCGAGGCCGCGCAGCATTACACTGGCCCCATATCCATAGCCCACGACCTGATGCAGGTAACACTGGGATGAGTGACTTGGACATTATTTTCCTCGGCACCGGCGCAGGCCTGTCCACCACCCGTGCCCACACCGCAATTGCCCTCCGCTGCCCCGACGGAACGTTGCTTCTGCTGGACGGTAGCTCCGGCAATTCTGCCCTCCGCAACGGGGAGATTTCGGGGCTCAAGTCCTACGACTACGATCACGTGCTGCTGTCCCACGACCACCAGGACCACCTGTCGGGCCTGATGTTCGTTCAGGGCAACCGGTCCCGCGAGACACCCGACGAGAATCCCCTTTCCATTTCTGGAAGCAACCTGGCTCTGGAGGGACTGCGCAAAGCGACGGTGGCCGCCAAAGTTCCCGACATCCGGGACGAGTCCGCCTACAACCACTCAGGCAAGCAGGTCATGCGCTGGCGGGAGGTCCGTCCCGGGCAGAAGCTGGAGCTTGGTCCCGAGACCGAGGCATGGTCATTCGACGTTGATCACATCCCTGGCTCCGTCGGCTGGCGTATCGAGTCGGGCGGGATATCCGTCGTCTTCTCCGGCGACACCACGTACAGCAGAGGGCTGGTGGACGCCGCCCAGGGCGCTGATGTGCTGATCCATGAGGCACTCACCACCGACGATGCCCACGCCTACGCAGCCGGTCGCCTGCACTCCACCTCAGGAGATGCCGCCCGAGTTGCGGATCAGGCATCGGTAAAGCAACTGATCATCACTCACATCGACAACGCCTTCCACGAAAACCAGGACCCCCTCCTGCAGGATGCGGCCCGCGTCTACACCGGCCCCATCAGCGCCGCCCACGACCTGAGGCAGGTCAGCATTTCTGCTTCCTGACGACCCTCCGCTCGTCGATCTCCAGAAGCACTTTCCCTCGTAGAGACGATCGTCTCTCCCCTGCGAGGGCAATACACTCTGTCAATTCAAGATTTGATGACATTTGCCACTGGCATAACACAACAATTAGAACTAAAGTTTCAGCAAGCCGAGTATCGGACAAACCTGCAACTCGACTGACCGGCAAACAAAGCGGGCAGCGAGAACTAGGAGGACGGCAGTGCTTGCAAGCACCAATTCCTGCGCTATGGTCGGACTGGAAGGTTACATCATAAAGGTAGAGGTCGACCTGTCTCCGGGCGTTCCGCGATTTAACATGGTGGGCCTGCCCGACACGGCTGTCCAGGAGGCCAAGGAACGCGTGCGGGCTGCCCTGCGAAACAGCGGCTGCGAGTTCCCCATGCGCCGAATAACCGTCAACCTGGCGCCCGCCGACCTGAAGAAAGAGGGGCCGGCGTACGACCTGCCCATCGCCATTGGCATCCTGCTCAGCTCGGGTCAACTGGAGGCGGTGCCACCCGACGCCGTGTTCCTGGGAGAGCTGTCATTGGATGGCAGCCTGCGGCACACCAACGGCATCCTGACCATGGTGTCGGTGGCCAGAGATCAGGGCTACGAGGCAGCCTTTGTGCCAGCAGTTGACGCCGAAGAGGCCTCCCTGGTGGAGGACATCACTATCTACCCGGTGTCCACCCTGGACGCCGCATTGCAGCACCTGCGAGGTGAGACACCGCTCGATCCTATGATGGGCGATGGATGGGCGAACTGCAGCACATCGTCCTGCAACGTGGACTATTTGGACCTGGCCCATATCAAGGGACAGGACCACGCCAAGAGGGCCCTGGAAGTGGCGGCAGCCGGATTCCACAACCTCTTGTTCAGCGGCCCGCCGGGCAGCGGCAAGACCCTGCTGGCCCGCTGCCTGCCATCCATCCTGCCGCGAATGGCGCCGCAGGAGGCGCTGGAGGTCACCAAAATCTACAGCGTAAACGGATCGCTGCAGACCGAGAATCCGCTGATGTTGCAGCGGCCATTCCGGTCGCCCCACTACACCATCTCCAACGCTGGCCTCGTGGGCGGCGGCCGCACTCTGCGTCCCGGTGAGATCACGTTAAGCCACCGAGGCGTACTCTTCCTCGACGAGTTGCCAGAGTTTAACCACGCGGCCCTCGAGTCACTGCGACAGCCACTGGAGGACAAGGTGGTTACCATCAGCCGGGTTTCCGGCTCGGTCACCTACCCGGCAAGTTTCATGATGGTCGCTGCAATGAACCCCTGTCCCTGCGGTTTCCACAACCATCCGGCGAGGGAATGCACGTGCAGCCCATCCACGGTGGCGAGATACCAGAAGAAAATCAGCGGACCGCTGATGGACCGGGTGGATGTGTTCGTAGAGGTGCCTCCGGTCGAGTACGACAAGCTGGTGGAAGGCGCCACAGGGGAAGGGTCAAGTGGGCCGCGACAGCGCGTCGAACACGCCAGAGATGTTCAGCGCCAGAGATTCAGCGACAATGGGTTTCTCTGTAACTCAGAGATGGGCCCAGCCGAGGTGTGGGAGTACTGTCAGTTGGAGGACGCAGCGCGAAGCCTTCTACAGACCGCCGCGCAACGCCTGACCCTTTCCGCCAGGGCATTTCACCGAGTGCTCAAGGTCTCCCGGACTATCGCGGATTTGGACGGCGTGGACACCATTGGCGTATCCCACCTAGCGGAGGCCCTGCAGTACCGCGCCCGCGCCGCCATCGGGTGATCGGAAACCGCCGTCGGCAACGGGCCGAACTGCCATTGGCCTGCCTCTATCAAGCTGTACACTCCGGTGCGTTTTCGCCCGCTTGCCAGTGCGGGCAGCGGGACACTATCATAGGCGCATGGAAGAAAAGCAAGTCAAATATCAGCTCGGCGCCCTTTCCAGTGTCGAGCCGGTTACTTTCGGAGAACCCGGCAGTCGGACCTTCAAGTTGGATCTACAGTCCGGGTCTGCCATCTGCGCACTATGGCTGGAAAAGGAACAACTCTTTCAGCTCGGCGTCTACCTACGTGACTACGTAGCGAGTCTGTCCGCGGACGAAAAAGAACGCACAAGTGAGCCCAAGGAATCACCCTGGCGGGGCGGTGAGGAGTCCATAGACTTCAAAGCCGGACAGATGTTTCTCAGCCACGACAAGGAGAGCAATTCCTTTTTCTTTCAAGCCCACGAACGGGAAACCGAGGAAGAGGAACGATCCGAGGGGGAGGCCGAATCGGTCAGCTTCTGGATCACCATGAACCAGGCCACATCCCTTGCTGAGGAGTCGCTCCGGATCTGTGCCGCCGGCAGACCTACCTGCTTCCTGTGCGGACAGCCCATAAACCCCGACGGACACGTTTGCCCCAGGGCCAACGGCCACACCGTGCTCGAGGCCGGGTAACGGCCCATCCTCTGCGCCGGATATCGCCGCTTGACCTCCGACACTACAGTCCAGAATGTGCTGCAGCACGGTGAGATCCTGTCCTGCCAGTTGACTCGCCTTGGCTCCAATTACACCTTTGTCGTCAATGTTGCTCTGGACGGCGCGGAAGCCTATGGCATCTACAAGCCCAAGGATGGCGAGGCACCTCTCTGGGATTTCCCCAACGGCACCCTGTACAAGCGGGAATGCGCCGCCTACCTGCTGAGCGATATCCTGGGCTGGGATCTCGTACCGTTCACCATAATCCGCGATGGGCCATACGGAATCGGGTCTGTACAGCAGTTCATCGAGCACGATCCAAGGGAGAATTACTATTCCTTGGGAGGGGATTTCGCCGACCAGCTCAGAATGGTCTGCTGTTTTGATCTTGTGGCCAACAGCACTGACCGCAAGCCCAACCATCTAATCACCGATCCGGCAGGGAAGCTCTGGAGCATCGATCACGGGCTCACCTTTCATTCCGACGTCAAGATTCGAACCGTCATCTGGGACTTCGGAGGTGAGCCGATCCCTGATTCGCTGTTAACTTCGCTGCGAGAATTCCGCAACCGACTGAACGGCCCGCGCGAGAGCATGCCGGGGCGTCTCAAGGAGTTGCTCGACCTGCTCGCTCCGGCTGAGGTCGATGCACTTAACGGACGGCTGGATTGGGTCTTGTCTGAGGGAACCTACCCGGGGTTGCACCGTCCTCGACGGAGGCGCGGCTGATCCGGCTACAGGAGGGGAGAGGGAATGGGTGTCGAATCCATCAGCGCCATCACCCTGGCGGTTACTGACATGGCCCGGTCAGTAGTGTTCTACCGTGACCAGGTGGGCCTGGAGATGCTTTACGGCGGAGAAGGGGACAGATTCACCAGTTTCCGCGTGGGTGGGAGCTACATAAACCTGATATTTAGCGAAACAAAGCCCGCCTGGTGGGGACGGCTGATCCTCTACGTGGACGATGTGGACGCCCATTACCAGCGGCTCACGGGCTTCGGGCTGGCACCGTCCACCCCGCCCGCCGACGCCAGGTGGGGCGAACGCTACTTTCACATCGATGACCCCGACGGCCACGAGCTGAGCTTCGCCCGCCCTCTGCAGGCCTAGACAAAGCCAGAGTGGCATTTACCTATTTTCGTGCGGCAGTCAGGTTGGCTCGACGCGGGTGGCTCCTGTGCGGACACGGTAGGGGCGCCCCCACCCCAACCCTCCCCCAGAGGGAGAGGGAACTATGCCAATTTAACCTTGGCATTGGTTTACACGTTGATCAGGAAGTTGATCACGTCGCCGTCCTTAACCTGGTAGGTCTTTCCCTCGGAGCGCAATACGCCTTCCTTGCGGCCCTGGGCCACGCTGCCGCAACGGACCAGGTCGTCGTAGTGGATGACCTCGGCGCGAATGAACCCGCGTACGAAATCGGTGTGTATGGTTCCGGCGGCGTCCAGTGCCGGAATCCCGTCTTGCACAGGCCAGGCGCGGACCTCGTCATCCCCCACAGTCAGGAACGAGACCAGGCCCACGGTGTCGTAGCAGACCTGCTTTACGCGGTCGATAGCCGACTCGCTGAGACCCAGGGCATCCCGGAACTCATCCGCCTCGGCCTCGGACATCAGCGACAGGTCCTCCTCCAGCCGGGCGCACATGCGAACCTCTCCAAGTCCGCGCTCCGTCCCGGCGGGCAGATTCAGTGAGTCAAGCGTAGGACCGTCATCGGATTCGCCGGTATTTAATACCACCACAATGGGCTTGTCGGTGAGCAATTGGTAGTCGGAGATCGCTGCTCGCTCCGACAGGGTCAAATCCTGCTGCCGGACCCTGGCCCCTGCCTCGAGTGCCTGGCGGCACTTGCGCACAGCATCGGCCTGCGGGACCAGCGCCGGACGCTCGGCAGGTTTGGCCTTCTTGAGAGAATCATCGAGCCGGGCTTCCACCCGCTCCAGTGTTTCCAGATCGGCCAGGGCCAGCTCGTTCAGCATGCCCTGCAGCTCCTGACCTGGGTCAGCCCGGCCCTGGAGGTCATCGTCAAAGGCCTTTACCACCAGCAGCAGGGCACCCGCACCCTGCAGTATGTTCCGGTGGCGCCCGGCAAGTCCCTGATTGCGGTTTGCCCGGTCCGCCGGGGGCAGGTCCCAGAACTTGATCTCAGCGTAGATCGTCTTTCGCGGCTGGTACATTTGCTCCAGTACGGGGATCCTTTGGTCGTTAACCTTCACCACCCCCACGTTCAGTGGGCCGGTGCTGCTGCCTCCACCCGTGGCTGACGCATGTCCGGATGTGAGGGCGTTGAATGTGGTGGTCTTGCCACTGATAGGAAGGCCGATAATAGCGATGTCCATGCCAGGGAAATACTCCTTAAACGATGATGCATTCAGTATGACTGGAAGAGCCGGCCCCACTCGGTCTTGAGCGCAGCCTCGATACGGCGACGGCCCTTGGTCTTGAGCCAGTACCCGTTGTGGTAAAGGTTTGATGCGAGGAAAGCCCAACCCACGATGGGGCTGCGCAGTAACATGTTCTCCAGCGGCTTGAGCGGGCCCCAGTAGATCAGCTTCTGCCCGCGGCTGGCGAAGGTGTTCTCCGCGCCGGCAAAGCGCCAGTCGACCCCGCTGATGTCCTCGCCTCTGACATCGATGTCTGCAACCTCTCCGCATCCCAGTCCGCGCTCGTGGGCTATGCGGATAAACGGGATGTCCATTGGGTTGAACCCCATCATTTTCGCGGCGACCGCATCTATGGCCACCTGGTCTGAACTGGCCAGAATGCGATTCTTGACGTGCCAGCGCATGGCCCGTGGACCCGGCCCATCGCCCGCGAAAGTCCCGTCCATCACGGCGAATAGCCCCGGATGGATTTCCTGTTGAATGGCCAGCAGGTCAACCAGCGTCTCGTGGATTACGGAATGCGTCCAGTGCCGCTTGCGGTGGAGCAGGCCTCCGAAGGCGTTTTTCATTGCCCCGGTCATGGTGGTGAACACGTGGGTCTTCATGGTGGGCAGATGAACGATGTTGGTTCCGGGGAAGCTCTCTGGTATCTGGATTCCCTCGGGGAATATATCGTCCAGGGCCAGCATTTCGGCGCGAGGCTTGTAGTCGATCCAACGGTTGGGCGGGCTGTCGAGGTGAATGGCAGGCAGGCCCACCTTGTCCTGCGCTGCCTTGTGCTTGTTGTTTTCCTCCCCCTCGTAGGAGTCCACCACCACAGTGCCGTTGTGGGCCGCTACCAGATCGGTGTGGCCCATCGCCTTCAGCGCGTTGGCCACTCCCTCGATTTGCCAGGGCGTAGTGGAGCAGCCCGGGTACCAGTGCTGCCACGAGATGTTGACCTTGAGCTGCGTTCGTACTCCGGCGGGCAACACCTCGGGAGCGCCGGCCAGGTGCATGGCCTGCGCGATGTCGTCCAGCACGGTCTCGGGAGTCGTGGCAACCACGGCGACCACCGGAACGGTCACTACTCTCGATGGCTGGTCGGGTGGCGCGGGTTGTACTTGCATCTGGGCTCCAATCCGGGCGGCGAAGTCCGCCCAAGTTCACATTGTTGGTTCCGCGCTGATTTCGCAGAGCGCGATGCTGTCGCATTCTCAACCGTTAATCAGCAGCACCGCGGCAGAAACCGCCAGCCATGCGACCACGGTCGCCAGCAACGGAAGGTCGCGAATCATCAACTGCTCCGGAGCCTCGGCGTCGCTGCTGTGATTGAGCAGGTACAGATACCGGAACAGCCCCAGCGCAACCAACGGCAGGGTGAACAGCATCGTGTCGTTGGCAGGGAGGTTGTCAGCTTCGATTGTGTATAAAGTATAGCTGAGCAGCGCCGCCGTTGCCGAGATTGTCAAAAGCTGCGTAATGAACGTTTGTGAATACTTGCCCAGCACCGGCCTCTGCTGGTCGGCGTCTTCTCCCGCCAGTCTCACCTCGGCGTAGCGACGCCCCAAAACTATGAACAGCGCCCCCGCGCCCGTAGTGGTGTACAGCCACGGGGAAGGGTCGACGTCAATTGCCAGGGCACCCGAGACGGCGCGGATGACGTATCCGCTGGCCACGGCGAACACATCCAGCAGCACCAGGTTCTTGCCGCCCGCGCAATAGGCCACGTTGATGGCCAGATAAATCAGGGAGACGATCAGCACTGGGAAGCCGACAAACCACATGGCTGCCAGACCACCCGCGGCAAGCACAATTATCAGCACTGTTGCGGATGGCACTCCCACACTGCCCGACGCTATGGGACGGTGCCGTTTGCGGGGATGGACGCGGTCCGCATCCCGGTCCATCAGGTCGTTGAAGACGTAGACTCCGCTGGAGAGCGCACAAAATGCGAGGAACAGGAGGGCCAGCCGCCCCAGCAGCGACGGAATGTCTCCGGGATCGTCAACCGACCAGGCAATGTCAATGGCAAAGAGGAACGGGAGGAACACCAATCCGTTCTTCACCCACTGCAGCGGGCGCAACAGGCGTAAAACGTCGGGCATCTGCGGACTAGCGAGGCGGGCGAGGTGGCGTTTGAACTGGAGTGGCCGCAACCTTCGCCTTCTCTATGGCCCTCAGCTCCGCATACCAGGCCCCCAGGGCCGACATGCTGCTGTAGTAGAAGGTTGCCACAACCACGCCTCCCCACAATAGGAACGGATAGGCGAAATCGCCAATAATGGTTACGATGACCGCAGCAATTGCGGTGATTGCCAGGACCAGTGCGCCCATCCAGGTCCCGTACACCAGCGCCTTGCGTCCGGGAGACCCGGGGTTGTCCCTGGCTGCGTTGATGCCGAAATACCCGGCAATAAAGGGCCCGGCCGGGATTCCAACGAAATGCACCACCGGGATCACGGCAAGCACCAGCACAACCGCCAGCCCCACAAACAGACCTTTAACCATTCGTCAGCACGTTTGCCTTGACATTAAAATTGCGGCGTTATTATATCCGAATTCCGTAGCCGCTCACGAAGATACTGGAGGCTGAATTGGTGACTACAGAGGCTACAGACCTGCCCTTTGACGATGATTCCCCCTTCCTGAGACACGTTGGGGTGGAAATGGACCTGTCGGAAAACGGAACAGGTCGCGTATCCCTCGCTGTACAGTCTCATCACCTGCAGGCCGCCGGACAGGTGCATGGGGGCCTGATTGCCGTTCTGGCCGATACTGCCATGTTCCGTGCCGTGCGCTCCCTGTTGAGCCGCGGACAGCGCACCACGACCATCGAGCTGAAGGTCAACTTCCTGGAAAACACCAACTCAGGCCTGGTGACTGCCACGGCACGGATCATCAGCAACGAGAACCGTCTAATGGTTGGAGAAATCGAGGTAACTACGGAGGGCGGCCGGCTCATCGCCCAGGGCCAGGGCACATTCCTGGTGATTGGCGGCGACTGACGATTTGTATCGAATCGAGTCTGCATTTCTGCAGCGGTTGTAGTGCCGTCGGCTGACTGGGCTATCACATTTGGCTAACACAGTGACATTTCGGTCTTGCCAAGCCCCACGACGCATCTCTACGCTGGCAAGAGATTGATTTGACGGACCCGAATCGGCGCATCGGCCATCTGCCTCATTCCGGCTGGCTGCCCGGAATGCAAGGGAATGCGAGAAAATGAGAGGAAAATCAGTAATATTTGCTCGCCCACCCTGTGCAAGCGGTAACGACGGAAGCCGGAAAGCTAAATGCTATAGCCCTGCACCCGCAGGATCGCCGTTTGGAATTGATTTTAGGCTGGTGTATACTTCGCTACTAACAGGCTCTGGAGGAGCGGCGAGATGAAGATCCCCATGCGGGTCGACTATGGGGTGCGGGCCCTCGTTGAACTGGCGCTCCACTATCAAGCTGGCCCCGTGCAGACCGCCGAGATCGCGGCAAAGCAGGGGATTCCGGAAGCCTACCTCGACCAGCTTATGGCCTCCCTGAACAAGTTCGGATTCGTTTCCAGTCGCCGTGGCCCCCGTGGCGGCCATTCCCTCGCCCTCCCCCCCGAAGACATCAACCTGAGCATGGTCATGTCCAAGCTGGACGCCAACAGCTCTCCTCTTGATTGCCTGATCAATCCCCTCGACTGCGTGCTGTCTGATTCCTGCGCTCAGCAGGAAGTGTGGAAGTCAGTCGAGGATGCCATCAGCAAGGTCCTCAGCAACATAACCCTCGCTGACCTGGCCGACCGGCAGTTGACTCTGACCACCGCCTGACTCTTTCACCCTCTCGCTGCCTCGTTTCTCTGCTGTAACCTCCGCGCGCAAGCCTCGGCTCCACCAATGACCCACGTTATGCGCTTACGCTTTTATCCGTAGCCAACCCCGTATATTACGAAATACGTAAACCTGTTAGCGTTTTTTGCCAGTTCGAATGTCAATTACCAGCAGATTGACAGTACTGCAGACAAAGAATATGCTTCGAGAACAGCAATCCACGTACCTCTTTCCCTTTGATTCCCCCTATTCGATTTGGAGGAGAAAGGTCAATGGCAACCTACGACATCATCATAAGAGGCGGCACCATAGTCGACGGGACACGAGCGCCCCGGTATATCAGCGACGTCGCCATCAAGGACGGAAAGATCGCCAAGATCGGTGGTCTCAACGGCGGCGACGCAGACCGGGAGATCGACGCCAAGGGACTGATAGTGGCCCCGGGCTTCGTTGACCTCCACACTCACTATGACGCCCAGATTTTCTGGGACCCCTACTGCACCCTGTCCGGCTGGCACGGCGTAACGTCGGTGGCCCTCGGCAACTGCGGCTTCGGCTTCGCGCCCTCCCGCGTGGAGGACCAGGACCGCGCCATGCTGAGCATGACCCGCAACGAGGCCATCCCCTACGATGCTATGAAAGAGGGCATGCCCTGGAACTGGGTCACGTTCCCTGACTTCATCGACAGCCTTGAAAACACTCCCAAGGGAATCAACTGCCTGACATACGTCCCGCTGACGCCGCTCTATGCATGGGTGATGGGCTGGGACGAGGCCAAGAATCGCCGCCCCACCGAGGACGAGTTGCAGGAGATGGTCCGGATCATCCACGAGGCCATGGACCACGGCGCCTGTGGCTGGTCGGCGCAGGTCCTCGGCGAGACCTCGGTGCAGCGCGACTATGACGGCACCCCGATGATCACTGACCTCCTCTCGGAGCATGAGGTGCTCACCTTTGCGAAGGTGCTCAGGGACCGCGACGAGGGATTTATCGAGTTGGCCTACCAGGAGACCGGCGAGGATGGCCGCCCCCTCGGCGAGGAAACGCGAAACTTCTTCGAGCAGGTTGCCGAGGTCTCCGGGCGACCGGTGCTCTACCAGGCTGTCGCTCCCAACGCCGTCCATCCGGAACAGCACCGCGAGCGCATCCGCTGGCTGGAGAGCTGCGCCGAGCGTGGCCTGCGAGTTTACGGCCAGGGCGCAACGCGCCGCGGCGGCTTCGAGCTGACCTTCGAGGACTGGAACCTGTTCGACGACACCCCGATGTGGCGCGAGGTCACCCTCGGCGACAAGGCCACCCGCAAGGCCAAGATGTCGGACCCGGAAATGCGACGCCAGCTGAAGGAGGAGTGGGACTCGGGCACCCGCCCCACCTTGGTGGTCCAGGGCTCAGTGGGCAGCCTCCAGGTGATGACCCGCAAGGTCAGAATTGACATAGGCGCCGAGTCCGACTTCACCCGAATGCCTGCCAAGGTCAACGTGGCAGGAGGCGACTACTTCTTGGTCAACACCCGCGACGGCTACAAGCTGCTCTCGGTCGTGTGCCCGCACCAGGGTGGCACCATCGGTGACGAGGGCGACGCCTTCGTCTGCGACACCCACGCCTACGAGTACGAGCACGACGGCGGGCGCTGCATCACCAACCCCGAACTGCGCATGAAGTCCTTCGTGGTCAACGTCGTCGACGGGCGCATGATTGCGCTGGCCCCCGACGAAACCGAGGCCTCAAGCCCGCAGGTCGGACTGACGGTACAGCAGATTGCCGACGACCAGGGCAAGCACGTCATCGACGCGCTGCTGGACATGTGCGTGGAGGACGACCTGGCCACTGAGTTCTACGCCGACACCCAGGGCCGCGACCAGGCCCAGTACACCGCCGAGGTGCTGGACTCCAACCACATCGTGGCCGGCGTGTCCGACGGCGGCGCCCACGTCAAGTTCCTTACCGCGGGCATCTACCCGACGGACATGCTCACCTGGCTGGTCCGGGACGAGAAGGTAATCACGCTGGAGGACGCCCATTACAAGCTGTCCTTCCTGCCCGCCCACTTCGGCGGCTTCCAGGACCGCGGCGCTCTGCGCGAGGGTTCCCCGGCCGACGTGGTCGTCTATGACCTGGAGAAGCTGGAAGTCCTGCCCAGCGAGGTTGCGGAAGACCTGCCCGGCGGCGAGTGGCGCCGCATCCAGAAGGCCAAGGGCTACCGCTACACCATGGTCAACGGCGAGGTCACCTTCGAGGACGGAGAACCCACCGGCGCCTACCCGGGCCGCCTGCTCCGCAACGGCCGCGGCTAGAGTCTCGGCCGATCAATCGGCAACCAAGCAACGAAAGGGCCCCCGGCAATCGCCGGGGGCTTTTCATCTCCTCAAATCACGAGGACTGTCGGTTGGATTGTGCCAGGCACTACGGGTAATATTCTCGACAGTGGTACTATTGGCCATATCAGTTAACCCTATTTGGTCTCAATCGGAGTGATTGTCGGATTGTAAGGCACCATTTTCAGATCCGCCGATAGCATTCACAAATCGACCAATCCATTTGTCACCTGTGCAACTCCACCAATTCTCCAGGCACATAGGGATCTATGGTCTACCAGCGAGATCGGGAATTCGAGCAAAATCTCAGACCTGCTGTTCAGCGTATTTACGAGGGCCTTTTTGCCGGATGTAACGTGGAATTCGCTCAGGACGACGAGCGCCTGCGGCAACTGGATAAGTCATTTGGTATCGATGCCGTGCTCCGCCTGAAGTCCGGCCAAATCATCACCGCCCAGCAGAAGTTCAGAAGGCACGAAAACCTGGTGAGATATGGGGATTTTACCCAGGAATTCAGGAACGCTGCGGGTAGGGAACATGAGGCAGAGGGCGAGTGGTTTTACCTGGCTGCCCAGATGTATTTCTATGGTTGGGCCAATGAGGATGAAACAGACTTCGCCGCATGGGTCCTGCTGGACGTGGTGAGGTACAAACTGCTGGTCGAGAGTCGCGGTGGCCTAGAAAAGGTGGGAAGGCTGCGGCACAACCAAGCCCACGGCAGGGCAAATTTCTACGCCATTCCCCTCGAAACACTGAAACCGGCGATCCTGCGTCGAAGCGGCATATAAAGGGCAGCCCCAGATAACTGGCAGTGGAGAGTACCCTCGACCCCTTTTCCGGTCCCAGGCCAGAAATTTCCGACCCAGGTTGTGTGTCCCTTTTAACTCCTTCCAAGGTCATGCTATCCAGGTCTATCCTCGGCCCCGGCAGTCGCCGGGGTCGTGCTTTTGCCTGAACTTGGCTCGCCACTAGCTTGGCTTGTGCAGTGGCCATGCAGGTAGCATTGGGCGTGTGAGTGTTGTTGTGCCGGGAGGGGAAGTATGCCCACGCTGGACTTCAAGGGCAAGAAATCCGTCTATAACCATCATTTGACCGTACCGCTGCGTCCTCTTGTGCCCGATATCGGCAGATCATCTCGCAACGCCAGACAGGATGGCAACCTCGTCATCCACGGCGACAATCTGCACGCCCTCAAGTCCCTGATGACGCAATACGAGGGCCGCATCAAGTGCATCTACATAGACCCTCCCTACAACACCGGCAACAACGGCTGGGTCTACAACGACAACGTGAGCAGCCCACTGCTGCAGGATTGGCTCCAGGACCAGAACGGCATCGACGGCGGGGAGCTGGCGCGCCACGACCGCTGGCTGTGCATGATGTGGCCTCGCCTACGGCTGCTTCGTGAACTGCTTTCGGAAAGCGGGATCATATTCATCTCTATCGACGCCATCGAACACCACCACCTCCGTGTGCTGATGGACGAGATATTCGGAGAGGGCAATTTTATCGCTGATATCGCAGTGGTCTCCAATCTGTCCGGCAGCAGCGACCAGTTTGGGATAGCCGGCGCACACGAGTACTGCCTGGCCTACGCCAGGGAACGCAGCAAGGTTGAGCTGGGACGATTTCCGGTAGACGAGGAAGGGCTGGCTGCCTGGCAGCATGACGAAACGGGCTACTACAAGCCGGAGTTGCTTCGGCGGGGCGCACTGACTTACTCGGTGTCGCTGGACTACCCGATATTCGTTGCTCCTGACGGCCGACTCGAGGTCACCGACGATGATCGACAGCCTCCGACCGGCGGACCCTACCTGGCGGTCTACCCCGAAATGAATAGTGGCAAGGGCATCTGGCGCTGGAGCAAGCGCAGGGTCCGGAACAACCCGACGGACGTGTATTCGGAGCGCCGTAAGGACGGCAGCATCGCCATCTATTCCAAGCAGCGTCCGTTACTGGGCAGCTTTCCGAGCGAGAAACCCAAGTCGGTGTTCTACAAGACCGAATACAGCAGCAGGGCGGGCGGCCTGTCCCTGGCAGAGGTGCTGCCTGAGGTGGGGCGATCATTCCCTTATCCCAAGGCAGTGGCGCTGATCACAGACCTGTTGCGCATCGGCGCTCCCGACCCTGGCGACATTGTGCTGGACTCCTTCGCAGGCTCAGGCACAACGGCCCAGGCCGTGCTGTCCCTGAACAAACAGGACGGGGGCAACCGCCGATTCATCCTCGTGGAGTGCGAGGATTACGCCGATACCATCACGGCAGAACGTGTACGCCGGGTCATCGGCGGAGTCTCCGAGGCCCGCGACAAAAACTTGCGGGAAGGCCTCGGTGGCTCATTCACCTACTGCACCCTGGGAGACGCGGTGCGCCCCGATCAATCACCTTACAGTCCCGCCGGGGCCGAAAGAAATCCTGAGCGGGTTGCGGTCAGCTCCTCCTGATGGGAAATCCCGTGTGCCCAGTGAAAGGAAGGCCACCGGCAACGTCCCGTCGCTTGAACAGCACGGATGACGAGGAGCTCATCGGACTGCAATGGTGCGTCGCAATCGCAATTCCAGCTTGACAGTTTTGGTATCCCCGCGCTAGACTCGCAACGCAAATGAACTTGCAGCCAAACCGCTTCGATTGCTCTTGCACCTGTCCCCCCACATAGGGGGCAGGTTGTTGGTGTAAATCGCCGGAGCCTGCGCCCGCCCGTTTGAGGGTTGCCCTTTGAGGGCAGGGGCAGGTTTTTTATTTGGAAAACGCACGGTCATCATTCCCGAGGCCGGACAGCGATATATCAACGCCGCAACAGCCGGCGGCCAGGAGGAGCCTTCACTATGTCAACACAGCCCCTTGCTCTGACCCCGGAACAGGTCAAACGCTACAGCCGCCACATCATCATGGGGGACGTGGGCTCCAAGGGACAGCGCACCCTGATGCAGTCCTCGGCGCTGATCATCGGCGCCGGTGGACTGGGTTCCCCCAGCGCTATCTACCTTTCCCTCGCTGGTGTCGGCACCATCGGGATTGTGGATCTCGACGTGGTGGATCTCTCCAACCTGCAGCGCCAGGTGCTGCACCATACCGCCGATGTGGGACGCCCCAAGGTCCAGTCGGCCCTCGATAACATCAAGTCCTACAATCCCGACGTAAACGTCGTGCTGCACGAGACCTGGCTGAACTCCGAGAACGCCATGGAGATCATTGGCCAGTACGACCTCGTGGTGAACGGCGCCGACAACTTCGCCACTCGCTACCTGGTCAACGATGCCTGCTACCTTCTGGGGAAGCCTTTGGTGGATGGCAGCATCCTGACCTTCGACGGCCAGGCCACGGTGTTCATCCCAGGCGAGGGGTGCTATCGCTGCCTTTTCCCGTCGCCGCCCCCTCCGGGAATGGTGCCCAACTGCGCCGAGGCGGGCGTGCTGGGGTCCATGACCGGTCTGATCGGCAGCATTCAGGCGACCGAGGCCCTCAAGTATTTCCTCGGGATCGGCCAGTCTCTGTCATCGAGGCTACTGATTGTCGACGCCCTGGACATGAGCTTCCGTGAGGTGCGCCTGAAGCGGAACCCCAAGTGCCCGCTCTGCGGCGACAACCCCACGGTCAATGAGCTGATCGATTACGAAGTCTTCTGCGGCGTAGCCGCACCCCACGAGGAACCGGCGACCGTCGGCGCCTCCGACGACTAACCGGCGCCGCTACCAAGGGGCCATTCAGGCACGTAGTTCGGCATCCCCAGCCCGGCAGGGGCAATGCCTGGCAGGGACCGTGGGGTGGACAATGGCGGTCGCCACTCTTGACATCGACAGGTCATAGATGGTTACGAAGCTGACTTACAAGGGCATCCTGGACACCATTGGCAATACGCCCACGGTGGAGCTGCAGAACCTCAGCCCCAAACCGGATGTGCGCATCTTTGCCAAGCTGGAGGGATCGAATCCGACGGGCAGCGTGAAAGACCGCATTGCCCTGAAGATGATCGAGCAGGCGGAGGCGGACGGCGAACTGAGCCGGTCCCGCACCATCCTGGAGCCCACCAGCGGCAACACCGGCATTTCCCTGGCCATGATCGGTCGGATGAAGGGGTACCGGGTCGCCGTGGTGATGCCGGAAAACGTCAGCGTTGAACGGGTGCAGCTCCTGGAGGCATACGGGGCCGAAATCATCTCGTCCGACGGAAGCCGGGGCACCAACGGCTCCATCGAGGTGGCGCAGGACATCATCGAGAAAAATCCCAACGACTACGTGATGATGTACCAGTACGGCAACAGCGGCAATCCTGGCGCCCATTACGAGACCACGGGGCCCGAGATTATCGACGCCGTTCCGGATGTCGACATGTTCGTGGCCGGTCTGGGTACCGGCGGCACCCTGATGGGGGTTGCCGGGCGGCTCAAGGAGTACAATTCGGCGATCAAGATTGTCGCAGTTGCTCCGGACCCAGATGACTTCATTTCTGGGCTGCGAAGCCTCGAGCACGGGTTCATTCCGCCGATTCTGGATATCAGCCTACTGGACTCTCGTATGCTGGTGGGTAGCCTGGAGGCCTTCCAGACCACCAAAAGGCTACTTACTGAAGAGGGCATATTCGCGGGTATTTCCTCGGGCTCGGTGGTGTACGGCGCCATCCGGCAGGCGGAACGCATGGAAAGGGGATCAATTGTGTGCCTGCTGGCCGACGGAGGCTGGAAGTATCTGAGCACCGCCCTGTGGACTCGGGATTACGACCAAATGAGGGATGAGTCCAAGGGCAAGATCTGGTGGTAGAATCAGCACATCCTCCCTGTCTGGGTTAATCAAGCGGCAGGGTGAACCAATCCACTGGTAGGGGCGCACAACTGTGCGCCCCTAAGCATGACGACGGGAGACAATCTTGCAGAACCGTTCCAATTCCACACCGCAGGGAAAGGTGGTAATGGTGCAGGGCACCGCGTCCCACGTGGGCAAGAGTGTACTGGTGACCGCCCTATGCCGCATTTTCAGGCAGGACGGGTATCGCGTCGCGCCCTTCAAGGCCCAGAACATGTCCAATAACTCCTTTGTCACTCCAGACGGCGGCGAGTTGGGACGGGCCCAGGCGGTACAGGCGGAGGCCTGTGGGGTGGAGCCACAGGTGGAGATGAACCCCATCCTGCTCAAGCCTGAGGCCAATCACCAGTCACAGGTCGTGCTCCTCGGCAAGCCGGTTGCCAAGGCGTCGGCTTCCTATTTTGCCAGCGCCAAGCCCATGCTGTGGCAGAACGTGGCGCAGTCCCTCGACACACTGAGATCGCAGTACGACGTCGTGGTCATCGAGGGCGCCGGGAGTCCTGCAGAGATCAATCTCAAGCAGAACGAGATCGTCAACATGCGGGTCGCTCTTCACTCGGGATCGCCGGTCCTTCTGGCCGGCGACATAGACCGTGGAGGGGTCTTCGCCTCTCTGGTCGGTACCATGGAAATACTCGATTCCGCCGAAAGGGACGCCGTTAGCGCCTTTATAATCAACAAATTCCGGGGAGACGTTTCCCTGCTTGAACCCGGATTGGTGTGGCTGGAGGAAAGGACCCGCAAGCCAGTGCTAGGCGTGGTCCCCTATTATCGCGACATCGAAATCGCGGAGGAGGACTCCGTCTCGCTGGAGCGTCGCGAACAAATGAAGGCGCAGACCGACTTTGTCATCGACGTCGCGGTCATGGGTCTGCCCCACATTTCCAACTTCGACGATTTCGACCCCCTGGGCCGGGAACCAGGGGTGAGGCTCCGCTACGTGGAAAGCCGCGACAGCCTGGGCGAACCGGACCTAATCATCCTGCCAGGCACCAAGACTACAATGGCCGACCTCGCCTGGCTTCGTGAGCGGGGATTCGCGTCCGAAATCTGCCGGCAGGCCGAGAGCGGAACGCCAGTGGTGGGAATCTGCGGGGGCTACCAGATGATGGGGCGTCGCATTCTTGACCCGCACGGCGTGGAATCCCCCGAGCAAGAGGCGGAGGGATTGCAGCTTCTCCCAGTGGACACCGTGTTTGCACCGGTCAAGGAGACTCACCGGGTCAGAGGGTCAGTAACTGCCGGAGACGGTCTGCTTGCCCGTTCCCAGGGGGCCAGCGTGGACGGGTACGAGATCCACATGGGCTCCTCCATGCACCAGGGAAACATGGCTGCTCCATTCATCCTCAACAGGCCGGGCCGGGATGCGCAGAGCGACGGCGCGCTCTCCGAAAGCGGAAGGTCCCTTGGTACATACATTCACGGGTTGTTCAACAGCCACGCGCTTCGTCGTGCGGTGCTGGAACAAATAGCGGAATGGAAAGGAGTTTCCCTCCCGCCCCAAACCGATACCGGTGGGCAACTCTCCCGCGATGGGGAATACGACAAGCTGGCCGAAACCGTAAGGAGCAGCCTGGATATGGAGCTCCTTTACCGTATCACTGGCCTCGAGACACCCGATATAGACTGAACTCGGCCATTTCACGGGCTTTGAATCAACGGCCGGGCCGCCTCGCGACGAGTCGTCACGGGTTGCCGAAAGCAAGGGCCGATGCTATAATCGGCGACACATGGTTCCTCCTTTATGTAAGCGGGTTCGCCCCGCTTTCTTGTTGATGGAGACAAATGTTCTGCGGCGAGAATCGGTGTGGGGGCTGAACTATGAAAAGCGATTTTATGGTAGCGCTCAAGCAGTTGGCTGCGGAGCGCCACTTACCTATGGAACAGGTGCTCGGGGCCATCGAGGTCGCGCTGGCCTCTGCGTTCAAGAAAGACAACCCGGCTTCGGGACAGAATATCTCGGTGACCCTGAATCCCAACAGCGGAGAGGTCAGCGTCTACGCCCTCAAAACCGTTGTTGACGACGTCGAAGACTCCGAGAGGGAAATCACGCTGGCCGACGCCATGAGGATTCGGCGTGACGTGGTCATCGGCGACGAGGTGGCCGCGGCCGAGCCCCTCCCGCACAATGCCAGCCGAATTGCGGCACAGACCGCCAAGCAGGTGGTGCTCCAGCGGCTGCGGGAAGCCGAACGGGAGCTGCTGTTCCAGGAATTTGCCCAGCACGAAGGCGACATCATGTCCGGCATCGTCGAGACGTCGGACTCGGGCCGGGCCATAACGCTGGACCTCGGAAGAGCCCAGGCTATTCTGCCCTACGAGGAGCAGGTAGGCACGGAGCGCTACCGCAAGGGCCAGAGGGTGAAAGTGTTCATCCTCAGCGTCAGAAGCGCCCCCAAGGGACCGGAAATATTGGTCTCCCGAAGCCATCGGAACATGCTCCGGCGGCTGTTTGAGATCGAGGTCCCCGAGGTCCACAACGGGGTCGTGGAAATTAAGGCGATCGCCCGGGAGGCGGGTTTCCGCAGCAAGGTGGCTGTGAGTGCCACCCAATCCGGGATAGACCCTGTCGGGTCATGCATCGGCATTCGCGGAAACCGCATCCAGAGCATTGTTAACGAGTTGCAGGGTGAGAAAATCGATATTGTCCTGTGGGACCAGGACCCTCGAACATTCATCGCCAATGCGCTGAGCCCCTCCGAGCCGGTCCAGGTTGAGTTGATTGACCCCGAGCAGACGGCAGTGGTCGTCGTTCCCGACCGTCAGCTTTCCCTGGCCATAGGCAAGGAAGGTCAGAACACCAGGCTGGCTGCCCGCCTTTCCGGATGGCGTCTGGACATCAAGGGCATGACCGAATGGGAGGAAATCCGCGAGGCTCGCCTCCACGCTGCAGCCGAGGCGGCTGCAAAAGCTGCCGAGGAAGCTGCGGCACTGGCGGCTGCAAGGGCGGAGGCCGAGGCCGATTCATCCGGTATTGAGACGCCGGAACCTGTGCCGGAACTGGCCGTGGTTGCTGAGGCCGAAGCAATTGTTGAAGGTATGTCTGAGGCGTTGGACGCAGTGGAGGCCGTTGCCGCTCCCGTGGACGAGCCTGCTCTTGAGGTTGTCGTCGAAAATATCGATGAGGACGCCATCCTCGCGGAACTCATCCGTGAGGAAGAGATACTGAAGCACACAGAGCCACAAGACGGACCGGTGGAAACAGTTGCCGAGGTTGGGCTGAGTGTTGATGATCTCGACACGTTCACCCTGGATGAAGTGGCCATCGAGGACGAGGAGGAAGAGGACGAAGAACCCGAAGAGGCACCAGACTTTGGGGACTTGCCCGTTCTCACTCCCGATGCTGGCAAGATCCGGTTCGCAGAGGATATTGTGGAGGAAGTTCGCGGCGGTGGGCGTCGCGGCGGTGGCGGCAGGGGCCGTCGCGGTGGTGGTGGAGGTTCCCGGCGCAGATAAAACCCCCTCTCCACGCGCATTACTCAGGCAAAATGCCACGGGGAGGGACGTCTATTGCCCAGGAAAAGACACATTCCGGAACGGACCTGCGTCGCCTGTGGCGACAAGAAGCCCAAGACGGATTTGGTCAGGCTTGCCCGCTCTCCGCACGGCCGAGTGTCCGTCGATCCAATTGGAAGAGCCCCCGGCCGGGGCGCCTATGTCTGTGGACTTGGCTGTCTGGATTCCGCAGCGGCCAGGAACCGCATCTCCCGCAGCCTCGGGCAAACCCTCTCCACGGGTGACCTGGAAACTCTTCGGCTCGACATATCCGGCACTGATGTTCCCGCGGAAGACGGGTTATCAGGCGCGGATGTGCCCAGTCGGCTTGGCAGGTGAACATATATATGACTACACCAACAGCAGTAGATGAATCCGGGCGCAGTCAAAGGCCCAGGAGAGAACGCACGGAACGGCGTAGCGGACAGCCGCGCTCATTGGTGCTGCCTTCCACGATGACGGTGCAGTACCTGGCGGAGGTACTGGATCAGTCTCCCATCGACGTGATCAAGCAACTGATGCGCAACGGCATCATGGCAAACATGAACCAGGTAATTGACTACCAGGTAGCCACCCTGGTTACCACAGCCTTTGGTGTCCGGACCTCCATGGCTCCCGAACCCTCGGCTGCCGCCACTCGGGAAGCTTCCGAGTCAGACGCGAAAGCCGAGGAAAATCTGGTCGCCCGGCCGCCGGTGGTTGTTGTCCTGGGGCACGTCGACCACGGAAAGACATCACTCCTCGACTACATCAAGAATTCGAGCGTGGCCGACCGGGAGGTTGGTGGTATAACCCAGCACATCGGCGCCTACCAGGTCGAGGTGGACGGCCATCCGATTACCTTCCTGGACACACCGGGCCACGCGGCCTTTACGGCCATACGTGCCCGCGGGGCACGAATCACGGACATCGCTGTATTGGTCGTTGCCGCCGACGACGGCATAATGCCGCAGACGGTCGAGGCCATCAATCATGCCAAGGCCGCCGAAGTACCCATCGTCGTCGCCATCAACAAGATGGACCTGCCAGGAGCTGACCCCGAGCGGGTGAAGCGGCAACTGAGTGAAAACGATCTCCTGGTGGAGGATTGGGGCGGCGAGATCATTTCCGTCAATGTCTCGGCACGCACCGGCGAGGGCATAGGAGATCTGCTGGAAAATCTCGAGGTTGTGGCTGAAGTCTCCGAACTGAGGGCCAACCCGGCGAAACAGGCCTCGGGCGTCATCATCGAGGCCAAGCTGGACAGAAAGCGGGGCCCCAGCGCCACTGTGCTTGTCACCGACGGCACCCTGGAGGTGGGTGACCATATTGTCGCCGGCAGTGCGTCCGGTCGCGTCCGAGCTATGATAGACGACAAGGGCAGACCCATTGACAAGGTCACTCCGGGTACGCCCTCTGAAATTCTTGGCTTCGGAATCCTCCCCGAGGCCGGCGATCAGTTGAGGGTCGTTACAAACGAGCGAGAGGCCAGAGCGCTCATCGGCGGAAAGGAACGAACGCCAGGATCCCGACCTCTCCAGACGCGCGCCCTCAGCCTTGAAGAGGTGGTCAGGCAGGTAGACATCGACGACATCAAGGAGCTTAACCTGGTCTTAAAGGCCGATGTACAGGGAAGCCTGGAGGCCATCAGACAGTCCCTTGGACGGCTGGTGGACGAGGACGCAAAGGTCAGAGTGCTCCACACCGGGGTCGGCGCTGTTACGGAGTCCGACGTGCTCCTGGCCAGTGCTTCGGAGGCCGCCATTATCAGCTTCTCCGTCGGCTCGGAGCCCAGTGCCGAGCGTCTGGCGGACAGAATGGGCGTCAGCATCCGGCATTACGAAATCATCTACCAGTTAATCGACGATATCGAAATGGCCCTGCACGGTATGCTGGAACCGGTGTTCACCGAAGTCATCGTCGGAAAGGCTGAAATCCGTGAGCTTTTCGGCGGACGACGGGGAACACAGATCGCGGGATGTCGTGTCATTGAGGGTCGCATCGTACGAAATGGTTCCGTTCGAGTGACCCGTGATGGCGACAACATTACTGAGACCACCATCTCCAGCCTCCGCCACTTCCGGGACGAAGTTAACGAAATGAACGCCGGCACTGAGTGCGGAATCGTTCTCCAGGGATTCAACGAATTCCATGAAGGCGACGTTTTGGAGGTATTCAGGCAGGAGCGGGCAAGACGGTAGTCAGAGCCCGCCCGGTAGTCGGGTTGCTTCAGCAATTCAGGATTCCACGGAATTACCGTCGTTCTGCCATGGCCGGAGGTAGAGGATGTCCCGGCGTATTGACCGCGTAAACGAGTTATTGCGAGCCGAAATCAGCAACCTCCTGGCCCGTGAAATCAAGGATCCCAGGGTGGCCGGTGTCATCAGCATTACCGAGGTGGTGGCCTCCAGCGACATGCGCAGCGCTCGCGTGTATGTGAGCGTGATGGGGGCCGAATCAAATCGCCTGGCCGCGATGGACGGCATTCGATCCTCAGCCTCCTTTCTCCGGCGTGAACTGCGGGAGCGCGTGAACCTCAAACACACTCCCCACCTGACTTTTGTCCTTGATGACTCCATTCAGGAGGGTGAGCGTGTGCTGAGATTGATCGAGGGCCAAACACCTGAGAGTTTTGCTGCGGAATACTTGGAATCCTTGGATTCCAGGCGCCGTCCACAGCCCAAGAACAGAGGCAGGGGCCGTTAGCTTTGCCCAAATCAACTAAAGCCACCACTCCGACCGTTAACGGTTTCATCAACCTGTACAAACCCACCGGCATCACCTCCATGGAGGCCCTCCGACGGGTAAAGCGAATAACGGGGCAACGCCAGAAAGTCGGGCACGGCGGAACCATGGACCCCTTGGCGAGAGGCGTGCTGCCGGTGTGTTTCGGACAGGCCACCCGTCTTATGGATTACGTTGTCGGCGGCAGCAAACGCTATGTGATGGATGTGAGGTTGGGGGAATCCACAGCCACCTACGATGCCGAAGGTGAAGTCTCGTTAACCAGAAGCGTCGAGGGCATCACCCGGCAGCAGGTCGAAGCTGCGTTGGAGGGATTTATCGGTGTGGTGGATCAGGTCCCCCCGATGTACAGCGCCGTCAAGGTGGATGGACAGCGCCTGTACAAGCTGGCCCGCTCGGGAATAGAGGTCGAGCGACAGGCACGCAGCGTCGAAATTCACAGCATACGCCTGACGAGGTTTGAGCTACCGGACCTCACCCTGGATGTGGAGTGTGGGCGGGGCGTATACATGCGCAGCCTGGCCCACGACCTGGGGGAACTCCTGGGATGCGGGGGTCATGTGACTGACCTGGAGAGGAGAAGCTGTGGCGGGTTTTCGTCCACTGACGCGGTGAGCCTCGAACAACTTGAGGAGTCTGCGCAGGAAACCTCAGGCTGGCGGAATTTTCTTTATCCGGTGGATTGGGTCTTGCGCAGCTTCAAGACTGTGACTGTGGGCCACGCCGCCGAGAGATTCTTGCAAAATGGACAACCGGTCAGTCTCGGCAGCCCGAACATAAATGCTGGTTATCTGGAACAATTCAGGGCCTACAACTCGACCGGGCAATTCCTGGCCCTGGTCAGATTCGATCGGGCTTCAAATTCCTGGCAGCCGGTGAAGGTTTTCAACACCGAAGTGCCTTCCCCACTGGCACCATCCTCAGCGTAGCAGCCACGCGGAGAGCCCCTTAATGCCGGTGCTACCATTCTCCTAAAGCGCACCCCTGCCTCTCACTGTAGCAAATAGCCAACCTCAGCCAGCCAGCCTTGACAATCCTCCAGCTTATGTGTAGTTTGTTGCCGACTTTACGTCAACTAACCATTTGAAGCAGCAGCCCGGTGCTCCGGGGATGGAAAATACGCTCACCGCGGCAGGCGCTGGGCCGGGCAATGGACTGAGAGCCACAGTACTGGACCCGATTAACTTTCAGAAGCGAATTCACATAGGGGGTTGGAGACATGGAGGCATATTGCCTAAAGTGCCGGGAGAAGCGGGAAATCAACAATCCCGAGCAGGTAACATTGAAAAACGGCCGGCCAGCAACAAAGGGAGATTGCCCCACCTGCGGCACCAAGGTCTTCAGAATCGGCAAATCCTGATCAGTTTCCAGCAACACGTTCCATAAGCCTCCGCCAATTATTCGGGCAGGATGGCACCGAAACCCAGTTTGGTCAGCAATTCTCTTGGATTTTCCTGCAACAAGGCGTGGACTTCATCATCATCGAGGCCTGCGCCTTTTGCGACCTTCTGACAAAGCTCCTGGGTCAGCAAATCCTCGGGAGCGTGGGCGTCGGAGTCCAAAACCAGTGTTGCTCCGGCGTCTCTGGCAACCCGGACCACGTGTCCGTTGGCTAGGCTGTGTCCCTTGCGGGCCGACACTTCCAGGCGCACCCCTCTTTCGGCTGCCAACCTTGCCTCCTCCGGACTGATAAGCCCAGGGTGGGCCAGCACGTCCACCCATGGAGATCTGATGGCCGCCTCATTAGTTCCGGGCTCCACGGGCTCCACCGGCGTCTCTCCGTGAACCGCCACCAGCTTCGCTCCCATCTCTTTGGCCGTCCGAGCGACCAGGTCTATGTCGTCCTTGGGGACATGGGTAATCTCAACTCCGGGAAGGGCCAGGATATCCCACCTCCTGCTGGCCAGTTCGCAGTCAACGACCAGGGTCTTGATGACGTATTCCACATTCCCCAATCCCACGTGATCGGTAATAGCCATCGCTTTGTATCCCCTGACGCAGGCCCGGCGGATAAGTTCTATTGGGGACAGCACCCCGTCGCTCAGGAATGTGTGAGTGTGGAAATCGTACATAGTTCCTCCGACCTCAGTCTCCGTTTAACCCGCCCGCTGGTAGCATTGCGAATCAGGTGCCAAGTATAAGAATGCTGCGCCTTCGGTACAATAACAGGAGTCCCGCATCTCCGGCTGAATAACCGGTCCAGTCCAGGCAGGCACAAGAGCAGGCCACCGACCATCCTAATTGACTGCGATGACATTAGGGCCATAGAGCCTTAAATGGATCAAAGCCTGCGCCGCATCCCCGTGAGTTCCCTCGCTCGATAACGGGGTGGAACCGACACCGTTATGAACTCTGGCGATTGTCCAGCCGGCTACCATCAATGGACTGGTGGCGCTGAGCCAGCCTTCGGCTCCGTAAGCTGAAACGCAACCAAGCCCGCCACATTGACGAGAGAATATCAGCTACCTAGAATACAGCCCGTTCATCATGTCAGTAACAGAACTGGAGTCGCCCGCCGTGTCGGACAAGGCGAACCAAAGCCTCCACACATCACGTTGCCGGGTTAGCTTGCGAGATCTCAATTCCAATTCCAGTGATCACAACGAGCCGGCCCTCTGCGTCAATTGCGGAAATCTGCTTCGTCAAGGCAGGTCGTTCACCTTCCGGACAAGAACAGAGGCACCAGCCGGTGGAACGGCAA
>CAXXOI010000053.1:0-39861 GCA_963664175.2 Dehalococcoidia bacterium
CTACCAGCGAATAACGACCGGCACTCGATTCTATATTAGCGGGCTGCCGTTGGTCTATCCTGACAGTGCCCGTTCAGGGACCTTAGCCCTATAAGTCCGGTCCCTCGCGGAAGGGGGGCCGAAGAGCCGTTGGAATGATAAAGTGGTCCAGTACTTGTTGCATTGCAATCTAAAAGCTTCCTCAAGGGAATCATCCATAGAGAGGTGGGGACATGTCGGCGAACAAGAGCAGCACCGTTCAGGAGGCTATCGACGTTGCCATCGGACGAGCGCGGCGAAATTGGCGTACAGGTAGCCGCCTACCTCGACAGCGAGCTGGTCATCGATCAGTGGGGCGGTCTGGCCGACGAGACCACTGGCCGCGAGGTCGATGGCGACACCCTGTTCCAGGTCTTCTCCAACGTCAAGGCGGTGACGGCGACGGCACTGCACATCCAGGCGGAACGGGGCCTGGTTGATTACTACCAGCCGGTCGCGAAATACTGGCCCGAGTTTGGGAAATACGGGAAGGACAAGGGGACGGTGTTCGACGCGTTGACTCATCGCATCGGCGTTCCCCTGATGCCGGTGGGAGTCACACCGGAGCTGATG
The DNA here is from genome assembly GCA_963664175.2 of Dehalococcoidia bacterium. Classification (GTDB taxonomy): domain Bacteria; phylum Chloroflexota; class Dehalococcoidia; order Lucifugimonadales; family UBA3495; genus VXOI01. The sequence goes on from CAXXOI010000053.1 coordinate 592, forward strand.
TGCGATTGGGACTGGATGGTGGGGCAGCTCGCCGAAATGCACCCGCTGTTTGAGCCGGGCACTCGCAGCGGCTACATGGCCTACACCTTCGGCTGGGTGGTTGGCGAGGTGGTGCGCCGCACTGATCCCCAGCACCGGAGCGTGGGCCAGTTCATCCAGGAGGAGATCTGCCAGCCTTTGGGCATTGACTCGCTGTGGGCGGGCATTCCGGCGAAGGTGGAGGACCGCGTGGCCAAGCTCACCAACATTCCGCCGCTCCCTCCCGGCGCTCCGGGGATGCCCCCGGACTCGCTGCGGCCCCGCGCCACGCCGCCGGAGGTCGCCACCACCCAGGAGGTGTTCGGCCGATCCGATGTGCGCCAGGCCTGCATCCCCGGCGCCCAGGGGATAATGAACGCGCGGAGCCAGGCGCGGTTCTACGCCATGCTGGCAAACGGGGGAGAGCTGGACGGCGTGCGCCTGTTATCGGAGCATCGGGTTCGAACCTTCCACGTTCCTCGCCCGCCCAGCGACTATGACATGGTGAGCGGCACGCCTCACAACGGCACCATCGGAGGCCTTCACTTCGCTGGCAGTCCCGGCATGGGCGCCATGGGAAACAACCCGCTGGCCTTCGGACACAACGGCGCCGGCGGCTCGCTGGGCTGGGCTGACCCGACGCACCGGCTGGCCGTGGCCATCCAGCACAACCGAATGGTGGCCCACGGTCCGCCCGAGGAGAGTCCTCTCACCCCCATTGGCACCGCGGTGCGGAAGGCCCTGGGCATACCGGAGTAGCTACCTTTGATTCTCCCTCCCCCTCAAGGAGAGAGCTGGGATGGGGTGTCATCCTTCCAGTCAGTGGACCGATTCTAATTGAGGAATGCCCTTCCCTCTACCGTCCTCTGAGTGTGCCTGGCCATCCATGGTTTCTCAGTAAAACCGGTCAGGAGAGATCGTAGGTGAGCGCGTAAGTGTGTTGGCCGTCGATATTGTCGATGTCGAGGGTCCCTGAGATTCCGGTCAGGTCTCCGCTGCCGGAGTCGGGGACGATGGTGACCGTCAGTTGAGCGTCGCCCCGATTCATAATCCCGCTGTGCTGCAGCACAAACGATCCTGACCTGCCCTCGACGGAACCCGTGAAGTGCTCAATGGCGACGTAGCCCGCCGAACCGGGAGTACGGGTAAACGCCGCTAACATCTGGGCCTCTGAGGTGCCGGCCATTTCGCCATGGAACGTCTTGGACACTGCGTTCCGGCTCAGCGTCATCCCGTGTTCCTCCAGGAAGGGAGGCTCAGGCTGCATGTCTACATCCATGGGTCCACGGGCTGTGGGCATCTCGTTCTCCTGCTATGTGGATCGGTACCTTTCTACCGCCAGTCGTGGAGGGGTCTCCAGCCCAGCATCCGCTGCACCTTCGCTGTGCTGATCACGCTGGCGGTGCCCTCCAGGCCATCACGGATCTCCACGCGGTCGCCGAAATTGTTCCGGACGATGTCGACGGTTGGCTCTGCGAACCGGCTGGAGGGCTGGGCGAGCATGAAGGCCTCGTACTCCTCGATCTCCGCGTCCAGCGAAAGCACCTGCGCCGTTGCCACGTCCCGCGCGTCGGCATGGGCCCACATCACGAGCGTCAGCGGATTCTCCGGCGTGGGTGCCGGCCACGGGAACTCGGCCACCACCTCCGGCATCGGCACGTTGGTGAAGCGCAGGCTGACCACCGTGGTGTTCGAGTTGCGGGCTATCATCCTGCCGATGTCCTCGCCGACCTGCTTGGTCAGGCCGTATGGTTCGAAGGGCATCATGGGATGCTCCTCGTCCAGGGGCAGGTAACGGGGCACGAATGCGTTTCCGTCGTGGGCCCAGCCCATGCCGAAAGCGCTGGAGCAGTAGACCACGCGCCGCAATCCAAACTCCGCCGCCGACATCATCACGTTGAAGTCGGCGGGCACGTTGTTCTCGAATATCTCTCTGGGCTCCGCCCGCGACGGCCCGGGAATGGCCCCCATGTGGACCACGGCCTCCGCTCCCCTGAGTACCTCGTGCACCGCGCCGGCGTTTCCGAGATCGCAGCGCACGAACTCCGCTGGCAGGTCAGTGGCCTCCACTTGGTCCGTGGCCCGGACTTCCTTGCCCTGATCGACCAGGAGCTGGACCACTCTGCGGCCCAGCCTGCCCGCCGCTCCGGTTACAACTATCATCTCGCCCTCCCGTGATTGCCTTTGCACATAATCGAGAATTCCAACTTGGAGACGTCATTTCCGCCTTAGGTTGAGTGGGAACGCCCTCGCCCTATCCCTCTCCCTCCGGGAGAGGGGACTAGTCACTCCCCCACTCGGGATTCAGCCATTCACTGGCGGTCGAGGCCGTGGATGCCTCGGTAGTCGACTGTCGGCGGCGACTGCCAGCCTTCCAGCAGCGCCGGCGCGGGCTGGTAGACCTCGACGCCCAGCGGATGGCAGGTGTCGATGGGGTCGACGGCGTCCTCTCCCCACATCTGCACCGACAGGTCGCCGCCGGGGCAGGTGGAGATGGCACAAAGCAGGTCGATCTCCGCCAGGAATTCGAAATAGTCTCCCCGCTTCGCCGGTGAGGGTTTGACGAAGTACTGGTCACCCCTGGTCAGCCCGGTGACCTGAAAGATGTTGAGCACATCGTGAACGTCGCTCTCGTCCAGATGATACGGGGTGATCGCCCGCACCAGGTTCGAGTGGCAGCAGTAGTCGAAGTCCTCGCCGTTCAGCAGCTTGTTGACGTATGGATCGCAGCGGGTGCCCAGCAGATCGTGGCAGCCGCCGCCATCCTCGTCCAGTGGATAGTCTACGGTGTCGCCGGTGATGGTGAGCATGGGCCGCAGGTACGGCAGGCATGACCACAGCCGGTCGTAGGTGCTCACGTGGGCCCGGTGGAGCTGCTTGGTGCGCGCCGCCCAGAACCGCTCCCGGGGATTGTTCAGGTTCCAGGCGTTGAAGTCGGCCACCTGCGCCCCTTCCACCACGACGATGCGGCAAATCTGCCCCGCCAGCACCGGCCACGCCCTGCCCGAGCGAATGGGCACCACGAACTCGTCGACCAGCGTACGGGACGCAGTCTCCCGGCCCAGCTGGCCATAGAACTCGCGGTCCACGTCGATGGGACTGCCGGGCTTGGGCTGATAAATCACTCTTGGTTCTGGCATGGTACCTCATCGGAAGTTGATTTCGGCAATCCGTGATTTGCTGCCATCCACGAGGAGGGTGTTAGAGGGAGCTTGCAATGTGGGCAACCAGGGAGTCGGACGGAGCTCACACTCGATCAGTTTACGCGAGACGAAACACGGCGGCCAGATTACCCCGACCGCATGGCCGCCAGTCCATCCGCCAACCTTGGCTGGGCCAATTGCAGCAACCCCATGGTTGCGGCGCAGTCCAGACCCAACAGGTCTGCGCCGCCGATCTCCCGAGGGACTACCGGAGACCCGCTGTCCTCCGGAATTACGAGACCCTGGTCCAGCCCGAACTCGGTCGCCACAGCCACGGCGAAGTCGTGCATGCTCACCCAGTCCCGGCCAGCGACGTGGTGGACGCCGGGGTGATTCTCCTCCGCCAGCCTCGCGATGCCCTCCACCAGGTGCTCCACGTAGACCGGCGATCGCATCACCGACGTCGGGGCACGGTAGGGTTGTCCACTACGCAGCCGCTCGATGAGCACCGGGACGAAATTCCTGTGTACTTGCAGCGGCCAGCCATAGACGATGCTGGTCCTAACGACGCTGCCGGCGTCCCTCAGGCCTGCCACTTCGATCTCCGCATCCCGCTTGGTGCGGCCGTACTGCGTAGTCGGACTCGGGGGTTCATCCTCGCTGTAGAACCCTCGCCTTCCATCAAAGACGTACTCAGTGGATACGAACACCAGCCGGGTCCCGTCCCGCTGGCAAAGCCGCACGATCTCCGCAGTCCCGTCGACGTTCACGGCCCGGGCTCGCTCCGGGTCGCGCTCTGCCGCGCCCACGTCCGCCATGGCGGCGAGGTTTACGACCACCTCGGGCCGACAGCCCTGGAACACTCCCTCCAGCGACTCCGCATCCGGGAGATCGAGTCGGTGCCACGAGTTGCCGTCGCTCGCCGGAGGTCGGTACAGGAAGGTGGCGGAGAGCTCGCAACCCGGAGTCCCGCTGAGGCGCCGCACGAGGTAACGCCCGATGAACCCGCTCCCGCCTATGACCAGAACGCGCAACAGTTACCCCTGTGTGGACCTGGAAGATGGCAAGAAATCTTGATGCTCGATTTGTCCTGAATCAGAATAGCAGTTACGTATTGGGAGACCTTACCCACACTTCGACAAGTCGATGGCCTGCGTGCTCGCACGGACTTACTGGAACAGTTCTTCGCCCCGCTGCAGGCGTAGCGCGATTTGGTAGGTCTGGCCCTCCGCCCTCGGCGTGGGGGAGTGCGCCGCCAGGAACCGGGAAAGTCCGATGAGCACGTGCCGCCCCGATTCCTTACCCCGGCGCGACTCGAACTGGCGGAACGCGGCGTCGATGATCTGGAACGAATGAAAGTCGGCATCCTCGCGCAGCATCATCCGGCCAAGCGTGGCCAGCAGGGCGTCGGGTTCGTCCCCGCCTGCCAGGTAGCCGGACACGGCCTGTGCTGATTCCTCCACCTGCTGGCGAACGTCGACAAGGTCCAGCAGCCGTTCCATCTGCTCAGTCGCGGGCAAGCGGCTCGGCGAAGCGTCGGGAATGCGTTGGGGCGGCATGTTGAGGAATCGGTCGAGGTAGATGCTCATCGCCACGTCAAACGTTCCTCGCAGCAGTTCCGTCGTTGGGGAGCGGCGCAGGGCCTGATGCAGTGCGTTGGCGGCGGTCAGGGTGTTGTGCACCGTGTCCCAGTCGCGGAACTCGTTTGACATGTGAAAGCGTGCCATCCGCAGGAAGGCCGCGTGGGCAACCGCGACGCCTACTTGTTGGGGTGTCGCGCCGTCGGCGATGGCCTCCTTGATGGAATCAACTACCGCCACTGGGTCGTCGTCAAGAATCCTCTCGGCCAAAGCGTCCCCATCGTCCCACGTCCCCGCGCGTGCCTGTCCTTGCTTCAGCAGGTCTGGCAGTTCCACCCTGGCCTCCCACACCATTGAGGCCAGGTCGATGGGCTGCCGCCACTGGCTGAGTTCCTGGCTGCGGCGGGCGCTGGCCATGCCGTGCACCAGGCTGGGCAGCACCTGCCCGGCCATGTCCCAGCCCAGGTGGTCCAGCAGCTCGAAGGCCTTGTTTGCGTAATCCACCACGTGGCCCACATCCAGGTAGATGTGGTCTGTTGCGGCGGCGAAAATCATATCCGCGATGTCGTCCCTTGAGATGCCAAGCTCTATGGCAGTCACAAGGCAGCGTTCCGCTCCCTCGTCGTCGCGAACGTCGATGAAGTTGCGGAACCAGCGTTTGAAGACCTTCGGGCGGGTCTCGCCGGTGGGTAGCGGCTCCACCGGGAATCTCGGGGCCTTTCCTGCGCACTCCCTCGCCACGTGCCGCAGCCCCTGGTACAGGGCCCGCGGACGGTCATCCTCGTGCAGGTGCGGCAGGATGTTGGCCGTGCAGGTCAGGATGCTCATGGCAGCGCCCCAGCCGTTGGCCGAGTAGGTGGTGCCGAACTGCGTGCCGATATTGAGAGCGTCCCGGTAGTCTGCCCCGGAGGCCTGCAGGCCCAACACGGACTTGGCGATGACCAGCCGTATGTTGTGCTCCAGGCCCTCTTCCAGCCGTCGTTGCCAGTGCTGTCCCTCGTCGCGCGTCGGCGGCTCAGGGTCGATCCAGACCTCGCCGTCGACCACGGCGACCGGGAAGCTGCGGACGTCGTCGGCGAAGGGGTTGAACGTCCCGCCGCTGGAGAGATCGAAGCGGGCGTGATGCCAGTGGCAGGTGAGAATTCCGTCGCTGACGCTGCCCCGGTCCAGTGGGAAGCCCATATGCGGGCAGCGGTTATCCACCGCGAACACCCGCCCCTCGTGGTGAAACACGGCGATGGCGTGCCCTCCGCCGGTAACCACCATGCATCCCCGTTGCTTGAGTTGCTCCAGGGTTCCTGCCTTGATCTGTCCACTCACTGAGGTTGCCATGGTTGCGCCTCCTCACGTGGGTGATTTCCAGGTAATTTCGCGCCGAGGGAGAGGGTCAGGGTGCTTTATCGTTTACATACCACCCGCAGATCTGCCGCCGTCGACCATGTAGACCCCGCCGGTGGAGAAGCTGCTGTCGTCGCTGGCGAGGAACAGCATCATCTTCGCCACCTCGGTGGGTTCGCCGTAGCGCTGCAGCGGTATCCGGCCGGAAAACGCCTGCTTGGCCACCTCGATAGTCACAGAGGAGTCGTCCATGGCCGCCACGCGCTGCTCCTCTATGGAGCGCATCATGCGGGTCTCTATGGGAGATGGGTTGACGGTGTTGACCCGGATACCGTGGGGCGCACCCTCCAGTGAGGCCACACGCATCAGCCCGATCACTGCGTGCTTGCTCGTGTTGTAGGCCGACATCTCCGCAGCGCCACTGATGCCCGCGGTGGAGGAGGTGATCACCACGCTGCCGCCTCTGCGTTCCTGCATTACTGGCATCGCATACTTCAGCCCCAGCCAGACGCCCCGGACGTTGACCGCCATCACCCGGTCGAACATCTCGATGGGGTAGTCCGTGATCGGAGACAGTGTACCCTCGATGCCCGCGTTGGCCAGCAGGATGTCCACGCCGCCCCAGCGGTTGACTGCCTGGTTGATGTAGGCCTGCGACTGTTCGGGATCCGTGACATCAGCCACGGTGTAGCTGGCCTTGCCCTCGCCGATGGAGCCCGCGACCTCCCTGAGCGCCGACTCGTCCAGGTCCACCAACGCCACCCGGGCGCCTTCTTCGGCAAACAGCCGGGACGCCGCACGGCCAATTCCGCCGGTTGCTCCCGTGATAACGGCCACCTTTCCTTCAAGACGTGGCATGCTCATTCTCCTTCAGTTCAGGCGTTCCCGATTCGTTGCTCTGGTTGTACCACCGGAGCGGCGTCCCGGCAAGCGGCGGGTTCATCCGGTCAGATCCATGGCCGCCAGCATGAAGGCGTACTCCTCAGCCACTTCGTACAGCCGGTCGAAGCGGCCCGACCTGCCGCCGTGTCCCGCGCCCATGTTGGTCTTCAACAGCAGCGGGTTGCTGTCGGCCTTCAGCGTCCGCATCTTGGCCACGTACTTGGCTGGCTCCCAGTAGGTGACCCTGGGATCGTTCAGGCCTGCGGTTACCAGCATCGGGGGATATTTGCGTCGCTCCAGTTGGTCGTAGGGCGAGTATGAACGTATGCACTCGAAGGCGGCATGGTCCTCGATGGGATTGCCCCACTCCGGCCACTCGATGGGCGTGAGAGGAAGGGTGTCGTCCAGCATGGTGTTCAGCGCGTCCACGAAGGGCACGTGCGCCGCCACGGCGCCCCACAGCTCCGGCGCCTGATTTACCACGGCGCCCATCAGCTGCCCGCCGGCACTGCCGCCGGCGATGGCGATGCGGCCTGCCGAGCCGTAGCCCTTCTCGACCAGCCCTCTCGCCACGTCCACGAAATCGTTGAAGGTGTTGGCGCGCTGGTCCAGCTTGCCCGCCTCGTACCAGTGGTAGCCCAGGTCGTCGCCGCCCCGGATGTGACCGATGGCGAATATGAACCCACGGTCCAGTAGCGACAGCCGGGTCGTGGAGAAAGAAGGCGGCATGGCAAGACCGTAGGCCCCATATCCGTACAGGTACAGCGGCGCGGTGCCGTCCACTGGCGTATCCCGGCGGCGGACGATGGATGCGGGGACCTGGGCGCCGTCTCTCGCAGTTACCGTCACTCGCTCCGTCACGTAGTCCGAGGCATCGTAGCCGCTGGGAACCTGCTGCACCTTCCGGACTTCCAGTTCCTCGGCGTCGACGTGGTAGTCGAAAACCGTGGACGGCGTGACCATCGACGAGTATTCCAATCGCAGCGTGTCGGTGTCGAATTCGGGGTTGTTGTCGACGCCAGCGGTGTAGGCCGATTCCGGAAATTGCACGTACCGCGACTCGTCTGACCGGTCGATCAGCCGCACGTGGTCCAGCCCGTCGATGCGTTCCTCTAGAGCGATGAAGTCCCGGAATGCCTTTACGTTGCGGATGTAATGGCTGTCTGACGGGTCCACCAGAGGCGCCCAGGCCGCCTCCGAGGGATCGTCGTTGGGAGCCACGACCACGCGAGCGTTCTTGTGCGTGTCGTTGGTGCGGATGACGAAACGGTCGCCCTGGTGGTCAACCGAGTACTCATGGCCCTCGCGCCGGGGCGACACCACGATGGGCGACGCTCCGGGGTTCGAGGCCGAGATCAGCCGCACTTCCGACGTTACGTGGTCGCCGGTGCCGATTATGATGAATTCCCTTGATGTGCTGGAGATCACACCGGTGAAGAACCCCGAGTCCTGTTCCTCGTAGACCACGGCGTCCCGGTCGACGGGCTCTCCCAGGACGTGGCGCCGCACCTGCCAGGGCCGCCAGTTTTCGTCAACCACGGCGTAGAAGAACGACGAATCGTCGGCGGACCACACGGCGTTGCCGGTGGTGTTCTCGATGCTGTCTTCCAGAAGTTCATCGGTCTCCAGGTTCTTGATCACCATCCGAAACCGTTCCGAACCGCTGGTGTCGGCGCTGTACGCCAGCAGGCGCCCGCTATTGCTGACTGATATCGAGCCAAGCCTGAAGTACTCCAACTCTCGTGCCAGTTCCGGCTCGTCGAGGATTGTGCGCGCGGCCGACGTGGGAACGTTCCGAGCCTCGGGAGTATCTGCGGGCCAGCGCTGCCACACGCGGTACTGGCTGCCCTCGCCGTCTTCGGAAAGCGGAAAGCTCCACTGGTAGTACCATTCGCCGCGCCTCCACGGAACGCTGGATAGGTCGAGCTGCTGGCGGCCCTTGATCTCCTCGAAAATCGCATCCACCAGCGGACGGTGGGGCGCCATCGACGCCTCGAAGTACTCGTTCTCCGCGTTCAGGTAAGCGAGAACGTCCTGGTCCTCCACCGTCGGATACCCGGGGTCGCGCAGCCAGTGCCACGGGTCCTCCAGCGTGACGCCGTGATGCGTAACGCTGTGTGGCCGCTGTTCAGCCACTGGCGGCGTGAGGGCGGGTATGTTGTCGGCGGGCAGGTCCGGGTCAGCTGGACTGGTCATCTAAAGCTCCTCGGAGACTGGAAGGAATAATTAGGCATTGGCGCGTCTGGCGTCACCCGCCATGCTAACTCACTTGCCAACCCGTGTCGCACTCGACACCCGGTCTCCCGAAGGGGAGGGAACTCCCGAGCGCCCGAAGCACCCCGGCCCCCTCTCCTTGACGGGGAAGCGCGTTCTGCATACAGTTCATTGCAGGTATCATAAATGCGTGAGCGCGAATTTCCGATATGAGAAACCGGTCTGTCTGTGAAAACGCATGGGATTACGTGGAGGCCCAGCCATGATGATGGAACATCTGGGCATTCGCTGGGGCTACGTGTTCCTGCGCGCCTCCAACTACCTCAATCCCGAAGAATTCAACGAGCTGATGGTGCAGGCCGTGGAGATGTATCTCGCCGGCGAGTCGGAGCGCAGTGTGAAGCACGACAGCTACGAAGGTCGCCTGTACACCGAGGGCCGCTACGAGGTTATGGGCGGCCTGGGCGGACAGCGATTCGACGCCGACCTGGAGACCATCTACGGCCGGGACCAGGCTACCTTCTTGGTCAACGAGCAGACCGGCGGCACGGGCGCTCCCATCTCGGTCAACTGACAAGCCTCTTCTGACCTCAAAACCCCTCTCCCTCAGGGTGAAGGTCAGAGTTGGGGGTGAGGCCCTTTCCGGATGCACTAATTCAACCAAGCGGAGCTTGAAATGGCTGCAGAAATCCCCTTGGCCCGCCAGGTCGGCCGCGTACCTTCCTCGGTCGTTCCCCTCGACGCCGGCGAGGAGGTGCGCTACCAGGCCATCGCCGAGGAGGCCATCTCCATTGATGTCCACCAGCACCCCTTCGTCCTCCCCGAAGTAATGGAGCAGCTCGTAGACCTGGTCCGCATCGGCCGCTACCAGTGGGGTTATGACGCAGCCCGGGCCGGCGGGTGGACAGCCATCACCACGGCCAACGTCTTCGGCGGCCTGAAGAGCACCGCCGACATGTCTTTCGTGGAGTACGACGACGTGGCCGCGGAAGTGGGCCACATGGTGGCCGATGTTTCCCAGCAGGACGGCATCGTCCGCGTGGGTAATGCCGCCGAGATCGAGGCCGCCAAGCAGCAGGGCAACATCGGATTCCTGCCCACGCTGGAGCACCTGCCCATCGGCTACCGCATCGAGCGACTGGACCAGCTGTACAGCATGGGCGTACGGCTGGCTGGCATCACCTACAACCGCCGCAACTACATCGGCGACGGCATGAACGAGCGCAACCCGGGCGGCCTCAGCGACTTCGGCATCGCCGTCGTCCGCCGGATGAACGACCTGGGCATGGCCATCGACCTGTCCCACGTGTCCACGCCCAGTGCTCTCGACGCCATCGAGTTCTCCCGGGTGCCCTGCGTATTCAGCCACAACGCCGCCTACGCCCTGCGTCCCAACCGCCGCACCCGCCGCGACGAGGAACTGACCGCCTGCGCCGAGAATGGCGGCCTGATCTGTATCACCGCCGTGCCCAACTCCCTCAGCGACGATCCCGAGCAGGACATCGAATGCGTGCTGGACCACTACGACTACATGGCCAACCTCGTGGGCGTGGACCACGTCGGTATCGGCACCGACACCACCGTCGGCGACCACGTCGCCTTCCACCGTGTGGTCATGGGACGCGACGGCCCCGATCAACTGCCCGCGCCTTATCTGAACGGCCTGGAGTCGCCCGCCGACGGCGGCAACATCACTCGAGGCCTCATCCGCCGCGGCTACTCCGACGAGGACATTCGCAAGATCATCGGCGGCAACGCCATGGAGTTCTTCCGCCGCGTGATTGGATAGAGACACCCAATGAAAGTCAGGGATGCTATCCGTATCGTGGAACAAGACGGATGGCGGCATGTGCGCACACGGGGAAGTCACCGGATCTTTGTGCACCCGGAAAAACCCGGCTCGGTCGCTATAGCTGGCCACCCCGGCGAGGACTTGAAAAAGGGCACTTGGGGAAACATTAAGAGACAGGCGGGACTGCAAGGGAGAGGCCGATGAAATTGAGGTACGCCGTGGTCTATGAACAGACGCCCAACAACTATTGTGCCTACGCGCCTGATGTGCCCGGCTGCGTGAGCACGGGCAAGACCTGGAAAAAGATGCAAGAAATGATTCGGGAAGCTCTGATTTTTCACATAGAATTTATGGTAGAAAATGGCGAATCAGTTCCCGAGCCGCGTATGTCACTCGAAGAAGCCATGGTGTTTCATAGCCAGCTCTCCGCAGAACCTGACCCGGAATTTGACGCATTCGACGATGTTCCATCATTGTCAACTACCTTTGCCATGGTAGAAATCGAGATTGCAGTTCCAATCCTTCCTCGGTGATTGCTGGTTAATTCCTCAATGCAAAGCGACGCCATGCCTCAACCATTCACCACTACCGTCGTGGGCAGCCTGCCCAAGCCCGCTTGGCTGTACCAACAGCGACCCCTTGCCGGACCCGGCACCGACCATCACGGCAGTGGCGCCGACTGGAACTTCGAGGGCGAACTGTTGGCGCAGGCCCAGGACGATGCCACGCGTCTTGCGATATACGTCCAGGAGTCGGCGGGAATTGACATAATCTCAGATGGTGAGCAGCGCCGGAAGTCCTACCTTACATACATCGCAAACCGGCTCACCGGCTTCGATTACGAGACCCTGGCTGAGAAGTGGATCCGCGACGGACGGCGTCTCGCTCAGGTCGGGCGCTGCATCGGCCCGGTGGGGTGGCCCGGACCCCTGGCCGTGGACGACCTTCGCTTCCTCAAGGCCGAGACTGACCGTCCCGTCAAGATGACCCTGCCCGGCCCGATGACCGTCGTCGACTCCACATTTGATGCCTACTATGGCAACGAGCGGGACTTCGCCTTGGCCGTTGCCGCAGTCATCAACCGGGAGGCGAGGGAGATGGACAAGCTGGGGCCGGCGGTGATCCAGTTCGACGAGCCGGTGTTCAGCCGCTACCCGGAAAAGGTGGCTGAATGGGGCATCGAGGCCCTGGACCGATGCGTGGAAGGCCTGCGGGCGACCACCGCTGTGCACGTCTGCTACAGCTACACCATGCCCGGCGTGCCCCGACCCATCAAGCCCAGCTATCCTGTGATTCTGGCCGAGCTGGAACGGTCGGCCGTGGACCAGTTGGCGCTCGAGTTCGAGGATCCTGGCCTCGACCCGGCCCTGTTGGAGCTCTGCCCGTCCAAGACCGTGCTGTTCGGCTGCGTCGACAACGCCAACGACTCCTCGGAGTCGCCCGAACAAATTGCCGCTCGTCTGCTGCAGGCGGCCCGCCACCACGACCCGGAGAAGCTACAGGCCGCCCCCGACTGCGGGCTCGTGCCTCTCAGCCCGGATTTGGCGCGGGCCAAGCTGAACGCCCTGGCAGCCGGCGCCCGCCTCGCCCGGGAGCGCCTATAGTCTGCAGGGCCTCTGGTGCGCCGGTGGAGGCTTCGTTCCCGTTCGACGATTGAGAATGGGATGACACGCCGGTCCCGCATTGCAACAGGATGATTGCAGGTACTTCTAGGCATTTCCGCGAAGGGGGAATCAATTGCCCGCGCTGCCGGATTGTACGGGACTCCCGCTCAGCGGTAGTGGCGTTGTTCCCGTGTGACGGTGGTGTGAGGCAACCTATCGATCGCCTTGAAGTTGCACAGGCGCTCGTTTCAGTTCAGACGGATAATGCGGTCCTGCGTCCGGGGTGAAACGACGCCCACGCCCTCGAAGTAAACGATCAGTGCGTCCAGATCGATGATTCCACCGGTCCTGTTCGTGACCTCTGTAGCGCTGCCGGCTGTTCAGCGGACGGCTTCTCAATCGTAGGAATTTGCGTGGGCATCGTGGTCGGCTCCCCAACCTGGGGCTTCATCGCCTCCACCGTCGATACGGCCGTCGGCCCCCAACTGCAGGAACTGATGTGGCCCTCTCGGCTGAGCATCCGACTAGCAGTACTGCCGCAGTCGGCAGCAAGAGCACCTATGGCAATATATTCTTACCTATTTCGGGATCTTCCACTTCCGTATCCCTTGGTAGTGTTTGCGTGGTAACGGCCTGGACACTTTACTGATCCCTCGCCCCGGTGTCTTGAGGTCTCGAAGGGACGCTGTTTCCGCTGCCGCTCAGTCCGCACAGGGGGCTGGGTATGGTATCCTGCCAGGAAGTGTGATCACTGGCGGAGAACCAAGGGAGCGCGAACAATGAACTGTCCCGACTGCAACGTCGCTTTGGACGAGCGGAAACACCGAGGCATCGAAATCGACCACTGTCCCGAGTGCCGCGGACTGTGGCTCGATTTTGACGAGATGGACCTGCTGGAGGACACAGCCAATCGCGATGAGGTTCTCAAGGGCATGCGCGAGTACGCCCGCCGGTCTGGTGAGAGGCCCTGCCCTCACTGCGGGGCGGCCATGGACGTGTTCAACTATCGCGCCCACAACCTCCCTATCGACCACTGCCCCAACGACCACGGCTACTGGCTGGACAAGGGCGAGGAGGAGCGTATTCTCGACTTGATGAAGGAGCGCGCCCGAGACCTGCGCCGCTCCGAGTCGGCCGAGCAGCAGTGGGCGCGCTTCATGGAGCGCGGCGCCAGCCGAGGCGGCTTCCTCGACCGCATCAAGGACTTGTTCGGCGGCTAGGGTATTGGCGTGGCCGCCGATTTCAGCGGCCTCATCTCATAATCGAGAGTCCATTCCTCTTCGTCCTCGTCGATTACAAAGTACCATATTTCGTACTTTCCACCTGATGTTTCAGCAATTCCGGGACAGACCTGCTTGTCCCAGTCGATGCGGTCCTTCTTGAGATTTGCCCGGATCGAGAAGACCTCCACCTCGTCATCGCCCCACAGGAGGTCCGCGCTCTCACTCACGTCAGCGTCGAGGTATTCCTGGCAATTGATTTCCTGCGTTTCGGGGTCATAGTTGTATTCGACTTCACTGCCGCCACAGAAAGCGGCGATAACCGCTGCGACGGCGGCGATGACCCCAATGGCAAGCAAACTGCCGCAGCCGACGGCACAGTTGCAGCCGACATCCCTGAGAAGGCCCTTGAAGAACCCCTCTCGGGCATCCTCCGTTTCCGGCCGTTCCGGCTCTGCGTAAGCTGTCGGCGAGGCCGACGAAAAAGGCTCGAACGCCCCACAGAATGAACAGACCGTGGCATCCTCAGCGATCTGTTCGCCGCAGTAGGTACATGGCAGCAAAGTTGTACCTCCCCGCTGATGAAGTCATCGTTCCGGCAGGATGTGGCCAGGGCTAGTCAATCCTGCTCCCCGTAAACCTCCTCCATGAACCGCCGCACCGATTCCTCGGCCCGGGAGTAGTCGTACTGCGCGTAGCGGCGCATCCGTAGCTGCACCACGTCGCCGTTAAAGAAGCGTTCATAGAGCGTCTGCCGCGATCCGAACTGCGATCCGATGAGGTCCCAGGCCAGCCGGAACAGTCGCACCCTCTCGGGCGCCGCCATGTTCGCTCCCTGGTAGTATCTGCCGATCTCATCTGCAAGCGGGCTACCCAGGTCGGCCTCGTTGGGAGTCAGCATCAGCCCGCTCGCCGCCAGCTGCTGCACGATCGCGACCACACGGGCGTAGGCGTCCGGGTACCAGTGCCGCATGGCGATCCACGGCTCCGGTGCGGGCCAGATGCCCTCGGCTCCCTCCTGCGGCGCGGCATCGGCCTCCGCGGCCCGCATATAGGCGCGGCAGGTCTCGATGGTGTCGATGACCTCAGCCGTCTTCTCCTGCACGTGGCCGTAGCCGCCAATGCCAATGCCCCCCGTGATCCCGTGCACGATGCCCAGGATGAACTCCAGCTTGGCGATGTTCTTGACCGCCACCTGCTGCATGTACTGGCGGAAGATTGCCGTGTGCGCGAGGGCCCGGTTCCCCAATTCTATGTCGTCGTGTTGAAAGACACGCTCCCAGGGCACGATAACATCGTCGAACACTGCCAGCGAGTCCATCTCGTCATACTGCCCCGAAAGTGGGTAGTCGCCCAGCGGCTCCCCGTAGTCGTGGGACGGCCGGCAGATGAACTTCAGCCCCTTGATGTTAGAGGGTACGGTGAACCCGATGCAGAACTTGCGGTCCTCCTCCACGTCGGGACGCAGCGGACGGTACATTGGCGCGAAGATTTCGTCGGAGAACGGGGCCAGCGTCGCCAGGTTCTTTGCGCCACGGACCACGATTCCCTCGGCACAGGTGTCCACCACCCCCACCGCCACGTAAGGATCGGGCAGGTCCGAGAGTCCCACCGAGCGGTTGACCTGCGGGTGCCCGAAGGCGTGGGTCAGGCAGAGGTCCCGCTCTCGCACGTACTCGTGATAGTCCCGCAGTCGACTGGCGAATACAGGGTCCCTCTCCCCGTAAAAGTCGGCCATCTGCCGGGTGGCGGTCAGCTGGATATTGACATAATCCGGTGTGCGTCCCAGCATCCCGTGGCACGATTTCGCCACAATCCCCAGCGCGGCGCGGCGACGCAGCAGGTCGTCTTGCGTTTCCGGCACTAGGTACGACAGCGCGACCGGTTCGCCGCTGGACGGCGAGACAAACGTCATCTTCTCCTGCAGCTCGGAGCTGTGCTGCAGGTCATAGATGCCCGCCAGCGTCTGCGCCATCCGCGCCAGCTTGGGGTGGGTCGTCACGTCCTCCACCCTCTCGCCCTCCAGCCAGACCTCCCGGTCGTCCCGGAGCCCTGCCAAAAACTGTTCACCTGTGCGAACCGCCATTGTTTCCCCCAGTCGTGCAGAGGTTATTGCGCACTGAAATCAGGGCGCACGTCTGTGCGCCCCTACTATATGCCCGGATAATTCTTGTGGAGCGCAGCCCCGCGCACCGGTGTCCTCGGTCGCTCTAGCCTGGGTAGCTGTTGCTCCAGCTGTCCACGCCGCATACCTCGGTCAGCGGATTTCGCTGCACAGACCCGAAGGCCCCCCTCGGGTAGCCCAGCGGCATACAGTACACAACCTGTGCCTCATCGGGGATGCCGAACAACTCGTGGACCCGCTCTTCCACTTTCGGGTGCAGCGTGGTGATGGTGCCGCCGATGCCGAAGGCCCGAGCCGCCAGCAGCATGTTCTGCGCCGAGGGAATCACCGAACCGGCGGCCTGCGGGCCCTTGGCCGTGGCGCAGATCAGCACCATCACCGGCGTGTCGCCGATCTCGTCGGCCAGCCGCCGGGCTGACTGCATCGAGTTCCGTCCGGGCGGCAGATCCTCGGGACCCATGATGCCGACGTCGGCCCGCTTGGCCCACCATGCCTCGTGGTACAGCTCACCTAACTTGCGGCGCTTATCCTCGTCCTTGACGACGATGAACCGCCACTGCTGCGTATTGCCGCCGTTGGGCGCCCGGATGGTGGCCTGCATGATGTCCTCGAGGACATCATCAGGGATGGGGTCTTTCTTGAACCGCCGGATAGCCCGCTGGGTGAACATCGCCTCTCCCAGAGGCATGGCGTTCAGGCGTTCCGCTGTGGTCATCGTAAATCACTCCTAAGTAGAGTCTCTATCGCCAAGGTCATTAGGTTCCTGCTACTTGCATGCGTGCGGTGGGTCCACCCTCTCTGTGTGAGATGGCCGGAATGAGGGCGTCTCCACCTGTCGCCAACGCCCGTGAATCTCGCCAACGCGCTCAGGCGGTGACCGGCTTCCGGCTCTCCCGTCTCTCGGCCAGCAGCCGTCCGTATCCCGGCACCGGCTCCTCGACGCCCGCCAGGGACAACGCCCGCCACAGCGTCGCCGAATGCGACGTCACCACCGGCTTGCCGATGGCGTCCTCCAGGGCCTGCGCCGCAGCGAGGGCGTCGAAATTCATGCAGCTGACAAACAGCCCATCCGCATCTCCGCCGCTCTGTTCCCAGGCATCGAGGGCGAACTTGTAAATCTCGTCCGGCGACACTGCGGCAAACTCGTCGGCCTTTTCGAAGCCCATGCCTGATTCCGCGACGGTTTCAATACCGGCCTCAGCCAGGTACCTGCTCTCGGCCACGTGGTAGCTGTGCGGATAGGGACTGGTCAGAACCACCCGGCGCATTCCAAGGTGCACCAGCGCCTCGGCTGCCGCCAGCATGGTGGATGCGATGGGGGTCCCGAACTCCCGCTCCATGTCGGCGCAGAATTCACGGTCCTTCTCGATCCCGCGCTGCGCCCCGCTGACGGTGCAGCAGTAGGCGATGGAGTCCACGCCCGCCGATGCCAGTTCCTCCACGGCCCGGGATGAGTTCTTTTCCATCTCCAGCAGCGCCTCGAGGCCGTGGTCTCCGCCCAGCATCATCCGGCTGGTGAGGAATCCCACCTCGGGAACAACCCTGGGGTAGCGAAGTTCCGAGACCCTCGACGCGCTGACCACCACCAGCCCGATCGTAGCCTTGGTGCCCAGGTCGTCGAGAACTGCAGCGGCATTTGTCATGCGGGGTTCCTCCCGTGCTTTGGCTTGCACACACCCAATTTCCGGCCGGGTATCGGCCCGGAAAATGTTACCACATCGCCACTGCCTCAATTGCTATAATGGCCTGACCACCCAGTCAAAGGCAACATCCGGGCTCGGGGCTTTCCGGCAGTCCGATCCGGACGAAAACAGGAGGATGACGTGGCCGACATCACCGGCGCCCTGGACCCTGGAATTGAGGCCCTCTACCAGCGGCTGGAGGTCGCGCCCATCATCAACGCCGCAGGCTCCATCACTCGTCTCGGCGGCAGCCGCACGCGGCCCGAGACTCTTGAGATCATGGAAAAGGCCGCCCGCGTGATGGTCAACATCGACGACCTCAACCGCGCCGCCGGCCGCGAGGTGGCCCGCCTGGTGGGAGCCGAGGCCGGCTTCGTTTGTAGCGGCGCCGCTGGTGGCCTGCTGCTGCAGGCGGCGGCCTGTATCGCCGGCAATGACCCGGTGAAGATGAGGCAACTGCCCAACACCGATGGTCTCAGGAACGAAATTGTCATCCACACCATGCACCGGTTCCCCTACGACCAGGCCTACCGGGCCGCCGGCGCAAAGATGGTGGAGTTTGGCGATTACCTCTACGCCCACCCGTGGCAGTTGGAGGGAGCCATCAACGAGCGCACTGCCGCCGTCGCATATCTGTGTGCACCCCATTCCAGCAACAAGGTCATGCCCCTCGAGATGGTGTGCAACATTGCTCACGCCCACGATCTGCCCGTCATCGTCGACGCCGCCTCAATGTTGCCGCCGCGCGAGAACCTGTACCGCTACCTCCGCGCCGGTGCCGACATGGTGGTCTACAGCGGCGGCAAGGGCATCCGCGGGCCCCAGGGCAGCGGCATTCTCGTCGGCCGCGCCGACCTCATCGAGGCTGCGGCCCTTCAGGCAAGCCCTGCCCAGTTCCTCGGCAGGGGAATGAAGGTCGCCAAAGAGGAAGTCATCGGCCTGGTCGCTTCCCTCGCCGCCTTCGTGGAGGAGGACGAGGAAGCAGAGATGGCTGCCTATCACGGTATGGTTCAGCAGGTGGTCGACGCCCTTGTCGAGATCCCCGGCCTGCGCGTCACCCTGGAACACGACAAAGAGAGTTACCTGATTCCCCACGCTGTGATCCGCTTTACCGAAGAGTGGCGCGGCCCCTCCAGGAATGAGGTTGCCCACGCCATGGAGCACGGCAATCCACAGGTGTATCTGAACCAGTTGGGAGGGCCCCAGATTCTCGCTGTCGACCCGCTCAACCTGACCGAAGCCGAAACCGAGGTGGTCATCCGCCGCCTCCGCGAGGAACTCACAAGGTAACAAACAATAGGACCTCTCCCGCTAGGAGAGGGTTAACGAGGCTGTCCCTTCCCCTCAAGGGGGAGGATTAGGGTGGGGGTGGAAAGAGACCCCATCAATCGAATGAAATCTAAGGAGCACACCATGTCCATCAAGATTGATCTGCGAGTACCGCCCTGCAAGCCCCTTCCCCAGGTCGCCGATTTTGTGAAACAGTGCGAGGACGCCGGATTCAGCGGCGTGGGAATCCTCGATTCCCAGCTCCTCGAGCGCGACTGCTTCGTCGCCATGGCGGCTGCGGTGCAGGCCACGGACCACATCAACGTCGCCTCTGCCGTCACCAACCCCGCCACCCGGCACCCGTCGGTGGTGGCGTCGGCAGCCCAGACCGTTGGTGAGCTGGCTCCGGGCCGGGTGCAGATCTGGATCGGCCGCGGCTATAGCTCCACGGCCACCATCGGCATACCGCCCGCCACCGTGCGCCAGATGCGGCACTCCGTGGTGCAGATGAAGGAACTGATGTCCGGTGACATGGTCAATTTCGGCAAGGCGAACAGCCGCATGCGCCACGGCGGTGAGGCCACTCCGCCACCCGTCTACATCGCCGCCACCGGGCCGCGGGTCATGAGGGTGACAGGTGAGGTGGCCGACGGCGCGCTTCTGATGACCGGCATCCATCCCGGAGCCGTGGCCGAAGCCCGGGAGATTGTGGCCGATGGCGCCCGCGCCGCGGGACGCAATCCCGACGACATCGAGACCATATTCACCGCCACCACCATCATCAAGGACGACCTCAAGGAGGCCCGCGAAATCGCCCGCCCCCTCGCCGTTGCCCGCCTGATGGAGGAGACGTACCATCGCTGGCTAAAGGCTGCCGGCATCGACGTTGGCGACCTCGAGCTGCCCGCCGGCCTGTGGGATCTCTACCCCGACGTTCCTCACGCAGAGGACTGGGAGAAGGCCCAGGAACTGTGCCAGTTCCTGCCCGACGACGCTTTGGCTGCCATCTGCGACTACATGGGGCTTATCGGCACACCGGAGTACTGCGCCGAGCGCGTCAAGAAGGCGGAGGCCGCCGGACTGGACCACCTGTACCTGATGACCGGCGCTACCTATGAGTTCGCCACCGAGGAGATGGAAGCCTTCCGAGACCATATCTTCCCGGCAATAAACGGCAACGGGAGCTAGGCCTCAGGAGCCGCTAGCGGTACTTGCTGGATTGGGACTGATCCCACCAGGCCTGGGTGATGGTGAAAGTAGAGCGAATTAGGGGAAGGATCGGCCCGGTCGCACTGTTGACCGGTCGGTTCTTCTATGGCAGGAGATTCTTCTTCCCGTTTGCCTTTCTCCTTGCCCTCGCTGTGCTGGCTGCCGTTGCTTGCGGAGACGACTCCGGGGCTGTCGGAGGGGGACAGGGCGACGGCTCCGGTAATGGCCTCGCCATTGTCGACATTGTGGGCCAGCTCACCCCTTCCGTAGTCCAGATACTGACCGCATCCGATCCCGCAATCCTAATCTCCAACCAACTCAGTCCAGCTACCGGAGTGGGCACCGGCATCATTGTGCGGGATGACGGCTACATCCTCACCAGCAATCACGTGGTTTCCGAGGCGGAAACCATCACGGTCACCCTGCACGACGGGCAGGGCTTTGTGGGGCGTTTCGTCGGAGGCGATTTCAACCCGGACGTGGCGGTCCTAAAGATCGACGCCACTGACCTGCAGCCCGCGCTGACCGGAAGTGCCTCAAGCCTACGAGTTGGCGAGGACGTAATAGCCATCGGCCACGCCCTCGCCCTTTCCGGTGGGCCCACCGTCAGCAGGGGAGTGATCAGTGCCTTGGGCCGCTCCATTGATGCGGGCCTGCAGGACACCTACGTCGACCTGATCCAGACTGACGCTTCCATCAACCCCGGCAACAGCGGCGGCCCGCTCGTGAACCGGTTCGGTGAGGTCATCGGGGTGAATACTGCCGCCATCCAGGGCGGGCAGGGCATCGGGTTTGCCGTCAATATCGACGACGCCCTTGCCGTATCCGAGCAGATCATCGAAAAAGGATTCGTGGAGCGGGGATTCCTCGGTATCTCGCCCGTAAACCTCACTCCGGCCATAGCCGCCCAGATCGGCGTGCCTGTGAGCGAGGGCGTCCTGGTCGCCCGGGTGGTGGCAGACTCCGGCGCCGCCGCTGCCGGGCTGCAGGGAGAGGACGTCATCGTCTCCCTAGGCGGACGCGCCATCCGCAATACGGGGGAGCTGTCCAAGTTTCTCCTAGAAAACCTCCCCGGCGAGCAAATTTCCGTGCGCATATATCGGGGCAACTCGGAAATGGCGACTGAGGCCATGCTCGGTGAGAGGCCCACACCGTAGACCGACCCGGAGGTCGTCGTTGCCAGGGTCTCACGTCATTTCCCCTCGTTTCAAGGACGTTTAGGGCACGGAGCATGAACATTTGGGATGAGCGGATGGTCTAACCACAGAAGGCACAGAGTACAAGGAGAGTTCGAGGGATAGGACAATATAAGGACTCCGTGCTCTCCGTGTCCTTTGTGGCGAATTCCCGGAGCACTGGATTCCCGTCCGTCCGGTGGATGACAGATTCGCCGCTATTGGATACCATACCAACTGCCGGAATACCGTTCCGGCCGGCCACTCCAACGTGGCTTGAAAGACATTTCTAAGCGGAACCGGGGAGTCCACCCTGGCCGCCTGTTCAGGGGAAGACGTTGACCGATTCGGCTCTCGACCAACTGTGCATCAACACCCTTCGTTTCCTGGCCATTGACTCTGTCCAGAAGGCGCGCTCGGGGCACCCTGGCGCCCCCATGGGCGCCGCGCCGGTTGCCTACGCCCTCTGGGACCGGTTCCTCAAGCACAACCCTGCAGACCCCAACTGGCCCGACCGCGACCGGTTCGTGCTGTCCGCAGGACACGCCTCCGCCATGCTGTATTCACTGCTCCACCTCACCGGATACGATCTGCCCATAGAGGAGTTGCAGCAGTTCCGGCAGTGGGGCAGCCGGACGCCAGGCCACCCCGAGTACGGCCTCACTCCCGGCGTCGAGGTCACCACCGGCCCTCTGGGCCAGGGACTGGCCAACGCAGTCGGCATGGCCATCGCCGAGCGCTGGCTGGCCACGCGGTTCAACCGCCCCGGCCATGACATAGTCGACCACTACACCTACGCCATCGTGTCCGATGGCGACCTGCAGGAAGGAGTGGCAGCTGAGGCCGCTTCCCTGGCAGGCACCCTTAAGCTTGGCAAGCTGGTCCTCCTGTATGACGACAATCAGATATCCATTGAGGGTGATACCGACATCTCATTCCTCGAGGACGTGCCCCGCCGGTTTGAAGCCTACGGATGGCACGTAATCGATGGGCTAGACGGTAACGACCTGGACGCCGTGACTGCCGCCATTGACGACGCCCGTGCCGAGGAGAGCCGTCCATCCATCATTGTGTGCCGCACAGTGATTGGGTACGGAAGTCCCAACAAGGCGGGTACCCCCGGCGTACACGGCGCCCCCCTGGGAGACGACGAGGTCGGCCTTACCCGAGAGCAGCTCCACTGGCCCTACCCGGAGACCTTCACCGTACCCGGAGAGGTCAGGGAGCACCTGACCAAGGCGGTCGAGCGAGGCAGGAAACTGCAGGATGAGTGGGACAACACCCTCGCCAGCTACCGCGAGAATTTTCCCTCCGAAGCCCTGCGATTGCAGGACTCTCTCAACGGCGTTCTCGCTCCCGGCTGGGGTAGCGGCCTTTCCGGCCTGTTCGATGACGTGACCTCCATCTCGACGAGGGAGGCGTCGGGCAAGGTGATGAACGCCATTGCCGACTCCGTACCGAACCTCATCGGCGGATCCGCTGATCTGGCGCCGTCGACCCTCACCATTCTGAACAACGAGGGCCACATCGGCCCGGACAATTTCGATGGGCGCAACATGCACTTCGGCGTTCGTGAGCACGCCATGGGCGCCGTCGCCAACGGCATCGCGGTACACGGGGGAGCAATTCCCTATGCGTCCACGTTCCTGATTTTCTCCGATTACCTCCGCCCGGCACTGCGGCTCAGCGCATTGATGCAACAGCAGGTGATCTACGTCTTTACCCACGACTCCATCGCTCTCGGAGAGGACGGGCCCACGCACCAGCCTGTGGAGCACCTGATGTCCCTGCGAGCTATGCCGGGCCTGAATGTGATCCGCCCCGCCGACGCCGCCGAGACGGCCATTGCCTGGCAGGCCGCCCTGGAGCGAACCGATGGCCCCACAGCTCTCGCTCTCAGCCGTCAGAACCTGCCGGTCCTTGACCGGGAGACCCTTGCTCCGGCACAGGACGCAACCAGGGGTGGCTATATACTCTGGGAATCCGCCGACACCGATCCGCAGGTGATAATCATCGCCACCGGCGCAGAGGTGCACATATCCTTGGAGGCGGCCAGGGCTCTGGATTCGGAAGGCACCAGGGTCCGCTTGGTGTCCATGCCGTCATGGGAGCTGTTCGAGGCCCAACCTGAGGAATACCGCAATGCGGTGCTGCCCCCTGAGCGGAGGGCGAGGCTCTCTGTGGAGGCTGGCGCTTCCAATGGATGGGCACGTTACGTGGGCCTCGATGGCGCATCCATCGGTATGTCCACTTTCGGGGCGTCCGCGCCCGGTGGTGTGCTGCTGGAACGGTTCGGATTCACCGCCGCCCACGTGGCGGACGAAGCCAGAAAGCTGGTGCATACACCGTAACGCTAATTAAACCCGGAAAGCAGCGTAGCAATATAGGGGACCAGTCAGACGCGGAAGGTGGTTGAATTTGCCCAGTTTCGAACCCGGGCCGACGCTCAGCGACATGGTCTCCGGGGACGCCGTGACCACCGAGGCGGCGCACCGGGTGCTGCGGTGGCTAGTGGACCGCAATGTGCCGCAGCGCATCCGCGACAGGGACCACACCGTCTGGCGCCCGGACCCCAGGGAAATCTCCGACCGCCTCGCCTGGCTGGACGCCGGGGAATTTCTGCGGGAACATCTGGACGATCTGGCCGAATTCGTAGGGCAGGTCTGCTCCGAGGGGTACCGGGACGTCGTGCTGCTGGGCATGGGTGGCAGCTGCCTGGGTCCTGAGGTGCTGCGTCAGGCCTACGGCCAGGCCGACGGCTTCCCGTGCCTCACCATGCTCGACTCCACGGTGCCTGCCCAGATCGGCTCCGTCGCCGCGGCAATCGATCCCGCAACCACCCTATTCATTGTTTCCTCCAAGTCCGGAGGAACCATCGAGACCCTGTCTTTCTATCGCTATTTCCGGGGATTGGTGGAGCAGTGCCGAGACGAGGAAAGTGCGGGAATGAACTTTGTGGCCATCACCGACCGGGGCACTCCCCTGGAAAGGCTGGCCCACGACACTGGCTTCCGGCGGGTGTTTCTTAACCCGCCAGACATAGGCGGCCGGTACTCCGTTTTGTCGTGGTTTGGAGTGCTCCCAGCGGCCCTTTCCGGGATTGATGTCGGGAGCCTGCTTGATACTGCCTCTCCCATGCGAGACCTCTGTCTGAACGACGACCCCGCTGACAATCCTGGGCTGCAGCTCGGGGCGCTGCTGGGTTCCGCCGCCCTGTCAGGACGCGACAAAGTGACCCTGATCGCTCCTCCTCCCATCGAGGGCTTCGGCCTCTGGGTGGAGCAGATGATTGCTGAAAGCCTGGCCAAGGAGGGACGCGGTATTGTGCCCGTGGCCGGGGAGCCCCTGCTCGACCCCGGCTGCTACGGAAATGACCGGCTTTTCGTCTTGATCGAGACCCCTTCGTGCGGAGACCTGTTGCCCGCGGTCAGTCGCCTGGAGCAGTTCGGCCACCCGGTGGCCCGCCTGCAACTCGACGACTGCAGCGACTTGGGCGCCGAATTCTACCGCTGGGAGTACGCCACGGCCGTAGCGGGATCCATTCTGGACGTACATCCCTTCGATCAGCCCGACGTACAGGGTGCCAAGGACAACACCGATGGCCTGCTGGACATATATCTTCGCGAGGTCAGGCTACCGGAACCTGCTCCCTCCGGGTCCATCGGCGATCTACTGGCACAGGCTCGGCCCGGGGATTACCTGGCCATCACCCCCTACACCAGGATGGACCGCGAGATCGACCGGCTGATTGGCGAATTGCGGGCGAGAGTCATGCGGCGCTGCAACATCGCCACCACCATGGGCTATGGCCCGCGCTACCTGCATTCAACGGGTCAGTTGCACAAAGGTGGACCCGGCTCCGGCCTGTACCTGCAGTTGACCGCCGGACCACTGGAACATCTGCCCATCCCGGGCCAGCAGTACGGGTTCGACACGCTGGCTGCCGCCCAGGCCATCGGGGACTATCGTGCGCTTACCAATCTGGGCCGCCGGGTGATCACCGCGGATCTCGGCAACGACATTGTTCCAGGGCTGCAGCGGCTCCTGGACGAAGTCTGACGCTCGCTACATTTCCCGATAATTTCGACTCAATATCGGAGGACTTCCTTGGAACTGGGACTTGTTGGCCTTGGGCGCATGGGCGCGAACATGGCGCGCCGACTCACCTCCGGGGGGCATCGCGTGGTGACCTACGACGTGAACGCTGATGCTGTGGCCACATCAACCCAGTACGGTGCAGAGGGTGCCACTTCCCTCGAGGACCTGGTCGGCCAACTAGCCACACCCCGCGCCGTCTGGCTCATGCTCCCCATCGGCACTCCCACCGAAGACACCATAGCCGCCGTTGCGCCCCTCCTCTCGCCGGACGACATCCTGATAGACGGTGGGAACGCCAACTACAAGGACAGCATGCGCCGAGCCTCTAAGATGTCCGAACGTGGTATCCAATATGTCGACATTGGAATCAGCGGCGGAATCTGGGGCCTGGCCCACGGTTTCTGCCTCATGGTGGGTGGCCCGGATGCCGCGGTGAAGCGGATGGAACCCGCATTTCGCACACTGGCGCCCTCCGAAGACGTCGGCTACAGCCACTTCGGCCCCAGCGGCGCCGGTCACTACGTCAAGATGGTGCACAACGGCGTGGAGTACGCCCTGATGCAGTCGTACGCCGAGGGCTTCGAGATGCTGGCCGCCAAGGACGAATTCGGCCTTGACTTGGCAGCCGTGGCCGAGACCTGGCTCCACGGCAGTGTGGTGCGCTCCTGGCTGCTGGAGCTGACCGCGGCAGCCCTGAGGGACGACCCGGGGCTGGAGAGCCTGCAGGCCTTCGTCGAGGACTCCGGAGAGGGACGTTGGACGGTGCAGGAGTCCGTGGACCTGGCCGTCCCCATCCCTGCGATATCAGCAGCCCTGCAGCAGCGTTTCCGATCTCGACAGGACGGGCCCCTCGGCGCCAAGCTGCTGGCCGCACTCCGGCAGCAGTTCGGCGGGCATGCCGTGCGTCGAAGCGACTAACAGGCTGACCACCGATAGATTCCTCTCTCCTTGAGAGAGGTGGGGTAGGGGAATGCCGGAACAGACGACGACCATCGTTATCTTCGGCGCGTCGGGCGACCTGACCACCAAGAAGCTCGCCCCTGCCCTCGCAGACCTCTACGCCAAGGGACGGCTGGGGCCGGATGTTCAAATCGTCGGCGTTTCCCGCAGCGACATGACAGCGGACGAGTTCCGCGCTTCATTCTACGAGGGATTCGGACAGGAGGCAGATTTTCCACCCGCCCCCGAGGTTTGGCAGGGCTTTGCCGACCGAGTACACTCCTGCTACGGCGATGTGTCCGCACCTGATGGCCTGCGCGAACTGGAGCGCGTTCTCAACGAGATAGAGTCCCCTGACAGTCCTGCCAACCGGCTCTACTACCTGGCCCTGGCTCCCTTCCTGTTTGCGCCGGCGGTTAACACCCTGGGCCGCGCGGGCTACCAGCGGGAGAACGGCTGCTGGCGTCGCATCGTGGTGGAAAAACCCTTCGGCGTTGACTTGGAGACGGCTCGCGAACTCAATGAGGCCGTCCACTCGGTCTTTGCCGAGCACCAGGTCTACCGGATCGATCACTACCTGGGAAAAGAGACTGTTCAGAACCTGCTGGTGTTCCGGTTCGCCAACGCCATATTCGAGCCGCTGTGGTCCCGCAACTACATCGACAACATACAGATCACCGTATCCGAGTCTGTGTCCATCGCCGAGCGCGCGCCCTACTACGACCGTGCCGGTGTTCTTCGCGACATGTTCCAGAGCCACCTGTTGCAACTCCTGGCCGTGGTGGCCATGGAACCGCCTGCGACATTCGAGGCGGACGCCCTGCGCAACGAGAAGGTCAAGGTACTGGACTCCGTTCGCCACATCCCGCCGCAGGATGCCCCGCTGTTCGTTGTGCAGGGCCAGTACGACGGCTACCTCGATGAGCCGGGCGTGCCGCCGGACTCCCGCACGGCCACCTACGCCGCCATGCGCCTCGACATCGACAACTGGCGATGGCAGGGAGTCCCCTTCTACCTGAGATCCGGCAAGGCTCTCAGGGACAAGCGCACCGAGGTCCTCATCCAGTTCCGCCGTCCGCCGCACTTGATCTTCCCCCAGGGCCGCAGCGGTGACATAACATCCAATACCCTGTCCATCTGCCTGCAGCCCAATGAGGGGGTGCATCTCGAGTTCCAGGCCAAGACGCCCGACTCCCTGCTCGACCTCCGGCCTGTGAACCTCGAGTTCCACTACGAGGACTCCTTCGGCGGGCAGGAGATTCCCGATGCCTACGAGCGCCTGCTGCTGGATGCCCTGAGCGGCGACGCCTCATTGTTCATCCGCAGCGACGAGATCGAAGAGTCGTGGAGCATAATGGACCCGCTCATCGAGGGTCTGTCCGACGAGTCGGTGCGCCCTCCCGAGATCTACGACACCGGCACCGAGGGCCCCTTCGGCGCCGACGACTTCCTCGCCCGCGACGGCCGCGCCTGGCTCGGCAAATGCCTGGGGGGCTAGACTTTCTGTTATCCTCCCTTCAACTCCAAATGAGAGCTTAGTAATGCCAGAATTTCGTATTGGCGTAGACATCGGTGGCACTTTCACCGACATCGTATTCCTCGGCGACGACGGGCGCGTGCTCACCCGCAAGGTGGCCAGCACACCCGACGACTACAGCCGCGCTGTGCTGAACGGCATCCGCGCGGGCATAGAGGAGCTGGCCATTGATCCCGCCGATGTCACGGAGGTTGGCCACGGTTTCACCGTCGCCACCAACGCCATCATCGAGGAAAAGGGCGCCCACATGGCCCTGATCACCACAGAGGGCTTCCGCGATATCCTCGAGTTCCGACGCAACCGCACGCCGCGCCTCTACGATCTGTACTACGAGAAGTCGCCCACGCTGGTGAAGCGCCAATACCGCCTGGAAGTCGGCGAGCGCCTCAACTTCCGTGGCGAGGTGCTGCGTCCCATCGACGCCGCCTCGGTCGAGCGCGCCGCGCAGGCGGTCGTCGACAGCGGCGCTGAGTCGGTGGCAGTCTGCCTGCTGCACTCCTACGCCAACCCGGACCACGAGCAGTACGTGGCCCAGGCAGTCCGAGCGCGCGCGCCGGATGTCATCCTGACGCTGTCTTCCGACCTGCTCCCCGAGATGAAGGAGTACGAGCGCACCAGCACCACCGTCATCAACAGTTACGTCCGCCCTGTGGTCGAGACCTATCTGGGCCTGCTGATTCAGGGTCTCTCAGACATGGGCATCACCGTGCCCCTGGCAGTCATGCAGTCCAATGGCGGTCTCGCCACCTCCGGCATCGCCATGGAGCGTCCGGTCTACTGCATCGAGTCCGGACCGGCAGCCGGCGTCGTCGGCGCCTTCCACCTCGGGCGTCGGTTGGAGATGCCGAACCTGATGACCCTCGACATGGGCGGCACCACCGCCAAGGCATCCATCATTGAGAACGGCGAGATGCTCCAGGCCCCCGAGTACGAGGTCGGCGGCGGCATCAGCGTCGGCCACCGGCTGCTGCGCGGCAGCGGACACATCCTGCGCGTCCCGGCCATTGACCTGGCAGAAGTCGGCGCTGGTGGCGGCAGCATCGCCACCGTCGACCGCAGCGGCTCCCTGCGCGTCGGGCCGCAGAGCGCCGGGGCCTATCCCGGCCCTGCTTGCTACCGGTTGGGCGGGCAGGACGCCACGGTCACCGATGCCGACGTGCTGTTGGGCTACTTGAACCCGCTGCACCTGCTGGCCGGCGATTTCCCCATCGACGCGGAGTTGGCCCGCCGGGCCATCACCGACAACGTGGCCCGACCCCTGAACATGTCAGACGTCGAGGCGGCCCACGGCATTCACCTGCTGGTGAACTCCAACATGGGGCGCGCCCTCCGTGCCGTCTCCAGCGAACGGGGTCGCGACCCGCGCCGCTTCGACCTGATCTGCTTTGGCGGCGGCGGCCCGGTTCATGCCGCCGGTCTGGCCGAGATGCTGGACATAACCCGCGTTGTAGTTCCCCCGTTTCCCGGCGTATTCAGCAGCTTCGGGCTGCTGGTCGCCGACGTGGAGCACCACTTTGTCCGGACTCACTTCAAGACCTTCGAGGAAATCGACATGCCCACGCTGGCCGGCCTGGTCGAGGGGATGTGGGAGGAAGGTCGACGACAGCTACGCCTCGAGGGGTTCGAAGACGCCCGCCATGAGTTCGTGACTCAGGCCGACATGAAGTACGAGGGCCAGGTCTCGGACCTGACGGTCCCCGTCCCGGCAGGCCCCATTACACGGGCGACCCTGGATGCGGTTGCCGAGAGTTTCGACATCGAGCACGAACAGTCCTTTGGCTACCGACAGGGCCCCATGGAAGGCGGGGCCAGCTATCAGCTCGTAAATATCCGCGTAATTGCGCGCGGCCTCCCCGACAAGCCGCGAATGCCGGAGCGAATTGAACTCGCTGCCGCCGCCAATGGTGGTTCAGCCACACGTCCGGTGTACTTCGGCCCCAATCGAGGCTGGTTCGATACGCCAGTGCTCAGCCGCCCGGGCCTGTCCGGACGCTCCGAGTCCGGGCCGCTGGTCATCGAGGAGTACGACTCCACAACCGTCGTGCCTCCCGGCTGGACAGCCACCGTCGACGACGCCAGCAACATCATCCTGCAGCGCTCCTGATGCCCGTTTACGTCCGCGCCTGGCTCCCACCGCTTTGCCTGGTATTGGCGATTGCGGCGCTTTGGGTGTTCTCTGGGGAATCCGAGTGCCCCGACGATCCCTGGGATGGCAGACCGGCGATAGGGATCGTCGGAGGCGACTGCCTTTACCCGCTCCAGCTCAACACCTATCTCCGAGACATTTTCTTGGGCTTGGGCTTTGCCGATGATGGTGCCGAGCACGATGAGTCGGCTTTGGGTGAATACATCAGGGGCAAGCAAGGACTGATTTCCAGATTCGGACTGGAAAATGCCGCATTCGCCACTCTGGCGCAGGATGCGGCCCTCTACCAGGTTGCGGTAGCCGAGGGACATGTCGCTCGTGATGCGGAGGTCATGGCCGTGATGGGCGCCAATCGCAAGCGTGTCCAGGGCCTTGGCACGCTGCTGGCCCTGCACGAGCTGGCCCGAGAGTCAGACCTGGATGGTTTTCGGGATCTGTTGGACAGTCCCAGCGGGGGCCAACTGATTCGGGTGCAGGGGGAGGGACACCTCCTGAAATTGTTCGAGGAGGCGGGGAACCTGGACATGTCCGATGCGGCCAGCGGAATGGAAATCCACGCAGCTCTGGTTGAGTCAGCCGGGGAGGACCAATACTGGACGGAGGGGTTCCTTGAACTGGCTAACTGGCTGGTGGCCATTGAGTCGTTCCGGCAAGCCGTTGATGCAATGGAGTCCCCCGAGGCCCTCGGCGTTGCCTGGCTGGACATAACGGAAAAAACCTGGAGCAGCACCGTCATCGAGCTGACAGATGCTGCCCCTGAGGGAGTGACACTGACTGACGTCCGCCTGTACATTGACGGGTTGCTTGCCCTGGAACGAGACCTGCTGACTAGGTAGCAGTCCGCACCCCCGTCGTTCTGAGCGGCATTACGATCCAGAGCGATAGCGAAGAACCTCCATCCCTGCGGTGAGACCCTTCGCTGCGCACAGTGCCTGGATTCAGGCTTGATTGGGTACTACGCCCCGGCCCACGCCACCCCGTTCAGCACGATCTGCTGGAACTCCGGTGTCTCGAAGCTGCGCCCGTCGTGGCCCAGCAGCAGCACGAACACCTTGCCGTCGCCGTACGTGCGCGTCCAGCCCAGCGGGTAGGTGCCGCCCGGCATGAACGTCGGCGCCCTGTCCGGCCCCCACGGCCAAGTGCCGTCCTCCGAGTCTCCGGTCAGGAACACATCATTGCCTTCGGGGCTGAAAGTGGTGTTCATGTACAGCTCATCACTGGTGGTGAAGGCCGACACGCCCTTTGCGCCGACGTGGCTGGCGTTGCTGATGTTCACCTTCATCTCGCCGTAGGGGGGATGGTAGCTGGTGCCGGTGACCCAGCCGCCGCCGGTGATCTCATCGAACTCCGACCATCCGCTGGGCACGCAGCAAGCGATGTGAATGCACACGAAGCCCTTGCCTGACTTGATGTAGTTCTTCAGCCCCTCTTTTTCCTGGGCGGCCAGTTCCCAATCGCCGAAGTCCGGCACGTTCTCGCGGCGGGTGTTGAACACCAGGGCGTCGTAACCGCTCATTTTGGACGCATCAGCCAGGACCGATGCATCCTCAAGTATCGTAATATCGTGCCCTGCGCCCTTGAGGAAACCCTCCAGCACCGGCGTTGATTCTTCGTAAGGGTGCCTGCCCCCCGACAATACCAGCAGTTTCATAGCTTTTCCTCCATAGTGGGATGTTGAATCGATCTTACTAAACAGCGACGTGACAGCATCTGAGTCAGGATACCGATACTGATGGAAAGAGTATCAGTATCTACGCCTGATCAGCGGATCCACTCTAAAACTGCGCCGCTAACGCCCGGTCCCCTTCGACCGTAATGTCGCCTGCGGCCACCGCCTCGTCCAGCTGGATGCGACCGTAGGCCAGCAGTGCGAAGGTTGACGAGCTGCATTTGAAGGTCACATCCGCAGCCGCGCCGGTGCTGTCCGACATCTGCAATTCGCCGCCGCCGGCTACGATGTCATAGCTCCCGCCGTCCGACAGGCTGAACCGGAACCGCGATGGGGTGGCGACGTCCGACCCCGGGAGGTAGAACCTCCCCACCACGAAGCCGGGCAGCAGTTCTATCAGCGTGGGCGCCACTGCGTCCGGCAGCTTTGATGATCCCTCCAGTCGCGACCGTATGTCCCACTCGTGGATCGACATTTCGGCCAGTCGCAGGATCAGGTAACGCCTGACGCTGAGGTAAGACACAACGTGATAGCACTGTTTTTCCCAGTCGTCAGGGCCCATCCCGGCCAACAGCGCATCGAGGCGCTCACAGTTCTGGGCAAAGGCGTCAATGAGCGTATCGCCCAGGCTCTCCCGCACTGCCACGGTCCTCGTGGCGTTGGCCGCCATTCGGGCCGCCAGGTCGGTCTCTTGCGGCGGTCCCATCCCCTCCGGCGGTGTGGAGTCACCGTTGGCGCCACGCTCGATGTTGGCTGAGAACATGTCCACTGCCACGGTCATGTGCGCCACCACGTCGGCGTTGTTCCACGCCTCGCAGGCACTCTGCTTTTCCCAGTCCGATGCGGACAGGCCTCTGAAGTACTCCAGCAGCCTCGTTGACTCGGAACTCACCAGTGCTGCCAGCTCCTCGGATGTAGCCATACAATTCCCTCCGATTGAGTTGTTTCCTGCGCCGATTCCCGTGTCCCCCTCCCCCTAAGGGGGGAGGGGGACACGAGTGGGGGTGAAAGCCTCGCATAAGTTACCCACTCCCTCTCCTTCGGAGAGGTGGTTAACGCGAGAACGTTTTCTTTCACCTACCCCGCCAGGAAGGTCGCCAGCTCCCTGTTCACGTCCTCGGGGCACTCCCACTGCAGGAAGTGTCCGTAGTCGCCCAGGTGCTTGGACTGCACGCCCGGGATCACGCCGCGCCACGAGTCTTCCAGCGGCCCGGCGCCCATGGCCGCGGCAGTATTCTCGCGCCGCGTACCGTACAGGAAGAGCGCCGGCACCGAGAGCTTGCGACCCTCGTCGGCGCGCCAGTCCGCCGGGTCCAGGTGGGCGGCGGCGCGGTAGTAGTTGAACCCGCCGCGCAGCCCGCCGGGCGCCGAGTACACCTTGACGTATTCGTCGATGATCTCCTGGGTCAGCGGGTACTTGTTGATGCACCAGTCGCGCAGGATGTGGCGCAGGTAGATCTCCTCGCGTCCCTCCAGCAGCTTCTCCGGAATGTCGAACTGCTGATGGAAGTAGGAGTGCCAGCGCTCCCGGATGACCGACGGGGCCTGCGGCCCCAGTTGCTCGTACGGCGGCGTTGCATCCAGAAAGGCGATCCTGCGCACCGCCTCCTCGTGGTCCAGCGCGAACCGGAACCCGACCCTCGCGCCGATGTCGTGTGACACGATGTTCACGCTCTCGTGCCCCAGCGAGCGCACCAATTCGTACATGTCAGACGCCGCCGTCTTGGTGTCGTATCCGCTTAACGGTTTGTCCGAGTGCCCGAACCCGCGCATGTCGGGCACGATCACCTGGTACTGGCCCGAGAACGCGTTGATCTGGTTCCGCCATCCGTACCAGAACTCCGGCCACCCGTGCAGAAAGAGCACCGGGTCGCCCTCGCCCTCCAGCACGTAGTGGATGTTGATCCCGTTGATCCGGGTCGTGTAATGGCTCCACTGCTCAGGGTTCAGGTCCGCCATGCCAGCCTCCGCCGATTCCTCCTCATCCTCAAGGGAGAGGGTCAGGGTGAGATATTCGCTACAGCTATCCATTCCCTCCCCCTCAGGAGGAGGGCTGGGGTGGGGGTGAAATTTACGCAGTTGTCAGGTTGTGCCTTAGTGCGCGATCGGGCCAGGCACCCAACCGCCGTAGACCGGCCACTGGCTGCAGATGAACTCGATGTACGCCGGTTGTCCCGCGTCGTTCGCCTCCTTGGCGCGCTGCAGAGCGGCGACGTTGTCGGCCGGGTCTGTAATCCGCTGGGCGTACAGGCCGAGGTCGGCGGCCACCTTCGACATATCCACGTCCTCAGGTCCCATAACCCGGTGCGTGAACGGGTCGTGACCCTCGCCCCAGAAGCCTGGGCCGTACCCAGCGAACCCGCCGTTGCTGATATGCACCACGGTGATGCCCACCATCTGGCGCACGGGCACCTCCAGGTTGCCCAGCATGTAGCCAACACCTGCGTCTCCGGTCACCGCGACGCAGTGCCGGTCAGGGAAGGCCAGCCGCGCCGCCATGGCACCGGCCAGACCGAACCCCAGGGTCGATATGTTGCCCCAGCCCAGGAACCCGCGGGGGATCAGCGTGTCGTACACCGTGCTGAGCTGGTCGCGGGTGTTCCCCGAGTCGTGGGTCACGAAAGAGTTCATGGGGTCAAGGGCCTTCATCATGTCGCCGAACACTCGGTAGGGGTTGATCGGCTGGTCCTCCGAGGCCATGAACTCTCGGTACTTGGCCATTCCGGCGTCCCGCGATGCCTTGACCGCCGCAGCCACGTCGTTGCCGTTGCGTACCCCGCCGCCCGTGCGCTCGGCCACCCCGTCGGCCAGAGCCCGCAGCGTGAACCTGGCATCGCCCATCACTGCGTGGTGGGTGGGGAAGATACGGTTGAAATGGAGTTCGTCCAGGTTGCACTGGATGATTGTCTTGTTCGCGGCGTCGGGAATGCCGTGGGTGAAGCGGCCCGGCGAAAGGCTGGAACCTACGGACAGGATCACGTCGCTCTTTTCCAGAAACTCGGCCGGGGATTCGCCCCGTACACCCACGAACAGCGGGTGGTTCTCCGGGAACGCGCCCTTGGCCTTCAGCGTGGTTATCACCGGCGCGTTCAAGGCCTCTGCGAACTCCTTGAGTTCCGCCGACGCACTAGCGTAGATCACGCCTTCCCCAGCGTAGATCAGGGGGCTCTTGGCGTTCATCAGGAGGCCCACCGCCGTATTCACGTCATCCGGGTTCGGCCCGGCCTTGTACGCCTTCGGCGGAAAATATGGGTCGGCCGTTTCGTCGAAGGTCGCCGTAGCGTTGGGCACCGCCAGCACCACCGGACCCGGGCGCCCGCTGCGCAGCATGGAGAAGGCCCGCCGCATGAACTCGGGTACCCGCTCCGGACGGTCGATGTAGCCGAACCACTTTGATACTGTCTTCAGGCTGGTGGTGACGTCAAACAGCGTGTTCTCGGAGCTGCCGGCGGGTATGCCGTCGGTTATGCACAGCATCGGCGAGTTGTCCTCGAAGGCTTGGGCCAGCCCCGGGTATGAGTACTGCAGCCCGGCGCCGTTCACTCCTCCCTGCACCGTGCAGACGCCGATGCGATCCCCGGCGGTGACTCGGGAGTACGCGTCGGCCAGCGCCACGGCGTACCGGTCGTCGCGCATCATGATCATCGGCACACCTTCGCGCCCCAGCGCGTTGTTCACCCGGCACACCGGGAAAGTTGATACCCACTCGATGCCCTCCTGTTTCAGGATGCGGGCAATAGCGGTTGCGACATCTATACTCATCTGTAACCCTCGTTTCGGGATGGAATAATCGCGCTGATTGTATCACTGCCAACAGGCCGCCGGGATGTCCTCGCCTGCCATCCGGGAGCCCCCAATCAAGTGGAGGACGAGCCAGCAATTGCTCTGCCTGACGGATGCTGCTCAGCGGGATTGCCAGAAATAGTGGCGCATTCCGGTAGGGACGCGACGGCTTCCGGATGTTATGGTGTTCTGGTTTTGTCCTGCTGCTAAATTGCTGTGGGAGTTTGTTCAACATCCAGTGAATATTTCATCCAGTCGCCGAACATGCTGAAATCCCCGAGCGACACCTCCGGCCAGCCCGGCAACCGCATCTTTTACGGGTGGTTCATCGTCGCCTCGGCGGGTGTGGTTGTGTTCTGCACCGGACCGGGCCAGTCCTACGTATTTTCTGTATTCATCGATTCGATTATCGAGGACACGGGTCTGTCCCGCACCGGCGTTTCGGTGCTCTACCTGGCCAGCACCGCCCTCAGCGCCCTGCTGGTCACCTTCGTCAGTCGCCTCGCCGATCGATACGGAGCCCGGATCATGCTGGTGGCGGCCGGAATCGGACTCGGCGCAGCCTGTTTCGGCATGGCGACGGCAACCCACATTTTCCTCTTTTTTGTGGCCTTCGCAGCCCTGCGCGCGTTGGGGCAGGGCTCCCTCTCAATTAGCTGCGTCCTGCTGGTGAACCAGTGGTTCGTCTCAAGGAGAGGACGGGCAGTGGCGATCATGACCATGGGAGCAGTGATATCCACCGCCCTGTTCCCGCCCTTCGCAAGGTTCCTGATAGACAGCATCGACTGGCGCGGCGCCTACGCAATCCTCGGCGTGCTGGTCATGGCCCTCATCGTCCCTGTGGCTATCCTGGTGGTCAGGAACCGGCCCGAGGACATGGGGCTTTTCCCCGACGGGTCAGACCGTCCTCCCGTTTCCGAGACCAGGCCAACGGCATCTACAGCCCGCAGGCGCGCCAACGTATACCTGTCACCCAGCTTCTGGCTGCTGGCCATTGCCCTCAGCACGCCCAGCCTGGTGAGCACCGCCCTTATTTTCCACCAGGCGTCTATATTTGAGGAAAACGGACTCAGCGCGACCGTGGCGGCCAGTTCCTTCGCCCTGTACTCCGCTGCGTCAGCCGTGTGTTCGCTGGCCGCAGGATTCGCGGTGGACAGGATCGGCCCCAACTTGCTGGTCGTCTTTTCCATGGCCACCCTGCTGGCTACTCTCGTCCTCGCCGTGGTCTCAGACTCGCTGATCGTGGCGATGATTTACGTGCTGATGATGGGGATTTCGGCCGGGTCTTACATAATCGTGCAGAGCACGATATGGGCGTACCACTACGGTCGCCATGGCCTGGGCCGGATCCAGGGACCGGCCATGACGCTCTCCGTCTGCGCCTCTGCGGTGGGACCCCTGCCCCTGGCAATCTTCCACGAGCTCACCGGCACCTACACCCTCGGCATGCTCCTGATGATGTCCCTGCCGGTAGTCTCAGTCGTCGCACTCTTCCTGGTCCGCCCCGGCGGCGGCACTCGGCCCGACTAGACCCAAATTCTAGGTCTCCAAGAAGACAAAGGAAACGAGCCCCTATGTTTCGCAGGGTCCGCAAGAGCACAGAAATCACGGCTTCAGAGCGAGACGCTGTAGCCGTTCCGGCCCGGCGCCAATGCAGGGGCCCGACCTGTCCCTGTGCTAGAATTGGCGTGTAGTAGGAGGCGCCTATGGCCACCCGAATTACGGGCCAGAAAATCGTTGTGTATCCCGAAACGGACGGTAAGCCCTTGCCCGATGGAGAATACCAGGCCCCGCTCTATATTGAGGTTGTGGGCACCCTGCGGACCCACTTCAGCAACCACCCGGATGTCCACGTCAACGGTAACACCATGTTCTACTACGAGGAGGGTAATCCCCGGCGAGTGATATCGCCTGACTGCTACGTCGCCATCGGCGTGGACGTGGAGAGAATACTCCGCAACAACACCTATCTCCTCTGGGAAATGGGCAAGCCTCCGGACTTTGTACTGGAAATCGGCTCCCCCAGCACTGCCAGGAACGACCTCGGCGGCAAGCGTGACCTGTACGCCCGCCTGGGCATCGGGGAGTACTGGCGTTTCGACGGCACTGGACAGGACTTCTACCGCGAGCCTCTCGCAGGCGAGTATCTGCAGGACGGCGAATACCGTCGCTACGACCTGAATCACGAGGAAGGCGGTATGGTCTGGGGCCATAGCCCGACCCTGAATCTCGACCTCTGCTGGGACAACGGCCGTCTGCGCTACTACGACCCCGTGGCCGAAATCTGGCTGCTCAACCAGCAAGAGGAGCACGACGATGCGGTAGCTGCGAAAGCCGCTGTTTCAACCGAGCGGGCCGCCCGCCAATCCGCAGAGTCTCGTGTAGCTGAACTGGAGGAAGAACTGCGCCGTCTGCGCGGCGACTCCGGGTAATTCCAGCCTCGGCGTATGCTTTCTTGCCAGTTGTGCCCTCACGCTCAGTGTGAGGGTTTTTCCTTGCACGCCAGCCCACCACCATGGCACTATTCCCTCAAGCACTGAACCTGCCGCCGATGTGAGGAGAGTCCCATGCTGCAGACCACCGATCCCGTGACTCGCGAGATCATCAAGAACGCCCTGATGAGCGCCGCGGACACCATGGCCCTCACCGTGGTCCGTACCGCCCGCTCCGCTGTCATCAAGCACGGCATGGACTTCTCCACCTCCCTGTTCAACGCCGAAGGCCAGCAGGTCGCGCAAGGCCTGACCCTGCCGCCGCACCTCGGCAGCATGGCCCCGGCCCTTGAGGGCGTGATGAACGCATTCGGTGATGACGTGAAGCCCGGAGACATCTTCGCCAACAACGACCCCTACGAGGGCGCCAGCCACCTCCCTGACATCTTCCTGTTTAAGCCCATATTCGTGAACGACGTCCTCATGGGCTGGAGTTGCTGCATCGGCCACCAGACCGACATCGGCGGCCGAGTCGCCGGCGGCAACGCATGCGACAACACCGAGATTTTCCAGGAGGGCCTGATCCTGCCGCCCCTCAAGCTCTACGAGGAGGGCCGGCGGAACCAGGCCGTGTGGCGCATTCTCGAAAAGAATGTACGCGTCCCCGACAAGGTCCTCGGCGACGTCCAGGCACTCCTTGCCGCCGTCCGCTTCGGTGAGCGCGACCTGCTCCGCCTCGTAGACGAGTACGGCCTCGAGGAAATGAAGAGCTACATGGCGGACATCCTCGACACCACCGAGGCCCTGACCCGCGCCGAGATTTCCTCCCTGCCCCAGGGCGAGTGGAACTTCGTCGACCACATCGACAACGACGGCATCGACCCCCAGTCCATCGACATACACGTCAACGTGCGCATCGACGGCGACGAGGTCTTCGTCGATTTCGACGGCACCTCGCCCCAGGCCAAGGGCAGCATCAACCCCAACTTCGCCTACACCAAGTCCAACGTCTACGCCGTGATGAAGTGCCTCATCGACCCCGCCATCCAGTCCAACAGCGGCTTCTTCCGGCCCTTCAACATCACTGCCCCCGAGGGCTGCTTCGTCAACCCGCAGCATCCGGCGCCTGTGGCGGCCCGCGGGCTGGCCGGATTCCGCATCTGCCAGGCGATGTTCGGGGCCATGGCCCAGGCCCTGCCCGGACGCGTCCCGGCGGCCTGGGGAGGCGGCGAGATCGGCCTGTCCTTCGGCGGCTACCATCCCAACCGCAAGGCCTGGGTCTACCTCGAGTTCAACAACGACGGCCCTCGCGGCGGCGGCCCCAGCATCGATGGCGCCGACGGCCTGGCCTCGCCCGTCCTGAACATGGCTAACACCCCCATCGAAAGCATTGAGTCCGATCAGCCCCTGCTCGT
>CAXXOI010000054.1:0-7503 GCA_963664175.2 Dehalococcoidia bacterium
GGCAACTCGATCCCCCCAAGGAACTCCAGCGACGCCCCGCCGCCGGTGGACACATGGGTCATGCTATCCATCAGTCCCAGCGCCTCGACGGTCTCGGCCGTCGACCCGCCCCCCACAACGCTGGTCATGCCCGGAGCGTCGGCAATCGCCTGTGCCACCGCCCGCGTGCCCGCGCTGAACCGGGGCATCTCGAACACTCCCATCGGCCCGTTCCAGATGACCGTCCGGCACTGCCGCAGATGGCTGGCGAACTCCTCTGCCGCCGACGGGGCGATATCCATGATAATACCGCCGTCAGGCACAGCAGTCGCTGCACTCACCTGCACCTCGGCAGGGTCGGCCGCGAACTCGCTGGCCACCACCACCTCGGCGGGAAGATGCACCTTGATGCCCTGCTTCTCCGCAGCGTCCAGCATCTCCCGGGCGAACTCCAGCCGGTCCTCCTCCACCTGCGACGCGCCGACGCCATGCCCCTGCGCCTTCAGGAAGGTAACGCACATCCCGCCGCCAATGAACAAATGGTCCAGCTTCTCCATCATGTTCTCGAGGATGAGGATCTTGTCGCTGACCTTGGCGCCCCCCATCAGCGCCGCGAGAGGCTTCTCCGGCGATTCCAGCGCCCGCCCCATCGACGACACTTCCTTCTCAACCAGGAACCCCATCGCCGAAGGCAGAAACTCCGTAACCCCCACCGTAGACGCATGAGCCCGGTGCGCCACCGCGAACGCATCCATCACAAAAACATCGGCCAACGACGCCAGCGCCCTAGAGAATTCCGGGTCGTTGGCCTCCTCTCCGTCGTCGAATCGCAGGTTCTCAAGCAGAACAACATCACCCGCCAACATGGCGTCGATGGCCCCGTGGACCGGCGGCCCTGTGACCTCGGGGAGGCTCCTCACCGGATGGTCCAGCAGGAATGCCAGCCGGTCGCCAATCGGCGCCAGGCGAAGGCCATCGTCAACCCTGCCCCTTGGACGCCCCAGGTGGGAGCACAGGATGGTCTTGCAGCCCTGGTCGATCAGGTGTTGGATCGTTGGCAGGGTCGCACGCAGCCGCTGGTCATAGCCAGCGATGGCCTCTATACCCTGCTCGATCGGCACATTGAAATCGACGCGCACGAGTACGCGCTTGCCCGCTACATCCAGTTGCGACAGACTGCGTTTTGCCAACTGTGACTTGCCTCCTGTGGTCGTCGTTATTCGCCGAGGCCGGAGGGCTTGTCAGTCCCGGCCCGACAGTGCCCAGTTGCCAAGCTCCCGGAGGCGGTCCATCCCGTCCGGCGAAACCCTGGCTCTCGACGCGGCAGCGAGGCCCTCGTCTACGAGCTGCGCCGTTCTCTGTTCGGCTGCTGCCCGGGCGCCGGTCTCCTCAAGGATCTCCACCAGGCGCGACGCGTCTGATGCTTCCAGCACCCGCTTCATGTAAATGGCGCCCAGTTCCCGCTTCGCCGACAGACTTCCGTGTTCGAGGGCATGGATCACGGGAAGGCTTTTCTTCTTGGCGATGACATTGCTGGCCGTCATCCCGTCTCCCCGTTCTCCCCACAGGTCGCCGGTGTCCCTTGCGATCTGCCAAGCGGCGCCGAGCTTGACTCCCATGTCGTGAAGCGCGGAGCACTCACCATCACCCGCTCCGGCCACCAGCCCGCCAGACTCCGCCGCGCAGGCCACGAGCGCCCCCGCCTTGAGGTAGACCATGTCCAGGTACGCCGAGTCGGTTACCATCAGCTGGTCCTGGAACTCCAAGTCCAGATACTGTCCCTCGCAGAGGCGCAGGCAGGCGGTATCAAGGGACCGGACAGCCCGTAACACCTTCTCCGGTGATGTTCCCCACTGGGCCAGCCGCATTATGGTAGTGCGCCCAAGGGCATGCAAGCCGTCTCCTGCGTTGATCGCCTGTGCCGGGCCCCAAACCCACCAGATGCCGGGGCGGTCCATGGCTTGAGCACGCCCAGCCTGCACCTCCCCATGCACCAGTGTGAAGTGATGCAGCAACTCCACCCCGGCAGCAGCGGGAAGGGCCTGCCGAAAGTCCGTGCCCATCGCCTCGCAGCAGACCAACGCCACAACACCCTGGAAGTGCAGCGGTGGGCCCCCTCCCTGCGGGGACCCGTGCTGGTCAATCCAGCCCAGGTGATAGCGCAGCAGGTTATAGAGGAAGCCCTCGCGTCCTTCGAAGACGTCCCGGAGCTCCGCCTCCACTGCCTGCTGATATTCGTCGTACTCGGCAATCATGGGGAATAATCTAATGTCTCTGCAACAGGGCCGCAATCTCCGCGAAGGGTATGGCTCCTTCCCGGACCAGCCTGGGCTCATCACCGCTCAGATCCAGGATGGTAGAGGCCGTGCCCGCCGGGGACGGCCCCAATTCTATGAGGCAGTCCACCCTGTCTCCCACCTGCTCCCGCAACTCGTCCAGGCTCCTGGGGTCAGGTGCGCCGCTGAGGTTCGCGCTTGTGCCTGTAATCGGTCTGCCCAGCAGCCGGGCCAGCTCTCGCGGCACCGGGTGGGCGGGCACTCGCACCGCAACCGTCGTGCCTCCAGCCGTCAGCCGTAGCGGCAGCGTATCCCTTCGTTCGAGGATCAGCGTGAGCGGCCCCGGCCAGTAGGCCTCGGCCAGCGTTGCGACCGCGTCGGGCGCACGACTCGCCACCGACTCCAACTGCTCGAGGTCTGACAGCAGGACGGGAAGCGCCATCCCGTCCGGGCGCTCTTTGATGGCAAACACCTTCCCGATCGCCTCGGTGTTGAGCGCATCCGCAGCCAGCCCGTACAGGGTGTCGGTGGGGACTGCCACCACACCACCCGCTCTCAGGCATTGGACGGCAGTTTCGAGACCGGGCAGGTTCACCCAGTTTGAACTATCAGTAAATGAGGTGGTCAAAGAAAACTCGGCATGCCCTTCGAATTCAAAAAACGGCGCCTGCGAGTATATCAGACTGCAGGGGCGCCGAACTCACCGTCTCGCTCTGGCGATTTCGGCTGAGGCTCAATTCACTCAACTTACCCTTCCTGAACGCGGTTGACACGCCTTTGGAGCAACATTAACCTGAACCATTATGTCAGAGTCCGTAGACCCCAGGCGCATGAGAGTCACCAGCGAAGACGGGACCGGGGGAACCCTGATCGGGTTCCGTTGCCGGGAGTGTGAGGTCACCGTCTTTGGCCCAGCCACCTTCTGCCAAGCCTGCACATCCTTCGACCTGGAGGAAGCGGACCTGGGCAGCGAGGGCACCCTGTACAGCTACACAATCGTGCGGATTCCCCCGGCCGGGTGGCCCGGCGATGTCCCCTACATTCTGGGACAGGTCGAGCTTCCCTCGGGACCGCAGGTACTGGCCGAGGTCATCGACTGCGACCAGTCCGACCTCACCATAGGGATGCCCGTCCGGTTGGCGGTCCGGGCGGTGCCGGCCCAGGAGGGCGGCCCCGACAAGCTGGTCTACAAGTGGCGGCCCGCCGGAGCGGCTTCCTAGGTTCCAAGAGGGTTTCAAGAGATTTCAGCCCAAGAGAGCGGGTCTCCCGCCGGAGGTCTAGACGGTGGCACAGCTTCGTCCCGGACGAGAAGTAGTGGTGGCAGGTGTTGGCCTGCATTCCTTCGGACGCTTTCCTGAAAAAGACCTGGGCGACCTCGCCCTCGATGCGGTGGTCGAGTCCCTGAAGGATGCCGGTGTCAGGTGGCGGGACATACCCATCGCCTACTTCGGCCATGTTTACTACCACGGCATGTCCCTGGGTGAGACGACCCTCTCCAAGCTGGGCCTCACAGGCGTTCCAATTGTCAATGTCGAGAACGCCTGCTCCAGTGGCTCGACCGCTTTCTGGCAGGCCTACTGGGGCATCACCACAGGAATCTACGATATGGCCCTTGCCTTCGGAGCAGAGAAAGTGCCCCGCGGCCCGGTTACGGTGACGCCTGAGGACGCTCCCGAACGCTACATCGGCGGCGATCACATGATGGCCGGCTACGCACTCCGGGCTCGCAGGTACATGGAGGACACCGGCGCCCCGGCAACGGCTTTGGCGCAGGTCTCGGTCAAGGCCCGCCAGAACGCGACCCTGAATCCCTACGCACACCGAAAGGACACCTACTCCTTGGAAGAGGTGCTCCAATCGCGGATGGTGTCCGACCCGCTCACTCTGTACCAGTGCTGTCCCACCAGCGAAGGCGCCGCCGCT
Organism: Dehalococcoidia bacterium; assembly: GCA_963664175.2. Lineage (GTDB taxonomy): Bacteria > Chloroflexota > Dehalococcoidia > Lucifugimonadales > UBA3495 > VXOI01. Next base: position 4,179 of record CAXXOI010000054.1, read on the forward strand.
GCGGTCCTCTGCGCCCGGGAATCCCTACCCCAGTACGGCATCGACGCCTCGCGCGCAGTCTCCATCGCCGCCGCGGTGCTGACCTCCGGCGACTACAACGGCCGCGGCGCCGACCACTCTGCCTTCAGTCCCTACCGCACCGAGCCTGCCGCCCTTCAGGCCTACGAAATGAGCGGACTGGGCCCGGAGGATGTTGACCTCTGCCAGGTCCATGACGCCGCCACTATCGGAGAGCTCCAGCAGATCGAGTCCCTGCACTTGGTACCCTTTGGCGAAGCCTGGCAGGCAACCGTCGAGGGACGCACCGGCCTGACCGGCGACATCCCGACCAACACCGACGGCGGACTTCTCGCAATGGGGCACCCCTTCGGCGCTTCCGGAATCCGCATGGTGCACGAGACCGTCACCCAGTTGCGCGGGGAGGCCGGCCCGCGGCAGGTCGCCAGAGCCCGCGTTGGCGTCGCCCAGTGCTCCGGCGCCGGCGATGTCACCACTGTTCACATTCTGAAGGTCTAGGCAATGAAAGAACTGCCGCTTGGTCAGTCCCCTCTCCCTCCGGGGGAGGGTTAGGATGGGGGCCGAGTCGATGCCCACCTATGTAATACTGGCGGCAATGAAGGGGCGGTTCGTCTCCGACCAGGGCAACACCTACGACAACTTCCAGATGATGGGCTATGTAAGCCGCCCCCAGGACGCCACCCCCTTTGACGCCGTGGCCGCCTTTTTCGACCAGCCTCCCTACCCGATCCAGTGGCAAGACGTCGAGTACCTCTGGGCCGAACTTCTCAGCGAGAATACCGACAATGCCCACTATGGCGACTACGACCGCGTTTATGTCGAGTCCCTTCGCCAACGCTGGGAGCGAAGCTGACAACCGCAAAATGTAACCGCCCATCCTGAGCCTGCTCAGGATGGGCGGTCGCGTGTGAACAATTGGACCTACGGCAGGAAATTGCTCCTTTCAGGGGAGCCGTCTTCTGGAGGGCAATCGGGTTACTTCGCCGCTTCCCTGAGCTTGGAGAAGTCCGCCTGGAACCCCATGGCCAAGGCCCGCCGGTCGGTGCCGTGGAGTACGAACCTTGCACCCTGCTCGATCCAATAGGTCGAGAGGTCCGGGGTCTGGTGATGCACCAGCGTGGCGATTCCCTTGGCATCCGACATGTCGATGACTCGCTTCACTGTGTCCCTGTACTCCGGCCGGTCGTACTGGTCCGGATATCCCAGCGAGATGCTCATGTCGTTCGGTCCAACAAAAATGCCGTCGATGCCAGGCACCTCGAGAATGGCCCCCAGGTTGTCGACCGCCGCCACGCTCTCGATGCCGATGATGGCTATGCTGTTGCGATTTCGCTCCTCCAGGTAGGCCCTCGTGGCGTCGCTGACATGCTCCCCCTCGGCAACGACTCGGTCGACGGCCTCGCCTTTCAGCGGACGCCATTTGGCCGCGGCCACCACCTCGCGCACCTGGTCAACCGTCTCGCAGTATGGTGCTAGCACGCCCTGCGCCCCGGCGTCCATCGCCATCGTGACATAGTGGGAGTCTGGAATCGGGATGCGTACGATGGGCACCACTCCGCTGGTGTTGAACATCGTCAGGTAATCGCCCAGCTCGGCCCGACCGCGCGGGTTATGCTCGGTGTCGATCACGGCGTAGTCGATTCCCACGCCCGACAGTACTGGGATCCAGCGAGGGCTGTGTCCGTGGGTGATCATCGTGCCGAATACCCGACCGCCTTCCTTCAATGTCTGTTTCAGCTCTGCCCCGTTCATCGCTGCCTCTCAAAATACCCTCTCCCTTGAACATGGGAGAGGGCAGTGATTTGGGAATACTGTTCGTCCTACGCCCGCGCCCGCTGGTTGATCGTCAGGATATTCTGACAGAACTGGGCCGTGGCCATGATGTCCGGTACCACCACATATTCATTGACGGTGTGCATCTCGTTGGTTGCCATCCCCACAACCACGCACTCCACGCCGTTGAGTCGCATGGCGTTCGCATCCGTTCCGCCGCCCGAGGGGTGAATGTTGGGCTGCATAGACATGCTGCGCAGCTGGTTGGTGACCAGTTGGACGATCGCTTCATTGGGATCGAGAAGATACATCTGGAACATCATCTCGATCTCTTCCTGGATGGTGGCGTCCCGGTACTTCTCGCGAGCCTTGCGCAGCGTCTCGGCTACCTGGACGCGCAGCAGGTCGATTGTCTCGGTGTTGTGGCTTCGGAATTCTCCTCCGAAGCTGGCTTCAACCGGCACTGCGTTTCGCACCGTCCCTCCGGTGATGAGGCCCACGTTGAAGGTGGTCTCTTCATCCAGGCGGCCCTGGGGCAGATCGTTGATGATGTCGGTGGCGATTCGGATTGCCGAGAGTCCCTTCTCGGGTTCCACTCCGGCATGGGCTCCCCGGCCGGTTATGTTCACATCGAACCGCATGTATGTTGGGCTTGCACCAGTGATCGTGTTGACCGGCCCGTTGCCATCGAACACGACAGCGTCCCGGCACCGGATCATCGAGTAGTCCAGGTTGGCCGCGCCCACCAGCCCAATCTCTTCGCCGCGGGTCAACACCACCTGTACCGGCCTCCTGAGGCTTCCGTCCTGCGAGATGCTATCCAGCCCTTCGAGGATGGCCGCCACTCCGGCTTTGCAGTCCCCGCCGAGAATGGTCGTGCCATCCGATACGATCCGGTCGCCCTGGACCTCCGGCTTGATGCCACGGCCTGGCTCGACAGTATCCATGTGAGCCGACAGCATCAGCGGGTCTGCCCCCTCCTCCGAGGCGATCAGGTTGCCGTGTGCGTCCCGCTCTACGGTGAATCCCAGATTCTCCAGGCGCCCCGTGAGGTACCGGGCAACATCCTCCTCTTCATCCGACGGGCTGTCGATCTTGACCAACTCGCAAAAGGAATTGACCAGTCGTTCCTGGTCGATCATTCTCTACCTCCGCCGCTCGAAGCGACCCTTCCGTCCTGATTGTCCGGATGCCGAGTCCCGGCTTGGAATCCCAGCATGGATGCCTCCGGACTGCGTTGCCGCGTATTATACATTAGGGGTAGGCCGAAACTGCCGAGTGGCACGCCTGCTACACCGGGCCACCTACCGAATCAAAGCGAGACACCAAATGCCAGACAAAAAACCAAAGACGACCCAGAGTCGCGGAAGTGCCGAAACGGATGCCACGCGTCGCGAGACCGAGATTGCCTTGAAGTGTCTCACCAGCGAAATCGTCGCCTGCCGCAGTTGTTCCCGCTTGGTGGAGCACCGTGAGTTGATCGGAGAAAAGAAACGGGCGTCCTACCTTGACTGGGACTACTGCAGACCCGTCC
>CAXXOI010000055.1:0-38568 GCA_963664175.2 Dehalococcoidia bacterium
TACTCGTGGGTCGGCAGTATTTGCGCCGCCGGAATTCCGTGCCAGTCGTGACCATCAGCCATTGCCCTGAGCAGGCCCTCCGGACTGATGTGGGCGTGGATGTCGACAATACGCATCGCTAAAAGCGCAGGGTCCGGTCTGGCTGGACGGGTGGCCCGCCCCTACCAGCCGAGGGTCTCGGGGATGAGGATGAGCGTGATGCGCCCCGCCATGGGCTCGTGCTCCATCACCATGTACTTGCCGATGGGCGTGGCCGTCCGGCCCATGTCCTCCAGCCAGCGGTCGTGCCGCTCCAGGGTGTAACCACGGGTGCGGGCCTCCGCCTCGGCCAGGGTGGGACAGACTTTTTGGGTGCCCGCCACCAGGATCAGGCGCCGTGCGCCGAAGGAGTAGGCGCCGATCTGGCTGCCCGAGCCGCTGGCCACGACAATCTCTCCCGTCTCGGCGATGGCCTGTACGCTGCCCACGAAATACTCGGCAGTTGTGGTCTTGCGGCGAAACTCCCGCTGTGCCGCCGGGTCCGGCAGCGCCATCATCTGGTCGTGCAGGTTCACGTACCGTTCGTTGCCGTGCATGTAATCGGTATAGCCGATGGTCTTCAGTGTCTCCGAGGTATTGACGAAGACCTCGGACCCCTCTGGTACGAGATCCCTCAGCTTCGCCAGCCCTTCCTCGCCACTGCCGACCAGGATCGCTTCGACGTTGCGCTCTGCCAGCGCATCGATGGCACGCTGGATAGACTGTGCGTTCGCTGCCTTGGTGTCGGTGCCATCGGGCATTACATAACTCCAGCCATTGATCGACTAGCCCTCTCGTGCCGGACGCAGGTGGGGCATTACTTCATCAACGAACAGGCCTAGCGAGTGCATGACCTGCTCGGGAGTCAGGTCGCCCCAGGCAAAAATCGGGCAGAAGTAGTTGATGCCCGTCTCGTCGATGGCTCGCTGCACCTTTTCCCGAATCGTAGCGGGGGAACCGGCGAGGACGATGTCCCGTGGTTCGAGGTCATCAAAGTCACGTATGAAATTCAGGAAGTCGTAACCGTTCTTTTCCCAGAGATAGTTGATGTTGTGGAACCAGGTACCGAAGGCCGGCTTGGCCTCCGCCAGCGCCTGCTGGTCAGTGGGCGCGACGTACATGTGCCGCACCAGCCCCAGCTTGGGGGCCGCCACGTGGCTGTTCAGCCCGTCAGACATACGCTCGGCGTTCCAGACTCGCTTGTAGAGGTCGTAGTGCTCCCTGGTGCCGGCGTTGTCAGCGAAGACATGGCAGGTGTTGAAGCTGTGCTGGGCCATCCACGGCACTGTGTCGATGTTGTTGCTGGCGTACCAGAGTGGCGGGTAGGGCTTCTGGAATGGTTTGATCCAGACTTCCAAGTCCTCGTAGTTGTAGTGCTTTCCCTGGTGGTTGAACAGTCCCGTGGTGGAGCCCTTGGTGAACAGGTCCATCTGCTCGTTGAATACTTCCCAGCTGTCAGCGAGGTCTATGTCGAACTTTTCCGCCTCCACCGGCGAGACTCCCCTGCCCACACCCAGGTCCAGGCGCCCGTTGCTGAGATTGTCCAGCATGCAGAACTCGTGGTACAGGCGAATGGGATTGTAGAAGGGCAGCAGGTACACCAGCGGCCCCAACCGCAACTTCGACGTGCGCTGCGCCGCTGCGGCCAGGAACACCGATGGCGACGGCGAGACGCTGAGCGGCGTCAGGTGGTGCTCGGCCAGGTGATAACTATGAAATCCGCTGCGGTCGGCGAGCTCCAGCATTTTCAGTCGGTTCTCGAATATTTCATGAGGGGCTGACTTGTCCCACTCGATCCAGTCGAACAGTCCGAAGTCCAGCGTGCCGGTCAGAGCCGAGGCTTGTGTCATCGCTTACCTCCGTTTCCGCTCGGGGAGCGTACGGTCAGCCGCATAATACGCTCGTGCAGATAGGGCGCGCAATTGGCAATAGGCGAACGGCGAATAATGTTGGCTGTATAATGTGAGTGGCAGAGTCGTGTGAGCGAAAACTATGACCACCATCAACAGCCAGGAAGATTTCCTTCGGGCACTCTCGGAAAACCCTGAGTGGAAGGCCGCAGTTCGCGCCCAGATCCTGGGAGAGGAACTGCTGCAACTGCCCGCCAAGTTCGACGCCTTCGTTCAACAGATGACCGCGTCTGTGGCAGAACAGAAGGAAATAAACAAACGCATAACCAGGAATCTTGAGTCTCTTGACGTCCGTGCGTACTCCTTGGAACAAAACGTTGCCAGGCTCACTGATGACGTGGGCTGGCTGAAAGGAAAGGCTGTCTTGGATTTGGCCGTCAACGACGCTGCCGTTATTGCTCTAGGTATGGGAATGGAATACGTCCGGAGGGTTCCGCGGGAGGAGTTGTATCGTCTGGCGTTGAAAGCGGCGCAAGGAGAGGCCCTATCCGCCGAGCTAAGGAGCTTCAGGCAAGCAGACCTGGTGATCGAGGCTACGGACGGAACGGACAATGAGTACATCGCGGTTGAGGCCTCGTTCGTTGGCGGTGCCTATGATGTCCTCCGCGCCCTCAGAAATGCCGAGTTGCTGACCGAATACACCGGAGTGACAACGAGGGCCGCCATTGCTAGCGTAACCATCAACGAGGCAATTGATTGGCAGGTGACCTCTGGAGCGGTGTATTGGCACGAGATAGAGGAGGTCGGTCTTCGGCCCGATTAGCTCTCTCAGCGCAACCGGAGAAAACGAGCGGGGATTCAACCCGCTCGTTTTGCGTCTTGGGCATTGGGAATTGCCTACGCTCGTCGGGCGGGCGCGCCGGCCACGATCATGTCGGCGAAGGCCTTGTCGATGCCCCGCGGCCATTCCCGGCCCGAAGGGTCGGAGATGTTGATGACCAGGGGCGGTCCCAGGCCCTGGATCTCCATCCGCAGAACGTCGCCATTCTGGACGGCTCCGATGTGCTGGTGGTTGACGCCGGTGGCAATGACATCGCCCGGCTCCAGGGTGGTGATCTTCGACATTTCGGAGATCAGTTCCCTGATTGGGTGGGCCATATCACTGGTAGGGAAGTCGTGGCGCGGCTCGTCGTTGTTCCACAGCCGCACCTGCAAGTTCTGGGGGTCGGCAATCTCGTCGGCGGTCACCAGCGCCGGGCCCATGGGGGCGAAGGTGTCCCAGCACTTGCCGAGGAAGAAGCTGTTGCCCACGGCGCCGGTCAGCCCCCGGGCCGACATATCAAGGAAGTTGGTGTACCCGAAGATGTGGGACAGCGCCTCGTCCTGCTCCACGTTGCGGGCCGTGCGTCCGATGACGAAAGCCAACTCCGGCTCGTGGTGGAACACCGATGCTGGCGCGGGTGGCAGCTCGCAGGTATCGCCGTTGCCTATGACGGCGTTGGGCGCCTTTAGGAACCCGTCCAGCACCGCCGGTTCCCGCATGCCGAACTCGAGGTAGTTCACCGCCGCGCAGATGAGCTTTGGGGGTCTCGGCACTGGCGCCCGGAGCCTTACGCTGCCTAAAGCTACGCCATCTTGTCCAGCGACGACGGCCTCGATGCGCGGACGCATATCCTCCCAGTTGATGATGACCTCTTCGATCAGGTCCTGTGGCCGGCGGAAATTCATCCCCTCCACCGCCGACATTGCATCCACCACGTTATCGCCGGTTATCACGCCAAGTCGGAAATCGTCATAAAAGGCCAGCTTCATTACCAAGCCTCCTGTTGCGGTCTGGCTACGGCGGCTAGTTTCGCACGGGCGCCGGACGGCGGCAAGCGCGACCCATCGACCTTGCGTCGGAGTCCGTCGGCAGTTAACTTAAGACAGCCGATCGCGAGAGTGGCAGATACATCGATCGGTGGCGACCCCCCACGTTCGAGGATTGCGGAAATGCCGGACATCAGCTATGAACTGCTTGGCCACATCGCCTACATCACGATTCGCCGGCCACAGGCGATGAACGCCCTGGGTCCCGACCAGCAAGCCGAGATTATCGGGGTGTGGGAAACTTTCCGCGACGACGCGGAGGCCTGGGTGGCAATCATAACGGGCGAGGGTGACCGGGCCTTCTGCGCCGGTGCCGACCTGAAAACCTACACGCCGGTGCTGGGCGAACGGGACATCTACGACCTGCGGCAGGACGCTGACCGGCCCGGATTCGGCGGCATCACCCGGGGGCTCAACATCTGGAAACCCATCATAGCCGCCGTCAATGGCTACGCCCTGGCCGGCGGACTGGAGCTGGCCTTGGCCTGCGATATCCGGGTGGCTTCGGAGAACGCGGTGTTCGGGTGCTCCGAGGTGCAGCGCGGCTTCCACCACTGCGACGGCGGCACCGTGCGGCTCCCTCTGATCATTGGTCTCGGCAACGCGCTTCGGATGCAGTTGACGGGCGAGCATATCGGCGCCGAGGAGGCGCTGCGCATGGGGCTGGTCAGCGAGGTGGTCCCACAGGAACAGCTGATGCCCTCCGCAGAACGGTACGCGGACCTGATCTGCTCCAACGGGCCGCTGGGCGTTCGTTCCGCGAAGGAATCGATGATTCGCAGCCTGGGCCGCGCCCTGGAGGATGCCCTGCGGTTCGAGAATGTACTATTCTCCACCCTGACTCGGACCGAGGATTTCGCGGAGGGCCCAAGGGCCTTCGCCGAAAAGCGCCCGCCCGTGTGGAGGGGCAAATAGGGGATGGCATTTGAAGTGGCCGTGGTGCAGACCCCTTGGCGGGGAGCCATCGGCCACATTGAGACAGTACTTTAGGAATGCGGAGATTGGGAAATGGTCGAGGTTGACAATCGAGTGCAGTTGGACTGGGACGTACTGGAAGTAGGCGAGGTTTTCGAGAAATTTGAATACGTCCTGACGCAGGATATGATCGACGAATACCGCCGGGGAGTGATGGACTCCGAGGCGGCGTTTCCGACGATCTCGCACAAGGTGGACGTGCGGCAGTTCAATGCCAAGTATTCGGACAACGGGTCGGTCAACGCCCGCTGCGCCTTCCACTGCTACAACTCTCCTGTACCCGGCAAGAAGCTGACGGTCACGGCGTGGGTGGCCGACAAATACCTGCGCCGGGGCAAGAACTACATCGTTACCGAGGCGACTTCGGTGGACGAGGACGGAAGGCTGATCGACCGGGTGATCACCCACGAGTTGAAGCAGCCGTGGGAGGTGGGCAAGAAATGGGAGGGATAGTGCGCAGTTACTCCGAGGGCGACGCGGTGGCGCCGCTGGTGAAAGAAATGACCCAGGAGGCCATCAACCTGTTCGAGGGCAGCGCCGGCCAATCCGGGCCATCGCAGTTCACCGACGAGGAAGCGGCCCGCGAGACGCTGGGAACCTCGGGAACGGTGGCCTCCGGACGCATGTCTATCAGTTTCGCCCTGGAAATGATGCGCCGCCACTTCGGCAGCCAGGTATTCAACCACACCGGCACGGTAGACCTTCGTTTTCTGCGCCCGGTGCGGCCCGGCGATACCATAACCTTCAGCGGAGAGGTTGCTGGCACGTCCCGCGAGGCCAACGGCCTGAGGGTGAGCGTGAATATCCAAGTGCAGAATCAGCGGGGCGACACCACTGCCGTGGGCACGGGCAGTGCCATCGTCCCCAACGCATTTCTGCCTGCCGAGGAGTAGGTGGCGTCGAAGAACGCTTTGGGAAATTGACCATACGCCTGATATTGACAGGGACGGATGGTGGTATAATGGACTTGGTGCAAGTAAAAGGTGTCCTGCTGTTGGTTACAGTTAGCGTTACCGCTGCCTCGGATAACCTGTACTGAGCCCGAAAAGGTTACCCAAAAATCTGGAGGTTATCCAAATGGCATTGGCAGATAAGGAACTCACCTGTGTAGAGTGCGGCGCGCCGTTCATCTTCACTGTTGGTGAACAGGAATTCTTCGCCTCTCGCGGCTATACCAACGACCCCAAGCGGTGCTCCCCCTGCCGCGGCGCTCGCAAGAGCCAGCAGCGTGTGGGTGGTGGCATGGGCGGCGGGGGAACCCGTGAGATGCACCCGGTGGTGTGCGACCAGTGCGGCGTCGACACCATGGTCCCCTTCGTCCCCCGCGGCGACCGGCCTGTGTACTGCAGCGACTGCTTCAGCGCAATCCGCCGCTAGACGGTTCAAAGCGCCTTAAACGAGAGCCACTCAATTGCGAGTGGCTCTTTACTTTTGTGATAGAGTTGCGCCGGAGGGACTCCCGATGACCTACGGTATCGGAATAGTTGGATGCGGCTCCATTGGCCGGGCCCTGATTAGAGCTGGCCAGTCGGGAGAGTTGGGCGCCCAAGTGTCGGGTGTAACCAGCCGCACCTCCGAGACGGCGCATGAATTCCTTGAGACGCTGGAATCTCCGCCGCCGTATCTCAGCATGGACGAGCTGGTGGAGCGGTCGTCCCTGCTCATCGAAACCGCAGGCGGACACGTCGTTCCGTCTTTGGCGGAGGAGGCATTCGGCGCCGGCAGGGACCTGATGGTCATAAGTATCGGGGCGCTGCTGGAACACCCGGAGATCATCGAGCGATCCAGGGAGACCGGCTGTCGGCTGTATGCTCCATCCGGCGCCATCGCGGGGCTGGACGGCATCAAGTCGGCGTGCCAGGGACACGTCGAACGGGTTGAGATGGTCTCCCGCAAGCCCATCGCGGCCCTCGAAGGTGCTCCGTACCTGGTGGAGAACGAGATTCCCGTGGGCCAATTCATGGAGGCCCAGGAGGTTTTCTGCGGTACGGCGAGAGAGGCGTGCCTGGGATTCCCGTCGAACCTGAACGTGTCCGCCGCCGTGAGCCTGGCAGGAATCGGTCCTGACCGCACCACGGTACGCATCGTCGCCGACCCTGCGCTGTCCCGCAACTGTCACGACATCACGGTTGAGGGCGAGTTCGGACTGCTGCGGGTACACATCGAGAACATTCCTTTCGAGAATCCCAAGACCGGCAGACTGACTGCCCTTTCGATCATCCGGTCCGTCCGTGACGTATTTGATCCCGTAAGGATAGGTACATAACGGCCCATCCACGCCGGGACGCCGACAGGTCAGGCTCCGGGCGTGTGGGACCGATCGGGGCCACCCCGAATACATTACAGCGAGAGCAGGACAAGAGGACATGGCCCGAGATGACTCGGTAACGCCCGGTGCCATTGCTGCGTTGCGTCGCTATATGATGCCCGGCCTGGCCACGGGTCATTCCACATTTCACTGGATACTCCAGAGCTTCGCCGTTGCCCTCCCCGAGATCCAGATGTACTTCGGCCTGAACGCGGTGGGTGCTGCCGGCGTGATGTCGGCCCGCGACCTGGCCTCCGGTATCATCGCGCTGCCCGGCGGCGTGGTGGTGGACATCGTGCGACGCCACTGGGGGTTGCTGCTTGCCGGGTGCCTCGCTCTGGCCGCCCTCGGGTCGCTGGTTATGGGGGTGTCACCGGTTTACTGGCTCCTGCTGATTGGTATTGGAGTGGTGGCCATATCCCACTCGGTCTGGCACCTGCCGGCGTCTGCCTCGCTGTCGTACCATTTCGCCGAGAGACGCGGCTTTGCCCTGTCCTCCCACGGTGTGGGTGGCAGCATCGGCGACGTGGCCGGGCCACTGGCCACCGGTGTGCTGCTGGGATACCTGGGATGGAAGGAACTGATGAGCATTTACGCCATCCCGCCCTTCTTTCTGGGCTTCATGGCTGTGTGGACCTTCCGTCGCATCGGGCACGTGAACACAGAGGGAGGTGCTCCTGCCGATCCGGTGAGGATGGCCCAGCGGCTGGAGATGACCCGCCGCCTGCTGCGTAGCCCGGTTCTGTGGGGCCTGACGTTTGTTCGCGGCCTACGGAGCATGTGCCTGATCTCGCTGGTGACGATTATGTCCCTGTACTTCGAACAAGAGCTGGACATGAGCACGGCCTGGCGGGGATTCCACCTCTCGCTGCTGATCGTGGTCGGGCTGGTGGCCAAAACAGGGGCGGGGTACCTGTCCGATCGCTGGGGCCGCAAGCAGGTTTTGGTGCCGGGACTGCTGTGGTCTTGCCTGGTGACGCTTGCGCTGATCCCCTTCAGCGACGGCATAGCTCTGACCGTCACCATTGCACTGCTGGGACTTTTCCTGTACCCGGATCAGCCAATACTGACGGCGGCGGTGTTCGACGTGGTGGGGCGCGAGGTGGCCTCGACGGGCTTGGGGGTAGTTGCCTGCATCGCTTTCCTGATGGGAGCAGTTTCCGCCCTGTTGGCAGGCGCGATATACCAGACGATGGGCTTTTCCGAGACCATGATCTACATTGCGGCGCTGTTCGGCCTCGCCGCCGTGGTGTTTGCCGTTTTGCCGCTCTCCAGGCGGGCGGATGCGTGATCACCACGGGCTGCGGCCCGGAAAATGGCGGATAATTACGGAGCGATTCTCGTGGCACAGGTAACCGGGGACGTAATCGCCGAGGCGAAGTTCGACCGGAACCTCGCGTCCTGGGGACGGGTCGTTATCAGCGGCTACCTGTTCATCTCGGTGGTGGGTATTCTCCTGATTCCCTTCTGGTGGGCGGCCAGTTTCTGGTACTGGGCGGAATATCTGCGCCGCGTTTCTGCCAAGCTAACGACGAATGCACTGGAAATCAGGATCGGCGTGTTCTTCCGAAAGGAGTCGACCATACCCCTGAATCGCATCACCGATGTGCGGCTGCACGATGGTCCGGTCATGCGGCACTACGGCCTGCGCGGCCTGAAGGTGGAGACGTCGGGGGCGTCGGGGCTGGACTCCGGTTCCGAGGGCAACCTCATCGGCGTGATTGACGCGGAGGCATTCCGCAATGCTGTCCTGGCGCAGCGCCAGTTTGTGATCGATGCGGAGTCGGGCCGGGCAAGCGCAGCATCCTCCGCGCCGGTGGCCTCCTCAGATTCATCGGATGCCGTCTTGCTGGAGATTCGCGATATTCTGGCCCGAATCGAGAACCATCTTTCTGATCGGGAGAACGCGTAGGGGCGCTCCCTCGAGCGCCCCGATCTGATGGGCTGGATTGTGGCCCCCGGCTTGCTTCTGGTTTAAAGCAGCTTGGCGCAGTCGTCCAGGATGGGCGTTACAGTGTCAGCTGTTTCCGATGGCAGGCCGAACAGAACGCGATCTACGCCGCTCTCCTCCATCCGTGCCAGGTTGTCGGGATCAGGGCGGGCTCCGAAAACGGTGATATTGATGGAGTCCGGGTCGCGTCCAATGTCCTCCGCGCGGTGCTTTAGGAGCTGAATCTTCTCAGGCAGGCTGGGACCCTCGGCGGCGCGCCCGCTGATGGGCATCCAGCCGTCACAGTAGTCCAGCACGCGGTCGAAGGTGGTGGCGCCGTCGCCGCCCATCAGGATGGGCGGGTGCGGTTTCTGGACGGGCTTGGGCCAGGCCCAGCACTTGTCGAAGTTCACGTAGCGGCCATGGAACTCCGGCTCATCCTCGGTCCAAATGGCCTTCATAGCCAGGATGTTCTCCCGCAGGATGCGCCAGCGACGCCGGAAGTTCGTGCCGTGGTCCTCCATCTCCTCGGCGTTCCAGCCGCCGCCTATGCCGAAGATGAAGCGGCCGTTGGAGATCATGTCCAAGCTGGCAACCTCCTTGGCGGTGGTGATGGGATCGCGCTCGATCATCAGGCAGATGCCGGTGCCCAGCTTGAGGTTGGTGGTTACCGCTGCCGCTGCCGTCAGGGCCACGAAGGGGTCGTATGTGTGCCAGTACATCTGGGGCAGGTCATCGCCGCCGGGCCATGGCGAGATGCGGCTGGTGGGGATGTGGGTGTGTTCCGGCACCCACATGGACTCGAACCCCCGCTCCTCCAGCGACCTAGCCAATTCATCGGGCCGCATGGAGTAGTCGGTGACAAACATCATTGCGCCAATATCCATCTCGTTCTCCTGTCAGTTCCCCCTTCGGGAGGAAGAGGGTTGGGGTGTGCGCGCAGGGCGTATTCTCGACTATTTTACTTGGGCGGCAGCGCCTCTGCATACGCAATGCCTCGACCAGCCCACTCGGCAAGCCCTTCGTCCCCGGCAATACCCTCGGTGATGACGTGGACAAAGCTCCGCATTGGCCTGCCGGTCATATCAAACACCCTGGCGTGTGGCTGAGACAGGGCGTGGTCGAAGTTTTCCTTGCCGACCCGAACGATCAGCTCGTTTCCCATGACTCCAAGGGCCATGTTGCCGTTCAGCATAAAGCACAGCCCGCCGAACATCTTCTGTTCGCGGACTCCAGAGCGCCCAGCCAGCAGAGCCCTGATGCGGTCGGCAAGGTCTTCGTCGTAGGCCACTGACGTTTTCCCCCTCACCTAAACCCTCTCCCTCAGGGAGAGGGAATTACCTAGAAGACCACCACGGAGCGGAGCACCTCGCCCTGCTCCATCTTGTGGAAGGCCTCCTCAACGTCGCCGATTCCGATGGTCTCAGAGACGAACCGGTCGAGATCGAGACGTCCCTGCAGGTAAAGTTCGATGAACATGGGGAAGTCCCGGGTGGGCAGGCAGTCGCCGTACCACGACGACTTGACGGCCCCGCCCCTACCGAATATCTCGATTAATGGCAACTCGATTTTCATGTCGGGACTGGGAACTCCCACCAGCACTACGGTTCCGGCGTGGTCGCGGGCGTAGAAGGCCTGCTCGAACGTCACCGGATTGCCCACCGCCTCGATGGCGACGTTAACGCCGTTACCTCCAGTCAGATTGCGAACGGCCTCCACCGCGTCGGTGCTGCGGGCGTTGATGGTGTGGGTGGCTCCAAACTCCCGGCCCCATTCCAGCTTGCGGTCGTCGATGTCAATGGCGATGATGGTGTGCGCGCCGGCCAGCTTTGACCCGGCAATAGCCGCATCGCCCACGCCGCCGCATCCGAACACTGCCACCGAGTCGCCCCGGCCCACGCCGCCGGTGTTCACTGCCGCGCCCAGACCGGCCATGATGCCGCAGCCGATGAGCCCGGCCGCCGCAGCGCTGGCCTCGGCTGGCACCCTTACCGCCTGACCCGCGGCCACCAGGGTCAGTTCGGTGAAAGCGCCGATGCCCAGCGCGGGCGACAGGGGTTTGCCGTCGGGCAGCGTCATGGGCTGGGTGGCGTTGCGGCTGGCGAAGCAATACCAAGGGCGGCCCCGCACACAGGATCGGCAGGTGCCGCAGGGGGCGCGCCAGGCGATGATGACGAAGTCGCCGGGGGCCACGTTTTCAACGTCGGAGCCGACGCTCTCCACCACTCCCGCCGCCTCGTGGCCCAGCAGGAACGGGAAGTCGTCGTTGATTGCACCCTCGCGGTAGTGCAGGTCGGTGTGGCAGACCCCGCAGGCCTGCACTCGAACCAGTGCCTCGCCCGGGCCGGGGTCCGGCACGTTGATGGTGGTCAGCTTGACTGGAGCTCCCCTTGATTCCGCTACTACACCCTGAACCTGATGGGCCATTGCGCTTCTCCCCAGTATCAATTAACAATTGCCCTTGGCATAGTAATTTCAGACACTCGCTTTGTCCACCGCCAGCCTTGGCGCCTCTATCCGCTCAGCGTACGCTCGATCTCCAGCGCGAATCCGATGAGGGCCTCGTCGTCGCCCCGGTTTCCCATAATTGAGAGCCCCACTGGCAGCCCGTCCGCCTCGCCAAGCGGCATAGAGAGCTGCGGGCGCCCGGTGGTGCCGCCCATGCAGGTGATGCGAACGATGCGTGCCTGAGACGCCCTCTTGCCCGACAGTGGCTGGTCGCGGAGTGGGGCAACCACAGGAGAGGTGGGGAAGCACAGGAAGGTACCGGGAGGCGCCACATCATCGAGGCGGCTGCGCGCCCGGTCGCGGGTCGCCCGGGCCGCCTCCAGTTCATTCTGTGTGAAAGTTAACCCCAGCGCGTATCGGTCTGCGACCATGTAGCTGAAACGGGGGTTCACGGCGTCTATCCAGTCGGCCACGGAATTCCACGCCTCCACGGACTGCAGCGCGTTCTGCTGCCAGGCCCAGCCGTCCACTCTGTCGGGAGCGAGGCGGACAGTCTCCGTATCAGACGCCAATCTGGCCACCCGGTCGGCCAACGGACGCAGAGCGGACGCTACGGCGGGGTCACACTCGCCGAACAGGTCCTCGGCGATGACTATCCGCGAAGGCGCACCTGCCGCTACTTGGGAACCGAATACGGCTTCGGCAACCCGCGCGAAGGTTGCGGCGTCGCGGGCGAACCAGCCGATGGTGTCGTAGCTGGGAGCCTGCATCAGAATGCCGTCCAGCGGGATGCGCCCGTGGGTGGGCCGCAGGCCGTACAGTCCGCAGAAGCTGGCGGGGATGCGGACCGAGCCACCCGTATCGGAGCCGAGGGCAAAGTCCACCAGGCTGCCGGCCACCGCAGCCGCCGAGCCGCTGGAGGAGCCGCCGGGCACCCGGTCAGGCGCGCGGGTGTTGATCGGCGTGCCGTAGTGGGCGTTTTCGCCCAGGATGCCGCGAGTCAACTCGTCGGTGTGGGTCTTGCCCACCATGGTGGCCCCGGCATCCACCAGGGTCTGGATGATCCAGGCGGTGCGTTCAGCCGGTGCGTGGGTGGCTTTCCAGTCGGGATTGCCCCCGCCGGTAACGTGTCCCGCCACGTCGAAAATGTCCTTGGCGGCGAAGGTCAGACCCGAGAGCGGACCT
Source organism: Dehalococcoidia bacterium (assembly GCA_963664175.2). GTDB lineage: Bacteria > Chloroflexota > Dehalococcoidia > Lucifugimonadales > UBA3495 > VXOI01. The sequence continues at coordinate 12,584 of CAXXOI010000055.1, forward strand.
CCAGGCGCCCCCTCGATGTAGGCTTCAGTGTCGGTGCAGAAGGCGTCCAGGGTGTCATTGAGAGGCGGCCTCGTGGTTGTCATGGGATGTCATCTCTACATTTTCCCTCTCCCTCGGGGAGAGGGTCAGGGTGAGGGTGGATTTTTCGCAAGTATATTCCAATGACGGCTGGACCGTGGGGTATACTGTCATAACACCCCGCATTGGCAGGGCCACCTATGACCTCAAAGGCCAAGCACGCTTATCTACCTTACTGTGCTGACGGCTCCGGGATATTCTACCCGGAGCGCCCGGATGTGTTTCCGGATGCCATGTACCAGTTCCCCAAGCTGAATCACACCATGGAAATTCTGCTGTGGCGCTGGGATGACCGGCCCGACATTTTGGTGAGCGGCAACAATGCCATCTACTACCAGCAGGGCAATCCCCGCATCCACCGTTCGCCCGACGGGTTCATAGCGTTCGGTGTGGACCGTGACGCCATCCTGCAGGAGAACGGCTACAAGGTCTGGGAGGTAGGCAAGCCGCCGGATTGGGTGCTGGAAATCGCTTCGCCCTCAACAGCCAGGGTAGATCTCAGTATAAAGAGGGAAATATACGCCAGCATCGGAATAGGCGAGTACTGGCGGCTGGACTGTTCGGGCGGAAGGTATTACGGCGAGCCGTTGGTGGGGGAGTTCCTGCAGGACGGTGAGTACCGGCGCTTCGACATTCACACCAGCGACGAGGGCGTAGCCTGGGGACACAGCCCCGTCCTGGGCCTGGACCTCTATTGGGGCGACATTCGCCTGCATTACTACGATCCAATTGCAGGTGCGTGGCTCCGAGGTTTGAAGGAAGCGCTGGCAGAGTTGGAGGTCGAGCGCAACTCTCATTTGGAAACCCAGCGCCGCCTTCGAGAACTGGAAGACGAACGGCCCCGACGGAACGGGACATAGACTCCCCGTATCGCAATTCTCCCGCCATCCCGACTGCTATGGTATGACTATGCCGCATCCCAAATATCCATGAAAATCAGCCCGGAGAGATGCAATGCTGACCGCCGAAGCCAATGAACGCCTGACCCGGGTGGGGCCAGGTACGCCCATGGGCGAGCTGATGCGCCGCTACTGGATCCCGGTGCGGCCCACCGCTCAGTTGCTGGAAGAGGAGGTGATGGCCGTTCGCATCCTCGGCGAGGACTTGGTGCTGTTCCGGTCCGCCGACGGCCAGATGGGGCTGGTCGGCGATCGCTGCCCGCACCGCATGACCGAGATGAGGTACGGCATCCCCGACGTTGGCGGCCTGCGCTGCTGCTACCACGGCTGGATGTTCAACCCGGCCGGGCAGTGCATCGAGACACCACTGGAGGCTGCCCACGATCCCTTCAAGGACCGCATTCGCATCAAGGGCTACCCGGTGCAGGAAATGGGTGGCCTCGTCTGGGCCTATATGGGGCCAGAGCCAACCCCGCTCCTGCCGCCGTGGGACCTGTTCGTGATGCCCAACTCCCTCCGGCAGATCGGCATCATGAACCTGAGCTGCAACTGGCTGCAGTGCCACGAGAACACCGGTGATCCGACCCACAGCGTTTACCTCCACGGCAACCTGTTCGAGTATGTGTTGCGCAAGCAGGGAAAGCTGGAGGAACGAGCCGCCGACGGGCAGATGCACACCCTGTATGCCCGGATGCAGACCGGCATCGGCATCGAGTCCCTGTACGTTGACCCGACTCGCTACGGGATGGAGAAGGGCATCATTTACTCCAAGGAGTTGGGCGCCGACCGCGACCACAAGTCCCGCCACGCCACCGTCGTCTTTCCTTTCTACACCCAGACGGGGGGCCCTGGAATGGTGCGGCAAGAGTTCCAGATCCGGGTTCCCGTGGACGACACCAACACCTATCACATCAACTACGGCTGCTACATGGCGCCCGGGGAGGTTCCCGCCCCGGTCCAGGAAACCATCCCCTACTACGATGTTCCCCTGTTCGATGACGACGGGAAGCCGATCCTGGATTTCGTGCTGGCGCAGGACGCTCACGCCTGGATTTCCCAGGGGCCGATCACCGACCGGACGCAGGAGCACCTGGGACGCACCGACCTGCCCATCGTGTTTATGCGCCGACAGTTCGAGGAGCAGATGCGCATCGTCGAGGACGGCGGAGACCCGATGAACGTGTTCCGCGACCCCGAGTCCCTGCCGTCGCTGATCCACGGTGGCCACTGGGACGAGCCGGAGGATGATGGCAAGTCGTCAGCTGTGACCGGTGCGGGCAGCCCGTTGTCGGCTTTCCGCGCCAGTTACCACAAGGGCTATGCCATCGACGATGCCGACCGCTACGGCCCTGCCATGCCGATGGTTATGGACCTGATGCGTCGCATCGAAGGGGCACAGAATGAGGCGGCCCCCGCATAGTTTTGTTGACCACGTGTGGCGCGATATTTATAATCCCGCCCAACCATAAACGGTCGCTCGGCCCGAGGGTTGGAGCGTAAGCCAACAGGGAATGGAGGAGGACCATGGCAACCACCCGCGCTCCTTTTCTTTCCACGAAATACGGTGGCTATTACCACTCGCAGGTCCCCAAGGAAGACGATGAGCTGACGCACGTCGGCCCAGGCACCCCAGCCGGCGAGTACCTGCGCCGCTTCTGGCAGCCGGTCTGCTACGCCGATGAGCTGGGAGACACTCCGGTCGGGCTCAAAATTCTGGGCGAGGAGCTGGTGGCCTTCCGCGACTTCAGCGGCCGGATTGGCCTTGTCGAAGCCCACTGCCCGCATCGTGGCACGTCGCTGGAGTTCGGCCTGGTGTCCGAGCGGGGCATCCGCTGCTGCTACCACGGCTGGCTGTTCGACGTTGACGGCACCATCCTGGAGACGCCGGGAGAACCGGCCGGGTCGACTTTCAAAGATCGGCTGTGCCATGGCGCCTACCCGGTGAACGAGTTCTGCGGCACGATCTTCGCCTATATGGGTCCCCCGGACCAGATGCCGCCTTTCCCCATTCCCGACAGCTTTGACCGCGACGGCTACCGATTGATCCCGGGGCAGCGCTACGACTACCCCTGCAACTATCTGCAGGTCCTCGAGAACGCCATGGACCCGGTCCATACCTCGTTCCTGCACACCATCGTCAGCGGTTCGCAGTTCACTGACGAGTTCGGCGTGGTTCCCAACTTGGACTTCATGGAGACCCCCGCCGGGATCATCTACATTGCCACCCGGCGCGTGGGGGACAACATCTGGGTGCGCTCTGTTGAGAACGTGCTGCCCAACCTTCAGCAGGTGGCGCCCATCTGGGAGGACGGCAGGGACGTTCACGGGTTCGATGGCCCGATGATGACCCGCTGGATTGTGCCGAGGGATAATGACAGCACCATGCTCCTGGAGCTCCGCCACATCTCGGAGTCTGAGGAAAAGGAACCGGCGTGGTGGATAGACCGCAACCAGATGCTGCCTGCCCAACTCCCCATATCCGACGACCCCCGCGAGCAGCAGCTGCAGCCCGGCGACTACGAGGCGCAGATATCCCAGCGTCCCATCGCCGTCCATGGCATGGAGCATCTGGGCGCCACCGACCGGGGCATCACCATGTTCCGCCGGCAGGTTCGCCGGGGCATCCGCGCGGTCCAGAACGGTGAGGAGATAGGCGGCTCCCACGCACAGCTGGAGGGCGAGCATTTCCCCACCTACTGCAATGACACAGTGGTCTACGCTCCCCCGGCAGCGACTCCCGAGGAAGACGAGAAGCTGATGCGGGAAACCGGCCGCCGCCTGGCCGAGGAATACGTGGCCACCCGCAGCAACGGCAAGTAGTCTCACCAGCGCAGGAATCTCAACGGCCCCGATACCAATCGGGGCCGTTTTCTTGTGCTAGTAGAGCAACTGCTCTGAAACGATGGGCACAACGAGGGCAACCCTTGTGGTTGCCCCTACTTGTCAGAGGCAGTCCCGTAGGCGCGCCCCGTGTGGGCGCCCTGATCGCTACAGCCAAGGCTACCCATCACTAGAAAAAATTCGCACCACTAGTGTTAGACTGGAAGCCATTCTACGAGGGAGTCAACTGACCTATGCGCGCTGCTGTGATCACTGAGCCGGGCGGGCCCGAGGTACTCAAAGTTCAGGAATTACCGGACCCGGTTCCGGGCCCCGATGATGTTCTCGTTGACATCAAGGCATCGGCGCTAAACCGCGCCGACACCCTGCAGCGCCAGGGCGGCTACCCCGCGCCCCCGGGCAGCCCGGACGACATTCCCGGCCTTGAGTTCTCAGGCGTTGTGGCAGAGGCCGGCGCCAACGTTAGCGACCTGTCCCCCGGGGATCGCGTCTTCGGACTGCTAGGCGGTGGCGGGTACGCATCCCGGGTGGTCACCCACTCGCGGATGGCGATGCGCATCCCCGACAACCTCGATTTCGTACAGGCAGCAGCGGTGCCCGAGGTGTTCTTCACGGCCTACGATGCGCTGTTCAACCACTGCGAGCTGTCCATGGGTGAGTCGGTGCTGATCCACGCGGCGGGCAGCGGCGTCGGGACGGCGGCGGTCCAGTTGGCCCACAATGCTGGCGCCTATGTGTTCGGCACCGCGGGCAGCGCGGACAAGCTGCAGGGCGCGAAAGAGCTGGGAATGGACGTGGGCATCAACTACCGCGAGCAGGATTTCCGCGAGGTCGTGCGCGAACACACCGGTGGCGCTGGGGTCAACGTGCTGCTGGACGTCATCGGCGCCGACTACTGGGACCGCAACGTGGCGTCCCTGGCCCTCCGAGGGCGCTTGGTGCTGGTAGGCACCATGGGAGGCGGAGCAGTGCAGATCAACCTGGGACCGATGATGTTCAAGCGCCTGAGGGTCAATGGCACGGTGCTGCGCGCTCGGCCCATCGAGGAGAAAATCGCCCTCACCAACCAGATTAAGCGCCACGTCCTGCCACTCATCGCATCGGGGGCCATAAAGCCGGTCGTCGACAGCGTCTACCCGCTGGAGGACGCCGCCGGAGCGCACCGGCTTATGGAGGGCAACACCAATTTCGGCAAGATCATCCTGTCGACGGACTGAGGAATAACCCTAAGAATCCTCTTCTTTCCTGGCGGAAGAGGGTTATTAGACCACCGGCTTTTGAGTGATGGGCAACGAGGGCAACCACAAGGGTTGCCCCTACCAGTCAGGAGCAGTCCCCGTAGGGGCGCCCCTTGTGGGCGCCCGGGTCGTTACAGCCAATGGTAACCATCAATACAAGGATTTCGCTCTGCTGGGGTGAGGGCGTTACCCGGTCGTTTTTGTAACCGCCGGAAACCAGGATCCCTACCCCTCTCCCCAAGAGAGGGGAGAATCGAATGACCCACCGATTCCCCTGAACCCGTTAGCCGCTCGTCTGCCAGTCTGCTATCATTAGCCATCTCCAAAGGAAAATGATTCTGCACAGCGAGTTCGAGGTGTGCTATGGCGAAGGATATTTCCATCCTGGTGGGTACCATAGGCGCGGGCCTCTGGGTCAGCCACGACGGCGGCCGGAACTACGGCAGAGCGGGCGGCATCTGGGGCGATATGAAGGTCTTCGGTCTCAAGGTCGACCCCACCGACCCGGCGGTCGTATACGCCGGCACCGACGAGGGCATTTTCCGCAGCACCGACCGGGGCAAGGCCTTTCAGCGCCTGGATTCCCCGATGAATGATTTGCACGTCTGGAACATCGCCGTGAGCCCGTCGGATCCTTCGGTCATTTTTGCCGGGACCAGCCCCTCGGCGCTGTTCCGCTCGACCGACGGCGGCGCCAGCTGGGAGCAGCTGCCAGTTGACATGGCCGAGGAATGCCCGAATGTCCGCGTCCCGCGCGTCACGGCGCTGGAGGTTGATCCAAGCAATCCGCAGGTCGTATGGGCCGGAGTGGAGGTCGACGGAGTTCGCCGCAGCCTGGACGGCGGAGATACCTGGACGCGCATCAACGGCGGCCTGAACGACCCCGACATCCACGGTATGACAGTGAGCGTGGGTGCCGACGTAGCCGTTTTCACCAGCACGCCGGGCGAAGTCTTCGCCAGTACTGACACGGGCGAGAGCTGGCAGGGTCTGGGCGTCCGCGATTCCTTCCCCCTGCGATACTGCCGGGGCATCACCGTGAAGGCCGACGATCCCAACACCCTGCTGGTTGCCACCGGCGACTCGCCGTTCGGGGTGACAGGGGCCGTCCAACGCTCCACCGATCGTGGCCAGAGCTGGGAATCGCTGAAGATGCCCCAGGATCCCAACACGCCCATGTGGGCCTTCGCGACGCACTCCTCCGACCCCGACTTCATCCTGTGCTGCAGCCACTACGGCCAGATCTACGCCACCGCAGACGGCGGGGACTGGTGGGTCAAGCTGCCCCGCGAGTTCAGCGAGATTCGCGGCATGGCCTGGATACCCAACTGACCAATTAGACTCCGAAAAACTAGACTCCGAAAAACATTCAGTGAAAGATGGAGGTACATCATGCCACTGGACCCGCAAGCCCAAGCAGTAATCAACACGGTGAACTCCCTGGGACTGCCGCCAGTGTGGGAGGTGTCGCCGGATGTGGCGCGCACCAACGCCGCGGCCCGTCCCCGACCCGCTGGCCCCGAGGTTGCCAGGGTTGAGGACCGCAGCATACCTGGCCCCGACGGCGACGTTCCGGTACGCATCTACACGCCGGAGGGCGACGGCCCCTTCCCGATCCTGGCCTGGTACCACGGCGGTGGCTGGGTCATCGGTGACCTGGAATCCGCCGACGGCACGGCTCGGCACCTCTGCAAGGGTTCCGGCAGCGTCGTGGTGTCGGTGGACTACCGGCTGGCCCCCGAGACCAAGTTCCCCGGCCCTGCCGAGGACTGCTACGCCGCCACGGTATGGGCCGTCAACAACGCTGCCAGCCTGAACGCCGACGCCTCCCGGCTGGCCGTGGGCGGTGACAGCGCCGGTGGCAACCTGGCTGCCGCCATCTCGCTCATGGCTGCCGACCGGGGTGGACCCGCCATCGCCCATCAGTTGCTGGTGTACCCGGTCACCGAGCGCAACTACAATACGCCGTCCTACTCTCAGAACGCCGAGGGCTTCCTGCTGGCCCGCGACGCCATGATCTGGTACTGGGATGCCTACCTGGCCGACTCTGCCGACGCCGATAACCCTTACGCCGCGCCGATGAAGGCCGCGAGCCTGGCCGGGCAGCCGTCCGCGCTGGTCATCACTGCCGAGTTCGACCCGCTGCGCGACGAGGGGGAGGCTTACGGCCGCCGCCTGCAGGAGGCCGGGGTGCCGACCACCATCACCCGGTATGACGGCATGATCCACGGCTTCTTCGGCATGGTGGGCATCATGGACAAGAGCGGACAGGTGATGGAGGAGGCCACCGCAGCCCTTCGCGCCGCCTTCGCCGATGCCGCCGTCCCCGCCCCCGCCGACGACTAAAGGTCTTTGTTTGTTTGAATCAGGATTTTCAGGATTCACTCAATTGGAGCAATCTTGGAAATCCTAAAATCCGGTAAATCCTGATTCAGACCATTCCGCCATCTGCGTAAAATCCACTTGAACAGGAAGAAAAGTATGGCTACCAGCAATCCCGTCGAGGTCACCATTTGGCAGGACTACACTTGACCCTTCTGCTACGTGGGCCTGGGCAGGCTCGACATTGTTGCCAGGGACCTGAACATCAACATAGACCGCAGGCCGTTCCTGCTGCGTCCCGACTGTCCTCCTGAGGGTCAGCCGCGCCGCCTGTTCGACGGCGAAACCGAGACTGAGTTGGCGCAGCACATGCAGGAGCGCGCCCGTGGTGCCGGCCTGGTGATGCGGCGACCCCAGTGGTCTCCCAACACGCTGTACGTCCATGAGGCCACCCTCTATGCCAAGGAACAGGGTCTGGACGACCGGTTCCATCACGTGGCCGCTGCTGCCTACTGGGAGGAGAGCGCCGACCTGGGCAGCCTCGATGTGGTCAAGGGACTGGCGGAGAAGGCCGGTCTCGACGTGGCAGAGTTGGGTGATCGCCTGGAGTCCGGCCACTACAGGAACGCGGTGCTGGAGTCCAACGAAACGGCCCGGGCCAGCGGCATCGGCGGCACCCCGACGTATCTCATCGGCGGCTGGCGCAAGTTCGGAGATCTGAGCGTCGATGAACTCAAAACAATAATCGAGGCCGTGGGCCGCTAGACCGTAAATTCCCTCCCCCTTGGGGGAGGGCTAGGCCTGTCCCGAGCTTGTCGAAGAAGTGGGAGTGAAATCCTCTGTGACTACTCAACAATCCATTGTCATCGCGGGCGCAGGTATCTTCGGGTTGTCCGCCGCCCTGGAACTCCGAGGCCGGGGATTCGCAGTTACCGTCGTGGATCCCGGTCCCGTGCCTCATCCGCTGGCCGCCTCCAATGACGTGTCCCGGATGATCCGGATGGACTACGGCGACGACAGGCTGTACAGCGACCTCGGCGCCGAGGCCATCGAGGGCTGGCACGTCTGGAACGAGTGGCGGGGAAAGCCCCTGTACCACGAGGACGGGTTCCTGGTGCTCACCAGCAATCCGTTGGAGCTACCAGCGGTGGAACGCCAGTCCTACGACCTGCTCACCGATGCCGGTTGGCCGCTGCAACGGCTCAACTCCGAGACCGTCGCCGAGCGCTATCCCCTGTGGAACGGCCAGCATTACACCGACGGCTACTTCAACCCTCGCGGCGGCTGGGGCGAGGCGGGAGAGACCGTGTCGTTCCTGGCTGCAGAGTCCGCCAAGGCGGGAGTCGAGATACGCGCCGGGTTCAGCGTTGAATCCGTGATTGTCGAAGAGGGACGAGCGGTGGGACTCCGCTCCCTTGACGGCAACGAAGTCAGGGCGGACTGCATCGTGGTGGCCGCAGGGGTGTGGACCGCGCGACTGGTCCCGGAGCTGGCGGAAATGATGAACCCTGTGGCCCAGACTCTGGTTTACCTCAGGCCCACCTTGCCCGAACGGTTCAGCCCTCCGCACTTCCCGCCCTGGGGCGCCGACATTCCCCGGACGGGCTGGTACGGCTTTCCGGTCAACTCGGAGGGAGTGGTCAAGCTGGCCAATCACGGGCCGGGGCGGCTGGTCGACGCCGACGCGCCCCGGGACGCAGACCCTGCCGTTGTCGAGTCCAGCCGGCGATTCCTGGCCCTCTCGGTGCCCGAGCTGGCCAACGCACCCCTCGCAGGCAGCCGGGCCTGTTTCTACAACGACACCTGGGACGGCGATTTCTACATCACCCGGCACCCGGAGATCGAGGGTCTAGTGATCTCCACCGGCGGCAGCGGGCATGCCTTCAAGTTCACTCCGGCATTGGGCGGGGTCACGGCCGATGTGGTGGAGGGGAAGCCGAACCGCTACGCCGAAAGGTTCGCGTGGCGGCCGCGTGGTGAGGTCACCAAGGAGTCCACCCGGTACCACGGCGAATAAGGAACTTCTGACAGTCCCCTCTCCCACTGGGAGAGGGCCAGGGTGAGGGCGTACTGGTTGTCCCCCGTGGCGGACCCTTCATGGAATGGTATACGAAATTAAGGGACGGATATTGATGTCCGCCCCTGTCTCTTTTCTGGTATCAGATATAAGGCAGCTGTGTGGGTCGATCAGCCCCAGCTGGGAGCGGGCTCGAACTTCTTGAGCTCCGGCAACACCTCGGAGGCGAACAAGCGCATGCTGGCCTCGGCGTCCTCGTACGGCATACCGCCGTAGCTGAAGGAAGCCACCAGCGAGTCGGTGCCGGTGTAGCCGTAGATGTCCATCACCTTCTGGTAGCACTGCTCCGGCGTGCCCGTCACCTGCAGGCTGACGAAAAAGTCCACCACGTTGCGGTCGCCGTAAGTGTTGATCTTGTCGGTGAACCCGCCGTAGTACTCGTAGCCCCGCGTGTTCTTCAGGTGATCGCTGCGAAACTCGTAGTGCTTCATCACCGATTCCCAGTATCCGCCAACGTACTTGCGGGACATCTCAGCAGCGCGTTCCTCGTCGTTGTCGCAGAAGGCGAAGGTGACCACCACGGGCGCGGGTGGTTCGCCCTCGTTCACCTCCTGGTAGGTCGCGCGGTAGGAGGCCAGTTCGTCCTGGACGTCGCTCCACGGCTTTTGCGGGATTATGAGCACGCCAACGCCCAGCTTGGCCAGTATGATGCTCGACTCTGGGGATATGGCGGCGGCGTAAGTGCGCCCCTCGAAGGTCTTGAACGGGTTGGGGCGAATCTCGACCCGTGGCTGCTGCACCAGTTCACCGTCGAACTCGGCGAAGCCCTGCTCCAGCGCGTTGACCAGCAACTCCGCAGACTCGTTGAACCGGGTCCGGGACTGGTTCATATCCAGCCGGAACCCCTCGTATTCCACCCGGGCCAGGCCTCGTCCGACTCCGACAACCACGCGACCGTCGCTGAGGTTGTCCAGCATCACGAACTCCTCGGCCACCCGCACCGGGTCGTGCCAGGGCAGCACCACCACCATCGACCCCAGCTTGGCGCGCTCGGTCCTGCCCGCCATGTACGACAGGAACTGCAGCACGTCGGGGCACATGGTGTAGTCGGTGAAGTGGTGTTCCACGCCCCAGATCGACTCGTAGCCCAGCGGTTCGGCCAGGTCAGCCAGGCGAAGCTCGTTGCGATAGACCTCGTAGTCGGTCAATCCCTTGTCGGGGTTCTGGAACACCGTGGACATGCCTACGTGCATTGCTGACCATCCTTAATTCGATTGATGGACTGTGGAAACGCCCTGGAAATTAGCTCGAGGCTAGGAGGATAGATCAAGGAACTGAGCTGGTGGGAGAATTGCTATTCCACGAAACGGCTTATGCACCAGGAGATCGCTATCGCCCGTCACTATGAACTCCGCTTGGCCGTTGACCGCAGCCTCGAGAACCCTGTCATCCTTAGGGTCACGACATACTTGAATGGCCTCATTGACAGTAACCAGTTCGGTTTCGGCTACAAAAGCCTGAATAAAGGCAATGCGTTCGGGGTAGGAAACGTAAGCGTCAAACCTCGGCCTTGCCAGCACGTCCCTGAGTTCTTCCACTAATGATATCGAGGCCAGTATTGTTCCTTCATTTAGCGCTTTGGAGAAAGCGGTGGCCGGTACTGAGTCACTGAATAGGAGAGCGCTGACGATAGCGTTGGTATCGAAAACGTAACGGCTCACGCCTCCTCGAGGATAGCCTGCAAGATTTCCGGCGTAAGTCCACGAGACCGGGCCTTCTCGCTTATTTCCAGCATGACCTCTTGGAGCGACCTCTCGCTGGAGGTCGCCTCACGCAAACTCAAACTGACCAACAGGTCAAGCTTACGCTTTTCCTCAGGCGAAGCCGAGTTATAGGCCCGTGCTACCTCGGAGTCCACAGTCAGAGTGATTTCCTCGGCCATCAGTTCAATACCTACTCGTCCCCCGGCAGGTTGCCCGCGACGTCGACGCGCAGCTCGTTCTCGAGGCGCTCCCGGACGCTCTCGCTGAGCACGCCACACTTGAACAGGTTGTTCACCAGCGTGTTGTGCATCTCGTGCTTGAACAGCTGTCGGAACATGATGAAGTCGCTGCTCTGTGCCCGGTCGCGGCGCATCTTGCGAATGTCGTCGATCTCGTGATTGTTGAAGCCCATATCGAGGTAGGCTTCCCTCGGGAACCCGCCGGTCAGGGTGTTGCGAAGGAAGTGGATGGTGAAGTCCTCCATCTCCTCCCGCTCTTTCGGCGAAAGCTGTTGCACCTGCTCGGGTAGGCTGAGCATCCCGAAGCCCATATGCCGGGACTCGTCACGAAGGATCAGCTTGCAGCCGTCGCGCAGCAGGTCGTCTTTGGCCGTTTCCGCCAGCATTTTGAACAGGGCCACTGCGAAGGTCTCACCGACCAGCTGCAGGCCGATGACCTTGATGTACCAGCGGGGGTCGCTCAGGATGTAGTCGAACAGCTCGCGCCCCACGTCGGATTGCTCATAGACCTGCCCGACCCGCCCGTGCAGATAGCGCTGGAAGAACTCGGTGTGCCGCGCCTCGTCCATGACCTGGGTGGACATAAAGAACTTGGTGTCGGAGTCGGGCAGCACGTTGGCCAACTGGGAGCAGACCAGCACCGCCGCGTGTTCGCCGTGGAACAGTTGACTGAGCCGCCAGGCCGAAAAGAGGCGGTTCATTTCCTGCCTTTCCTTGGCGTTCATCTTGTGCCAGTAGGGCGAGTCATAGATGTCGATCAGCTCGTCGGCGATGAATCCCTGCTCCAAATCCACTGGCTTGGCCCAGTCGATATAGGTGGAGGCGTTCCACTGGTCCCGCTTGGCGTTCTCGTACAGCCGGCGCAGGTCGTCTTTCTGCACCTCCTGATCGTGCAGGAAGATGACATCGTACTCGGAATGGACGACGTGGGAATTCTCGGGTGCAGTAACCATAGAGCTTCCCTCCCCTAGGGCTGGGGAATTTGATTTATTATCATATCCGTATTATGTTCCCCTTGTAAACCGAATATTTCTCATAATGAACGTCGTGTCCCGGTGCCTATGCGACCCAAATGGCTGGCAGAACCGGCCGAAAGGAGGCGAAGGGCGATGAGTTGGCGAAGCATGGTGTCCGACAAGCTGATGAGCCCGGTCGAGGCGGTGCAGGCAGTAGAATCCGGAGACGTCGTGGCCATCTCCGCCATCAACTGCACGCCATTCACTCTGTGCCAGGCCCTGTACGAAAGACGCTCCGAGCTGAGTGACGTTCGGATTGACCATCCCGCGCCCCTTTTCCCCTGGGTGCAGCCGGACGACGAGGGCTCGTTTACGCTGAATGACCTGTACGCGACACCGGCTGACCGGCAGATGGCCAATGCCGGCAGGGTGGAATACCGTCCGGTCGCACGCTGGCGCGCTGACCTGCCGCCCGACGGCTTCGTGGCCCAGCCGGACGTTTACCTGGTGCCGGTCTCGCCTCCTGATCAACATGGTTATTGCAGCTTTGGCCCGGGCGTCTTCTTCTCTCCGACCTTTTGCAGAAGCGCCACCACGGTCATCGGTGAGGTCCACGAAAACTTCATCCGGACCGGCGGAGACAACTACGTCCACGTCTCGCAGCTGGACCGGCTCTGCGAGGCCGCCGCGCCCACGGGGGCGCTGCCGGTGGCTCCTCGTTCGGACGAGGAGAATATGGTCACGGAGGTGATCGGGACACTGGTGGCATCGGAACTGGTCAAGGACCGCGACACCGTCCAGATCGGCATCGGGACGGTTGCATCGGCCATGGGCGCGTTCCTCGGGGAAAAGGGTGACCTTGGGATCCAGACGGAGATCATCACCGGCGGCATCGCCGAGTTGGTGCGGCAGGGCGTGATTACCGGCAAGTACAAGACCCGACACCAGGGCAAGGTCGTGGGCAGTATCGCGCTGGTGCCGGAGGATGAACTGTCCTTAATCGACGGCAACCCAATGTATGAGTTGTACGAGTTTGGATACGTCGACGATGTCCGCTACCTGATGCAGCAGGACAACCTGGTGGCCATCAACAACGCCCTCCAGATCGACCTCACCGGGCAGGTGGCCGCCGAGACCATCGGCAGCATGATCTGGAGCGGTGTGGGAGGCCAGACCGCCTTCTCCATCGCCGCCAACTACTCCAGGGGCGGGCGCTCCGTCACCGTGCTGCCCTCCACCAGTCTGGTGGAGGGAGAACGCGTGTCCCGAATCGTCCCAACGCTCCCGGGAGGCGCAGCCGTTACGGTTCCTCGCACGCTGGTCGACTACGTGGTCACCGAGCACGGCATCGCGCACCTGCGGGGCAAATCGCTCCGGGAAAGAGCGCAGGAGCTCATCGCCATCGCTCACCCCGACTTCCACGCCGAATTGCGACGCGAGGCCATCAGGGTGTTCAGCGTCAGCGTGTGAGTGAGACGGAGCGACGTGACGCCCCGAGGGTTCCTACCAATTCGGATACCTCGCAACTTGCCCGACGCGGGCCGGCATAGTACATTTAAGGCACTCCAAAAGCCATTGCAAGGATTCGGCAAATGACGAGCAATAAGCGCGAAAAAGGACTGATAGTCATCCAGCTCTCTGGTGGGAATGACGGCCTGAACACGGTCGTGCCGTACGGCAGGGGAGAGTACTACGATTCCCGCTCCACGGTGCATATCCCCCAGGATAGAGTGCTGCCACTCAACGACGAGATCGCATTCAACCCCAGCATGGCCCCGATGAAGGCGCTGTGGGACGAGGGCAAGGTGGCCGTGATCCAGGGCATCGGCTACGAGAACCCGAACCGCTCCCACTTCCGCTCCATGGATATCTGGCACACCGCCGAACCCGATGCCATCGGCACCGAGGGCTGGCTGGGCCGGGCCGTCCGGGAAATGGACCCGCAGGGCGAGAACGTGCTGACCGCCGTTAACTTTGGTCGCGGCCTGCCCCGGGCGCTGGGCTGCCCCGGCGTCTCCGTAGCCTCGGTGGGTGACCTGGCGACCTACGGTCTCTTCCCGGACATCGAGGATGAGGAACTGCGGATGTTCACCCTCGAGGCCTTCTCGCGGATGTACGGCAACGTCGCGGGGCGCGACCCGGTGATGTCGCTGCTCAGCAAGACCGGGCAGGACGCCTATGTAGGCGCCGACATCCTGCGCACCGCCCCCGAGCAGTATTCGTCCTCTGTCGAATACCGCAGCGATTCATTGTCCAAGAACGTGAAGAGCATCGCCCAGGTCTTTTTGGCTAACCTGGGCACGAAGGTCTACTATACCCAGCACGGCAGCTTCGACACTCACTCCGGTGAGCTGCCCACTCACGCCCAGCTGTGGAACGACGTGGCAGGGTCAGTGGGGAGCCTGATGGAGGACCTCAAGGAGCACGGGCGCGAAGACGACGCCGCGGTGCTGATCTTTTCCGAGTTCGGACGCCGCATCAAGGACAACGGCACCGGCAGCGACCACGGTTCCGGCGGTGTTGCGTTCCTGATCGGTGGCTCAGTAAACGGTGGGCTGTACGGCGAGTATCCGTCGCTGCACGAGGCCGAGCAGATCAACGGCGATTTGCGACCCAACAACGACTTCCGTTCCACGTATGCCCCGATTCTGGACAAATGGCTGGAACTGGATCCAGATCCCATCGTGAACGGTCAGTTCGAGCAGTTCGACCTGTTCCGCAACTAACGCGGCGGCAAATTAACAACCAGCACCCAGATGTCAACGCCTGACCCGGAACGGCGGGTATCAATATGGAGCGTACCGGAGAGATGGCGCAAGCTATTCTTCGCCATCTTTTCCCTCCAGACAGCGGCCCTCATCGGCCTGGCTATCTGGTACGAGGTATTCTCCATAACGGGCGATACATGGCCGGAGACGATATTTGCCATAGGAAGGGACGCGGCGCCGGGCATCGGAGTGGTCGCGGATGACAGTGTCGTTGCGGTGGATATTGTTATGATTTTGACGCTACTTTACGAAGATTACCGAAGGAAGCGGACCGAAAGGGCCGTTGCCCGAAATCAGGCTAGGTGGGAATCTTGGAATCAGCGGAGGCTGGATGCGGAAGGCTCCGGTCAACCGTTTACAGAGGCGCCGCCCTCCCTGAATCAAGACGGACACGGCCAAAACACTGAATCCTAAAGGATAGTTTTCCCAAAACTTTTTCAACCAGAACCAGAACCCTGAGCGCGAGGACTGAAATGAGCGAAAGCAATATTGCCCTGATGGCCCACCTGATGCGACGGGCCGGTTTCGGCTCCAGCCGTGATGAACTGGAGCGTTGTGTCGAGCAGGGCTACGAGGCCACGGTGGAGGAGTTGCTGGACACCTCCAACCCCAACAACATGCCCGACGACATCATCCGGCGGTACCACGCTGAGCAATCGGAACTGCGCGACCTCGCCGGCTCCGCCGCTTATTGGATGTACCGCATGATCTCCACCGAGAGTCCATTGGAAGAGAAGATGGCGCTCTTCTGGCACGGGCTGTTCGCCACCGGGTACACCAAGCTGAACCAGGCCCGCTCGCAGTTGAACCAGGTCGACATGTTCCGCCGCAACGGGCTTGGCGCCTTTGACGAACTGCTCGTTGAGATATCCAGGGATCCGGCGATGCTGGTGTGGCTGGACAACCAGGACAATCATGGCGACGCCATCAACGAAAACTACGGCCGCGAGTTGCTGGAGCTCTTCTCGATGGGCATAGGCAACTACACAGAGGATGACATCAAGGAATGCGCCCGGGCATTCACCGGGTGGACGCTCGGCAACGCGGAGTACATGTCGGTTCGTGCCTATAAGGACTCCATCTGGCCCTACAGCCGTATTGCGTGGCACTTCGACTATCGCGAGGAAGACCACGACGACGGACAGAAGACCTTCCTGGGCGAGACGGGGAACTTTAACGGCGAAGACATTGTAAATATCATTGCGAAACAGGATGCCACCGCCGATTTCATCTGCACGCGACTGTTCCAGTTCTTTGCCGCCGACGAGGTCAGTGATCAGGGACAGCGGTGCATCGATGCAATGAAGGAGACATACTTCGAGTCGGGATATCAGGTCAAGAACGTGCTGCGCACGCTCTTCAACTCGGAGTACTTCAAGTCAAACGAGTCCAGGTTCGCCCGGGTCAAGGGTCCGGTGGAAATGGTCGTTGGGGCCATCCGCACGGCCGGCAGCCACCAGACGCCGGAACTCGGAATCGAGCGGGTCTCCAACAATATGCTCTACATGGGCCAGGGCCTGCTGCAGCCGCCCACGGTGGAAGGCTGGCACGAGGGGACGGAGTGGATCGACAGTGGCTCCCTGGTGGAGCGGGTCAACTTCGCCGCCAAGGAGTTGTCGGACGTCAACAACCCCGGCATTCGCGCCATCATCGACCGCCTGGCCGCCACCGGTGACGGTGTCCTGTCCCCCGAGCAATTCGCCGATGGGTGTGTCGACCTGCTGGGACCAATCGATGTCGCCGATGACACCCGATCGGTTCTCGTTGACTTCGCTTCCCGTCAGGGCGAACTCGATCTGCGAGAACGGCAGCCTGGGGACGAGTCGGAGCGTCGGGTGGGCAATATGCTTCGCCTGATCGCCGCCACCCGCGAGTACCAGTTGGCGTAACCGTACATTAACCTAGCGAGATGACTCCCTCCCTCCACCAGGGAGGGAGTTTGGTGAAGGCAATGACCACTCAAACGCAATCGCCCAGCATAACGCTGGAATACGTAAAAACCATAGGCATCGTGAATAACGGCCTGAACGGCAGGGGGTATGCCAACCCCTACGATTTGGCTGTCAGTCGCGACGGGCGCATTTTTGTGCTCAACAGGTGCGACCCGGCCAGGGCCTCGGCCATCCGGGTGGGAGTCTGCAATTTCGACGAAGACTACCTGTACGAATTCGGCGATGGGGCTGGCACCGGAGACACGCAATTCCGCTGGCCGGTCTGCATGGCATTCGACGGTGAGGAACAGCTGTACATCACCGATGAGGTGAATCAACGAGTCACCGTTTTTGACCGCGATGGGGAGTTCCTCCGCAAGTGGGGCAGCAGGGGCAGTGGCGACGGAGAGCTGAACGGACCGGCTGGTATCGCCGCCGGCCCCGACGGAACCATCTACGTCGTCGAGCAGCACAACGCCCGGGTGCAGAGGTTCACAGCAGACGGGGCATTCGTCGGCAAGTGGGGTTCTCAGGGCAGCGGGCCAGGGCAGTTCAACCTGGCCTGGGGCGTGGCTACCGACAGGTCAGGCAACGTCTACGTGGCCGACTGGCGCAACGACCGGATCCAGAAATTCACCGCCGACGGTGAATTCCTGGCTGCCTTTGGCTCGTCAGGGCAAGGCGAGGGGCAATTTCAGCGACCCACCAGCGTTGCCGTTGACGACGAAGGCTACATGTACGTGTCTGACTGGGGCAACGAACGGGTGCAGGTGCTGGACCCTGATGGACAGTTCCAGCTGCTGTTGAAAGGCCAGGCCACGGATTCCAAGTGGGCGATGGACTATTTTGCGGCCAACCCGGAGGAGAAGGTAGAGAGAGACCGCTCAAATCTGACTCCACAGTTGCCGCCTCACCTGAACGCCCCCTACCACGTGTCGTCCCAGACTGAACCGTACTTCTGGGGGCCCGTGGCAGTCTCCCTCGACCATGAGGGGCGGCTGTACGTGGTAGAGACCAACCGCCACCGCTTCCAGGTGTACCAAAAGCGGTAAGAAGCCGAAACTAGGGACAGAAGAACACAGGGGCGCACAACCGTGCGCCCCTGTAACGTTTCCTGTCTTTTGTATTTCCTTACGCAGTAGCTGAGAAACCGGCGCCTTCGATGCCTGCGCGGGAGCAGTCTTCATCTTCCTGCGCGCTGCCGCCGCTGCCGCCGACGCCCCCCACCAGCTCCCCGTCCCTGAACACAGGCAGGGCCCCCTGGCCGGGGATCATGTGCCCGCCTTCCATGGCCATCAGGCCGCGGAATACCGGGGCCTGGGCATTCTCGGTCAGTTCGCCGCTGGCCCGGCCGAAACAGGACGCAGCCACGGCCTTGGCCCGCGAGATGGCCGGCGTGCGCCACGAAGCTCCGTCGCTGCGCATCATGGTGATCAGGTCTCCCCGGGGGTCCACCACCGAAATGCTCATATTGACTCCCAATTCCAGCACTTTGGCTTTGGCCCCTGCCAGGATGGCCTCCGCCTCTGCCAGAGTCAGGGTGGGTGTGTTTCTGGGCATAGTTCACCTCCGAAAGTGTGGCCGTCATTGGCCGCCCGTATTGTAGGCCAGAAACCAGGCCATGGGGAGAGGCGCTGCCCAGGCGCAGGGCCCTTACAAAGCCATTGTCTGAATAATGATTCCGGGATTTTCAGGATGTCCTCCAATCATGCTCTTCTTATAATCCCGAGAATCCTGATTCAGACAAAATTGGTGGCGCCGGACCCTGCAAAGGTCCTGATCGCTTTGAGACAGTTCACAATATTAGGGCGAAAACAGCTCGGTCTCGGGATAGAAGGCCTGCCAACCGAACCAGTATGCGTCACGAGACGGTAGACGAGGTAGTCGTTGGGACGGGTCCTGTGTATTCTCCAGGGCATCCTCGAATACCCTCCATGTCCGCCCGTCGTCGCTCTCCAGCATGCCCTCGGATGACAACTGGAACTCTAGCCCCTGCCGGTCGTAGGCGCGGCTGCCGCCAGTGGCCACTGTCACGATGACTACGTCCTGCCCTCCCAGGTGGTCGTTGAGCACCGGCGCCTGCGCCAGGGAGTCGAAGGAGTAGGCACGGGCCATGTCGGCGAATTCGAGGCCGAATATTCGCTGCTTGATAGGCAATGCCTCGTCGATGCCGGCTACGGGGAACATGGTTCCCGAGGCCGCCCGATAGGAAAAGTAGATTGAGCGAGGATTTTCCTCGGGGAGATACGATTCCGACGGGTAGACGCCGGTCTCGTCGCTGATGACGCTGGTGTCCGGGTGCTGGGCCAACCATTCACCCCAGGTGGTCAGCACATTGGGGATGACTTCAAGCCGGATGCCGCTGTCGGCCAGCGGCCCCACCACCGGAACGCCCAGGAATTGGTGCCACAGGGTCTCGGTTACTCGGTCGTACATCAGCTTGTTGCTGCGAAAGAGCATGCCGGAGGTGCCGAATTCGGTGTTCTCGCCGTTGATTTCAGTGGAATACACGATTCCAGAACCGCAGAGAGTTCAATATGCCAGGGCGAATTGCACCCCTCCCAACGTGTCATTGGCCATCTCGTGCGGGTTGAGAACCCTGAGGGGATAGGCGCGGTGCTCGCCATTAATTGACAGTCCGAACACCCGGTCGCTGGGGTCGAGGTACCTCGCGTCTTCGGGCGCGACAACCGGCGGGAATTGCAGGTCCGGGATGCCGTCGCGCCGCACGCCACCCCACACGATCTCCTCCAGCCTTATATTGGTGGGAACGCCGTCATACATAAACTCGCCCATGGCCGGGTCAATAAAGCCGAACAACTGCCCTTTCCAGCCGTCGTACCCTTCCGGCGCGTTGACCTGGGGGTTATCCGACAGCCATTCCACCCACCAGCTCCATCTCTCTTGTCCCTGGGGCACCACTGCAAACTCCCCCTCGGGAATATTGTCCCGAATCCGGACCAGGAACGATGAGAGCGTCAACAACGATTCCTGGTCGGTCTGGAACCGCATGAATTCCATTATCACGGGGATGAAAGCTTCGTTGTGCGAATAGGCCATCTTTCGCCCAACATCCAGCAGAGCTACATCAAAAGTTGAATTCATCAGTTCTGTCGGGTCATCGGGCAGAAATCCCAGATCGTCAGCGTTGAGGGGGGTCTGCGGAGAGGGCCAACCGGGTGCCTCTTCAGTTGGCGAAGGAGTGGCGACTGCGGTCTCGGTCGGTGTGCTTTCCGGCTGACGAGTGGGATCCTCGGTCGAAGATGCAGTCGATTCCTGCGTCGCCGTCGGAGGTGGGGATGTAGCTGTCTCCAATGGCGAAACAGTGGACTCTCCCGAACAAGCCAGGGCGGCCACCAATAGCAATGCCGCCACGAGGAATGGGGCCAGAGAATAAAAGCGATTCATGCCGTCTCCCGGAATAACTCTCTGCCGATGAGCATTCGCCTGATTTCACTGGTCCCCGCTCCAATCTCGTACAGCTTGGCGTCGCGGAGCAAACGTCCGACCGGAAACTCGTTGATGTAGCCGTTGCCACCAAGCACCTGGATGGCCTGCAGCGCCATCTGCGTTGCTTTCTCGGCAGAATACAGCAGGCACCCGGCGGCGTCCTTGCGTGAAATCTGGCCGCGGTCGGCGGCGCGGGCCACTGTGTAGGTGTAGGCCTGGCACGCGGACAGTGCGGTGTACATGTCGGCCAGCTTTGCCTGTATCAGCTGGAACTCGCCGATTGGCTGGCCAAACTGCTCCCTCTGGTGAACGTAGGGGACCACGGCATCCAGGCAGGACTGCATAATGCCCAGCGGCCCGCCGGTCAACACTAGCCGTTCGAAGTCGAGCCCGCTCATCAGCACTGTAACCCCACGACCGACCTCGCCCAGCACGTTTTCTTCCGGGACCTCGCAATCCTCAAAGACCAGCTCGCTGGTGCTGGACCCTCGCATGCCCAGCTTGTCCAGTTTTGGAGATGCACCGAAGCCCGCGAACCCCTGCTCTATCAGAAAAGCTGTGATCCCCCGAGAGCCCGCTTCCGGGTCGGTCTTGGCGTAGACCACCAGGGTGTCTGCCTCCGGGCCGTTGGTGATCCACATCTTGCTGCCGTTCAACACGTACCGGTCTCCCCGCTTGTCTGCGCGCAGCCGCATGCTCACCACGTCCGAGCCGGCGTCAGGCTCGCTCATGGCCAGGGCGCCGACGTGTTCACCGCTAATCAGGGGTGGCAGGTACCGCTGCTTCTGCGCGTCAGTGCCGTTGCGGAAGATCTGGTTCACGCACAGATTCGAATGAGCCCCGTAGCTCAATCCCACGCTGGGAGAACCACGGGAAATCTCCTCCATCACCACCGTATGGGCCAGGTAGCCCAGCCCGGCGCCGCCGTACTCCTCGGAAACGGTGATACCCAGCAGGCCCATGTCGCCGAGGAGGGGCCACATATCCTTCGGAAACTCGTTGCTCTGGTCGATCTCATCGGCGCGTGGGGCAAGTTCGGCACTCGAAAACTGGCGCACCGTATCTCGCACGATGTCTACTGTTTCTCCGAGGTCGTGATTCAGCGTGGCCCACGAAGGTCGCCTGGAGGTCATGGATGGTCCTGTCCGTCGTAGATTGGCGTAGCCGGTTCCGTTAATCGTGGAACGCCCACACCCTTAACCTCTCCCGGTAGCATAGGAGACGCTTTCAGATTGTGCGGCGGTCGATTATACGGCGGGCCTTGAACTGTGTACGCTCAAACTCACCGGCCGGTTTCAGTTCCACCGCAACGCCAACGCCGAGCGCGCGGCGCAAGGCGGACGTGATGTCCTCCCGCACTTGTTCAAGGGCTGCCGGGTCGGACTCCCGCCTGACGTAGGTATCTGCCAGGACTTCGGTCTGCACCGTCAGGCGGTCAAGCTCCCCGCGCTCCCGCTCCAGCAGCAACCGGAACTCGCCACCGAAAACGTCCATGCCACGCAGAATGTCCTCGATGCGCGAAGGGAACACGTTCTGTCCACGCACGATGATCATATCGTCGGCCCGTCCGTAGATGCCCCGGGTCAGTGTAGGGTAGGTGCGACCGCAAGGGCAATCGATCATGTCCCACTGTGCGATGTCGCCGGACCAGTAACGGATCATCGGTTGAGATGTGCGCTCGGTGTGGGAGTACACCGGGACTCCCTCTGCACCCATGGGGAGATTTCTCCGAGATTCAGGGTCCACAAGCTCCGTGTACACGATGTCCTGCCAGAGGTGCATGCCCGTTTCCAGGTGTCGGCAGCCGGAATTGCTCATCCAGGGGGTCATCTCTGCCATGCTGCCCTGGTCAACCACGTAGCAGCCGAAGGTATCCTCGATCAGCTTGCGCGTGGCGGGGACGCTGGCCCCCGGCTCGCCCGAGAAGAACATGAACCGGAACCCGAAATCCTCCCGCGGGTCGAGACCCATCTGGCGGGCAGTCTCGGCGAGATAGAGGGCGTAGGATGGAGTGCCATACAACGCGGTAGGTTTGACCATGGCGCACCACTCGGCTGCCCGCTCGGTCTGCCCTGGCGCTCCGCTGCCGAAGGGAAAGCAGGTGGCGCCCAGCCGTTCTGCCCCCACAAGGGCGCCCCAGCTGCCGACGTAGAGGCTGAACAGGGCGGCCACCATCACCATGTCGTCCGGACGGAGGCCAGCCCCCCAGAGAATGCGTGCGTGGGCCTCGGCGATGCGGTCCCAGTCATCCCGGCCGATGCCGAACACCGTGGGACGGCCCGTGGTGCCCGAGGTGCCGTGCACCCGGAAGACCTCGTCAGGCGGAATGCATAGGAAGCGGCCGTACGGCGGGTGCTCCTCCTGCTCTTTCCTGATTTCGTCCTTGGTCAGAACGGGGAGCTGCGCAAATTCTTCCAGGCTGCGCAGGTTTTGCGGGTCCACCCGAGCATCGGCATAGAACTCCCGGTAGAATCCCGAATTCCGGTACGCGTACCGGACCTGTTCCGCGAGCTTGGCCAGGATGACGCTGTCCCGCTGCTCCGGGGGCATGGTTTCCAGTTCGGGTGACCAGTGTTCCTGGCCTGTGGAGGGAACATAGTCGGAGGAGTATCGTGGGGGCCAAATCATTTCAGGCATTTTGAGTACTCTGCCTAATCGTGCCGTTGGACATTGGCCCGGATGAAGTCGATCATTTCGCTGGTGAAGCTGCCGACGGGAAATACACCATGCACGCCAATTTCCCGCAGAGGCTCCACATCGTCCTCCGGGATTGTGCCACCCACCAGGAGCAGCAGATCGTCGGACAGGCCCCTGTCGTCCAGGGCCTTGGTCAGGCGTGGCATCAACCGCATGTGAGCCCCCGACAGGATGCTTATGCCCAAGACGTCGGCGTCCTCCTGCAGGGCGGTCTGCGCGATCTGGTCGGCGGTCACCCGCATCCCCATGTAGACGACCTCGAAACCGGCGTCCCGCATGGCGCGGGCGATCACTTTCACGCCACGGTCGTGGCCGTCCAGGCCCATCTTGGCGAGCAGTACCCTGGGAGGTGTGTGTTCGTTTTGGCTGGTCAACGTTAGAACTCTCTCCGTGGTTCGGGCAATCCCTGGTTCAGGCTAAATCTTGCGGAACTCCCAGTCCCCCGCCTCGTTTACGACCAGCGTCCGTCCGTGGGCCCTAGCGATGGCGTGGTGCTTGGCGGCCAAGGTTGTCGGGGGCTGGCCGAAAATTATGGCGGCATTGGGTTGCCCGCATTCGCGGAGGTACTCCTCGGCCACCAGCAGAGCCTCATCCAGAAAAGATGGGGCGACGCCTTCTGCTCCGCTGAAGTCCAAGCCAAGGCTGTTGTCCGGGAAATGAATCTGATTCTCCAATTCCAGGGCAGCCTTTATTTTCCTCGCTGAACTTCTGGACGTCAGTAGCGGAACGTCTTTATCCACCGCTTCAACTACACTGACCTTCGTCATAACGAAACCCTTACGTCGGCATTGCAACAAATACCATTGTTCCAGGAAACAGATTGGCCCGTATCATTCTGGCTTGTGAATCGTGACTCAGGTCGATGATGCCTCTTCCCGAGTGTATTATCAATTGCCTGCCAGGTCGTTGGGACTCATCAAAGGCGCTGAACAGTCCGATGCCTCGGTTGCGATTTAGGGTACCACTGACCAGTTCTCCTGTCGCTCTCCTGATAGCGGCCCATTCAAAACCGAAATTTTCCCGATGCCTTGGATTGCGTTCAAGGGACTCATGTATTCCGACACCACCATCGCCGACAGTAATGAGAAACTGGCGGTCCTCTCCCGAAGAGACGAACTGAACGAGCCCAAGGGAGCCAATCTCTGAACCGGAATGCTCCGCTGCATTGTTCGCCAGCTCAGAAAATGTTTCTACGACCTCAGGGTACATGTTTGCTGAACCCAGCCTGCTGCTGGACAGGGTAACGTGCAGACGGTCGGTCAAATCTTCCGCCGTCGACGAGTCAAATCTGGTTAGGGGCATAATCGTCTCTGATGAACTGACGGTATTGTCCCTGGCGTCTTCTACAGCAACGTTTGCAGCAGCCAACAGGCTTGGCAAACCTGTTTTAGCAAGGCTCAATACAGTATCCTCGTCTCCAGGGGCGATGAGTACGCAGTCGCTGCCCCGCCGCTTCGCCAGCAGCAGGTACACCGCGCACCACATCACGGCGGGCGCACGTATGCGGGTGCAGTCCCTGAGGTTTACGATCATCTCCCGCTCGTTGAATTTATCCGACCTAGGATCGTACCGGTTGAATTTCGCGGGAATGCTGCGTGCGTCTTTGAAGTCCGAGCGGGGGACGATTTCCATAGTTGCCTGAATCCTGAGTTTTTGGGGCTAGAAAAAACGGGCGCGGATGCGCGGTGCGGGAATCAGCTGCTCATTCACCGGGTCAGCCACAAGCCGGAAAATCTCCAGGGTTGTTGCTCCCAGCAGTGGCGTGTTGTCAGGGCGGGCGAAGACCACGGGCACAGTCCGCATTCTCCCCTGCAATCGGACGACTGCATCCCCAATCCTGTATTCGACCAGGCTGTCGTCAGCCAACTCGAAAATGTCAGTTTCCAGTCGGGGCACGCCGAGCCTGTCCAACAGGTCCTCGGGGAGCATGGTGTAGATGGCCCCTGTGTCGACCAAGGCCTCCACTGCCACGAACTCCTCGTGGGATGGGTTGCCCACTTCAAGTTGTACGCTGAACGTTCCCACCGATTTCCTCATCCGCGGCACAACGCGCGATTCCGTCAGAACACGCCCGGGTCGACATACTCTCCGTAGACGTCGCGCAGGGTGTCCAGGACCTCGCCTTCGGTGGCCATGGACTGAACGGCTGCCAGGGTCGCGGGGACCAGGTTGGCATCGTCTCTGGCGGCCTGCTTCAAAGCCGATAGCGCACCCCGCACGTCAGTGGGACTGCGGTTGCTGCGCGCCTCGGCCAAGCGGGCCCGTTGCCATTCCTCTTCCTCCGGGTCGAACTGGAATAGCTCCAGCTTCTGCTGCGATTCTGACTGGTACTGGTTCAGGCCGACAACCACCTGCCGACCCGATTCGATGCGCTGCTGGTACTCATAGGCTGACCGGGGCGATCTCCCGCTCGATGTAGCCGCTGGTTATTGCCCGGAGCATGCCGTCTCGCATGGAACCGGCGCCCAATTCGTCGATGCGGCCGATGTATTCCAGCGCGGCATTCTCCATGTCGTTGGTCAGAGATTCCACGAACAGCGACCCTCCCAGGGGATCGGCGGTGGCGGCAGCGCCGGACTCGTGGGCGATGATCAGCTGCGTCGCCAGTGACATGCGCATGGCCTCCTCCGACGGTATGTCGTAGGCCTCGTCGTAGCCGCTCACGTGGAGCGATTGGGTGCCGCCCAGCACGGCGGCCAGAGCCTGCAGCGTGCCCCGCGCGATGTTGTTCTGAGCGTCCTGCCGCATCAGGGTCGAGCCCAGCGTCTGGGTGTGGAATCGCATGC
>CAXXOI010000056.1:0-10741 GCA_963664175.2 Dehalococcoidia bacterium
CGCCACGGCCGCCGGTAGCGCGATCACCCGGTCGCCGACGGCCTCGAAGGCCGACGAGTCCAGCCCGTGCATGATGGCCAGGGTGTACCCCCGGACGCTGAGGTAGCCCACTCCCTGGATGAGCGAGCCGATGATGCCCTCCCAGAGGATGACATACAGCAGAGCCACCGCCAGTGCCCTGCCGGTCATCAGACCGGTCCAGGTGAAGATGGCCGAATACGCCGCAACGCCCAGCAGCAGGGCGACGGCCACCGAGAGGGCGGCCCGCACTTCAAAGCCGATTCCGATGAGAGCCGTCACCACTCCGCTGACTATGATAAGCGGGACGGAGATGGTCAGTGTGGCCAGCAGCTTGGGCATGACGATCTGCCAGCGGGCCAGCGGCATGAGCGCCAGGTTGCCCAGCGTACCGTCTTCCAGTTCGTTGCCAAGGGCGGCAGTGCCCAGGGTCATGACGACGATAGGAAGAACTCCGGCGACCAGCAATCCGCTCAGCATGGCGTTTACGAAGTCGTCACGTCCGACTCCTTCCCCGCCCGCGGTCACGGCGAGTATCGCGGACAGTCCGATTGGCAGGGCGGAGAGTAGCAGAATTAGCCCCAGCCGGACCGGGCCGGTCAACTGCCGGATGGAGAGCAGGAACACTTCCTTCATCTAGCGCTCTACCACATAGCCGAAGATGCTTTCCAGCGACTCGTCCTGCGGTTCAACCCGGAAGAGTCGCGCGCCCAACTCCCGGGCCAGTCGGGGGATTGCTTCCTGCAGCACGCCGACGTTCCTGCTCAGAACGACAAGGTCGCTGTCCGGGCCGAGGTTCACCGAATCGACTTCATCCAGGTTCACCAGTGCCGCGGCCAGCGGGCGAGGGGCATCGGTCACGATCCTCACGTGGTAAGCCTGCTCGTCCAGCTTCTCCCGGATGGCCCGTATATCTCCGGCGGCTGCCAGCTTGCCGCTGACCATCAGCACGATGCGGTCCGCCAGCAGCTCGACTTCCTCCAGGATGTGGGACGACACCAGCACGGTGCGGCCCTGTTCGGCGAAGCGGACCATTGCGGCATGAAACTCCAGTCGCTGCCGGGGGTCGGTGCCGCTCAGCGGTTCATCCAGTACCAGCACCTCCGGGTCGTGCACCAGTGCCGCCGCCAGACGCATCCGCTGCCTCATCCCGCGGGAGTAGCCGCCGAGGCGGCGGGACTGCGCGTCGGCCATCCCGACTATCTCCAGCGCCCGGTCCACCGCCGGCGCGACGGAGGGCAGGCCGTGCATCCTCGCCGTGGATTCGAGGAACTGCCGCCCTGTGAGGAAGCCGTAGACCCCCTCTTTCTCGGTCATCACCCCTACCAGCCGGTAAAGATCGGGGTTGTTCCGCGAAGGCTCTCCCAACACCCTGACCGACCCCTCAGAGCAGGCGGCCATCCCGGTGATCAGGTGCAGCAGCGTGGTCTTGCCCGCGCCGTTGGGGCCGAGCAGCCCGGTAATGCCGGGAAACACCTCCACCGAGATGCCATTCACCGCCACCACGTCGCCGTACCACTTGGAGACGTTGTCGACTTCGATCACCGCTCCGGACGCACTCAAGCGGCTATCCTCTCGTATCGTCTCCAGAGCAGGACCCCGAGGCCGAAGGTCAGCAGAGCGTACCATAGCACCGGCACGGGAAACGGGAGTTCGGTGGAAACGCCGCCTGGGTCGTTGCCAAAACCGGGGTCGTCCTTGCCGAATATGATGTCGTTGACCCTGGTGGGCGCCTCTCCCACGCTGACCAGCGACAGCCACTTCGCCGCTCCGCCGGTGACCCGCTGTTCGCACTGGCCGGATCTGCCTGATTCGGTGCAGGCGGTGAGCGCGCCGGAAATCGTGGCGCTGATGATGAACAGACCGATCACGAAGGCGGCGGCGTAGGCCCTCCGTTCGGTGAACGCGGCCACCGCCAGCGGCACCGTGGCCAGGAACACGGCCACCACCAGCCCCGCGCCCAGGATGCGCGGAATGTCCAGCCAGTTCAGTCGGAGGTACTCCGCGGGATCAGACGCTGACAGCACCAGCCCAATCCAGAGCACCAGTTGTCCCGAGTAGACCAAGGCGATGGTCACCGTAAACAGCGCCAGCCAGCGAGCGGCGACATAGTCGGTGGGCGTGATGGGGCGAACCAGGTAGAGGTGAATGACGCCGTCGCGACGGTCGGGACACAGCAGTTCCGGCCCGATTATTGCGGCGAATAGGAACAGCACCAGCGAGACCAGTTCATAGTAGTCAGCATGCGAAGGCAGGGCCTCGGCCGCAGGCTCGAACAGGGACACCACCACCGACATGATCGCGGCGGGCACCATCGCGGCGCCGAACATCAAGATGGCAAGCACCTTGGGAATCGTGCCCCGGCCGATGCCCAGCGTCGTACGCAGCCCGTTGACATATACCGCCCGGCGGGCTCTTGCCCTCCCTTCCCGGAGACCCTCGTAGTGCCGGTAGCCAAGATCGAAGACCTCAGCGCCGGTCTGTCGGCTTGTTGGACCGGTCATCGGGCCGCCCGGAAGATTTCGGCGAGCTGGCGGCGGCGCGGACTCATACGGCGCAGGCGCGCGCCCGCTTCCGCCACCGAGTCCCGTATGTCGTCGTACTGTTCCTCGGCCTGGATGGCGACTGTCATTGACGGTCCTTCCAGGGTCGCGATTATTCCCCTGGCGGCCAGCGCGGTGGCGACCTCTTCCCGCTTGTCATCAACCTCGAGGACGATCACCTCGGTATCGGCGGTGAACCCGGCGACCGTCCCCTGCTCTGTAACCTTGCCGCCCTCCAGGACGATGATACGGTCGCAGGTGCTTTCGACATCGTTCATCAAATGAGAGGAGAGGATGATGCTGATGCCGAACTCCCGCCCGGTGCGGCGCACCAGTCGCAGCATGTCCTCGCGGCCGGCGGGGTCGAGACCGGCTGTTGGCTCATCCAGCAACACCAGGACCGGATCGTGGACCAGGGCCTGGCCCAGCTTCACCCGCTGCTTCATTCCGGTGGAGTACTGCCCAATTGGGCGGTAACGTTCCTCCTCCAGGCCAACGTGCCGGAGGATGTCGGCGGCGCGGGTACGGGCCTGCGCCGGTGGGAGACCGGACACCTGGGCCATGTGAGAGAGGAACTCGGCGGCGCTGGCCGCCGGGGGCAGGCAGTCGTGCTCGGGCATATAGCCCAGTCGCTCCCGCACCTCCGGCGAGTCGTAGGGCCGCCGCCCCATGACCTCCGCGGAGCCGGATGTGGGGCGGATCAGCCCCAGCGAAAGCTTGATGGCGGTGCTCTTTCCCGCCCCGTTGGGGCCCAGCAGCCCGGTGATGCCGTCGCTGACCTCAAAGTCCACAGAGTCCAAGGCCAGGATGGGCCCGTATTGCTTGGTCAGGGATTTAGCTTCAAGAAGGACAGTCATTGGTTTCACTATAAGGACTGAGAGCGCATACCGCCAATTTGCAGGAGCTCATGGCTACTGGAAATAGTAGGTGCCTACGATGCCGGCTAGGTACCCCTCGGCCGTCCTGCGAGAGATCCCGCGGACGGGGTGTGGTTTCCAGTAGTCCAGAAGCGGAGAGTGCGCTTCGTACAACAGCCGTTCCGTTGGGTGGACGTAATCTCGGATGCCAGGGGAAGCCCGGCCGACGGTTCGTCGCCTCTGGTATGAAGTTCCTCCTGCTAGGTTAAGTCAGGCTGTCTCATCATCTCGTCTTCATAAGCTCCGGGCACAGAAAGACAATTTCAACCCCATGCCTCTGTAAGTCTTGGCAGTGGTGCCACCAGTCAGAATCCGAAGCGTTAAGCACCTCAGGACTGGTTCCACTCGCCAACACTACAGCAACGAACTTGCGGTCGCTGCGATCAAACGAACTGAGATTGGGGTCTATAGGGAATTCCTCAAACTCCCGTTCAGGATTAAGTCTGACGCCCACCTTCCTACAATGCTCTTGATTTCCCTGATTGTCGAAGAGCCATTTGAAAAAGGCATCGCCAGGCCCCGGCTGCCCCGAGGGACTGAGGTGATTCCGGTATTCGTTGAGGATCAGACTCTGGTTATCCAAGAGGACGCGGCACTCATCCACCAGTTGGCGTAGCCGATCAATACACTGCCGTATGCAATTTGGGCCTGCCTGATTAGCCTTGCCATTCGCAACAATGGCAACGTTAGTGTCCATTACTATCTCTGTCTTATCACCGGTCACTCGGCATCTCCCTGCCTCGCTAGAGCAGCGTTGCTCATTGCGGCAATTTCCCCGAACTGGTCGCCAAAGAAGTCCTTAGGCCAATTGGAGATAGTTCCGAACTGGTCTACTTCAAGCGGACTGATGCGTGAGTTCCCGTTATCCTCCGTCGAACAGAAATACAGTTTCACATCCTCCGGATCAATCTCCTCTTCAGCGATGCGACGCTGGAGCCTGCGAAGCAGATGCTCGCTGTGGCTCTCGAACAAAACCTGCACGTCTCGCTTCTTCCATGCGTCTATGAAGATGTCAGCTATGCCAGCTTGGACTGACGGGTGCAGGTGTATATCCGGCTGCTCCAAAATAATCATGGACCCTCGAGGTACATAGAAGCACTGCACCAGCACAGGAAGAATTTGTGAGACCCCAAAGCCCACGTCAGTGAGGAGAACTTCGGCTGACCCAGGCGACTTGCGGACTTTGACCTCGAAGAAGCGCCTGCCCTCGGCCAGAGGGGCAACGCGAAAGTCGTGGATCAACCCGAGGTGTTTGAGCCACTCAGCGATGTATTTGTCCAGCGGCTGGAGGAGTGGTTTGCCCGAGGTAATTATCGTCTCACGCGCTTCCAGAGACGCAAGTATCGCTTCTACTGCGTTCGCCCCGTCTGGACCTATGTTGACCCGTTTCGTACCTGACCTAGTGTAAATCCGATTCGGATGCGCCCTAAGAGGTCCGAGATAATGCAAATCGTGCAATAGCAAATTGAGTCCTAATTGAAGATCGAATGTCAGGTCGTCGTCTCTTAACAACCTATCTGCCCAGTGGGGAAAAACGTGAAAATTCCTCCTATGCATATATCGCTCGTCCTTATTTGAACGGCGAGCAATATTGACGACGGGCCCACCGGCAAACAGCTCATAGCCCACCGGATCGGGTATACGCCGCATCCCGAACTGCATCCCTGCAACACGGTAAATCATCTCTTCCACTACTACCGACTTGCCTGATCTATCACTCTCTTCCCGGAACGCCACTTCAAACCTGAGTTCGTCTCCTTCGGTTACCTTTCCGCCGGAATAAGCGTCAGGGAGCACAAATTCCCTCATGGAATTCCACGCAATGGAGAACTTTAAGGAACGCTCCGTGTCGTGTTCATGTATGACGCTCTCGAAGTTGTCCAAATCGACGAGTGTTTTGTCGTCTCCAAAGTGGAAAACCACACCACGGTCTGAAGAATCGACCGTCTGCTTCATCAACAGCAGGGCCTGTAATATGCTGGTCTTACCGGAGCTGTTAGGGCCGAAGAAGCCGGTGATGGGTGCAAGCGTGACCTCCTCGGTGTCCTTCCAGGACTTAAAGTTCTCCAGCCTTATACACGTCAACATTATGGAGACCTCTTTCCAATGGCCTTTCAGCAAAATAAGAGCCTGTGTCTAGTATACCTAGTCAGGCATTCAACAAGGGCAGCCCCTCGCCAAGCGTGTCAGTCGTTCTTGGGTAACCACTTTTATGATAACCCCATCAGCTTGGACGTTGCGGCCCAGGATTAGTACCTCAACGTATTCGGCACTTGCGCTTATGCGCGATAAACGCAAATCCCCGCCGGTGAAACGCCTTAGTTCAGCCTTGCGAAGAGGCCGCCGTTGGCATACGCGCCCCAGAGGTTGCGAAAATCCCCTGAGAGGCGATTGGGTGCCAAGAAAGGTACAGCAGATTCCCGACTACTTCACGCCGGAAGAGGCCGCCGCCCTGGTGGAGGGCGCGCCCAGCTACCCGACGCGCATGGCCTTCCGGCTCATGCTGAAGACCGGCCTGCGTGTCTCCGAGACCCTGGCGCTGCGGCGCGTGGACCTGCGCCTGGACCAGTTGTTGACGAACGGCAAGAGGGTCCTCGCCAACAGGCCAGCATGAGTGTCCCTTTCACTCCATGGAGACTGTGACTTTGACCCCCAAGGAACAGACGAGACTACAGGTTCTCAACAACCTGATGGCAGAGCTCATGACACTGTATCAGGCGGCGACGCTGATGGGTGCCAGCACCAGGCATACACCGGGGGCCGTCTCCCCGGAACGTCGACCCAGTTCAGCCGGACCATGGACGCCTGGGGATACAGATGAGATTCGCCCTTTGGCCCCAGGCCAAGAGCCGCGTGGAGCGCGCTACCGGAACCTCTCAGGACCGGCTGGTTACTGAGCTCCGCTTTGCGAGCACCGGCAGCAGTAGCGAGGCCAAGGAGGTCCTCCAGGACTTTCTGACCAAGATCAACCTCCGCTTCGCGGTCGCATCCGAGCACCCCGAGACGGCTTGCCGACCAGTGCCAGCATAACTGTCTCTGACCGAGGCCATCTGCATCAAGGACACCCGGAGGTAGCCTGGGAAAACACGGTGAAGTTCCAGCCGCATACCCCGCAGTTGCTGCCTGAGGCGGAGCACCCCAGCTATGCCAGTGCGGTCGTGGAGGTCCTGGAAGGACTGGACGGCCAGCGCGGAGGGTGCGCCATGAGGGACGCATCATCAACGCCCGGGAGGCGCTGCCCAGCCTGGCATTCCACCGCAGCAGCCAAGGCGATTCGCACACTCCCCTCCTGTCGTCCGCCCGGGCGGAGATCTCGGCCAGCTCTCTCCTCGTCAAGCTCTCTTACAGCGACATTTATGCCAGCCTTCGACACCCCAGCAGTACAAAAACTCGCTGCTATTGACCGGATGCACCGCAAGCTGCAGACCGAGCGGGGGCGGCAGCGCTACACCCTGCGCAGGAGACGGTGGAGTCGGTCTCGGGGCAGATCAAGCAGGGGCGAGGGTGCCGGCAGTTACTGCTGCAGGGATTGGAAAAGTGCAGGACGAGTGGTCGCTGATCTTCACCGGGCACAACCTGCTGAGCTGATCCGCTTCGGTGGGCCGTCTCACAGCAAAAGTCGGCAACCCCACGCCTCCGCCGCTGGGTTATTGCCGGAGCGACATTCAACCAGAGGGACAGCGTGATCAGTCATCTATCTTCATGGGTATCAGGCCCCGTCAGCAATTCCTTGAACGGTCTGCTAGATACAATGTCCTCTCCACTTGTAGAGGAGAAATGCTCGTTTTCACGACTGAACCAACTGACGTCTCGGGTGAGGCGGAGCGTCATTGCGGTGAAAGCTATGCGTTTTCAGTTTCCTTCGAGCCTGGGGACGCAGGGTTCTCCCTGCAGCCCCTCAGCCCGTAGCTCTCGCCGTTCATTTCCAAGGTCTGGACGGCGGCGGCGAAAAATAATCAGCA
Organism: Dehalococcoidia bacterium; assembly: GCA_963664175.2. Classification (GTDB taxonomy): domain Bacteria; phylum Chloroflexota; class Dehalococcoidia; order Lucifugimonadales; family UBA3495; genus VXOI01. The sequence continues at coordinate 7,441 of CAXXOI010000056.1, forward strand.
CCCTCGACGCCTTTTCTCCCCAGTCCCATAACGTAGCCACTCTGCCTGTATTACTGCCGGCCGTCATCATGTCATAAGTAGTACACGGTTACTCTGCCGGAGTTGCCCGTCTTGTAGGAGCCATTGGCAGCTCTGCCGTTTACAAGTGTGGACGGTGGCGGGGCGTCCGCTATAATCCGCAGATTGCTATTACAGTTGGGGAAGTATCATGGAAATTCAAGGTGGCGTGTTCATAATCACGGGTTCAGCGACGGGGTTGGGAGCGGAGGTGGCTCGGCAACTCGCTGCAAAAGGCGGACGTGTGGTGATCAACTACACCAGGAGCGAGGCTGAGGCCAAAGCATCGGCGGAAGCGTGCCGCGCAGCGGGCGGCGAGGCCATTCTGTGCCAAGCCGACGTGTCGGTGGATGACGACTGCCGGCGGATGGCAGCGACCGCCCTGGACCAGTGGGGCCGCATTGACGGGCTGGTGAACAACGCCGCCACCTCGGTAATCGTGCCGCACCACAACCTCGAGGGGCTGGCCTCGGAGGACTTCCGGCGCGTCCTCGATGTCAATGTGGTGGGCGCGTTCCAGATGGCGCGGGCGGTTACTCCGGCCATGCAGGAACAGGGCAAAGGGGCCATCGTCAACGTGTCGTCCGGCTCCGGGTTCAGCGGCTCGGGCAGTTCCATCGCCTACGCTGCGTCCAAGGCGGCGCTGAACGTGATGACTTACTCGCTGGCGCGTGCCCTCGCGCCGGAAATACGGGTCAACGCGGTGTGTCCCGGCGTGATGCAGACGCGGTGGTGGCGGGACGGCCTCGGCGACGGCTACGAGGCATTCATAGACCGGTACGCAGAATCTGCCCCGCTTAAGTCAGCGGGCACCACCGAGACGGTGGCAGACCCGGTGGTGTGGCTACTGGAGGGTGCGGAACACGTTACAGGTGAGACCATCCTGGTGGATGCGGGTTCGCACTTGGGGCCGTCGCCGCGGCGGTAGGGAGACCCGGGGTCATCGACCGCATCTTCGAGGATGATCTCAAGCCTCCCGGAAAGCAGCGCCTCGCCGCAAAGCACATCCCCGAGAGGCTCAGGCACGAGTATGACTTCCTGGATGGGTACACCATCGTCAAGGAATAAGTGCGCGAGCACCGCTGCCGAACCGGAGAATTGTTCGTGCCCCTGTCTCTTCCCGCTGCTTGAAACCAAGCCCTCCCCAAGCTTTGCACAATGAATGGGAGTTGACAGGAATTGAAACGGCGTCTGTACAACGAGTGGGAACTCCAAAGATTCATCGTGCAAAGCCACCGCTAAAGGCAATCACCTCGAGCCATACGCCAACGCCCAGACCCTGCTACACTGGCCGAGTGGACGTCCCCTTACACTCCGATAAGGATACCAACCAATGCAACAGCCGTTGGAAGACAGGGTAACCTCCGTAGAGGCCACCGCCGAGCGGCACGAGCAACACATCGCCCGCCTGGACTCCATCATCGAGAACCACGAACAACTCCTGGACCGCCTCCTGGTCAACCAGGAAACCCTGCAGGCTAACCAGGAAACTCTGCAGGCTAACCAGGAATCCCTGCAGGCCAACCAAGGTGCAATTGTCAGCCTGCTGGAGGAGTTGACTCGCGATGCGGCCACCACCCGCCGCCTCTGGCTCCGCCTAGCCCAGCGCTACGGTTGGCTGGACGACGAGCAGAATGGAGCCCAGCCGGACACGTCCACATAACCGTTAAAATTCGCCGTCTGTCATAGCACGGTTAAGAATTTTACGAATAAAAATTAATTCTGCACAATGAATCGGAATCAGGAAATATTCGTTGTGCAAAGCCCCATACCCACACCAATGCCGTTCAGGCCATCAATTTTTCGCATCCCGTGGCCGCGAGAAGGCAGTGGTAAAATCCCCCGGCAATCGAAAGAGTAGCAAGACGGGAGGTGCGCAATGCCCGTGATGAGCGGAGCACAGGCGCTGGTGCGTTCCTTGGCCAGGCACGGCGTCGAGGTGGTGTTCGGGCTTCCCGGCGTACAGATCATGGACGTATTCGATGCCCTTTACGACGAGCCCGGCATCCGCATGGTCCTGACCCGGCATGAGCAGGCGACCACCTACATGGCCGATGGCTACGCCCGCACCACCGGCAAGCCCGGTGTGGCGCTGGTGGTGCCTGGCCCTGGGGCCCTCAACGCAACGGCGGGACTCGGCACCGCCTATGCCACATCATCCCCGGTTCTGCTGGTGTCGGGGCAGATAGAGAGTTATAACCTCGGCCAGAACCGGGGCGCGCTCCACGAGATCGGCGAGCAGCTGGACGTCTTCGAACACCTGACCAAGTGGTGTGGGCGATCGGACAAGGTCAATGAAATCCCGGGGATGGTCCGGAACGCTTTTCGCGAGATGTCCTCCGGTCGGCCCAGGCCGGTGGAGATAGAGATTCCCTGGGATGTTCTCCCAATGACTGATGATGCCGAACTCCCGGAACCCGAAGGTCCCGGCAAGCAGCAGCCCGAGCCCGCCCTGATCAGAGAGGCAGCCCAGCTGCTTGCAGGGGCCAGCCGCCCCCTGATCTGGGCTGGCGGCGGCACAAGGGACGCCGCCGTCTCCTCCGAGCTTATGGATCTGGCCGAAGCCCTGAACTCCCCGGTTATCACCACGCCGGAGGGTAAGGGCGCAATCCCTGAAAACAGTCCGCTGTCCCTGGGCAGTTTCTACTACGCCCACGGGCCCGGCCATATCGCCCTCCCGCAGGCCGACGTCATCCTGGCCGTCGGCAGTCGGATGATGTTCACGCCCAACGTGCCCTGGGGAATCCAGCCTCACCAGAAGGTTGTACAAATCGACGCCGACCCCGAGGAACTTGGCCGCAATATCCCCGCCGCAGTGGGAATCGCCGCCGATGCCCGCCTGGGGGTGCAGGCGTTGCTGGCGGAATTGGGAGGCAGGACACGAGCCAGCCAGTGGACCGGGACCGAGATCACAGCCATTCGCCAACAGGCCGATCGGGAAATCCGGGAGATGGCTCCTCTCCAGGTGGAGATCATCGAGACGATACGCCACGAACTGGACGACGACGCAATCATGGTCGCCGGGACCACTGACATCGGTTACTGGAGTCACCTGGCCTACCCGGTGCTGGCCCCGCGCTCATACCTCACCTCCTCCTACTTCGCTACCCTGGGGTATGCCTTCCCTACGGCCCTGGGCACCAAAGTCGGCAACCCCGGCCGGCAGGTGGTTGCCACAACGGGCGATGGCGGGTTCGGGTACGCCTCCAGTGAACTGGCCACCGCTGTCCAGGAAGGGATAAAT
>CAXXOI010000057.1:0-120309 GCA_963664175.2 Dehalococcoidia bacterium
CGCCCGCGACCCGACGCGCCGGGCCCGGCCGGTGCGGAGGCGCGAAGCCTCGGCCAGGCCGGTAATGAACCTGCAATTCGGCCTGTTCCTGATTTCGAGGCTGTTAATGATGGCGGCGATCTACGCCTTCCCGACCTACGGACTGTTCTTCCTGCGGGATGTCGTGGAAGTGTCGAACCCGGCGCAGACCCTCAGCCAGGCAATTCCGGCCATCGGAGGATCGCTGGCAGTGGCCGTCTACGTTGCGGGCTGGGTATCGGACCGGATAGGCCGCAAGCCAGTTGTGATTGCAGGCGCCATAGCCGGGGCGATAAGCACTTCGTGGCTGCTGCTGGCAGACACCACCAGCGGCGTGGTAATTACGGCCAGCGTCATTGGCGCCGCATCCGGAACGCTCCTGAGCGCCAGCTGGGCCCTGGCCAACGAGATGGCCGACGAGCAGCACGCCGGCACGCACATTGGCATAGTGAATCTATCTACCGTTGGAGGGGCCGCCCTGCCCAGGCTGTTCGGCCCTGGAATCGACCTCCTTAATCACACGTCGGAGGATCTGGGTTACCGGACCTTGATCATCGGCTGCGCCGCGCTGTTTCTGGCTGGGGCCATCGCAATACTTCCCGTCAATCCCGCCCGGGCAGAAGCCCCGTCACTACAAGAGCCGGCAGAACCGAACCCGGCCCCACCGGCTGAGAGTTGAACGGAATGACGGTACAGCCCCGCCCCGCAGCGTGAGGGTGCGATGTGTTGTGTTGTCGGTAGCGGTCCCGCTGATCTCTAGGCCGAGGCCTTTGTCAGGAACTCAGAGGCTCCCCTGGCAACCCAGGCGTTCCAGGACGTCATCATGAACTTGACGCCCATGGCCTTGAACCTTTCGATGTTGGCGTCGCTGGCCAGGGTGCCGGGGGTGCGACCAGCGTCCACAATTTTCCCGATGGCCGTCTCGATGGCGGACTGTACTTCGGGGTGCTCAACATTGCCGATGTGCCCCATGGTCTGTGCCAGGTCCGATGGAGCAACGAAAAAGACGTCGATGTTGTCGACCTTCAGAATTTCATCGATGTTCTCCAGCGCTTCCGCCTCCTCCAGCAGCACGATCACCATGGTCTGGTCGTTGGCGGTGTGGAAGTAGTCGGACACGCCGAAGGACTGGCGGCCTCCGAACATGCCCCGGTAGCCGATGGGGGCGTACTTGGCCGACAGGGCGGCCTGCTCCGCCGACTCGCGGCTGCTCACGTGGGGCACCACGATGCCCATGCTTCCGCGATCGAGGGTCCGGGTTATCAGGCCCGGGTCGTTGGCGTTGACCCTGGTGATCGAGGTCATACCCCAGAGATCACAGGCCCGGGTCATGTCTCCCAGCGCGTCCCAATCGACCGGACCGTGCTCGCACTCGATCCAGGCTGCATCAAAGCCCAGCGGGCCGAGAAAATCTATGATGTCGCTGTCCTGCAATCCGGATATAGTGGTTACCACCTCGCCCCTCTGCAGCTTTTCCTTGGCACGATTCGGTCGAATGGCCGGCATACTTGTTCCCTCGCTCAATTTCATTTCTAGCGGCGTCGGGCCGCCTTTTCTTCGGCGCAATTGTGCCACCGCGCCGTCGGGTTTACAAACAGGATCGGTCTCCCGCTGAAACGGAGGGATTCTCCGTTGGCCATTGGCGCGCAGCATCCGGGTTGACAATCAAAGCAGGCGCTTGGACAATCATTCTGGCCCCGCAGCCTAACCATCCTCTCCCCTATTGCGAGGCCCGATGAAGGAGCTTGTTTATGACCACCACGGCGGCGTACACACAGGAGCGGGTCCAGGTAGCGGGCACAGAGATGCAGATCCTCAAGGGCGGGTCCGGTGATCCCCTTTTGGTGCTCCACGATGAGATGGGACAACCCGGATGGTTGCGGATCCACGAGGAGCTGGCCAAAAATCACACCGTTTATGCCCCTTCGCTTCCCGGATTTGGCGTAACCGACCGCCTCGACTGGGTGATGAACGTAAGGGACATATCCACGTGGACGCTGTGGGCGCTGGACGATCTGGGTCTGTCAAACATCAACGTCGTGGGGTTCTCCCTTGGTGGCTGGCTGGCAGCGGAAATGGCAACGCAGGACCCGAGGGTTTTCAAGAAAATGGCCCTGGTGTCCCCAGCAGGAATTCTCCCTCCCACCGGCGAAATCCTGGACATGTTCCTGATAGTTTCCAAGGAGTTCATCACAGCGGGTTTCCACAACCCTGAAACGGCGCCGGAGTTCCAGGCGGTCTGTCCGGACGAACCCGCACCGGAGCTGGTGGAGGCGTGGGAAACGGCCCGTGAAGAGGCCTGCCGGTTGACCTGGCGGCCGTACATGTATGACCGCAGCCTGCCGCACCGCCTGGGACGGCTAAGGAACCTGCCCTCCCTGATCGTGTGGGGGCGCAACGACGAGGTGGTGCCTCCCAGCGCAGGAGAGGTCTACAACGCCTCCATTCCGGGGTCGCGCCTGGTGACCGTGGAGAACTGCGGGCACAGGATCGACGCTGAAAAGTCCGCAGATCTGGCAAGAAACCTGGGAGAGTTCTTCAGCTAAACAATTCGGCGATTCTGGGCCATGCCGGTCCGGGTCAAGCTTCCAATCCAGGCATAACGTGCCGGGCGAATGTCTCCATCGCCCGGCGCATTTCGTTTGTGCTGGAGGCCCTGAAATTGCACACGACGCTTGTTACTCCCATAGACCGGTACACTGTGAGGTCTTCGGTTACCTGGGCTGGCGCGCCTCTTCCCATTGGCCGCTCCTGAGGCGCCGTGCTGCCATCGTCGAAAGAAACGGACAGGTGCAGCGTCGTGGAGGGCAGAAGTTCCCTCCCCATGCTGGCAGAGAATTCCGCCAACCGGTCCATCCTCTCACGCAAGGCATCCAAGGTCATGTGCGTGGGGTGCCAGGCCTCCCCAAATCGAGCCGCTCTTCGCAGGGCGGCATCGCTGCGACCGCCGACCCAGATGGGCGGATGCGGAGACTGCGCCGGCTTGGGGGCGAACCGGACGTTTTCGAAATCAACGAACCGGCCTCTATAGCTGGATGGGTCCGAGGTCCACAGTTCTATCATCGCCCCAAGGTATTCGTCGGTGCGCACTCCCCTCTGAGACTCCGGAATTCCCAGCGCGGAGAATTCGTCGGGCGCCCCGCCAGCGCCGACACCCAGAATCACGCGCCCGCCGGACAGCGCATCAAGGCTGGCTATCATCTTGGCCGCCACAAGGGGGTTGCGGTAGGGCGTAACCATCACAGTGGTTCCCAGCTTGACTCGCGACGTCAGAGCCGAGGCGTGGGACAGCACAACGAAGGCGTCGAAGAACACGGGCCCGATGTTCCCGTGCATATGCTCCGGAGTAACAATGTGATCGCTGGCCCAGACGGAATCGAAGCCCACGGACTCAGCCTCGATCGCGACGGAACGGAGGTCATCGAAAGTGACCTCCCGTCCATATTGGGGCAGGCATACACCGAATCGCATCTGTTCCATGACTACCGTCTCTCGAGCACGGCATTTTTTGGGCGCGTGGCTACCACGCCTGCCTTAGCACCGTCATGACCGGGCCGGCATCAACGACGGGCCTCGGATTGGTGGCCAGGGCACGGTCGTGCAGCGTGGCGGAGGCGATGAGTTCCAGTCCCTCTTCGGGAACGCCAACATCACGCAACCGGTCGGGTATGCCGAGACTCCTGCGCATGCTCTCGACCCGGTCTGCGGCGGCGAGGGCCGCCTCGTCATCGGTCATGCCGGAGATATCGATGCCCATGGCATCGGCGATCATTGCCAGGCGGTCGGCGCAGACCTCCGCGTTGTACCGCATGGAATGGGGCAGCAGGATGGCGTTGGCCTCGCCGTGTGGCACGTCAAAGATGCCTCCGACGTGATGGGCGATGGCGGTGTTCAGTCCCAGCCCGCCCGTGTTTCCCAGCGACGCCATGCTGGCCGCCGTCTTGATGAGCAGCAGGCGGTCCACCTCCAGCTCGTGGCAGTGCGGCAGGTGCTCTGCGAGCAACCTGATGGCGTGGAGGGCCATACCGTCGGAAATAGGATTGCGACTTGTTGAGTAGATGGACTCAATCGCGATCCTGAGCTGGCCCATGGCGGTGGACGTCAATATGCTGACCGGAGTCGTGGCCAGCGCCTTGCCATCGATGATTATGTAGCCGGGAATGGTGTTGGGATCAGCGACCAGGATCTTCCGGCCAAGGTCGCGGTCGGCGAAACCTGCTCCGCGACTGAGTTCTGCTGCCCCCATGGTGGTTGTGATCGTAATAATAGGCAAGCGGTGAGGGGAGAAGTCGGGGATCGTCACCTTGTTCGGTGGCTCGAAATGCGCTTCCCAGTCGTGGATGGTGCCGCCCTCCGCCAGCAGGGTAGCGACGCCCTTGGTCGTGTCGTGGGTACTGCCGCCACCCACGCTGACCAGTGCATCCGCGCCGGTCTCCTTCGCGAGGGCCACCGCTGCATCGAGGGTAGCGACGGGCGAGTGAGGGGCCACTTGGGAATACAACCCCGCCAGCTGGTCGCCCAATGCTTCCTTGACTCGCGACACCACATCGCTGTGAGCCAGGATCGACGGCCCGCATAGCACCATGGCCCGGGTAGCGCCCGCACGCCGGAGTACATCGGGCAATCCGGAAATCGCGTCTTTATCGCACACAATCTCGTGCTTCACGCTGTTGAAAACATAGCTAACTTGTTCAGCTGCGGGCATGGCATTCAACTCCCGATAGCGTGTTTACCTTTATGAGCTTACCAGCGTTATCCTGCTGCGAATTCGAGATCAGCGGCATCAGGACGTGAGGCTGGGCCATTCTGCGAAATCTGTCAGTTCCCATCGTACAACCCCTTGAGGATTTCCTCAGGAAGTTCTGCCTCCTCCATAGACATCAGGCGGACGGGCATTCCCTTGGTCTGCGCGCCGGCGATTTCCACCAGCACGCCCTTGCTGTCCTCCCAGCCGGGCAACTGCAGCACGACCAGTTCGTCGCAACGAGCCAGCAGCTGTAGATCGAAGGCGTACCAACCCTGGGGAGGGTGAACGCCCTTGTTGGCAATTTCGCCAAGATATACCAGCGGCGACATCACGATCCTGCCCTGGTCGACCATCCGGCCACAGACGAAGCGAGCAGCCTCCAGCCGTGCCTCGCTGACCTTCGCAGAGGTATGAGCGTAGGGAGACGCGAGATATATGAGGGTGGGATCGACCGTCTCGAGGTAGTCCAGCGCCAGAAATTCCGGTACGTCTCGCGATACCATTTTCGGCCCCGCGGATTGAGGTGTCTGTCGAAGGCGCGAGGGCGCACCGTAGTGCGCCCTCGCAGCACAACATTGCTATCCTGGAATGGTCAGGAGCCGTTCTTCTCCCACAATGCCTCCAGCACCGCGCCGGGAGACATGGGCAACTGCTCCATACGGACGCCCACCGCGTCGTGGATGGCGTTGGCGATGGCAGCCATGGGAGGCACAATGGGGACCTCCCCCACGCCGCGCACGCCGTAGGGATGGCCCGGATTGGCGACCTCGACCACTACCGTATCGATCATCGGCAGGTCCAGGCTGGTGGGCATGCGGTAATCGAGGAACGTCGGATTGAGCATGCCGCCGTTGTCGTCGAAGACATACTCCTCGTTCAGTGCCCAGCCGATGCCCTGGACCGCGCCGCCCTGAATCTGTCCCTCGACGTAGCTGGGATGAATGGCCTTGCCGGCGTCCTGCAGAGCGGTGAAACGAATCACGTCGACCTTGCCGGTGTCAGGGTCTACCTCAACGTCGGCGATGTGCACGGCGAAAGCGCCGCCGACGCCTGTCGGGGCGACGTTGCCGCGGCCCACGACCGGTCCACCGGTGGCGTTCTGCCGGGCGGCCAGTTCGCTGAAAGTCAGGCGCAACTCGGGGTCGGAGGTGTGGGATGCGCCACCATCCTTGTACTCAACGAGGCCGGGGTCGACGTCCCAGATACGTGCGGCGCGTTCAACCAGCTGGTTGCGAATGTCCAGGGCGGCCTCGTAGCAGGCCCATCCGGTCTTGAACGCAACGCCGCTGCCGCCGGTCATGGATGTATAGCCTATCGAGTCGGTGTCGCCGACTGCTGGGCGAACGTCCTCAGCCGCGATACCCAGGACCTCGGCCAGCTGCATGGAGACTGCGGCCCGGGAGCCACCGATGTCGGGCGAACCTTCGACCAGGCTGACGGTGCCGTCGGGGTTTACGCTGGCGACGGCGCTGGAGGGGCCGCTGGCGTTGAACCAGTAGCCGGCGGCAACACCGCGTCCGCGGTAGGTGCCTCTTCCTGTGTCTTTCTGGAGTGGGGCATCCCAGTGCTCGTGGTCTTTGGCGGCCTGCAGGGTCTCTATGTTGCCGATCTTGCCGAACACCGGTCCCGTCAGGCGGCGGGTTCCCTCCTTGGAGCCGTTGAGGAGACGGAATTCGAGGGCGTCCATCCCGATTTTCTCGCAAATCTCGTCGAGCACGGTCTCAATGGCGAAAGCAGCCGCAGGGGCGCCGGGAGCACGGTAGGCGGCGGTCTTGGGCTTGTTGTTGACCACGTCGAAGCCTTCCAGCCGGCCGTTGGCAATGTCGTAGGGGCCGGTCATGCACTGGACGCCCGGGTTGATGGGAGAGCCCGGGTAGGCGCCGGCCTCGTAGGCCATGGAGGCGTCGACGGCGGTGATGCGCCCATCGTTGGTGGCGCCGACCTTGCAGCGCATCCAGGAGCCGGCGGTGGGGCCGGATCCCTGGAACACCTCGGAGCGGCTCATGCTCACCTTGACCGAGTGACCAGTTTTCTTGGAAAGGATGGCGGCCACCGGTTCCAGGTAGACCAGGGTCTTGCCGCCGAATCCGCCCCCGATTTCCATGGGGATGGCCTTGATGTGGGAGATGGGTACGCCGCAGACAAGGGCGACCTGGTCGCGGACATTGAAGTGGCCCTGGCTGCTGCTCCAGACGGTGATGTCGCCATCGGGGCCCCAGTTCACAGTGGCAGAGTGCGGCTCGATGTAGCCCTGGTGCACGGACTGGGTACGGAACTCACGCTCTACGACAATGTCGGCGTCCTTGAACCCCTGCTCAATATCGCCCATTTCGAAAAGGAAATGGTTGGCGATATTGGTGCCTGCCTCGGCATCTTCGTCGTCGCGGAGGCCACCGGTGCGCATCGCGGGATTGGAGATGGTGGCGAGCCTTTCGTGCAGGACCGGGGCGCCGGGTTTCATTGCTTCCACCACATCGGTAACCGAACCCAGTACCTCGTAGTCGACCTCAATTAGTTCCAGGGCTTTTTCCGCGATGTGCGGGCTGGTGGCGGCGACGGCGGCCACCGCGTGGCCCTTGTACAGGACCTTTTCGGCGGCCAGGCAGTTGTTGCTGAGGAACTTGGGGTTGACCATGGACGCCTCGGTCTGGTCGCTGATGCGTCCCCGGGCCTGGGGCAGGTCCGCAGATGTGACCACTCCGCGTACACCCTCCATCGCCTCCGCCTTGCTCACATCGATGGCCTTGATTCGCGCGTGGGCGTGCGGGCTGCGCAACACGCGGGCGTGGAGCAGGCCGGGCAGATTGACGTCGGCGCCGTAGCGGGCGCGTCCCGTTACCTTCTCGGCGCCGTCCTGCCGGATGGGCCTGGTACCGACAACGTTGAATTCCTCGTTGGAAAGCACCACATTGGAGCCGGTGATGGTGGCCATGCTTATACCTCCTGCCGGTGTTGGGTTTGAGTCAGTCGTTCGCCTGCCCATTGGCGGGAATGGTCAGTGGTTCGAGGCAATCCAGGAGTTCTGCCATCTGGTCAAGGTCGCGAGCGATCGTTCGATCCGACAGAAACATCTTTCGAGTGTAATAGTTTCTATGCAGTCCGTATGCAGCGTTGCTCAGGTCAAGCAAGCGGTCATTGCCAGAAAGTTCACTGGCATTTCTACATACCACCCCAAACTGGGCGTGTTCGGTATACTCCCAACCACGAACCACAGCCACGGCTTTTGCCATCCATGCCGCCGCACCCCAGCCCTTCTCCGAGGCTTGGTGTAAGTCGTCAATGGCGAGGTATTCACGACTCTTCATCAAGAAGTAGCGGGCCTGCTGGCGGTAGTCTTCTACCACTTCAGGATCGTATTGTTCAGTCTTACCGCCCGGTGTCATTTTCACATTCCAAAACTAAATTGACCCCCATCTACTTACCCGATTCTAGCTCAACTGGGCTACGGTTCGCCAACACCGTCCGTCACGGGTTTCAGATGCCTCGCGCCAGCCGTTCCACTTCGAGTGCGAACCACAGGACCATGCCACCGCTGCGGTCGTCGAAACCGTAGATCGCGGGCCGGTCGAGGTAATCGCGTACGTTCTGCTGCACGCCGGTGCTGGCGCAGGCATCAACGACGTTGCCCACATCATCGATGCGCTCGGACACTCCCTGCCAGGCCAGGTCAAGCGTCTGCCGCCACTCGTCGTCGAGCCAGCCACCGCGCAGCCCGCGAGCAGTGGAGTATCCCAGCATGCAGGTGGCTGTGAATTCGTCGTAGGAGCCGGGAAAGTCAAGCACCTGCGGCACCATTCCGGACGGTCGCTGCACTTCCTTGAGCGCGTCCAGCAGGTCCAGGTACATGTCCATAATGTCGGACCGCGAAGAGTGGTCACCAGGAAGGAAGGTCAATGCCTCAGTGAGGCCCATGAGGGCAAACCCGTTTCCGCGACCCCAGTAGAACGGAGCCGAGCGGCAGTGCCAGAACGTCCCGTCGTCCTGCTGAATGTCTCCATCCAGGATGAACTGTGCCAGCACGTCCACGTAGCGGGTCTCGCCGGTGATATCGAAGGCCCGGCCCAACAGCGCACCGGCCATGAACATGTCCTCGGTGCGGAAATCCGGGTCGCAAGGTGGCGGCGCGGTTCCGGGAAGAACGGTCTGAAAACGGTCAGCGGTCTGGACGATCAGGTCGGCGTATCGTGGGTCGCCGGTGGCCTGGCTCAGTTCGGATCCCCAGACCACAGACGCCAATGCTGACGGGACCAACCCATCGCTCAGCCCGCCTCGAACGAAATCGTCGAGCAGGCCAACGATGGCCTGCGTTGGATCTCCTGTGCCAGGGGACAGTTGAGCCAGTTGCAGGCGCCCGCTGATGGGAACTCCCTGCGTGTAGACGACCGGGTCAAAAGTGTGGCCATAGGCAGCAGCGAGGACTCCCGCAATCTCGAGAGGGCTGCGGCTCCGGCGGTTGTCCAGCGCCTGCCGCGCCGGGGACTTTTCGGCCAAGAGGTCCTGCTGAACGATGCCGAACAAACGGCTGATCTCCCGAGGCAACTGGTCATCGGAGCAAGTCAGCCTGACGGCGGGAATTACACCCAGCCCCTCAGGGTAGCCATTGCCCAGGGCACCGATCAGTGAGTCGTCATTAACCTCGCGGGCACCCAGTCCGGGGCCGAGAGGTCGTGCCGGGGCATTGCACTCCCAACGGACCGATCCTGTTCCTGAACGCACCTCTAAAACCAGGTCCGGTGCCTGAAAGCAGAGCCAGCGCCACAGGTAGCGCTTTTCGGGATCCTCGGCGTCGTGATAGAAATTCCCTTCGGGTGGGTAACCCTCGGAGGGGTTGCCTCCCGCGCCATTCTCCGGCCCACGTCCTAGCCGGAGGCCATCTGGGTTGGCACACGGTACAGCGCTCAGGGCTACGCGAAGCGCCAAGCCATCGCCGCCACCGGCGTACAGTTCCAGCGCGTGCAGGGCCAGGTCGACATCGGCGGCAGCGCCCGACAGCCCGCCGAGCAGCAGAACGCGGGCGCGCGACGTATCGGCAGAGTAGGCGTTGCGGTCCAGCAGTGCCGGGATGGGAGTCAGTGAGCGGGTTACTCCGCAGGCACCGCGATTCCAGAATCCCGGGCGTGCCTGCACCAATGCGTCCAAGGCGTTGTTTATATCCCGGTCGCTGCTCCCTTGCGTCACGGCTGCCTCTACTCCCTCGGCTTCTGGACCATGTCGATATTCACGGTCCGGGCCGCGCTGACGGTGAAGGTCAACGACGTCGTGCCGCCGCCTTCGGTGCTGTTCATAACCTCGATGTTGGCAGGGCCGTGCAGGTAGGCGATCTCATCGCCCTCCACCCGGAAGGGACGGTCATGTCCGGGGTAGAAGACATTGGACGACGCCACCATCTTTTCCACGCTGGCGTGGGCGTCCTCAGTGTCCCAGAATATGTTGTACGGGATTCCCCGAGCCACTGTACCGCTCTCGGGCATGGCGTCGCCAGCTATCAAGACATTCTCGCCATCGATCTCGGCCAAGACGCTCATGTGCCCCTTGGTGTGGCCCGGCGTCTCCAGGACGCTGACGCCATCGACGATGGTGTCGCCCTCCGAGACGACGTCAACCTTCATGTTACGCATCATGTCGGCCATTCCCGCCGCCACCGCCAAGTCCCAGCTGTTGGGGTTGCGGGCATAGTCGATCTCGACGGGGTTCACCAGAACTCGGGCGTTGCGGAACAGGTCCGTGTTCTGGCAGTGGTCCCAGTGCATGTGGGTCAGGATGACGATGTCGATGTCGTCGGTGGTCAGCCCCATATCGGTGAGCGCCCGGTACAGGAAGGGACGGCGGGAGGATGGTCCGGTATCGATCAGAATGTTGTGGCTACCCGTCCGCAGCAGCGAATTGGTGGAATAGCCGAACGATCCCTGGTCGGTATTTAGCGCGAAGCCGTATGTAAGAACGTCCAGAGTTGCCATGAAAGGGCTCCTTTGCGGAAGTTGGGCGAAGATATCTTAGGTCTGCCCAATAAACGAACATTCGCTGGCTGGGCAGCCCAATTTCAGGCTGCCCTAGATGCCTGAAGTTCCCTACTGCGCCCCTTCGATCTCGGCGTAGGCCGCCCGCATGGAAGCGCCGGAGTCGTCCTCAACCTCGGTGAACCACCTGATCAGGGAGCGGGTAAGCTGGTCCACGGACTCGTCCTGGGCCGCCTCCTCGTAGCGCATGCGCACCGTGGGCAGGGTCATGCGGGTCTGAAACTCCCGGATCGCGGCAATCTTTTCCGCATCGGTCATGTCCGACTCGACCACGCGCATCCGTTCGTGGAAAATCTCGTCGTCCTTGTCCTCGGGGGTCCCGCCAAGCTCACGGATGCGGCGGTCGAAGATGTCGCCGTGGCTGGTCTCCCTCTCGGCAACTATCGACAGGCAGTGCTTGAGGGCAGGATGCTCGGTACTGTCGGCCCAGGCCTTGATCCAGATTCCGGCACGGTGCTCCTGGAGTCGGATGTCGTTGAGCAGATCGATATATTCGGGCTGGTCGGCCATTTCGGCACCTCACGAAGTTGGACGTTTCGAAAACATTCTGGCGGCCGATATTTCGGCAAAGAAATTTCGTCGAAAATTACGGCCACAGGTTGCAGGCGAGTTTAGTGCTGCACCAGTACAGTGTCAAACTGATTGAGACCGAGTGCGTGCTAGAATTGCCTCAAAACTCAGGCCCGCACGAGGAGTGATTTTGCCGCAGCTAACAGAGGCGCAGAAGGGCATGGTGGCCACGATCCGGGAGTTTGTCCGGAGGGAAGTGCAGCCCGTCGCGCAGGATATGGAACACGCCGACGAATACCCCTTCGAGCTGGTGGAGCGGATGAAGGAGCTGGGACTGTTCGGCGCGGTCATCCCGGAGGAGTACGGCGGCCTGGAATTGGACGTTTCGTCCTACGCCCTGGTCATCGAGGAAATTTGTAGAGGCTGGATGAGCCTGAGTGGGATCCTCAACTCCCACTTGATCATGGCTTACATGGTGTCGACCCACGGCACTCCGGAGCAGAAAGAGGAGTTCCTGCCCCTGATGGCCACGGGCGAGAAGCGTGGCGGCATCTGCATCACGGAGCCCAATGCGGGCAGCGACGTGCAGGCCATCGAGACGCGGGCGACCCGCGACGGCGACGAATACGTGGTCAACGGTTCCAAGAGCCTGATCACCAACGGACGCCACGGCAACACCTTCGCCCTCGTCACCAAGACCGACCCGAATGCCGACCCGCCGCGTCGCGGCATCAGCATATTCATCGCCGAGAAGGGGCCGGGATTCAACGTGGTGCGGGACATTCCCAAGCTGGGCTACAAGGGCGTGGATACCTGCGAGCTTTCCTTCGATGACTATCGTGTTTCCGGCGGAAACCTTGTCGGCGGCGAGGAGGGCAAGGGCTTCTACCAGATCATGAGCGGCCTGGAGCTGGGACGCATCAACGTAGCCGCCCGTTGCCTCGGCGTGGCCCGGGCCGCCCTTGAGGAATCGACGCGCTACGCCAAGCAGAGGGAGACTTTCGGCAAGCCCATCGGTGAGCACCAGAGCGTTCAGATCATGCTGGCCAACATGGCCACCAACATCCAGGCGGCGCACCTGATGGTGCTGCACGCAGCCGACAAGAAGGACCGGGGCGAGCGTGCCGACATGGAGGCGGGGATGGCCAAGCTGTTCGCCAGCGAGATGTGCATGCAGGTGGCGACCGACGCGATGCGCATCCACGGCGGGTACGGCTACACCCAGGACCTGGCGGTGGAGCGCCACTTCCGCGACGCGCCGCTGATGATGATCGGCGAGGGCACCAACGAGATCCAGCGGCTGGTCATCGCCCGGCATCTGCTCAACAACTACCCGACAGGAGACTTTCTCTACGAGTCGGGGTTGTAGCCACCACTGCGGTATAATTGCGAAAATGGATTTTCGCTCCATAAACCTTTTTGAATCCAGCAGATCTCTTGGAGGCGCGTACCATGGTGCAGACAAATAACGAGACCGGCATCACACGTACTCTGGGCAGCTTCGCTCGCGATCTGGAGTACGAAGACCTGTCCCCCGAGGCGGTGGACTGGGCCAAGTACCTGTGCCTTGATTTCGCCGCCGTAACACTGAACGGCTCGACCACCGACTCCGCCCGCGCGGTCGTCGATGCACTGCAGCGGCTGGACCGGCCCGGGCCGTCGGTCGTTGCTGGCACACCGCATCGGGTGCTACCTGAATATGCCTCAATGGCCAACGGTATCGCCTTCCACAGCATCGAGATGGATGACGTGAACAACGAGGCGTCGCTGCACCCCGGCGTCGTGGCCTTTCCAACGGCTCTGTCCATGGCCGATTTGGCCCACGTATCCGGAAAGGACTTCATCACTGCTGTTGTTGCGGGATACGACGTCATAGTGCGGCTGGGCCGGGCGCTGCAACCCGCCGAGCACTACGGGCGCGGCTTCCATCCCACCGGTACCTGCGGGGCCTTCGGCGCGGCGGTGGTGGCCGGGCGGCTGCTGGGCTTGCAGGGTGACGACTTCATCCACGCCCTGGGCATTGCGGGTAGCCAGACCGCGGGCAGCATGGAATACCTGGCGCAGGGCGCGTGGACCAAACGGTTCCACCCCGGATGGGCATCCCACAGCGGCTCTTGGGCGGCGCTGCTGGCGCGTTCGGGGTACACCGGACCGACGACCATCCTGGAGGGACGCGACGGATTCCTTCAGGCCTATTCCGGAAACCCGGACTACTCACTGGTGCTGCAGGATCTGGGGGACGAGTACCTCATCACCCGGACAGGCATCAAGCCCCACGCCTGCTGCCGCTACAAGCAGGGCCCCATCGACTGCCTCATCGATATCAAGAACAGCCACGGGCTTGAATCCGACGACATTGAGGAAGTAACAATCGGAGTGCTCAGCGGTGGCTACAAGCTGGTGGCCTCACCGGAGGAGGACAAGGCCAACCCCAAGACCGTGGTGGACATGCAGTTCTCCATGCCCTTCGGTGCCGCGGTGGCCTTGGCTTATGGCCGAGCGTCGCTGCAGGAGTACGCGGAGGGTGTCCCGGACAGGCCCGAGATACGCCGCATCATGCAGCAGGTAAAGTGCGTAACCGACCCCGACCTGGATGCCTACTTCCCCAAGGAATTCCGCGCCTGGGCCGAGGTGGCCACCGGCGATGGCCGCACGCTGCGCAGCGACATTCGATACCCCAAGGGCGACCCGGAAAACGCGCTGTCGTGGGACGAGATGAAGGACAAGTTCCTCACTCTCACCGCACCCGTGATCAGCGAGGAACGCCAGCGAGAAATCATTTCCGCCATCGAATCGCTGGACGAGATGGAGGACGCCCGGCAGCTGGCGGCCCTCCTCTCCACCGAGTAGGCCATCAGATCGCTGGAACTTACGAGCGTGCCTACTCCTCCGCTGCAGGGCGTTCGAATCCTGGAGATGTCGCAGGCTATCGCCGGGCCGGTGGCGGCACGAACCTTGGGTGACCTGGGCGCTGAGATCATCAAGATTGAGCAGCCGGGATCCGGAGACATGTCGCGTCGCATCGGCCCACACTTCCTTGGCGGCGAAAGCGCCTATTACCTGAATTTCAACCGCAACAAGAGAAGCGTCACCCTCGACCTACGGGGTCGCAAAGGACAAGAGGTCCTGCACAGGTTGATCGCGGTGTCCGACGTGGTTTTCGACGCCTTCAGGCCGGCGGTACTTGACCGCTTGGGGCTCGACTACGAGACGCTACGAGCAATCAATCCCTCCATCATCGCCTGCTCGCTGTCGGCCTTCGGGCAGGAAGGGCCGTACCGCGAGCGCCCGGGCTTCGACGGGATAGTGCAGGCCATGGGCGGCGGGATGAGCGTGACCGGCAACCCAGGACAGCCTCCCGTGTTCATGGGCTTCCCTGTGGGCGACATGGTGGGCGGCTACATGGCTGCCCTCAGCATCGCCTCCGCCCTCTACGGACGCAGGGTCACAGGCGAGGGGCGCCGGCTGGACGTTTCGCTGCTGGATGTGCAGATCGCACTGCAGGCGCACCTGGGGCAGTTCTACCTGGTATCCGGTGAGGTGCCCCAGCCCATCGGGTCGGGACACCCGTCCAACCTGCCAGTGGGAGCCTACCAGTGCGCCGACGGCAAATATGTTCAGGTCCACTGCGCCAGCCAGGAATTCGCCATGAAGACCCTGAGGATGATGTCCGGCGAGGTCGATACGCTGCGAGGAATGGACGAGGACGACCGGTTCACGACGGCCCCGGCACGCATCGAAAACCGCGAGGCACTGGAGGAGTCCCTGAGCTCCGGGTTCGCGACGAAACCGCGAGACGAGTGGGAACGCCTGCTGCTCAAGTGGGACGTACCCGGCGGCCCGGTCAACAACATCGCCGAGGCGCTGGCCGACCCGCAGGTGCAGTTGCGGGACATGGTGGTGGAAATCGACCACCCTATCGCAGGGGCCTATCGCACCGCCGGCAATCCCATCAAGGACGGCAGCCCCGATATCTTTACGCCGCCGCCGACTCTGGGCCAGGACACCGAGGCGGTACTGACCAGCCTCCTGGGCTACAGCGATGCAGAAGTGTCAGAGCTGCGAGAGTCCGGCGCGATCTAACCATGACCCATCCAATGGCCCCGCTACCGGACAAGCGCATCATTATCATCGCCGGCCCCAACGGCGCAGGCAAGACCACGCTCGCCCGTGAGCTTCTGCCCAACGAGGCGAATACAAACACCTTCATCAACGCCGACCTCATCGCTGCCGGCCTGGACCCGCTGCAGCCGGAACGGGCGGCTTTCCGCGCGGGTCGGATGATGCTGGAAATGATAGACGCCTGTGTGCGGAGAGGAGAGAGTTTCGCATTCGAGACCACCCTCAGTGGCCGGGGCTACGCACGAATGATTCCGCGCTGGCAGGAACAGGGCTATTGGGTTACACTGATTTTCCTGAGGGTATCTTCGCCCGAAGTGACTATCGAGCGTGTCCGGCAGAGGGTAATTGAAGGCGGCCATCATGTGCCGGAGGATGTTATCCGGCGTCGTTTCCATTCCGGGTTGGAGAATTTCCAAAACATTTATCGTGATCTGGTTAACGAGGCCATCATCTACGATGTGTAGCGGAGGATCCGTTTTGGTCGATATCAAGATTGACGAAACAACCCAAACGGACAATGACCGGCGGTGGACTTTCTCCAACGAGGAGACGACCATCCCCGGCATTGAGGCGGCCATGCGCCGGGCAACAATGAAGGCTCGCCGACGAGCCATCGCGCTTACTGGACGGGTGGTCACCATCCGCAACGGTAAGGTTGAGTACGACACCGAGCCGTAACCGCTATGGGGGCGTAGTATGGCGACAAGCGCGAAACTTGGAATTCTGGTTCCCGGCATGTTCGGCGGCAAGCCACCGACGCTGGCGGAGTTTTCGTCCTTTTTCCGGCGTTCGGAGGAGTTGGGCTACGACTCGTTGTGGGTGATCGACCGGGTGTTTCACCCCGGAAGTAGCATCATTGACCCGATGACCCTGCTGACCGTTGCTGCCACGACAACGGAGCGGGTCCGGTTGGGCACGGCGGTGCTGCTTTTCGTGCTACGCAATCCCATCCTCGTCGCCAAGACCACATCGACCCTCGATTACCTGTCAGGAGGCCGGCTGACGTTGGGCATCTCGCTGGGCGGACGGGACAACGAGTTCAGTCCGCTGGGAGTCGACGTGGGACGGCGGGTGAGCCGCTTAAACGAGGGTCTGAAGGTCATGCGGCGCCTCTGGAGCGAGCGTGACGTGACTCACCACGGCCGCCACTTCTCCATGGACAACGTGAACATCGATCCCAAGCCGGTGCAGCAACCCTCCATTCCGATAATCATCGGCGGTTCCGCAGACAGTGCCCTGCAGCGGGCCGCTGAGCAGACCGACGGCTGGGTGGCGGGCGGCGCGACAACCACCGATGTGTTCGCCCAATCGTGGAACAAAGTTCGGGACTACGCGGCCGCAGCGGGCAAGGACCCCGACTCGATGCAGTCTGCCAAGCTAATCTACACTTACGTAGACCCTGATCGTGAGCGCGCCAAGCGGATCCTGCAGGAGTTCACCCACGCGTATTACGGGCCCCAGTATGACGTGGAGAACGTCTGCGCCTTCGGGCGGCCCGAGGACTGCGCCGCCAAGCTGCAGGCCTACATCGACGCAGGGGCGCAGACAGTGATGGTTGGCCCAACGTGGCCCGACCCGGCACAGATCGAGCGGATCAGCACCGAGGTGGCTCCTCTGCTACGGTGAGTTCCAAAATCTAAGGGCAAGAGAATGGGCAGGTTTGAGACCTGCCCATTCTCTTGTCTGGCTTCTCCGCCATGCCCTGCCGAGTTTCTACACCGACGTCTGCTTGATGACGCGGGGCGCGACCCGTCGGGAGAGCCAGCGTCCGTCGCTGGAGCTGCCCAGCAGCTGGCCGTCACGGACGATGACTTTGCCACGAAGCATGGTCATGATCGGGTAGCCCTCACACTCGAAGCCGTCCCAGATGGAGTAGTCCGACTCGGCGTGCAGCTCGTCGACCGTGATGGTCTTCTTGAGGTTCGGATCGAAGATGACGATGTCGGCGTCACTGCCCGGAGCGATGGCGCCTTTCTGGGGGTACATTCCGAGGATTTTCGCGGCGTTGGTGGAAGTGATGTCCGCGAAGCGCTCGAGCCCGATGCGTCCAGGAGCCACCAGCTTGGTGTAGGTGACGGGCATGCGGGTCTCGATGCCGTTGTGCCCACCGCAGAGAGTGCGGATGGTCTCGCCGGCCAACTTGACGTTCTTGTAGGTAGTCCACTCGTCGGTGGCCGTGGTGCAGATGGGTCCGTCCACCAGTCCCTGCTGCAGAGCGTCGCGGTCGTCGGAGAACTTGATGGCCGGGTAGGTGTGGATGGCCAGCCCGTCGGGCTTCAGGTAGTCGTCGCAGCTGAACTCCAGGTAGTTGTGCAGTGCCTCGCCATAGACCGGGAGCTGTTTGGCCCGCGCCTCGGCGATGGCGTTCACTCCCTCCTTGGCCGTCGTGTGGACGAAGTAGATGCCAGTTTCCGTGCTCTCGGCCAGCCTGGTAACCTTGCGGAAAGAGATGTCCTCGGAAATATTGTTGTGGGCCAGGTGGAGGTTTGAGCCGTGGTCCCGGCCCTCCCGCTCCAGCTTGTCCTCCATGTACGTTACGATGTCGTCCTCTTCGGCGTGCACCGCCATGATGCCGCCGTGCTTGCCGACCTCCTGGAAGATCTCCCAGAGATGACCCATGGGCACCTTCGCGTGGAAGGTGGTAAATATCTTGAAGCTGGCCACGCCGGACTGAATCGCCTCGCCAATCTCTCCTAGGGTGACGGGCGGAATGGCCCCGGCGAGTATGTAGTGGAAGGTGTAGTCGGTGTAGGAATGGCCTCTGAAGATGTCCCGTCGCACCTCAATCTGCCCCATGATGGGATCCGCTGGAGGCACTGCGCCGGGTGTCAGAGGCAGAGCTCCCGCGAAGTCCACGTAAGTGGTCACTCCTCCGAAAGCTGCCGCGCGACTGGCTGCCTCGGGCGGCTGGGTGTAGACGCCGGTATCACCGCCGGCCCAGTAGTCCGGGACCGGAACGTTGATGTGTGCGTGAGGTTCAATGCCGCCGGGCAGAACGATCATGCCGGTGGCGTCGATGGTCTCCGCCGCGCCAATGTCGTCCAGGGCACCCGGCATGGCCACGGCAGCAATCTGCTCTCCCTGGATTCCCACGTCCGCGAGGGCCGCACCCTCGGGGGCAACTACGGTCCCGCCCTTGATGATCAAGTCCAGCATAACTGCCTCCGATTTGTTGATTGGGCCAGTCCTGAGTCGCTGCTTGTGTGTCGGTGGAATTATGACGCAATGGCCGGGATTTCGATCTCCTCGTTCAGTGTGGCTGGAATCCAGGCGGCCAGCAGCGTTTCCAGTTCCTCGCGGCACTCCTCAAGGCGATGCTCGGCATCCTCGAACAGCACCAGTTCCTTTGGTTCTTTTGCCCACTCGTGAATCTGCAGCGCGCATGAGTAGGGCAGCCGGGTGTCGGCCTTGCCGTGAGCCACCAGCAGCTTGCGGGGCGCCAGTTGTCCGGCCATGCCCGCGCCGTGTGTCTGCGGCGACAGGGAGATAACGCCCTTGATGTACGCGCTGTTGGCTCCGGCAGCAATGACCACGGCGCCACCGAAGGAATGCCCTGCAACCACCACGGGACCGTAGCCGTCCGCCTTCAGTAAATTCACCCCGCAGAGCAGGTCGAGAACGCATTCCAGGAGGTCGTTGGGGAACCTGTAGTCCAGTCGAAGGGACGTGATCCCCTTGTCCTGCAATTTCTCCGACAGGTTGGCGTAGCTGCCCGGGCCCGGGCCGACGAATCCACCCCGGGCTCCGCATACGAATATGGCGGCCCCCGTCGCACCCTCGGCGCGGTGGATGATTCCGCTGAACTCACCGCGGTTGGTGTGAAATTTCAGCCCCTCTCCGATGTCTCCGTATGGCAATTGGGCTTGCGACACCCTGAAGAGCTGGATCATATCCTCCGCGGATTCAGGCTTCTGTCCTGGTGCTGTACTCATCACTGCTCCCGGCCCGATGTGAAAATCCCGCTACTACCCAACCACCCGCCCCCGTGGGGTGAGAACAGCACCGCTATCCCAGGAAGTCGGCCAAGGCGGCGTTGAACCCCTCGGGGTTGTCCTCGAATACCATGTGTGCCGCACTGTCCACGTGGACCAGCTGGCCATCAGCCAGGGTCTGGACCATGCGCTCTGCCACATCGAGACTCAGCGTGTCGGTCTCCGAGCCGCGTACGATCAGGGTAGGGCATGTAACCTTGCCGAGTGGCGTCCAAAGGTCGGGAGGCGGGGCGCCAGTGCCGTTGCGCCGCTGCTCGCGAATCTCGGGATCGTAACGCCAGCCGATCCTGCCGTTTGGTAGCTCCCGGGTCTGGTAGGTCAGCCGACGGCGCATCACCGGCTCCGAGGCGAAACGGTTCTGGCCCATCACGTGCTGCATGGCCGACCCAAAGCTGTCGAACTCCTCGGGAATCTCAACCAGCTCCCGAGTGATGCGGGCCGCTCCCACAGGGTCGACGTCCGGCCCGATGTCCACGATAACCAGCTTCTCCAGCATATCGTGGTTGCGGCCTGCGAAGGCCATGCTGTTTCGCCCGCCCATGGAGTGGCCCACCAGAACGAATTTCTCTATTCCCAGGGTGTAGCAGAACTCCTCAAGGTCGGCAGCAAAGGCGTCCGTGGAGTAGTCACCACGCGGCGCCCAGTCGGTTTCGCCCCGGCCCCGTTGGTCGAGAGCGAGCACGCGATAGTCGCCACAGAAGCGCGCCGACACATCATCCCAGGCATGTGCGTGCCCACGCAGTCCGTGGAGCAGCAACAGCACGGGTGCGCCCTCATTGCCCCAATCGAGGTAGTGGAAGTTCATCCCGTTGCAGGTAACCATCACATCGGTGGGTTGCAGAGTCGTGGTCATAGTTAATCTCCTGTAGGGATAGCTTTGCTCTTGCGTGGAGATACGGAAAGATTGCCGTCGGAGTCCACCACCCTTTCCTCATCGCCCCATTTGGACAAAAATACGATGAATTCAGAATAATCTCCGAATTTGCTTGCATCCATAATCTCGAATCCAACCAGCAGGCCCTCGGGATCGAAGTCGGCTATCACACCCGGCAAAACTTCCTCCGAAACCCAAATCTTCCTACCCTTGAAATCGATAGTCAGGATGTCAACATCCGAGTCGTACGTGATTTTCATAGCCTCGTTCCGCCATTGGAGTAGAACTATGGGCGAAATCGCCCATCAATAAACGTTGTAAGTATTTCCTCTCCATCGGGTTCCACGACGACACGGATGTAATGCCCCAATTCTGGAATGAATCCCCAATATCTGATTCGGCCATCCGGTTGGACTTGGGTTTGAACCGGATTATTCACCACACGAATAGCCTGGTCAAGGGAAATAGGCCGGCCGGGGCGGTCGCGGGTGTAATGAACCGCAAACCTCACAATCGCGTCGTCAGCGCTTGATGATCAGAAGGGAGAAGTAATCTAGGTCTTCGGCAGTAACCTGGCTGATGTCCTCGATAACCCGTTCACTGGCGGTGCTGGCCTGGCGAACGTAGATGGCGTGCCCCGCCAGGCCAAGGCTCTCCAGGTTGGCCAGAGCCCGCATCAGGTTCTGGTCTGTCTCCATCAGCACTATGGTGTCAAAGCTGGTTATGGCCTCGCGCAGATCGTCGATACCATACACAGCCGGCAAAATCGCCAGGCGCTGGCCTTGGGATACCAGGGGAATGCCCGAACTGGCAGCGGCGGCCATCACAGAGGAAACACCCGGTACAACCTCGGCGTGCAGGCCGGGGATTTCAGCCTCCAGGTGCTCGATCAAGTGCGGGTATTCACTGTAGAGCATGGGGTCGCCCTCAGTGATGAAACCCACGTCAAGGCCCTGCCGGAGCCTAACGCCGATCTGCTGGGCCGCAATGTGCCACGTCTCGTGGCTGACTGGCGAATCGTCGGACGGGATGGTTATGGGCAGCAACTCCGCATCATTGTCCACCAGTGATTTCACGACACCGAGGGCGAAGCTGGGAGCGCCGTTGTCCAACTCCGTATAGCAGATAACGGCGACCTGCTGCATCAGGCGCTGGGCGCGAACAGTCAGGAGTTCCGGGTCACCGGGGCCAACACCAACCCCATAGAATCGGCCGAATGTAGCCACTCTTTCACCTATTGAACCACTACGTTGACCAAACGACCGGGCACGTATACTGTCTTGTTTATGGCCTTGCCGTCAAGGAAACTCTGCACCCGCGGGCTGGACAGCGCCAGTTCCTGAGCCTCTGCTTCCGGAATTCCCACCGGCACCTCGAGCTTGTCGCGCACCTTACCGTTGACCTGCACCACCAGGGTGAAAACCTCGTCAGCGGCCAGATCCTCATCCCAGCCGGGGAACTCCTGTTGATGAATGCTGTATCCCCTGCCGTTTCTCTCCCACAACTCCTCGGTAACATGCGGGGCCATGGGCGCGAGCATCAGGAGCAGTTTCTCGACACACTCGTTCCAGAGTTCCGGATCTACGGTGCTCTCCGCCCAGACTCGATTAAGATGGTTGGTGAACTCCATCAGGGATGCGATGGCCGTGTTGAACTTGAAGCGATCAAGATCGCTGTAGCATTTTCGCACAGTCTGGTGTAGCAGCCTGCGGGTGTCACGCGAGGCCGAACCGTCGGAACCATCCAATGCCGCCGCGTCCCGGATGCCGATGTCCCATACGCGATTGAGCCACCGGGCGATGCCGTTGGTTCCGTCGCCGCTCCAGGGTCCGCCCTGGTCCCAGGGGCCTATGAACATCAAGTAGCAGCGTACCGCGTCAGCGCCCAACACTCCAACGACATCGTCGGGATTCACCACGTTCCCGCGACTCTTGCTCATCTTTTCGTGGTCCTGGCCCAGGATCACCCCCTGGTTGTAGAGGCGCAGGAATGGTTCTTCGAAGTCCACCATCCCCATGTCGTACAGTGCCTTGATGAAGAAACGGGAATAGAGCAGGTGCATCACGGCATGCTCAGCGCCCCCGGTGTACTGGTTCACGGGCAGCCAGGACTTGGCCAGCTCGGGATCGACCGGCCCATCCTCGAACTTCGGACTGACGTAGCGCATCATGTACCATGACGAATCCATGAACGTGTCCATGGTGTCCGTTTCCCGGCGGGCGGGGCCCCCGCAGACGTGGCATGTGGTATTCACGAATTCCGGTGTGGCCGCCAGGGGGGACTGCCTAAGGGCGGCATCTCCTGAACTCGGTTCGGATGCCGCGACGTTGGGCTTGAATTCCACGTCCGGGGGCAACAGTACCGGCAGGTCCTCATCGCGCACCGGCAGTACCCCGCAGCTTTCGCAATAGATCATCGGGATGGGCGTTCCCCAGTAGCGTTGCCGCGAAATCAGCCAGTCGCGGATGCGGTAGGACACCGCTCGCTTGCCCCATCCTTCCTTTTCGATGTCGTCCGAGATCGCCTCGACACCCTCCTCGTTGGTCATACCGTCGTAGGCGCCCGAGTTGGTCATAAAGCCGTCGCCGAGGTACGCCTCCCGGAGTTCGCTGCCGTCCCAGCTGATGGGGGCAATCACTTGCCGTATGGGAAGGCGATATTTCCGGGCGAATTCGAAGTCCCGAGCATCGTGGGCCGGCACTCCCATAACGGCGCCGGTACCGTAGGTCATAAGCACGTAGTCGCTGATGTAGATGGGGATTCGCTCCCAGTTGAGCCGGTTGAAGGCGTAGGCGCCGGTGAACACGCCGGTCTTTTCCTTGTCTGCCGATAGGCGATCGATCTCCGAGGTGCGCCGTGCCTGGTCCACGTATTCTTCCACCTGGGACTTGTGCTGTGCAGTCGTGATCTGCTCAACCAAGGGGTGTTCCGGCGCCAGCACGATGAACGTCACCCCGAAGATAGTATCGATTCGGGTTGTAAAAGTCCTGATCTCGCGCTCTTCGATGCCGAGAGAGCCGATGTCAAAGCTGATTTCCACACCGGTGCTCTTGCCGATCCAGTTGTTCTGCATTGTAAGGATCTTATCGGGCCATTCAATTAGGCCGCTGAAATCCAGGAGCCGGTCGGCGTAGTCGGTGATACGGAAGAACCACTGTTCCAGGTCGCGGCGGGTGACCACGGTGCCGCAGCGCTCGCAGGCGCCGTTGAGCACCTGCTCGTTGGCCAAGACCGTGATGCAGGAGGGGCACCAGACCACCGGCGCATTGGCGCGGTAGGCCAGGCCCTGCTCGTAGAGCTTGATGAAGAACCACTGGTTCCACCGGTAGTACTCGGGCAGGCAGCAGACGACCTCGCGGTCCCAGTCGTAGATGGCGCCGATCGACCTGAGCTGCCTGCGCATGTTCTCTATATTGTCCATGGTCCACTCGTAGGGGTGGATGCCACGGCTGATGGCAGCGTTTTCGGCAGGGAGCCCAAAGGCATCAAATCCTATGGGATGGAGCACGTTGTAGCCCTGCATGCGACGGAAGCGGGCGTGAGCGTCCGAAGGAGCCATGGCGTACCAGTGTCCGATATGAAGGTCGCCGGACGGGTATGGGTACATAGTCATCTCGAACCACTTGGGCCGCTCATCGTTGTCGGGAACCGAATGCAGACCGTCCCGTTCCCAGCGGTCCTGCCATTTCCGGTCAATCGACACTGGGTCAAACCCCAACTCCACCTGTCTTCCGGGTTGGAATGGAGGTTGGAATTGAGAAGAGGCGCTTGTCATCTTGCTGTCACCCTGAATAAAGAATGGGCTGGCTACGTTCGTTGATTATATCAGTATAGCCGTAGCCATTCGTCCCCGGCCTAGCTGGCTTCGTCCTGTTTCAATTGACAGTGTCAACCGGCAAACCTATCATTCCTTTGCCGGCAAATGATTGACTGGCATTCCCTCTCCGGGACAGGTGGAAGAAATCGTTAAGCATCGATGCACCCGGTTCTTCTCTGGTTAAAACGGACAGAACTCCATTTCCACCGGAATTGAACAACACCTCTTCCACGCAGGGCAGGTCCCGTGGCCTGGGCCGCCGTCTTTAATTGAAAGCAGGGCCGAATAAATTGGCGACTGACCGGGGCCCCCGCCCGCTGGACAACATCATTCGGATGCCCCGGGAGAGGGATGTACCACCCTCCTTCCAGTTCAGGGAAAACCTGCGTCGCCCACGACGGCTGCTGGGAATTTCCACCATTCTGGTCGGGGCATTCGTGGTCCTGATGACAGTCGGGGCTGCTCTGCTCACCCTCCCCATAGCCTCCCTGTCCGGCGATAGCACTCCGCTGCAGCTCGCCTATTTCACATCCATTTCAGCCGCGACGGTTACCGGCCATACAGTGGTCAGCACTCCCGACTATTGGTCTCCCTTCGGCCATGTGGTGATATTCCTGTTGATGCTGATCGGCGGGCTGGGATTCATGGTCATCAGCACATTCCTGCTGCTGATCCTCGGAGACCGCACCACGATTCAGCAGAGAGCCCTGACGCGGGGACTGATGAGCGACGCGGCCGGGGTGAAACAGATGCGCGCTATCCGCTCCTTCGGCAACAGGGTGATCGTCATAGTGCTGGGCATCTACCTGCTGGGGTCCATAATCTATTTTTCACAGATCATTGGGCTGGATGGCATCGGGACCGGCAAGGCTTTCTGGTATTCCCTTTTCCTGTCTGTGTCATCGTTTAACAACGCAGGTTTCAACATAATTCCGGAGGCTGCGCAGGGCAACGCCGCCAGATTCGTGTCCAACTACACCGTGATGATCACCATGACCCTCCTCATCGCCATGGGAGGACTGGGCTGGGTGACGATGGTCGACGTCTGGAGGCAGCGCCGCTTTGCCAGATTCTCCCTCGACACCAAGCTGGTTGTGGTTACCAGCTTTGGCCTGTGGTTCCTTGGCGCCGTTATCCTGGCCCTGACGGAGTTCGCCAACCCGGACACAATGGGGCCGCTGAGCTGGGTAGACAAGTGCATCAATGTCGTCTTCCTGTCTGTCAGCGGCCGCACCGCAGGATTCAGCACGATAGACTTTGGGCAAGTGGCCGAAGTTACCCAGATTACCTTTGCTTCGCTGATGTATATCGGAGGCGCTCCAGGATCGGTCGCCGGTGGCATAAAGGTCGTCACTTTTGCGCTGATCGTCGCAGCCGTGATTTCATCCCTGAGGAGCCGCTCTCACGCCGAGGCATTCGGCCGGGAAATTCAGCAGCCGCAGCTACACCGTGCCCTCGCCCTGGCAGTCCTGGCGCTGGGAATCATCTTTGTGACCGTTATGGCCCTGGTGGAAATCGAAAGAGATGCCCACTTCTCTCACCTGCTGTTCGACGCGGTGTCCGCACTTGGCACGGTCGGGGCCACAACGGGCATCGTTCCGGATCTCAGCCTTGCATCTCAATCGATCTTCATGGCGGCAATGTTCGTCGGGCGTCTGGGACCGCTGGTTCTGGCCCTTGCCATGGCACCCCGAGAGGATGAAGTCGAAGCTTACCGATACGCCCAGGAACAGGTTAGAATAGGCTGATATTGGGTCAAACCGGACGCTGGAACTGGTCTAAGCACCCGCCGGGCGTGAAACGGTCGCTGGAATTTGCAGGAGGTAAGCGGTGAAGAAGCAGGTATGCGTCATAGGGATGGGCCGCTTCGGATCCACAGTTGCGCACGAACTGTACCAGGGCGGGCACGACGTGCTGGCCATTGATAGCGACGAGGCCAAGATGCAGGAACAGCTTGGCAAGGTCACTTATGCGGTACGCGCCGACGCCACCAACGAGTCAGTTCTGCAGGAGTTGGACATCCCGGACTATGACGTTGCCATAGTCGCGCTGGGCAGTGACAATATCCAGGCCAGCGTCGGTATCACGGTGCTGCTGAAGAGCCTGGGCGTGCCAATGATCATTGCCCGAGCCGCAAACGAGCTCCACGGAGAGACACTGGAAAGGATCGGCGCGGACAGGGTAATTTATCCCGAGGCAGAAAACGCCCGCCGGGTGGCGCGCCTGGAATTCTCGCGGGAAGTGTTGGACTACATGCCTATTCTCGCAGACTACGGTATCAGCAAGGTCCGTACTCCCGAGGGTATGTTCCACCACACCCTGGAGGAAGCAGAGCTTTCAGGGTCCGGGGACAGGCATGACATTTCCGTCCTGGCCATACGTCGGGGCCGGATTTCGCTGCTCCATCCCTCCAGGGATGAGGTCATGCTCCCGGGGGACGTGTTGATTCTCGCGGGAACCAGCGAACAGCTTAGCAAGCTGCCGGAGACCGCAAGAAAACTCGCGGAAGCAAGTCCTCGTGGGCAAAGACATGGGGCGGGGAGGGCGTGATTCCGTTCCCAATACGGGCAACTTGGCACCACATCGCATTTGGCACGAGTCGCAGCATAACCTCCAAGAGCGTCGATGCCAGAAGCCGGTACCGCGGACGGGAATTTACCATGCGCATACTTCTTTGCCCGTAAGCTGCAAGACACTGCATTGGCCTCAGCTAATGCCAGCCCTTATAATCCTGCAGTGAGACGATAGTAGTGCAGCCGCACTCCAGGCCAAAGTCGGAGCAACCGGTAAATGTCGCTCGACGCGCAACGCATCCTCGTTCCAATCAACGATTCCCCGCAGAGCGAGTTGGCATTTCGGTGGGCTTGCCACATGGCCAAGGATGCCCGCGCCGAATTGATCGCCCTGCACGTTGTTGTTATCCCTCTCGCCAAGTCGCTTGAGGCCGAAATTACCGAGGATATTGAGGAAGCCGAGAAACTGCTCGCTCGCTACGAACAGATCGCCCGCAAGGAACAAAAACCGAAACTGGCGGCCCGGTGCGTCCGGGCCAGGCAGGTCGGCGCGGCAGTCGCCAGGGAAGCTGATATCGAGCAGGTTGACCTGGTCGTCGTCGGGATCCCCTTCGACCGCAACATGGGAAAGTATCAGCTCGGGAGGATAGGCTCGTACATCTTCCAGCACGCTGCCTGCCAGGTGCTCCTCTGGCGTGAGCCAATGCCTCCGGGCTTCATGTGGGAGAACTGACGACAGTGCGTGTTCTTGTTTATGGCTGTGGACAACTGGCTTCAGGAGTGGTCCGTTCGCTTCTGAACAATGCTGCTGACATCACGGTCCTGGGCAACGAGAGAAGCCAACTGGAGCGGCTCAGCAGCTTTCCCAAGGTTTCAGCCGTCCTGATGGAAGAGCCCATCATGCGCAACTACCTGATGGAGGCCCACATCGCTACTGCCGATGCTTTTCTTGCTCTTTCCCAGGACGATCATGAAAATCTGCTGGTGGCGCAAATTGCCCGGAGAATGTTCAACATCCCCATCGTAATCTGCCACGTCGAGGAGCCCCAATTGCAGATGGTTTATACAGACCCCGCTCTCATTGTCGTGAGCCACTCGGCAGGGGTGCTTCAGGATGTCTTGAATGCCATCAAATCACCGGGAAATGAACGGTAATTGAGAAAACGGCCTGATTGATGCGGTTGATAGCACGTTGAAATGTTTGTCGTTATCGTAGGGTGCAGCGAAGCTGGCTTCTTCCTATCCAGGGCCCTAGCAGCCACTGGCCACGAAGTCGCGATTATCGAACGGGAACCTCATCGATATGAGCTGCTCACCGAAAACATGGGAATGGTAGCTATGCTCGGCGACGGCGCCGACCGCGAAGTTCTTCGTATGGCCGGAGTGGAACGAGCGGATGCCGTGATTGCTCTAACCGGTGTGGACGCCACAAACCTGGTCATTTGCCAACTGGCAAAGTCGCTATCGGGAAACACCCGTGCTATAACTATCGTCAAGGACCCGAAGCACGAACCGATATTCGAGGAATTGGGGATTGACCTGGTTGTAAACTGGGTCCAGTTGGCGTTGAACGCCCTCGAGGAGGGAATGCCGGGCCGGCCGCTCAGACACCTGATGCAGTTGCAGCAAACTGGCATGGAGCTCGTCTGCGTTTCCGTCCCAACTGGTGCGGACGCTGTCGGGAAGCGCCTGGATGACCTGGACTTGCCACCCGACAGCATTGTCTCGCTGATCATAAAGGACGGCACCGCCAGCCTGCCGGCGCGTCAAACGGTGATCGAAGCCGGGGACGAAGTAGTGGCCGTGGTTGGCATGGGACTGGAGCAGGCATTCTACGACATCTTCACCGGAGTCTGAACATGACCCGGACACTCGCCTTCCTGGGGCCATCCGGCACCTACACTGAGGAGGCAGCCCTTCTCTATGACCCCAAAGCGGAGTTGCGCCCGTTTCCCAATATCACCGCAGTCGGAATGGCCGTTGCTTCCGGTGAGACGGAACAGGGTGTAGTGCCGATTGAAAACAGCATCGAGGGTTCGGTCAACTTCACCCTCGATCTGCTGGTCAGCGAGGGTTCTCTCCTGATCCGCAATGAAATGGTCTTGCCGATCGAGCATTACCTGATGGGGAGGCCCGGCACCCGGGTCGATGAAATCCAGGTGA
Organism: Dehalococcoidia bacterium; assembly: GCA_963664175.2. Lineage (GTDB taxonomy): Bacteria > Chloroflexota > Dehalococcoidia > Lucifugimonadales > UBA3495 > VXOI01. The sequence goes on from CAXXOI010000057.1 coordinate 28,774, forward strand.
TCTACTCCCACCCGCAAGCGCTGGCCCAATGCCGCGAGTACCTGGAAAGCAGGTTTACCAACGCAGAAAGATCGGCTTCGCTAAGCACCGCCCAGGCGGTGGGAGACGCCATTGCCAGCCAGATCCCCGCTGCTGCTATCGGCCCGCGCAGGTCAGCCGATCTCTACCACGCCGAGATTCTTGACTCGGCCATCCAGGACGTCGTAACCAATGCCACCCGGTTCGTGGTCTTGGCAAAGTCAGACCATCCTCCGACCGGAAACGACAAGACCTCGATGTACTTCACGTTCGGCGAGGACGTGCCGGGACAGTTGTATACGGTAATGGGTGAATTTGCGCGGCGCGACATTAATCTCGCCAAGATCGAGTCCCGCCCCACCAAGGCATCTCTGGGGCAGTACATCTTCCTCATAGATTGCGACGGCCACAGGGAGGACAGTTCCTTGGGCGAGGCCATAGAGGCAGTGAGCGGGAGAGTCAGTTCGCTTAGGGTGATGGGATCGTATCCGAAGTGGATGCCTGGGGAGGAGGGTACGTAGCCCGGTTTCAGGGGCGTTTCGCGCCGGAACCGGGGCTTTGACCCTTTTTCTAAAGCGCCGGGAGGGGCCGAGGCGGCTAAAACGAAGATCGGCCCCCCAATTGCAGTTCCCGCGCGCCCAAAACGCCACACAACCCCAAAGGCTGGAACACTAGAGGGGGGCCGATAGGTCGAGTCCCGTGCCCAGCCGCCGATGGAACGCTCCCACCGGCGAAAGCGAATGCCCTGAACACTGAAACCCCCGACCATCAACCGGAAGGTTGTCCCGATCACTCTTGTTGCAATCGAGACTGCTGAAATTTAAAGGTTCGAACGAATTTTAGACATTTCCAATACTTATGTCAATAGTGTTTGTTATGGCAAATCAACGCGAAATATCGTTGTTCCCTCGTTCCCATATACCTCGCGGACCAGACCCGCCTCTTCCATATCGTCGAACAATGCCAGGCCCTCAGGTGCATAGTTTAACTTTTCCAGGTCGCCCAATACTATATAAGAAACACCGTAACTGCGTATTATGTCAACCTTTGTACCTATATCCGTTGATTCGTATGCTAAACGCACATCGCGCGCGCGGCGGTCAACCTGGTCGCGATAGTCGAACCGCTGTTGAGTCTGGTGCCACGGCCAGCCGATGATGGTGGGCAGTCCGGTGTAGTTGGCGATCCGACCACCCCAGCGATATTGCTCCATGTGGGCCTCCAGCACCACCGGAGAGCCCTCCACGTTGTCCTGTAACCACTCTATCGCCTGCAGGTCCCAGCCAAGTGGGAAGAATTCGTCGCGTTCCCAGTGCTGCGCCGTCGCCATATAGGCGGTGCCATCCAGTGTAGGCGGGTGGTCCGCGAAACGGTCGTCGACACGGGCCTTCGTCCCCAGGAACGTGTATACCAGCGACGCCGCTATCAGGACAGCCACCACGGCCGCCCAGGCAATGCGTCCATCAAAGCGGGGGAAGCGCAGCTCCGGCAGTCCCGACGATGCCATTCGCCAGAGCATGTAAGCCGCCGCTATGGCCAAGAATACCCACACCTCAAGGTAGTACTTGAACAGCGTGTTCATTCGCCCGATGTCGCCCTCAACGGTTACGAGGTCAACCCCGGCGACAATCAGGGCTGCCATTGCCAGGATTACCAGCACAAAGGCTTCGAATGGCCGCGAGGGCTCCGGGACGGACAGCGACCGGCATCCGGCCACTGCCAGCAGGGCCAGCGACGCCACCATCAACGCGATGGTAAAGTACCCGATGGTAGTAAACAGCAGGGAAACGATAACCAGCAGGGCGAAGACCACCCGCAGCCAGTCCATCCGGCGGGGCAGTTCCTCACCTCCCCAGAAGCTGCGCACCAGGACCACCAGGTCTTGGCGGGTCTTCAGGAACAGGTAGGTGCCCACAATGAAAATGAAGAAGCTGTGGATGGCCATGAAGCGGTCAATCGGTGTTCGCCACCTCGAAGCATCCAACCCGTCGTTGAACGTTTCGTAGTACTGGTGGAAGGGTAGGAACAACACCAGGCTGATCGCCACGACGCCCAGTACGAGGCCTCCAAACAGAATCAGCTTCCGCTGCGCCGGCAAGCGGGTGAACAGGGCGGCCAGGCCCAGCATCGCCACGCTCAAGAGCACGTAGGACGGATAGTCCCAGCTGTTGATGGCCCATAGCGACCCCAAAGTGATGGCCAGGGCCAGCCCGCAAAGCGCTAGCCAGACCCTGCTGCCATCACGCAGACCAGCGATGAGGGCCAGGCCCAACCCCAGGGCCAGCAGGGTGAAGGGAATCACCATCATGTGGGCATGCAAGTCAGCAAAAAGGAAGGTGAAGAACGGAAACTCGGTGATGTGCCACGATGCCCCCGCATCGCCGGGAATGTGATCGGGCAACCAGAAGGCCACCGCAGGAGGATCGAAGCTATCCAGCGGAGAGATCATCCTGCTGCTGCGCCAGAAGTCGAATCCCGCCCACGCCTCTCCATTCGCCAGGACGACCCAAGCGCCCTTGAGAACCTGTAGCATCCCGTCGATGTTGGCGATTACGGCGACGAACAGGGCAGCCGCGGCGCCGCATAGTGCGGGTGGCAGGAACTTGGCACGCCCAAGGGACCGCCTTCCTGATACGGGGCCTCCCTGTCTCCTGAATCCGGCGTTTTTGACGCCGGCCGCCAGGTTGTATCCAATGGAATATGCGGCGGTGAGCGTGAGCGCAAAGAATAGCGGCACTGCCAGATTGAACGCGGTTGTGGGCAGCACTGCGGCAACCCTGTTTATGCAGGAGATAACAAAGTAGCCCCAGTAGTAGTAGTTCAGGTAGCCGCCCGCAAACCACGGGTCGAACGGTGGCAGGGTCGTCGAGCGAAACACGGCGTTGAAGTACGCGAGTTCCATCGGTTTCTCCCCGCCTCGGTAGGGATGCCAGAGGTCGGGGTTGAAGTACCGTACGGCCACAAAGGCAAGAAATGCTCCGAGGAAGAGACATTCGCAGCAGAGGATCAGCCGCCACCGGGACCGTATGAAGGCCCACACCTCCTCTCCCTTTACCCAGAGGACGATACCCGAGACGATAGTCACCGCGCCCATTGCGATGTAGACCACTCCGCGAGAGAATTCCAGCCAGCCCAGTGAGACCATCAGCCAAGCAAGGTAGCAGACCAGCAGAAGCCCCAGGATTCTGCCCAGAATGATCCCCCGGTCTGGGAGCGGCCGGAACACGATGATGGCCAGGGGCAGCGAGATCAGGTAGATAAGCTCCACCACCAGGAGCCACGCCAGCACGGGGACGTCGTTGGCCCATCCATCGCGGTCGACGGTTTCGCTGAATGTACCCCCGGAACGCTGGGCTGCCAGATCATCCGGGGACAGCATCAGGGCGTTGCTGTCTCCACGAGACAGGAGATCGTACGGCGGCGCGAGCATTTGCCCCAGGGTGCCCTCGTCGATCCGACCCTCGTTCCTGAACACCAGCACCCGTGGATGGTCATACCCGGAAACGTTGTCGTCGGCGTACCCGAAATTCAGGGTGAAGTTTGCATCCTGCGAAGGCACCTCGGGCAACGGGCTGTGGAGTCCGGCCCAGGCCAGCGCCTCATCTCGGAATACCACTCCGCCCAGAGATGGGTAGTTGGTGAATTCACGGTGCAGGCGATACCCCAGTTCGCCCGCAAAGAGAAGCCGGTAGTAGTTGTAGCTGTAGGGAAGCCGCTCCGGGTCGCGGGAGGCACTGGCGTAGGGTCGCGCGCTGTAGAAGATCAGGTAGTCCGAATGGGACAGGCGCACAGCCAGTTCCCTCATCTTCTGTTGGGTGTCCGGCTCATAGAGAGGAAACTGCCAGATCACCCGTCCATAGAGTTCCGGCAGATACTCGTCCCAATGGTTGTCCAGCACGATGGGCGAATTGCGAGGCACCTCGGTCTGCAGCCACTCCGCCGCCTGGTTGGCCGGATGTTCGTTGGCATACATCCGCTGAAAGGCCAGCGAATAGAACGCGGTGCTGCCCACGACGAACACGAGAAGCAACAATGCCGACCCCATGGCCAGCGGCACAACCCAGTTCCTCAGGTCGATGTGCCGCTGCCTCAGCTGCGCTATACACTGCCCGACCCGTTCCCACATCTCCCTGAGGGGGACTCCTGACCTGTCGACGTTCCAGAGCATCATCCGGGATGCCATCAGAATCATCACAGGCATCAGTGGAAACAGGTAACGGAGGAAGCGGACCTCAAAGCTCTCAAGGAAGATCAGGCTGGGCACGACCCACGCCAGCAGAATCAGGTCTCCCCGCAGGTGTCGCCGGTCAACGGCGAGCATCAGCGCCGTAAAGGGAATGGACAGCCAGGCTACAACGCCCAGCGGCACACCCAGACCCCAGACCGTCGTCTGCCGTATCTGGTACAGGAAAGCAGGCGTGTCCACATACTGCACAGTAAACGGGAAGAATCCTGCTTCCCGTGCCATCCTGGTCTGAAGCCTCACGTCACCGAGGAAGGCCCCGATGTCTATAAAGGCATAGGGCGTGGTGACGAAGAAAACACCCAACGCCACCACGCCTCCCAACGCGGCATGTCCAGCAATCCTGAGGACCATCGCAGGCGTGATTTCGTCCCAGAGACCGTCGGCCTCGTCAAGAATGCGATAGCCGTAGCCAAGGGCCAGGGGCGCCAGAATGGGCAGCACGTTAACCTTGGGCGCCAGCGCGAGTCCCACGATCACACCCAGCAGCACCGAGTCCCTGAGCCTGCGCTTTTCCACCATGCGAAGCGTGGCCCATATGCTGGCGAGGGTCAGCAGTACAGTGAATGTCTCTGGTCGGTAGAAGTGGCTGTGCTGGACATGGATCACCGCCAAGGCCGTCAGTCCGGCTGCCAGCAGTCCGACATTTCGGCCGTAGATGCGTCGCCCCAGCAGGAAGACCATCAGAACCGTGCCCACGTCGGCCAGGGCTGAGAGGGTCCGCCCGGCGAAACGCATGTCGAATCCTCCGACGTCGGTAAACAGCTCGACTATCGAACGCAGGAAGACCAGGGCGTAGATGAGGATGCTCCCCAGCGGGAACCAGTGGGGGTTGAGCGGACTGCGTTCGGGGTCGAAGAAGTAGCGGAGGCCGGAAAGGCCTGGCTCTGCCTCGGGGTGGTCGTTCAGGTAGCCGCAGCTGGAGGCGTTAGGAGCATCAGCGAGCAGCGCATACATGCAGTCAGCCCGCATGTAGATGTCCCGCTCGTCGGGGTGGAAGCCGTATCCATCGTCCCAGTTGATACCGTGCAGCCGCAGGGCCAGGGCGACAACCACTATTGCCGCCAACAGGAAGAACGGCCAGGAAACCCGGCCGTTCAAGCTCAGATAGTTAGCTGCGTTGGCGAAAGGGGGCATAGAGGAAACTCAGATTATCTCCGCTCTTACCTCCAGACTGCCTCAAATACGTCTGACTCGTTGGACTAGATGCCTTTCTCACTCATCATGGCAGCCAGGTCGGCGGTGCGGCAGGAGTAACCCCACTCATTGTCGTACCAGCCCATGATCTTGACCATCCGGTCCGCCATGACGATGGTGGACAGGGCGTCGAAGATGCAGCTGTGCGGGTTGCCCCGGAAGTCCGAGCTCACCAGCGGCTCGTCGCAGTACTCGAGGACGCCCTTGAGCTCGTTATCCGCGGCCTTCTGGAACGCCGCGTTGACATCGTCAACCGACACGTCGTGGGCCACTTGGGCGGTGAAGTCGGTGATGGAGCCGGTGGCCGTTGGCACCCGGAAGGCCATTCCATGCAGCTTGCCGTTCAGTTCCGGCAACACCAGTCCCACCGCCCGAGCGGCGCCTGTGCTGGTGGGGATGATGTTCATGGCCGCGGCCCTGGCCCGGCGAAGGTCGCTGTGCCGCTGGTCCAGGATGGCCTGGTCGTTTGTATAGGAGTGGATGGTGGACATCAACCCGTGTTCCACCACGAACTGGTCGTGCAGCACCTTTACCATGGGCGCAAAGCAGTTGGTGGTGCAGGACGCGTTGGAGACGATGTTGTGCTTGTCCTTGTCGTACAGGTGGTCGTTGACTCCCAGCACCAGGGTCAGGTCCTCCCCCCGGGCTGGCGCGGAGATGATGACCTTCTTGGCCCCTCCGGTCATATGACCGGCTGCCTTTTCGGCGTCGGTGAAAATGCCAGTGGACTCGATGACCATGTCCACGCCCATCTCGCCCCAGGGGATGGCGGAGGGGTCCCGCTCCGAGAACACCTTGATGGCCCGGCCGTCGACGACCAGGTCGCCGTTGTTGGCCTCCACCTTGCCAGGGTAGCCACCATAGCTCGTGTCCCACTTGAGCAGGTGGGCATTGGTCTCGGCGTCGGTCAGGTCATTGACCGCGGCTACCTCCACCTTGCCCTCGTTGCGCTCCTCGTTTGCCCGAAGCACCAGCCTTCCGATCCGTCCAAAGCCGTTAATTCCAATCCGTGTGACCATGGTCTTACCTCCTAAGAAAAACGCGCCGCAGCCTCTGGCCGATACGGGCGGCGCGGCACAAATTGCCAGTATTCTACACTAAAAGAACTTGACACCACGCTCTCGTAGAGCGGATTCGTGTTCGTCCGCCCGCTCCTGAATTTCTGCCATCTCTTCGTCAGTCCACGGGCGCCAGGTTTCCAGATGGGGAAGCAACAGTTCGGCGGCGCGTTCCAGGGTGAAGCCCACTACCTGCCCATCTTCCTGCGAATGAGCAGTCAGATCAGCTGCGACTATCTGGTGAGAAGCTATGAGACACCCACTTTTGGCCAAAGCTAACGTATCGTTTTCTTTCTCGTATGAAACCGATAGTTCGCCGTCACAAAGGTCGCCTTTCCGTCTAGTCTGAGTCAGGAAAGGAGTCAGCATCTTAGCGGCATCGAAGAGATCGAACCCTACGCATTCCCCAGTACCCCGTTCGGCAAAGAAGGCAGTAAGTATGGTGTACTTGGTGATGTCTGCTCCTCCACCTCTGGCAGGAAGTCCATTCCAAAGAGCTAACAAATCTCCTTCTGGGGCAAAGTCGATTTTAAGTTCTCTGTCAGGCATGGTCCATCTCGCTATGCAGTATCTGGCCTATATGCTGTCAGAATCGCCGGGCCACCGGGATTTTCGGCCACAACAACTTTCATCCACCACGATTCGCTTCCCTGCTCCCGGATCTGCCTCCAATACACTCTCCTGTTTCCTTGGAGAGGAGAGACAACCTCTGGAGATTCCAGCACGTGGTATATGCGGTCGTCGGTAGCCTCGGTGTGCTTTAACTGCCTGCTTTCCAGAAAATGCGGTGTATGTGAGTAAAATACGCCGTTCACGGTCAGCCCGGGGCGTTCCGGTGACGTCAATAGTCTTTTGATCCTATCACAGCGACCGCCCCAGGTAGTCGAATGCCGAGGTGCCGGCGTAGACGGCGTCCTCGCCCAGCTCTGCCTCGATGCGTAGCAGGCGGTTGTACTTGGCGACACGCTCGGAGCGAGCCGGTGCTCCGGTCTTGATCTGCCGCACGTCCCAACCCACGGCAAGGTCGGCGATGGTGGTGTCTTCCGTCTCACCGGAACGGTGGCTCATTACGGCTCCCCAACCCGCCGCTCTGGCCGTGTCCAGGGCAGCCCTTGTTTCCGTGAGTGTGCCGATCTGGTTCGGTTTCAGCAGGACCGCGTTGCTGGCCCGTTCTTCGATGCTCCGGTTTATGCGGGATATATTGGTCACCAGCAGGTCGTCTCCCACCAGTTGAATGCTGGACCCCAGGCGCTTGCGCAACTCCTTCCATCCTTCCCAGTCGTCCTCCGACAAGCCGTCCTCGATGCTGAGGATCGGGTACTGGGAAGTCCAGCTCTCATAGAGATCGATCAGCTGTTTTGAGTCGAGGGACACACCTTCCCTTTCCAGCACATACTTGTCCGCAGAGGAGTCGTACAGCTCAGTTGCGGCAACATCAAGGCCAATGAAAACATCGCTGCCCGGGTGATAACCTGCATTCTCGACGGCCATGAGCACAATTTCCAGCGCCTCACGGTTGGAGGAGAGGCTGGGCGCGAAGCCACCCTCATCTCCCACGTTCAGGCTGTGGCCCCCGGCGCGCAATAGGAATCGCAGCGACTGGTAAATCTCCGCGCCAGCGCGCAACGCGTCCGAGAAGCTCCCGACACCGACGGGCAGCACCATGAACTCCTGGATATCGGCGGAATTGGAAGCGTGGCGCCCACCATTCAGGATGTTGAACATGGGCACCGGCAAACTGACCTGAGGGAGACCGGCCGACCCGTCATCCGCCAGGTGACGCCACAGGCTCACCTGCTTCGCCGCGGCGGCCGCGTGGGCCACGGCCAGAGAAACTGCCAGAATGGCGTTTGCCCCCAGCTCTCCCTTGTTCTCAGTGTGGTCCAGCCCAACCATGAACTGGTCCAGGGATTCCTGGACGAAGGGGGACCGCCTCTGGAGATAGCCGCCAAGCACCGTGTTCACATTGGAGACAGCCTGGAGTACGCCGTTCCCGCCGTAGCGCTGGGCGTCTCTATCCCGCAACTCCACCGCTTCGTGGCTGCCGGTGCTAGCCCCTGACGGAACCAGGGCCCGCCCGGTGACGCCGTTGGAGAGTCGGACCTCAGCCTCGACGGTGGGATTGCCCCGGGAATCCAGGGCCTCACGTCCCACCACGCTCTCGATGACTATACCGCTCAGGTCGCTGCTCATGGGTGTGCCTACCGTTGTTGGTTAGTCGCGCCGGCGGTCCGGGAACTCGCCGCGGCTATCGCTTTTTCAACTGCGTCAACGGGGTCCTCTGCGCGAATGACACGATCATGGATCGGCGTGCCTTCCCCTGTTGTCGAGAACTCCCAGGTGTTCAGACCCACGACGGGAATGCGGGCGTCCAGGGCGTATGAAATCTCGCAGAGTGTCCCGAATGCGCCGCCTACCGCGATGCAGGCGACTCCGGTATGCACCACGATTATGTTGCGGGAATACCCCATGGTCGTGACTATGGGAATGTCCACGTACTCGTTGGCGTCGGTGGGGACCCGGCCAGGCAATATGCCGATGGTCGTTCCGCCCTCGGCCTTGGCGCCACGGCAAACGGCCTCCATCACCCCGCTTAGTCCTCCGCAGACCACGGTTACCCCACGCTTGGCCAGTTCCCGGCCCACGCTCTCTCCAAGGTCGATCAGTTCAGGGTTGGGGGGATTGCTGCTGCCGATGACTGCAATAATCATGAAAGTCCCTCGCCTATCTGGAATGGCTATTAGCTCAGGATGGCCTGGCTCGCCGCCTCGATCGTGTCGATGAGCGGCGCCGGATATACGCCAATCCAGAAGACGGCCAGCAATCCCGCTCCCAGGACTGCGAGGATGGTCAGCGAGGGACGGCGGCCCAGGGCAGGGAAGGTCTCGAACAGGGCGGCGCCATACCTCGGGGCGGGCTCATCAGTCTCACTGTGCTCGTGCTCATCCCCATCGTGGTCGGCATCCACATGCTCGTATCCGTAGCCGTGTCCATACGACTGTTCACCCTCGGCGGGCTCGATGTACATCTGCCGTATAACCTGCAGGTAGTAATAGAGAGAGACCAGGCTGGCGAATACGGCCAGTCCCGCCAACCAGAGCAGACCCTCGTCGGCAATGGCGGTGAATAGGTAGAACTTGATGGCAAATCCGGCGAAAATCGGCAGGCCGGCCAGCGAGAACATCCCAATAGCGATCGAGGCCGCCAGGAACGGCTGCGTCCCGCCTAGACCGGCCAGGTCGGTCATCATCTCCTTGCCGGTCATGTTGAAGAACGAAATGAAAGCGCCAAAGACCACGAAGTTGGTCACCGAATAACCGACCAAGTACAGCATCACACCGTTCGACGGGAGGCTGGAGTCCAGCGATAGCGCGGCGATTCCGGCCAGCAGGAACCCGCTGTGCCCGATGCTTGAGTAGGCCAGCAGCCGCTTGAGGTTGCGCTGGGCCAGCGCTACCAAGTTGCCGACCAACATCGTGACCGCGGCGAGCACCGCCAGAACCAGTTGCCATTGCTCCCAGCGGTCGGCCACCGGGACGAACCCCTCAGCCACCAGCCTCAGCACCAGCGCGAACGCAGCGGCCTTGGACCCAATGGACAGGTAGGCAGTGATGGGATACGGGGCTCCCTCGTAGACGTCGGGCGCCCACATGTGGAACGGAACGGCGGCTACCTTGAATCCCAGGCCCACCAGGATCAGGGCCATGCCCACCCACAGCGACGGACTGACCTCGGTGGCGGTTAGCAGTCCCGCCGCAATTGCTTCGAACTTGGTCACACCCAGCACGCCATACACCATGCTGACACCGTACAGCAGCACGGCCGACGAGAATGCGCCGATGATGATGTATTTCAGGCCGCCCTCGTTGGACTTGGGGCTGTTGCGGGCATAGGCCGCCAGAACGTACAGGCTGAAACTCAGCAACTCCAGCGCGATGTAGGCAGTCAGCAGCTCCCGCGCCTGGGCCATGATATTCATTCCCAGGATCGAGAAGAGCACCAGTCCGTAGAATTCGCCCTTGTGGTCCAGGTGCTCGCTTACGAAGTCCATTGAGCTCAGGATGATGAACACCCCGATTCCCATGAACAGCACCTTGAACCAGAGGGAGAAGTCGTCGATGGCGAGCAGCCCGTTGTACAGCGACTCGTCGTGGTCCCAGACCATGAAAATCGACACCACGATGAGCGCGATCAACCCGGCGATAGAGAGCCAACCCAGCAGGTTCTTGCGGGTCTCCGGCAGCACCAGGTCGACCACGAAGACCAGGAAGGCCAAGCCCGCCAAGGCGAACTCTGGCGTCAGTAGTTCCAGGTTGTCAGTGAGCGACACGGCTGCCTAGACTCCCGGGATGGTTGGGATGCTGACGTTGATAACCCGAAGGATGGGTTCAGGCCAGACTCCCACAAAGATTATGACAAGAACAAAGGCGCCAGCCACCGACTTTTCCATCACCCCGGCATCGGACAGCCCTGACCACTGGACGTCGGGCTCACCGAAGAAGGTGCGGGCAAGCAGACGCAGAATGTACACGGCCGTCAGGGCCGCGCCGACCACCGCCAGGATCGCCAGCGGCATGTAGGTACGGAAGGCACCTGTGAACACCATGAATTCAGCGATGAATCCGCTCATACCGGGCAGTCCCAGCGAGCACAGACCGGCGATGGCGAATAAGAAGCAGGTGACACCCATCCGTCCGAACAGGCCGTTCAGCACATTGATGTCGCGGGTGTGAGTGCGGTCATAGATCGCGCCGACAAGCGTGAACATGAGGGCGGTCATGATGCCATGCGAGAACATCTGCAGCACGGCGCCACCCATGCCGATGCTGTCCATCGTGGCGATGCCCATGAGCACGTAGCCCATGTGGCTAACGCTGGAGTATCCGATTATGTACTTGAGGTCCTGCTGGGACATGGCGGACATGGCGCCGTACAACACGTTGACCGTGCCCATGGCGATCAGGACAGTCATCCACCACGAATTGGCGGCCTCCGGCAAGAGGAAGATTCCGACCCGTATGATGCCATAGGCCCCCAGCTTCATGAGCACCCCGGCGTGCAGCATGGATACTGCCGTCGGGGCCGCCACGTGCCCATCCGGCGACCATGTGTGGAAGGGCCAGAGGCCGGCCAGGGACCCAAATCCGATCATGAACAGCGGGAACACCAGCATCTGGAAGGTGGTGTCGAACTGCCCGGTAGCTGCCATCTGGGTCAGCGTCTGCAGGTTGAATGTACCGTTGCCCTGGCCCGATGCCTCGGCGTAGACGGCGAGGATACCCACCCAGATCAGTATGCTGCCGGCAACCAGGAACAGAATCAGCTTCATCGCACCGTATTCCTTGGTGCGAAGGAACGTGCTGAAATTGGTGCTGCTGCCCCACACTCCGATGAGCAGGTACATCGGCAGCACTGCAAGCTCGTAGAAGAAGAACAGGAAAAACAGGTCCCGCACCACGAATACGCCGTAAACGCCGGCCGCCAGGGCCAGCAGGAGGACGAAGAACTCGCGTGTGCGGTAGGTGATGTTCTGGGAGATCATCACACCGCCCATGAGCACGATGCCGTTCAGCACGATGAGCGGAGCGGAAATTCCGTCGATGCCCAGCGATAAGCTGATGTCCATGGGACCGGGGAGCCAGTCGTAAACGCGGGCGAACTGGAAGCCCCCCACCTCGTGGTCATACCTTGCGAAGATCAGTACCGAAAGCACCAGGGAGATGGCGCTGACGAACAACGCAAAGTACCAGCTGTCCCTCGGCCTGTCTCCGGGCATAAACATGGTCAGCCCGGCGCCGGCCAGCGGCACCAGAACGAGGAGCAACAGCGCTACCTGGTCGAAGTTGCTCACGACTTGCCCGCCCTACTGGTCACGTCCCTATCAAAAGCCGATGATCCCCTCTCCCTCAGAGGGAGGGTCGAGGTGGGGGCGAAATCGCAGCGTCCGAACTTCATTGCGCTCACGAGGTTATCAGCCACCAGAAGACTCCCAGCCCAACCATTCCAAGGACCATGGCCAGAGCGTAGCTGTACAGGTGGCCGGTCACGTGCAGTCTGAGCGTGATGCCCAGCCGCCGTACCGCATCAGCCGGGCCGTTGATTCCCACGTCGTTCACGATCGCCCGGTCGAAGAATCCGATGAAATTGGCCATTACGAGGACCACCCTGTCGATGACCCACTGGTAAATTTCATCAATGTAGTACTTGTTCTCCACTACTTTGAGAATCCCCGCGAATCGCTGCCTCGTGCCGTCCAGCGAGATGCTGCCCCGCTCGTAAATGAGGTAAGTCAGCACGAAGGCTCCGACGGCCATCACAGCGGAGAGAATCCCGATCCACCAAGTGAACTCGAAACTGTGGGGCTTGTGATTGAACACGAAGGTCCCGAATCCGCCGAAGGCTCCCGGCCAGTTCCAGCTGATCAGCCCGAAGCCGACGGCCAAGATGGCCAGCAACATCAACGGGATCGTCATAACCAGCGGCGACTCGTGGGTGTGCTCCAGTTCCTGTGGCAGACGGCCGAAGAAGGTCACAAAGACCGCTCGGCCCATATACAACGCGCTCAGCAGAGCTGTAACCAGCGCCAGCACGATGAAGGCGGGATTAAGCCCGTGGCTCACGGACTGCAGGATTTCGTCCTTGCTCCAGAACCCGGCCAGGATGGGTATGCCGCCCAGCGATGCGGCGCCGATGGCAAAGACTATGGTGGTGATGGGCATCACCCTACGCAGACCGCCCAACTCAGAGATTTCCTGCTTTTCTGTGGAGTGAATCACGCTTCCCGACCCAAGGAACAGCAGGGCCTTGGCGAACCCATGGGCCAGCAGGTGGAATATTGCGGCGGTATAGCCTCCCGCCCCCAGTGACAGCATCATCAGCCCCAGGTGGCTGACGGTGGAATACGCCAAAATGCGCTTGATGTCGGTTGCCACAAGCGCAATGGTCGCAGTAACCAGCGCGGTAACCAGTCCCACGATGGCAACCACCGTGAGGGGTATGCCGCTGTAGGCCTCGAAAAGCGGGAAGGCGCGCGCCACCAGGAACACGCCTGCCACAACCATGGTGGCGGCGTGGATCAGCGCGCTGACCGGGGTCGGGCCCTCCATGGCATCGGGCAGCCACACGTGGAACGGGATCTGAGCCGACTTTCCCATGGCCCCCAGGAACAGCAGGAGCGCTGCGGCGATGGTCACGCCCTCGCTCATGGTGCCGTCCTGCACCGCCGCGAAAGCATCGGTCATGCTGAACGTGCCCACCTCATGCCAGATCAGAAGAATGCCTATCAGAAGGCCCACGTCTCCTATGCGCGTGACAATGAAAGCCTTCTTGGCCGCCTCCCGCGCCGCCGGACGCTCGTGCCAGAACCCGATGAGCAGGTAGGAGCAGACACCCACCAGCTCCCAGGCCACGTAGAGCAGCAGGAAGCTGTCGGCCAGGATAATGGTAAGCATGGACGCGGCGAAAAGGGCGTGAACGGCAAAGTACCAGTTCAGACGCGGGTCGCCGTGCATGTATCCCAGGGAGTAGATCTGAACCATGAGGGCCACGAAGGTCACGAGGCCCAGCATGGCAATGGTGACCGGGTCGACGAAGAAGCCCCAGGTGAGGGTTACGCTGCCCTCGGCTCCGGGGAGTCCAGCGTTGAACCAGACCCGGTCATAGTTGCAGGTCAGCGCCTCGGTGCCAATTGCTGTGTAGCACTGCTCGGTTGCCGTGGACGCGTCCAGCCAGCCGAACAGGGCGATCCAGAAGAAGATGAACCCAGCGGCAATGGCAGGAATGGAAATCAGAGCACCCTTCCCGGGTAATCGGTTGCCAATGAGAACGATTACCGGGGCCGCGGCGAAGCTGAAAACGGGAATTAGCCAGGCCCACTGCATCAGGCAGACACCGACGTTTCCCTCTCCCTGAGGGAGAGGGTTGGGGTGGGGGTGAGCCGTGGCAATGAAATTCTCACGAAGGGGCTACCATTTCATCAGGTTCATCTCGTCCACGTTAACCGTGGAGCGATTCCGGTACATTCGCAGTACTATGGCCAGGGCCAGACCCACCTCGGCAGCGGCCACGGTGATGATAAAGATCGCGATAAGCTGTCCGTCGAAATTGGCGAACGGACTGGTGCCCTCCATGTGTGCCGCCGCCGCGATCAGGTTGATGTTCACTGCATTCAGCATCAGTTCGATGGACATTAGTATCAGCACTGCGCTACGGCGTGCCAGAACCCCGTACAGTCCTATAACGAACAGGGCGGCGCTGAGGAGCTGGAACCAGACCAGATCGACCACGGCCTAGTTTTCTCCCGGCCCTGAGCGGGCGATGATTATGGCTCCTATGAGCGCGACAAGCAACACCAGGGACGCCACCTCGAAGGGGACGGCCCAAGTGGTGAACAGGGATTCTCCGATACCGGTGAACGAGGCATTCTGCGGCTCGGTCCCACGCACGGCATTGATGAGAAACGCAGGAACCAGGACACCCAGAAGACCGAGGGCCGCCAGGGCCGCCAGAGGCCATTGCTTGTTGTCGGACGTTCGGGGGTATTCGGCGTTGCGGGTGAGCATGATGGCAAATATCAGGACGATGACAATGGCCCCGCCGTAGATCAGCACCTGCACCAGCGCCAGGAACTCGGCATACAGGACGAGGTAGATCCCGGCCACCGCTACGAGAGAGACCAGCAGCGCCAAGGCGGCTTGCACGATGTTGCGGGTGGCCACCACGGCCAATCCGCCGCCCAGAATGAACACCGACAGCACGATAAACAGGGCCCAGGACATCTAGTCGCCCACCAGGCCGCAAGTGCGGGAAGTGCAGCAGCGCATGATGATCCGGCGACAGTGCCCGAAATGCAAAGGTGATGCGGAAGGAGCAAACACCGTTCGCTAACTCCCAGACCCGGTGTTGGCGGGTTCGGGCTTGGCTCTTTTGGTGGGTGGAATCCAGTCGGTTTCCTTCTGGTGTTTGTATCCGATTTCCAACAACACCGGAAGGTCCACGCGGTCTCCGTTGCGGACAAAGGTGCTCATTTCGTGCTCGTGGGACATCACGATGGCGTCGAAGTTACACCACTCGACGCAAATTCCGCACAGTATACAACGGTTCAGATTTATCTCGAAGCTCTCAACAATCTTGCGGCGGCTGCTCTTCCCGTCGGCATGCAGCGGGTTATCCTGCATCGTCGCCGACATGCATTGGGTGGGGCAGTGCCGGATGCACACCATGCAACTGGTGCAGTAGGGTTCGTCCACTTCCTCATCCCAGGTCAGAGCAGGGAACCCCATGAACCGGTCCTGCACCGGGGTCGGGGCCTCCTCACGTTGGAACAGGTTGCCCGTCGCGGGGTACTGACGGGTAATGGGCTGTCGCAACCCCTTGGCCGACGAAACGAGGGTGAGGAACATCCCCTTGATACTGTTCAGCATGGCGTCAACTCCACTCCCCTGCTACTCACAGAATGGACTCCCGGGTCTCCCTTATCGCGGGCGAACGGGGCTTTCAACTTTCCCGTCGGCTGGCGGCCCGGGCGGCCATGAGGGCCTCCTGCCGAGCCTTGACCTGAGCCACCCGGCTGGCCGGCCCGGCCAACCTGCGGTAGATCACGTAGCCAACCCACAATAGTCCGGCCAGCGACATCAGTGTCAGGGACCAAGCCGGCCAGTTGTAGAACTGGTAGACCGCTGTCATCACCACGGTCAGGAAGGACAGGGGCACCACCACCTTCCAGGCGAATGCCATCAGTTGATCGATGCGCAGCCTGGGGAAGGTGCCCCGGATCCAGAATATGACCAGCAACACCAGGTAAACCTTGATGAGGAACCAGATGATTTCCCACCAGCCCTCCAGCCCGGGGCCCGACCAGCCTCCGAAGAACAGGATCACCGTGAGGGCGGCTATGGCAAAAGTATTGATGTATTCGGCCAGGAAGAAGACGGACCAGTGCGCGCCGCTGTATTCGACGAATGGCCCGCCGACAATCTCCGATTCCGCATGGTAAATGTCGAAGGGGGTGCGACCCACCTCGGCAAGGCCGGCGATGAAGAACACCACCAGCCCCAGCGGTTGCACCAGCACGAACGGATAGCTGCCCTGGGCCGCCACGATTTCCTTCAGGTTCAGCGACTGGGCAAGCATGGCGATGGACACCGCCACCATGATGATGGGTATTTCGTAGCTCACCAGTTGCGCCGCCGCCCGCAGTCCACCCAGCGTTCCGTACTTGTTTGCTGATCCCCAACCGCCCAGCACCAGCCCCAGGATGCCTATAACAGAGAACGCGATGATGTAGAACAGGCCGAGGTCAAGATTCTTGATCACGGCGTTCTGGGCGCCCGGAATGGTCACCCAGATCATGAACGCAGACAGCACAACGATAACCGGCGCCGCCCAGAAAATGGCCTTCTCGGAGGACGTTGGCGTTATGTCCTCCTTGATCAGCAGCTTGATACCGTCTGCCACCGGCTGCATCAGCCCCATCGGGCCGCTGCGGGTGGGACCCAAACGGCGTTGCAGGCGACCCAGGGTCTTACGCTCCAACCACGTCAGGGACAGCACCACGGTGGCCAGCACATTGAACATGATGAACAGGCCGAGGGCTATCCAGCCCAAATCGACCCACGAAATGAACAGCAGCCCGGGCATCAGCGGTCAACCTCGCCCATTACGATGTCGAGGGACCCGAGGATAACCACGGTGTCCGCCACCCACGTGTTGATGAGCATGTGCCGGATGGCCGACAGGTTGCAGAAAGAAGGTGGACGGACCTTCAGGCGGTAGGGACGGTCGCTGCCGTCGCTGACAAGGTACACGCCGATCTCGCCCCTCGGATTCTCGGCCCGGACGTACACCTCACCGGCCGGGGGCCGGATCAGGCGACGGCTGCCGCCCGGCGCGGAGTTGATGGCGGTCAATGGCTGGGGTGTGCCGTCCGGCCATCGCTCCATCCACTGCTCCATTGCCTGTTCCAGGATACTGATGGACTCGTAGCACTCCTGCACGCGCAGGTAGTAGCGGTCCCAGCAGTCCCCATCCAGGCCGATGGGCACGGCGAAGTCAAAGCGGTCGTAGATGGAGTAGGGCGCAGCCTTGCGAACGTCGTAGTCGACCCCCGACGCCCGGAGACACGGCCCCGTCAGTCCGAAGTCGATGGCATCCTCAGCAGTGACCGGAGAGACATCCTTCAGGCGGGCTAGGAAAATTTCATTGAAACTGAGGAGCTTATCAGACTCTTCCAGGTCCTCGCGGATGAGGGGCATCAGCTCGCGCAACCGGGGCAGAAAGTCCTCCGGCACGTCCTCTTTGATGCCGCCGACCCGGAAGTAGTTGTGCATCATTCGGGCGCCGGAAACGTGCTCGAAGAGGGCCTGGATGCGCTCCCTCCCTCGGAAGCAGAACATGGAAGGAGTCATGGCCCCGGCGTCCAGACCCATGGTGGCGATGAAAAGGAGGTGGCTGGCTATCCGGTTGAGTTCACAGAGAATCACCCGGACGTACTCCGCTCGCTCCGGAACCTCCAGGCCCATGAGCCCTTCGACGGCCCTAACGTAGACCTGCTCGTTGTTGAAGTTGGCGATGTAGTCCAGCCGGTCGAAGAGGGTGATGATCTGGTGATACTGCTCGCCCTCGCACAGCTTTTCCGAACCCCGGTGCAAATAGCCGATGTGAGGAACGAGGTCCACGACCTTTTCGCCATCGACCCAGAGCACCATACGGAAGACGCCGTGCGTCGACGGATGCTGCGGCCCCATGTTGAGCAGCATCTCAATGGGCTCGGCCCCTGCCCTGAGGGCAGTCGTTGGATCGGTACTTATGTTGCTGGCAGCTTCAACCATAATTCAAAAGGTCCGGAGGATTCGCAACAATTCCTTGAATCGCAGGCTAACGGTGCGTCCTTTTCCCCCTCCCCCGATGTGAGGCAGCGGTATGCGGTCTTAGATTATAACTATGTCCGGCCCATCAACGGGTCTGACTTCGCTGCTCGTCCAGACACCGTCTTCGAAATAGAACCCCGCTTCGATGAGTGTCTCATCCAGCACGCCCAGATTATCGCAGTCTTCCAGGTAATCGGCCACCTGCTGCCGAAGCCCGTCACGAGCGTCCTCGGCAGAGTCGCCGAATGCCGTGATCACCAGTTCCGGGCAAACGGCCTGAAAGGAATTTCCGATTTTCGATTCCTCGATCTGATATACCACCCGGCCCGACCCGGGGCCCTCGTCCCTTTCTCCATCAAAATCCGAGTCATCGCCAAATATCCCGAACGGGTCCTCAGTCATCTTACGGTCCTTGGAAAACGGAAGTACGCTCCCGGACATTCTGGCCGTCCAAGATCAGGCGCCTCCTCCTGAGCTCGGTATGGGCGGCGCTGCAGTCTCAGGGGTAGTCCGCGGCCGTATCTATTCTAGAGTCCGCAAATTCGAGATGAAGTTCCGTCTCCTCGTCTATATCCGGGAATCCTGCCTCTGCCAGGGCCACCGCCATGCTGTCCGAGCAATCCATGGCCGAGATCCAGGAAATCATGGCCTGAATCAATTCCTCCCGTGCCAAATCAGCCGACTCGCCCTCCGCCTGCACGTCGAGGCCATCTACCGATGCCACGAACATGCCGCCTCCGGTTTGACTCATAGGGCCGCCACGCGGCACGCTGTCGCTCTGTGATAGCGGTGGCTGATGCTCCACCCTCGCTGTTAAAACCAAGTGTTCCAATGGACCCATGTCTCCGGTCAGCTTCAAGTCGTCGTTTGTGAGGCCACTACGCGGCGCGCTGTCACACCGTGGTGGCAATCTAGTATCGGATGTCGAATGGAAGGGGTTGGCTCTATAATTTCCGCCTAAAATTCCCGGTACTCGTAAAACGCAAAATCCTTGCGTCCCGGATGCCCGTCGAACTCGTCATACAACAGCAGCGGGGCCAAGTCCGGATGCCCCTCAAATGACACTCCAAACAAGTCATGGGCCTCGCGTTCGTACCAGTCTGCCGCTCGCCATACGCCTGTGACCGACGGCACCACGGGGTCGTCATAGGGGGCATCGGTCTTGACCACCAGTGTCCTTTCCGGCTCCAGCGACTGCAGAATATACACCATCTGCACCACGGGTTGCTCGCTTGCAGATTCGGGAGGGTTGTCCACGGCCGACATGCACAGCAACATTCTGGCACCGAAGCGGTCGTCATCCTTCAACATGCGGCAGACTTCGACGATATGCTGCCGCTCAACCGATACCTGGGGCAGGTCGCTGCCTCCCGACTTCAAAGGAGAAAGGGGTTGCGAACCGTAGGCCTCAAGGGCCGCCAGCATCGAATCCAGCAGGGCCAAGGCCTCGGGATCCAGAGAACTGAGATCGGGCCCTTCGGGTTCAGCTTCCTCGACGGCATCCTCTGAGGCAACTTCCTCGAGGTTTGCGGGCGGGTCCGAGCTGCCGCCGGGCGCGTCGTTGGAGTCTGGGGGCGTTGCCACTACTTGACTGCCTCGTCCAGGCCTCTCGTCGGGCCACCCGCTTCCGGCGCCCCTGTTTGAACGAGAGGGCCACGGCCGGCGTCCAGCATGATTTTTTCCTGCAACTTTATGAAGCCATACAGGAGAGCCTCCGGGCGTGGCGGGCATCCGGGAACGTAGACATCCACGGGCACGATGTGGTCGACCCCCATTACCACCGAGTATGACCGGTAGTACGGGCCCCCGTTGGTGGCGCAACTTCCCATGGCGATTACCCATTTCGGTTCCGGCATCTGCTCGTAGAGCAAACGGATGGGCTCCGCCATCTTTCTCACCACCGTTCCGGCAACGATCATCACGTCGGACTGCCGCGGAGACGGCCACGTGACCACACCGAAGCGGTCGAAGTCGTGGTGGGCCATGAACGTGGATATCATCTCAATGGCGCAGCAGGCCAGACCGAAGCTCAGCGTCCAGAGCGACGACTTCCGCGCCATCGCAAAAAGCTGGTCCGTGGTGGTGGTGATGACGCCCGGCACCCGGTCGCCCACGGCTTGATCAAAAAGACTTGGTGCGGGCCGGTTCCCAGCGCCCATCTCGATCTGAATGGGCTGAGCGAGGCCAGCACCCGGCAGGCTAAGGCTCTGTGCTGGCGATTGGCCAGCAGACAGTTGGGGCCGCAGAGGATTTATTTCTGCCATTCAAGAACCCCTTTACGCCAAGCATAGACTATGGCGAACGCCAGCACCGCCAAGAACAGCATCATCGCGTAGAAGGGCAGCGACGTCACCTGGTCCTGCATGTAAATCACAGCCCAAGGGAAGAGGAAGACCGCCTCGACATCGAATATCAGGAATAGGATGGCGAAAATGTAGAAGCGGACGTTGATGTTCGACCAGATGTAGGGAGTGGCCGGAATCCCGCACTCATAGGTCGTCAGCTTGATTTCCGAGGACCGCCTTGCCGATAGAATTCGAGAGGCGGTAAACATACCCATGATAGCCGCAGCGGCGACTACCGCCGACAATGCAACTGCCGTCCAATTCTCGGTGAAAATTTCGGGGTTGAAAACCTGTAGCAACATCTCTGGAGCCGCTGCCTCTACCTTTCAGGAGCACCCTTTCAGGGCAGGTGATATCACCCTCGGAATCCTACGTACAGCGGTGCGAAATATAGCATCCGCCTGAAGCCAGTGTCAATTTAGCCTGTTGATTGCCGCGCGGGTTTATGCTGGCTTATCACAATATCGTACGGGGTTCTGAGACCCCTTATATTTGTCGGGGACTCTCTTCCCAACGTATTCATGCCAAACATCATTAGCGGGGTCTCCAACGAATCCCCACCGAGTGGGAGAACCTGTCTCAGGTTCTATGAAGTCCTCACCGAGCCTTCCCGGGAAATTCTCCCGTGTAGCTGGGATCCATTCGGTGCTAGGGCGGTAGGCTCCAACAACAAGCCCATTAGCGTGCGCCAACACCAACCCGTAACCATTCGCTTTGGTACTATTCAGTCTCCATGCGCAACGAACAGCTTGATATGAGTTGCCCTGCCAGTGGTCTAGATCCCTGCCAACATAAATCAGCATTAAGGATTCTTTGACCTCAAAGGGCTCAGCTGCGTACTGAGCGACAATCTCTTCGACGTGCCGTGAGCCGTAATCACCGGAACCATGGCCTCCGACCTGATTGGTCAAACCTGGATAGGCGTCTATTAGCGCAGCCTCGACCTCGTAGGCCACGTCCTCACGCTCTATCCCGTGCCTATGGATGATGTGACCCACTTCCAGCCTGGCCGCCCTGATATTCCTGATTCGTTGTAGCCTCAAGTCGGCGGCGTCTTCCCTGTAATCTACGTCCGATACTGTCCCGTCCGTATAGTCACCCCTGGCATGGGCAAACACGCGATCGCCCCGACCTTTGCCTACGTAAAACGTTTCGCCGTTGCGTGAGTCAATGAGTCGGTAGACGTACCACTTCAGTTGTTCGTCGACTCCGGCGGGAAAGCTGTCCCTCACCATCAAGGCTACCCTCCCTCTCGCAGTTCAGTCGACGATATGTCGCGCCGGAACATCGCCTCGTCTATTCCAGAGAACATCGGGGCGAACCCGGCTGGCACGTCAACATCGTCAAGCGTCCGGAACTCGCCCTCGTCGCTGCGACCCGCCACGAGGAATTTTGTGCCACCAGCCATCATCTCTGCCAGGGCCAGCATCATCTCGGGCTCCCCGCCGTAGTAACGCGGGGCCACCAAGCGGATTGCCGTGTCCCAGCCCAGCAGGAAGGTGGTTCCTGAAAAAATGGTCGCCTTTTTTCGGAATGTCTCGGCCCGTGTCAGCACGACCGTATCGCCCGCTTCGAACTGGCTGAGTCGACGTTCGATGTCGCCCTTCTCCAGCTGTGGTTTGTCCACATTGGTGATCGACAACTCGTAGCCTCCGGTCGTCCCGAGCCGCTCGGTCGCCCGGGCCATCATCTCCCGGTGTCCGATGTGGATGGGATTGAACGACCCTGGCAGCAGTACGGCCGGGACCTCCCCTTCCACTGCCAATGTCCCGTCCGGGCGTCGCACCAACCACCGCGCCTCGCCGCTCAGTAGCTGTTCCAGCGGGCTGGGCCGGTCCGTCCGCTCCACCTCCAGCCGGTCTCCAGGCGTCAGGCCAAGATCAAGCTCCGCATCCAGACCCGAGAACTCGGAAAGGGCACGGACAATCAGCAGGCTGACGATTTCCTCCTCGCCCGCTCGGTCGCGCAGACCCTTGTGGAAGGTGAGGGACCAGGTGGCCGTGGACTGCTCATCCCAGGCCGAAACGAAGGCCCGATGGTCGCCCCGCTTGGGACGGTCGGTGGCGATGGTGGCGGCACAAGCCAGGCCCACTGGAGGCGAGTCATCCTCCAGCTGCGACCGGGCCCTCTCGTAGGACCGGCGGGCCAGTTGCCGGGCCGTCTCCGCCGCCGCCGACTGCGTGGGTTCGAAGCCCAGGAATTCCTGCATCGACAGCCGCCCGTATGGCACCATAACCTCCAGGATGGTTCTTGAGGCGCCGCTCACCCCCAGCAGCCAGGCCACTGCCTGCGTGCCGGCGCCGGATACCGCCAGAACGGTCTTGTGCGGAGTGTCGTGCAGCCGTTCAATCTGTGGTCGAATGGTTTCCAGCATCTGGGGTACACCTCAAATAGCGCCGCCTTCCGTTCTCGGTTCGGGCGACGCGTCAAGTGTAGCAGCGCATCCTGGTCCCGGTTCGGGCAGCGTTCCAGAGCGCTTTCAGCGGGGCGACCCAGGAGAGGGCCTGCCCCACGGGGTGTGGTCGATCTCGTCCATGTGGGCGCGTGAGAAATCCACCTCGCGGCCCTGTTTCTCCGCGTAGATGCGCATCCACTCCTCGGGCACCCTGTTGCGCGCTTCCCGCCACCACAGCGGTTGTCCGGGTCCGATGGTTCGCCCGTCCACCACATCGGCGAGGAAGCAGGTCAGGTCTCCGCCGTCCATGGCGTTGACCACCGCGCAGTCCAGCCAGCCCCAGCAGTCGGCAATCAGGGGACTGCCGGTCTTGCCGCGCGAGAATTCCACCCCGGCGAGCTTATCTCTTTCCCGCCCGGAATGGAGCCCGAAATCGCGTATCCATTCCAGCTGGCCCGCTCTAGGGAAGTTCAAGGCAAAGGAGCCGCTGTTGGAGATCATTTCGTGGCTCAGATTTTTCTTGTAAATCTGCACCACCACCCTCGGGTGTTCCGGCACAATGGATGCGCCTCCGATGGAAAGGCACAGCTGGGCGTTGTCCTTCCCTTCCCAGTGGCTGGAAACGGCGGCCAATGGCGACCACAAATTTCCCATCATCGGAGCAATGTCGCTGTATTCCATTCCCGTACCTCCCAACGTTCCGGAAAGGCTCGACGCGCGACGCCGAATGTGCCTCCATTGGGATTGCATCCGACGACGGGAGTCTAGCACTGCCTCCGGGTGCAGGCCAACGGTTGATGCCGGCAAAACCGCTACCAGTCGGGAGAGTGGTCCTTTGCCTCGTTGTGAGTCAGGCGTCGCTGGTTCGTACCGTCGGTGTCCATCACCAGGATTTCGGTCTCACCGAACAGGTCGGACACGAAAGCGATGCTGTTCCCGTCCGGAGACCACACGGGCTCCGTATCCGACGATTCATTGATTGTGAGTCGCCGCGGTTGGGCATCCTCGTTGGCGTTGGCGATGTAGATCTCCGGGTTTCCGTCCCTGGTGGTGACGAACGCCAGGTTATCGCCGTCCGGTGCCCAGGCGGGCGAGTGCTCCTCCTCGTCGGAATTAAGCCAACGTTCCACGATGATTGCGCCCCGCCAATCTTCGTCGTCCTCGGGTTTGACCAGGTAAATGTCGTTGTTCCCGAGGTCATCTCTCACAAAGGCTATGGCATCCCCATCCGACGACCAGACAGGGTCGCTGTCGGCGCCGTCGGTCAGCCGCACCTGGTTGATGCCGTCGGGATTGCGGATCCAGAGCCCCTGGGTGTCCTCGCCACCCTGGCGGTAGTATACGAGCCACTGCCCTTCGGGAGACCAGTCTCCCAGCATTTCCCTTTCCTCAGACGAGGTTATCCGTGTCGTGAAAACCTGCTCGTTGTCGTCCCCGACAAAACCGGCGACGAACACGTCGGACTGGTCATCGGTCTCCGACACGTAGGCCAGCCGTCTGCTCTCGGGACCCCACCGGGGAGACCCCTCGTTTCCCTCGGAGCTATCATCTCCCGGCGATACCTGGATCTCAGATCCCTCGCCGTCGGCCCGCACGACAACAATGTCGCGGTTGCCATCGGATGACACCACGTAGGCTATGCGTTCTCCATCGGGCGACCAGGCGGGGCCGAATTCCGAGTCTCTTCCTGCCACCACCTCCTCGTTCTCTCCGGATTCCACATCGACGGTATAGATGTCCGGTTGTCCGGCCGTCTCGGACACATAGACCACCAACCGGTCCGATCCGCCGGACCCGCCACACCCCGTCAGCACGCCAACGGCCAACACAATGGCCGCCAGGATGAATACCCAAACGCTCCCAAGTCTTACAAGGCTCATCCACACCTCCCGGCTCTCAGCCTGCAGTGGTGCCGTCGCTTGAATTTGGCTGTGCCACACTTGAGCCGAATTATAGCTGTAACAGCCCGGTGGTTCTCACTTGTAGGCAGTGAATTGGACGGATTTGGCATCCTTGACAGCAAGGGTTGCCCTATCTAGCATTGAGCAACTTACTGGCATTGAGAAACCTACCCTGAATTGCGGCGGATCGGAGGCAGGTTCTATGAAAGCGTTGGTTGGGGCCACCTTGATTGACGGCACTGGAGGCCCGGTCGTGGAGGACTCCGTCGTTCTGTTGAACGGCGACAGCATAAGCGGCGTGGGGGCACGGGGCGCCGTGCCCGTTCCACCGGATGCGGAGGTCATCGACCTGTCGGGGCTGACGCTGCTGCCCGGTCTGATCGACACTCACGACCACCTGGCCGACAAGAATTACACCCTGCTCTCTCGCTGGGAAATCGAGGAGCCAGCCTCCCTCGCGCACCTGAAGACCGCACGGGCCATCGAGGACTCGCTGGCCGCCGGTTACACCACCATCCGCGACGCCGGCGGACTGGACGCCGGGTTCAAGCAGGCCGTCGCCGAGGGATTGATCAACGGTCCCCGCCTGGTGTGCGCGGTGTCCATCATCTCGCCGACGGGTGGCATCGGAGACCGCGTCGCGCCCTCCGGCCACCGCACGGCCTATGCCACCGACCCCATGCGGCCCGTCGGCGTGGCCAACGGTCCTGCGGCCGTGCGCAAAATGGTGCGAGAGATGGTGCGGGTTGGCGCCGACGTGATCAAGTTTGCCACCACCGGCGGGGCGAGTTCCCGCCAGGGCCACGGGCCCAAGGACATCGCCTTCGGCCCGGATGAGGTCAAGGCGCTGGTCGACGAGGCCACCAATCTCGGCAAGCTGACCATGTGCCACGCCCTCGGCGGGCCGGGACTGCGCATGGCCATCGAGAACAGCGTGGGTTCCGTGGAGCACGGGTGCTACCTCTCCGAGGACACGGACCTGCTCAAGATGATGGCCGACAACAATACATTCTTCACCCCCACTTTCGAGGTGTACGAGTTCCATTCCAGCATCAGCGCGCCGCACGTCAAGGCTCGCGCCGAGTCGCTGATGCACATACACCAGGAAAGCCTGCACCGCGCCGTGGAGGCGGGAGCAAAGATCACTGCGGGCACGGACGCCGGCGGCTTTGTCCACGGCGACAACGCCCGTGAGATCGAGCTGATGGTCGAGCGCGGCCTTACCAGCATGCAGGCCATCCAGACAGCCACCGGCTGGGCCGCCGAGTGCATTGGCCTGGGCAAAGAGATCGGCACTATCGAGAAGGGCAAGCAGGCCGACATCCTCGTCGTCGATGGGGACCCCCTCCGCAACATTGGAGTCCTGCGGGACAGGGAGGCCATCAAGATGGTGATGCGGGCGGGCGTAGCCTATGTGGACAGGGTGCCGACTGCCGTTCCGGTGGCCGTGTAGGGCGCGGCGCAGCCCACGACCATGCGCCTTCACGTTCTGACGCTGTTTCCGGAGGCCTTCGCCCAGAACCTGCAATTCAGCATCGTCGCCAGGGCGGTGCAGCGGGGACAGGTAGGCATAGACGTCACCGACATCCGCGATCACACTCACGACGCACACGGGACTGCAGACGACACCCAGTTCGGCGGCGGCCACGGAATGGTGATGAAACCGGAACCGGTGTTCGAGGCCGCCGAGGCGGCTCTGTCAGGTTACACTGACGAGGAACGCGGTGAGATTCCAATCATCCTGACCACTCCACAGGGCGAGCTGCTCACGCAGACGCTAGTGGAGCAATTGTCCGAGGCTCCAGCCATCGCCATCATTTGCGGCCACTACGCCGGCGTCGACGAGCGCATCGCCCAGGGTCTGGCAACCCGGCAAGTCAGCACAGGAGACTATGTACTGACCGGTGGTGAGCTCCCGGCAATGATCATCATCGACGCGGTTACCCGCCTCCTACCGGGCGTGGTGGGCTCGCCAGGGAGTGTCGCCGGGGACTCGATCACCACAGGCCTCCTGCAACACCCCCTGTACACAAGGCCCGCCGACTACCGGGGAATGGCCGTGCCTGACGTGCTGCTATCCGGCCACCACGCGCAGATTGACCGATGGCGCAGGCAGAAGTCGCTGGAACGCACCCTGGCCAAGCGCCCTGACCTGCTGCCAATGGCCGATTTGACTGAGGAAGACCGACGATACCTGGCCGAGCTGGGGTACGAAGTAACGCCCTCACCCTGACCCTCTACCAAGGGGAGAGGGAACTTGTGAATAAGATGCCCAAGGATGACTTCAAATTTCACACCCAATTCCGGGTGCGCTGGATGGAATGCGACGCCCAGGGCATCGTGTTCAACGGCGCCTACCTGGGATACCTCGAGCTGTCCACCGCCGAGTATTGGCGCAACCTGGGCATTGGCATCTACCACCTCCCCCGCTCCGGATTCTTCGACCTGGCGGTGGTGAAGACCACCATCGAGTTCCGCTCGCCGGCGCTGGTCGACGAGATCGTGGAGGCGCATGTCGCGGTAACCCGCATCGGTAACAGCAGCATGGACATGCGTATGGAGCTCTACCGGCCCGAACCGGAAAAGCTGCTGACCACCATTGATGCTGTGTACGTCGGCTACGACGCCGCCACGGGCACCTCCCGCAGGGTGCCTGACGAGTTTCGCGAGCTGGTGGGCCACTTCGAGGAAACAAGCGAGGTGCTGCCGCTTTCCCGTTTTCCGGACCTGGACGAAGCCATGCGCATAGGCGCCGCCGCGGACCTGCACCTCTGATTGGGCCACTCCTCGTTGACGAAAATCGTCGCAGGGCATAGACTCTGTTTTGACCTTCCCTACCCCATGATTTCGCCAGAAGCGAGGTGACCCCGGTCTATGGCTCGACTCTTTGACCTGCACATCCACACAACCAAAGGCAGCAGCGACAGCAGCCTCACTCCCGAAGACATGGTGCTGGAGGCTGACCGGCTGGGCCTGCGGGGGCTGTGCATCACCGAGCATGCCGGGCCGTGGGACCGGCACGAGTTTCAGAAATTTGCAGCCCTCCACAGCGTGGTCCTGATCCGGGCAATGGAGGTCGAGACCGACATGGGCCACATGCTGGCCTTCGGCCTCGACCGCTACCAGGCCGGGTTCAACAAGGCAGCGCAACTTCGCCAGGCCGCAACGGCCGCCGGCGGGTTCGTCATCTCCGCCCATCCGTTCCGTGGAGTCCTGAGCAGCAATGGCAATCGGTCCCGGGCCCTGATCTACCAGTCGGTGCCCGACGAGCTTCCCCAAATTCCGGAGGATGCCCTCGATCACCCGGTCTTCAAGCTCGCGGACGCCGTCGAGGTCGCCAACGGCGGCACCGTCGACCGTGAGAACGAATTCGCTCTGAAGGTCGCGGGGTTGCTGGACCTCCCCGTCACCGGTGGCAGCGACGCACATTCTCTGCACGGGCTGGGCAAGTTCGTAACCGAGTTCAACGATGAGATTACCACCGAAGCGGAGTTCCTCAAGGCACTGCACTCGGGCCAGTACCATCCGGTGACCGGGCTGCGCAACGGCGCAATCAAGCGTTACGTGGTCTGAAGTCCGGTGCCCGGGGTAGCAGACTTGTCGCGAGCATCCACGTTCTCTTTTGAGCCCGTTTCCCAGGTCGAAGGCGTAGTTCCGGCATTCGGATTTGCTGACATTTCTCCCTCGAATGCCGGTCAAGTCCGTGCTAAACTCGCTTACGGACCGGCACCAGCGCACCTGAGCTGAACCTCGGGAACGCTGGCGACCAACGGAGTGCGGGTACCGGAGATGATCCAGGGTCGCCGTACCGTCCCGTGCTGAATCGAACCAATTGGGAGGCGGCCGCATCAACGCTCTGCACCAAGTCATTTCTCCCCTCGACCAGGTCTACGTTTCACTGGACCTTGAGACCACCGGCCTCGATTCCGAACGTGACACCGTCCTGGAAATAGGAGCGGTGCGATTCCGGGGCAGCGAGGTACTGGAGACCTTCGAGACTTTCGTAAATCCCGGCCGGGCAATCCCAGACCACATTCAACGCCTCACGGGCATCCATCCCAGGCAAGTGGAGCGAGCGCCGGCCTTCCCCGTCATTTCCGCCGACTTTGCCGAGTTCCTGGGACCTCACCCCGTCGTGGGGCACAACATACAGTTTGACCTGCGGTTTCTTTCCTCCCACGGCCTCAACGTCGCGAACGCCGCCTACGACACCATGGACCTGGCAACGGTGTTCCTCCCCGGTTCACGTCGCTACACACTGAAGCATCTCTCCGACCAATTCGGCGTGGAACTGCGCAACCACCGGGCCCTGGACGACGCCATAGGTTGCATGGAGATCTTCGTGCGCCTGCTGCGTTTGGCGGCAGAGCAGGACGGCGGACTGCTGGCCTACATGTCCGAGATTGCGCGCCGCAGCAACTGGCAGCTACACCCCGCCCTGTCCGGCCTTGCCGCCGTGCAGTCGACTTCGCCCGCATCAGTGGGCCCTACCGGACTGAACCTCGAGCTGCTCGCGCAAAGAGTGGCGGCACCGGAAAAGCGACGGCCGGCAGAGGACCTGGACCATCTCGGCGCGGAACGGATTCACGGCATGCTGGGCCCCGAGGGTCCATTCTCACAGTCGTTCTCGGGGTTCGAGCACCGCCCGGAGCAGGAGGAAATGCTCGACACCGTGGCCGACGCCATATTCAACCAGCACCACCTTGTGGTGGAGGGCGGAACTGGCGTCGGCAAGTCCCTGGCCTATCTGCTCCCGGCGGCCCTTTTCGCCGTTTCTCAAGGCCAGAGGGTGGTGATTTCCACCAATACCATCAACCTTCAGGAGCAGTTGATCACCAAGGACATCCCGGCCCTCAAGGGGATTCTGGAGGGATCCGGTCTGCTGGAGCCCGACTCCCTGAAGGTTGCATTGCTCAAGGGCAAGGCCAACTACCTCTGCCTGCGTCGCTGGCAGCAGCTCTCCCGCAGCGAGCCGCTGACCGTGGACGACGCCAAGCTGCTGTCGAAAACGGGGGTGTGGCTTCAGGACACGTCCACAGGCGATCGCGGCGAGATCAACCTGAACGGTCGAGAGGCATCAACCTGGAACCACGTGTCCGCCGGGGAGAAGGGCTCCTGCATGGACATGCGGGACGGCTCGCTCTGTTTTCTCCGGGCAGCCCGTCAGAGAGCCGAACAGGCCCATATCATTGTGGTCAATCATGCCCTGCTCATGAGCGACATGGTGTTCGAGGGGCTGATACCGGAGTACAGCACCGTCATCATCGACGAGGCCCACCACCTGGAAGAGGCCGCAACCAACCAGTTCGGCTTCGAACTCCAGCAGGGCGAATTCGATCGCATCTGGGAACCGGCGGGACGGCTGTCGCAGGGCGTCAGGCTGGCGCTGACAGACCATGAACTGGAATCGGGAATCGTTGACACCGGCCAGTCGGTCGCCGCCGCAGTGGAGGCAGAGACCCCCAGGTTGCGTGAGACATGGGGACAGCTCTTCGCCGCCGTCGAGGCACTCCACGACAGCCAGCGAAGGGGAAGAAACCAGGGAGACCAGAATCAACTGTTGCTCACTCCTGAAGTTCGCAACACTCCCGCATGGTCGCAGTTGCACCTGGCGTGGGAAAACCTGCACACACGCCTAGGGCAGGCAGGAATCGCACTCAGGAATCTGCGCAACTTCCTCGACGCCAATCGCCTTCCCGCGGCCCCGGACCAGCAGGCCCTGGTGATGGAGACCGCCTCGCTGGCCGATGGGCTGGAGGACCTGTCCGGGCGCCTGAAGTCAGTAGTGGGTGAGGCCTCGCCAACGCCGCCCGTACCGGGTCCAGGAGGCGGCGCATTAAACGAAGCCATCCACTGGGTGAACGTGAACCCGTCGCAGGGAACAATCTCGATACACTCGGCGCCGCTGGACGTGAGCCCGATACTGGCCGAGAAGCTGTTTTCCGAGAAGGACTGCGTGGTCCTGACCAGCGCAACTCTGACAGCCGGCGGTAGTTTCGACTTCCTGAAGCGTCGAGTTGGACTGGAGGATGACACCTGCGACCTGCTGGTGGGATCCCCATTCGATTATCAAAGGGCGGCGCAGGCCCTGATACCGGAGGATATGCCCCAACCGAACGCCAACGGCTACGTTGCCGCCACGGCTGACGTACTGGCACAACTGGGCCAGAGGCTGCAGGGCCGGACAATGGCCCTCTTTACCTCCCACTCCGCCCTGCGCGCGGTGGCGCAGCGGTTGCGTTCTCAGCTGGAACCCCACGGCATCCCGGTCCTGGCGCAGGGGATCGACGGGTCGGCGCCCTCCGTCATGGCGGCCTTCACCGAGGAGCCAGGGAGCGTGCTGCTGGGGACTGCCAGCTTCTGGGAGGGCGTGGATATGCCTTCGGGCCTGCTCAAGGCATTGGTCATCACCCGTCTGCCATTCCAGGTGCCCAGCGATCCCATCGTGCAGCGCCGTTCCTCGCTTTACGACGACCCATTCAACGAGTATTCCATTCCCAATGCCATTCTGCGATTCCGACAGGGCCTGGGCCGGTTGATTCGCAACAAGCACGACAAGGGGACCATTGTGGTCCTGGATTCGAGGATAGCCAGCCATGGCTACGGCCACGCCTTCCGCGACTCAATGCCGCCCTGCCATCACACGCCGTGCTTGACCTCGAACGTGGGGATGCTGGCGGAAATGTGGCTGGACAGCGGCAGGCAAGGAGGGCGACGTGGCAACCGCAACCGGTAGTATCAGCCAAGATCCCTCGCACCGAGCTCGGGATCAGGCCGTTCACAAGCCGCACATGCTCAGGTTCGATGCCGGGCAGCCCATCGACCTTGAGGCCAGCCTGCTGGGCGGGCAGGCCCACCGCTGGCAGCGGGAGGACGGCTGGTTCAGCAGCGTCCTGTGGGGAAACCTCGTGCTCACCAGGCAGCAGGGCGAGGCCATCGAGTTTGCCAGTGCGCCCGACACTCCTGAATCATTGCTGTCCCGCTTTCGTGAATACCTCCGGCTGGATGACGATCTCCCGGCCATTTACGAAACAATTACCCAGGACGCCAACGTTTCCGCCCAGGTGGAGCGCTACCCCGGTCTGCGAGTGCTGCGCCAGGAACCGTGGGAGTGCCTGGTCGCCTACATCTGCTCGGCCAACTCCAACATAGAGACCATCCACCTGAACATGGAGCGGCTCTCCAACGAATTCGGCTCGCCTCTGAAGCTGGTCAACCCCGACGGATCAGCCAGCGAGACATCGACGTTCAATCGCCACTCGTTCCCCGCGCCCTCAGATCTGGCCGAGGCTGGCGAGGGGGAACTGAGGCGACTGAAGCTGGGCTTTCGCGCGCCCTATGTCCACCAGGCAGCCATCGCCGTGCTGGAGGACCGCCTCGATCTGCAACATCTCATCCGTGCGCCGTACGACGAGACCAAGGCGGAGCTGATGGCACTCAAGGGGATAGGCGACAAGATAGCCGATTGCATCGCGCTCATGTCCCTGGAAAAGCTGGAGGCCTTCCCCATCGACGTCTGGGTGCGCCGGGCATTGGCCGACTGGTACTTTCCAGGCCAGAAGACGCCAACCAACCGCACGCTGTTGCCGTGGGCCCAGGAGTATTTCGGTCGCTACGCGGGGTACGCCAACCAGTACCTGTTCCACGGCCGACGTCTTCGCGACAAGAAGCCGGCAACGTCGACGGAGAGTTCTCCTCCAGCGGAATAGGGAGGGGTCTGCTAGAGCAACTGCCGCAGGAAGTAGAACGCGATTACGATCACCACGCTGACTGCGGTTGCCAGCAACAGGATTTTCAGCAGGCTATGGCCCGACGCGGCCTCACGTTGCGCCCGCCGATGGTCCCAGGGTGCGACCTGGCTCCCCGATGACCAGATCCCGCGACGCGCCCGACGTGCGTTCTGCTCGGCTTGGTCCAATCCCAGTTCCCGCCCGCCGTAACGGCTGTACCACCGGGCGAGCCCCTCTTCGACCATCACCTGGTTGACGGAGCGCTGTCGGTGGGAAGGACCAAAATAAAGGACACCGACCAGCCTGCCGTAGCGGTCGGTGTCCTTGTATTCGAGGGTCAGGTTGTTTTGTCCCCGCACCAGGCTCCTGAGGCGCTCAGTAGCTTCCCGTCCGAAATCCTGGTCGTGTTCCGGAGCGTCAATTCCGTAAAGCCGGACGCGTACCTGCCTGTCGCTCTGGTTGACGGGAACCACTTGGATCGAGTCCCCATCCTGAACTAATACAACCCGCACCGGGAAGGGGCGACCCCTCCGGAAGCTTCCACGCCCAGCGCCCGCCAGTTTGAATGGCAGGGTCAGCAGCCACCAGAGTGTCCGGCCGATGAACAAGTTCTCCAGTCTCTGGCGATCAGTTCTGGGTAAGCAGCAGCTTGCCGAAGAAGCTGGTAGCCTCCATCGCCTCATGGGCGGCGGCGGCATCGGACAGCGGGAATGCGCGGTCCACCACGGGCCGGACAGCGCCCCGGTTCAGCATCTCCACGATCTGGCGCATGTCCTCCTTAGTGCCCATGTAAACCCCATAAACCTCTTTCTGCTGGCTGAAGAGCAGGCCGAGATGCAGTTCGGTCCGCAGTCCTGTGGTGGCGCCACAAATACCGTAGCGGCCGCCGGGGCGCAGCGACGCGAAGGCAGGGCCGAAAAAGTCTGCGCCCACATGGTCGACCACAGCGTCCACTCCGGCGCCGCCGGTGATCTCGCGCACCCGCTGCCGGATGTCCTCCTCGGTGTAGTTGATCACCTCGTCGGCGCCCAGTTCCCTGGCCTTGGCCGCTTTCTCGGCGGTGCTGGTGGTGGCGATGACGCGCGCTCCGATGACGTCCTTGGCCATCTGGATCGCGGCGGTCCCGACGCCCGCCGAGGCGGAGAGCACCAGCACGGTCTGCCAGGGCTTGAGCTGGAGGCGACGCACCAGCATGTTCCAGACGGGCAGGTAGGTCGTGGGAATGGCTGCGGCCTGCTCGAAGCCAACGTCGCCCGTGACCACGTGGGCGTTGGCGGCCGGCACGCTGAGGTACTCCGCGTAGCTGCCGTCAAGAGCGCTGCCAAGGAACTGGGAACGGCGGCACAGGTCGTCCTGGCCGGAAAGGCAGGCCGCACACTGCTGGCAGGAAAGCCGGGGGTTGATCACCACCCGGTCGCCTTCCTTCAGCCCTGCCACTCCAGCGCCGACCGCTGCGACCTCTCCGGAGCAGTCTCCGCCCAAGATCAGGGGCGGTGGAAACTGCCGTTCGAGTCCCCGATCGCCCGCTCTGGTGTAAAGGTCCAGGCGGTTCAGGGCCGTGGCCCGCACCCGCACCTTGATTTGTCCAGCGCCGGCCTCCGGTTCCGGGCGCTCCCCGAGAGTAAGCACCTCGGGTCCGCCGTGCGCCTCAATGTATACCGCTTGCATCTGTGAATGCCTCCTGACTGTAAAAAAGGGAGAGTTGTATTCGCATTCCTGCGTCAACGCAGGTCAGCTAGGGACGCCTGCCGTAGAAGCAGTCGTCGCAGAGGAAAACGATGGCCAGAGCCTCCTCGTGGCTGCCGATGCGGCCGCACTGGGGAACTTCCGAATCCTGGGACCAAGGCTGGTGGAATTTCCCGCCGCACATCTGGCAGGAGGTCTCGTTGAAACCGTCCAGAGCTTCTCCGCAGATGACGCAGGATTCCATTTCTCCCTGTTCGATAGGTGATTCAGCCATCGCTCTTACTTTGTTGCCCCCTCCTGGCTATGGGCCAGCAGGCACCGCGCCAGCGCTCGTTCATCCTCTCGGCTCAATAGCCTGCCATCCATCCGCGCGTCGCGCAGCTGAGTCAGTATCTCGCCAACCAGCGGCCCCTGAGGCACTCCCATTTCCAGGAGATCATCGCCAGTCAAGCTCGAACGGACAAACCGGAGTTCGTTCAAGTACCTGGACAGAGCTCGCCTCACCGACAGGTCCCCGGTCAATTTCATCCTGGCCGCGATGGCCTGGGGAGCGAAGGGCCTCAGGATGCGATACAGCTCGGATGGCCGTTCGGCCAATTCCCCGGCTGTCTCCTCAATGTTCCGGAGATCAATGGTATCACGGGCCAACGTCGCCCGTGGCCCGGACAGGCGCAGCCGCTGGATGAGTTCCTCCCCCTCGGCAGATGTCAGCGGGCTGAACAGGCCCGCCAGCCATTCATCGGGGTCTTGCGGGACCTCGCCGCAATCCACGAGGGCGCGAATATCGCCGTCTTTGGCCAGGGACGGGTGCAACCCTGACATCAGCCCAAGCTCTGCGGCCCGCAAGAGGACGAGGCCCGGCTCCGCCTCGTCCAGGATTCTTTCCACCTCGTGCAGCCAGCGGTCTCCGCTAACAGAGTCCATCAGACCCCGGGAAACCGCATCGCTGAGAAGCGACTGCGTCTCATCGTCTATGCGGAAGCCCAAACGCTGCTCGTAACGAACGGCTCGAAACATCCTGGTGGGATCATCCACGAAGCTGCGTCCATGAAGGACTCGAATCACGCCGGCTTCCAGGTCGTTGAATCCCCCCAATGGGTCGAGGAAGTCACCACCCTCAGGCCAGACTCGAACGGCCATGGCGTTGATGGTGAAGTCCCGCCGCTTCAGGTCGTCGTCGATGCTGCCCGGTGTCACCTGTGGCAACTGCCCAGCCGTCGGGTATTCTTCCCGGCGGGCAGTCACCAGGTCGACGCGGCATCCCGGTGTAACGACAGTGGCCGTTCCAAACTGCTGGTAAACGGTCAGCTTGCCCTCGCTTTGTTCAGCGAACCGTTTCCCGATGGCAACCCCGTCACCCACCACGGAGAAATCAAGGTCAAGCACTTGAGTACCAATCAGTGCGTCCCGCACTGAACCGCCAACCAGGTAAATGCTGAACCCCAGTTCTCTGCCCAGTTCCGCCAGGGAGTGAAACACCTCTTTCCGCCCTTCATCAAGGCCGGCGACCAAAGAGGACAAGCGAAGTCGGGGGGAAATTCGGGACGTGGGAGCGCCTCCAAAATAAACAACGGCCAAGGATTCTCAAGGCACGCTGAGTACATTCGACCGGGGCCTGAATTATACCATGACGGCCTGTATTTCCCCTGCCCGGATGATGCTGGCCGGAATGCCCGCAACTGCTTTGACAATACAGGTTGGCGTGGCTAAAATGCTGCCAAGACGGCCGCCTCCTATGGGGCCAATATGCCGTCAAAACCAGCAGGAGGCGAGAGATGGCCGAGGCTGAGTTCACATCCTATTACGATTTCCGTTGACCCTTTGTATACAATGCCAACATGTGGTTGGCAAAGGTTCGGGAGCTGACTGGAAATCCCATCGAGATTGACTGGCAACCCTTCTCCCTGTCGCAGGTCAACAACAAGGACGGAGACAACGTCTGGGAGAGGGCCGACGTAGTCAGCGGACAGGATCCCGTTCTACTGGCACACCAGGCCGGATTGGCAGTCAAGCGGCAGGGCAAAGAAGAGTTCGAGGCCTATTTCATGGCCCTGCTCAAGGCCCGCCACGAAGACAAGGCCGACCTGAACGACCGAGCGGTAATCGACGCGGCTGGCGAGGCTGCTGGTATCGACATGGCCCGCTTCGCCGAGGACATCGCCGACCCCGATCTGCTGCGCGAGCTGGCGGAGAGCCACTCCAAGGCCGTCGATGAATACGGTGCGTTTGGCGTGCCCACCTTCGTGTTCGACAACGGCAACTTCGCCTTCCTCAAGATGTTCATCCCGCCCGAAGAGCAGTCGGTCGAGATCTACGACAACCTGATGAAGTCCATGAGCGAGTTCGTCCACGTCGGCGAATTCAAGCGCCCGCAGCCCCCGTGGCCGCATGGAGTCATCTAGACTCCCCACCAGCCCGTACGGAAGCGAACGGGCACGCAATTCGGCGTCATTGCTGGGGTTCCAATTCAGGGACCCCAGTCTTCTTGACCATGCTCTTGTCCACCGCTCCTACTGCAACGAGCACGGACTGGATGCATCGGACTCCTACGAGCGACTAGAATTCCTCGGCGACGCCGTCCTTGAATTGATCATTTCGGACCGTCTTTACGGTCAGTTTCCCGAGGCGGACGAGGGGCAACTGACAAAGGCACGTTCGTCACTCGTGCGGGGGAAAGTGCTGGCCGGAGTGGCCCGCCGATTGAGACTGGGCGAGATGCTGAAAGTCGGCCAGGGTGTGGAGTCCTCCGGGGGAAGGGACCAGGACTCCGTGTTGGCAGCAACGTTCGAGGCTGTTATTGCCGCAGTCTACCTCGACCGGGGAATCGACGCGGCCCGCGATTTCGTATGCCGGAACATGGCACCGGAGCTTGCGGATATTGCCAAGCTCGACGCGCCTCCGGAAAATCCCAAATCGCATCTCCAGGAGTTGTTGCAGGGACAGGGGCTTCCGACCCCAACATACCGGCTGGTGGAGCGCGACGGTCCCGACCACAGCCCTATATTCCGGGTCGAGGCGGTCGTCGGTGATCGGGTGATCGGACGTGGGCAGGGTGGCAGAAAGTCGGAC
Source organism: Dehalococcoidia bacterium (assembly GCA_963664175.2). Classification (GTDB taxonomy): domain Bacteria; phylum Chloroflexota; class Dehalococcoidia; order Lucifugimonadales; family UBA3495; genus VXOI01. Next base: position 66,283 of record CAXXOI010000057.1, read on the forward strand.
GCTGAGAAGGCCGCTGCGGAGGATGCACTCGGTCTGCTACGAAGTGACGAATTTTTCGGAGATTTCATTGCACAGGAACCGGGAACGGCTCTTCAGGATGCTGTTGTCGCACCCGAATCCCCAGAAGCGAAAAACTCAGCTGCCGGCCCTGCGGCAAGCGTTTTGAGACGACTGGGACTCATCCGAAATCCCTAGGCAAGAACACCATGCTGAGACTGTTTCGACGCAATCGACAGGAAGAAAAAAAGGCCACTGAGCAGGCGGTGAAACCCAGCCGGGAACGCTGGTTCGGCCGCATTGTGGGACTGTTGCGATCTCCGCGCCTGGACGATTCTGTCTGGGACGAGATTGAGGAGATTCTCATATCATCCGACGTGGGTGTCGAGACATCTCTCCGAATAATCGATCAGCTCAAGCAGCAGGTCAGCTCCGGCCAACTGGATTCCCCGGATGCGGTTACTGAGGCCCTGAAGCAGGGGCTGACCAGTGACCTGGCAGCGGATTTCGAGGGATTCCTGCCTGCGGACGACGGGTCCACAAAACCCTACGTGATCCTCATGGTCGGCGTGAACGGGGTGGGAAAGACCACCAGCATAGGAAAGCTGGCCCACCATTTCACGGAGTCCGGCAGGAAAGTTGTGCTGGGCGCAGCCGACACCTTCCGCGCCGCCGCCGCCGAGCAACTGGAAATCCTGGGCGACCGAGTGGGCGTTGACGTCATCCGCCACGCCGCGGGCGCAGACCCAGGAGCCGTGGCCTATGATGCCTTTCAGGCCAGCAAGGCACGCGGCGCCGACGTGCTGATCATCGACACGGCAGGACGCCTGCACACCAAGTCCAACCTGATGGAGGAACTGCGAAAGATTCACCGCGTCTTGAAGCGCCTCGACCAGACGGCGCCCCACGAGGTGATTCTCACGCTGGACGCCACGACGGGGCACAACGGGCTGGCCCAGGCTAAGTCTTTCAGTGAGGCAGTGGACTGCACCGGCATCTTCCTCGCCAAGCTGGACGGCACCGCAAGGGGCGGCATCGTGCTTGCCATCCGACAGGAATTGCAGGTGCCGATCCTGTTCATCGGGACCGGGGAAGGCATGGGGGACTTTGCTCCTTTCGACGCAGACGATTTCGTGGATGCCCTGCTTGAGCCGGTCTCCTGACCGGTCCCTAGCCAGCTCTCTCGTTTGCTCCGTCGGGTGACCCATGGTCGACGCTGTTCTGTGGTACCTGACAATTCAGATCCTGGGAGTGGCAGCGCTCCCCTGGGTCTTTCAGGTTTTCAGATTCCTCCCTGACCGGGGACTGACCCTGGCCAAGCCCGCAGCAATCCTGGTTCTCTCCTATCTGGTCTGGGTGTTCGGGCTGGCCCGGCTGCTTCCCAACACCACCCTCACCATCTGGATAATCACTCTCTGCATCATCGTCGCCTCCATGTGGTTTGCCGGGCGCCGCTGGGAGGAACTGCAGGAATTTCTCCGCCGGCGCTGGCTCGTCCTCTTGGCTGGGGAACTGGTGTTCCTGCTGATGTTCGTGGCGTGGGCACTGGTGATTTCCGGCTCGCCGGGAATCACTCACACCGAGAAGCCCATGGACTTCATGCTGATGAACGCCGCTCACCAGGCCAGGTATTTTCCGGTAGAGGATGCCTGGCTGTCCGGCCATTCGATCAGCTACTACTATTTCGGGCACATCATCGTCGCGACATTGTCCAAGATGAGCGGCGTGGTGACCTCGGTGGGCTACAACCTGGGCGTGGCCACCATTCCTGCACTGGCGGGAACCGTGGCATTTGGCCTGCTCTACAACCTGGTGCGGCTGGCCGGCGGTGGCATGAGATGGGCGCTGGGACTGGGGAGCGCCGCTCCCGCAGTGATCCTGCTGGCGGGAAACCTGGCCGGGGCCCTGGAGTTCATACGCATCCGAGGCTGGGGCGGCCCCGGGTTCTGGGACTGGGTCGGCATCGAGGGCATGGACGCCCAGACCACCGAAGGTGGAGCATTCCCCGGTGAATTCTGGTGGTGGTTTCGCAGCACCCGTATCATCAACACCTCCTCAGACGGGGCAACTCTCGACTACACCATCACCGAGTTTCCCGCCTTCAGCTTCCTGCTGGGTGACCTGCACGCCCACGTGATAGCGATACCATTCCTGCTGCTGGCCATCGCAGCCGCGCTGAACATAGTCTGCTCGACCGACCGGCTGGGGTTCGCTTGGCTCCGGGGCCACCCCGCGCAGGCAGTCTCGCTGGCTCTCGCCGGAGGGGCACTGGCCTTCATCAACTTCTGGGACTTTGCCACCTTCATGGCAGTACTCGCAGCGGCCCTGACTCTCAAGGGGATGAGGGATTACCCGGACTCTCTGCTGCACGCCGTCAACGCGGCGGCGGCCGTTTTCTTGCCCTTGTTTGCGCTCTCCGTTGCGCTGTTCGCGCCGGTGTATTTCACGTTCAGCGGACAGACGGACGGAGTGCTGCCTCTCAGAGAGGTGGCCACCAATCCCTTCCACCTGTTCATAGTTCTGGGGTTGTTCATCCTGCCCTCCCTTGCCCTGTTGGTGAGAAAGGTTTGGGGCATCGGCAAGCGCGATGGCACGGAGACATCAGTGGCAGTTGTTGCTCTGTTGATTGCGGCCCTGCCGCTAGGGATCTGGATGGCGACCGCATTCCTGTTCACCATCGTCGCCGACGGCGCCGGGGCCGCGCTGGACGACCTGGGACGCCGCCTCACCCTGGCCTTGCCGGCAGCCATCGTCATTGGCCTGGCGGCCTACGCCGCCGCCGTTCGAGCACGGAGGAACAACGATGTGGCTTCATCCTTCGTATTGATGCTAATGGCGTTGGGCATCTTCCTGGTGATGGTGGCCGACCTGTTCCACATAGTGGATGCCTTCAGCGGGCCGTGGCGACGAATGAACACCGTATTCAAGGTCTACTACCAAGCCTGGCTGCTGCTCGGCGTGGCAGGCACCTTCGCCATTTACGCGCTGTGGTCCGGCAGGGCCCCGGCGGGAGAGCATCCGCGTTGGAGATCCGCGACCTCCCTGGCTGGAAAGTGGGGAGGTGGCGCGGCGCTGGCACTTCTTCTGGTGGGCTCGTTCTACTACACTCTCGGGGCCACTCTGGACCGGGGCGGCGCGTATGCCGCGCCCTACGAGGGCCGCACCCTTGACGGTCTCGCCTACCTTCAGGTCGAAGACCCAGCGGAGTATGCCGCCATCGCTTGGCTGCGGGACGAGGCGCCGCCCGGACGTATCGTCGAGGCCGTCGGCGACGATTACAGCAGGTTCAGCAACATTTCAGCGAGCACGGGATTGCCAACCGTCTTGGGATGGGTCGGCCACGAGCTCCAGTGGAGGGGTTCCTCGGAACCCTTCGCCGGGCGCGCCGAGGATGTGGCGTCCATCTACACCTCCCGGGACCCAACCGAAGTCATGCGATTGCTGGAAAAGTACGATGTAGATTATGTTTACCTGGGTAAAAGGGAGATAGACTCGTATGGCGCGTCCTCCCTGGAGAATTACAAGGACTTTCTCCAAACCGTTTTTCACCTGGATGACGTAGTAGTCTACGAATTTTCGACCATTGCCGAGCCATGACCGAATATGACGCCGAAAAACAGGGGCCGACTCCTGAACGAGACGCTGAAGATCCACCGGAAACAGAGGTGGAAACAAGGGACGAACCCGTCACAGAGGTTGAAACAGGGATCGAACCCGTCGATGTAGAACCGGAGTACGCCCCCACCCCAGCAGACGACGTGGAGGCCCCGGAATTCCCAGGGGATGGTGCCACGGCCAGCGAACCCGCTCGAACCTGGGGCTTCCGGGTGCCAATCGGCAGCCGTTCATTGGGCCTATGGGATCTGGCCTTCGCCGCAGTGGTACTTTCCGCACTGGGCCTGCGGTTGTTCGAGCTCAGTGGCCGGACAATGCACTACGACGAGGCCATCCATCTGCATTACGGATGGAGGCTGGCTAACAGTGCCGGCGGGTTCTTGGGATGGCCCTGGATTTTCGGCACCGACTACGTTCACTCAGCGTGGATGCACGGTCCGTTCCAGATTGAGATGACCGCGGCCATCTTCTGGATATTCGGCGACACCGATTTCACCGCCCGACTGGGTTATGCGCTGTTCGGTACGGCACTGGTGGCCCTGCCCTACTTCCTGCGCGACCACATCGGGCGGCACGGCGCCATACTGGCCGCCACGATGCTGGCGCTCTCACCGGTGCTGCTGTATTTCAGCCGCTTTGGCCGGAACGACATCATCATGATGTTCTGGGCCGTGGCGTTGTTCGTCCTCATGTGGCGCTACCTGCACGGGGGCCGGCGGCTTCACCTCTACCTGGCCTCCGCCATTCTGGCACTGATGTTCGCCAGCAAGGAGACCGCCTATCTGCTGGTGGCGATATTCGGGTTCATCGCCTTCGTGGCCGCATTGCCAGACATCCTGGCCTGGGTGCAGCGTCGGGTGCCTCTGTCCCGGGAAGGGACGCCGGTTGCTGTGTTCCTGCTGCTGTTCACCATAACCATTCCGCAGTGGTCAGCCCTGATCGGGCTCTTCCAGGGACTTTTAGGCCTGACCTTGGCCAATCCAGACCCGCTCACCGGGAACAACGTGGCCAACTTCGACGGGTCGGATGGCATGACCGGCGCTCCTGCATGGCAGGGTAGCGTCCTACCCATTCCCATCATTGACGTTCCCTGGATTTTCCATGCCGCTTTCGCCATCGCGGGTCTGGCCCTGCTCATCTGGCTCATGAGCCGTGGCCCGCTGAACCACGAGAGGGCAGCCGGACTGGTCGGTGCGCCGGTTATGAGCGCCTTCGCCTTTGCCTGGTTGCTGTTCCGGCCCTACTCCGGCGTGGACCCAGACAGCTTCGCGTTGCTGGCTGCCGACTGGGTGATTTTCTGCATCGGGCTGGGCGTCGGAGTGGGCTTTCTGCTCTGGAGCCGGTTCTCGATGGGCAGGGCAGCGTTGCTGGTGGTCCTGCCTGCCGTGGCGGTTACCATCTACTGCCTGCTGTTCACCCCGGTCCTGAATGTTCCGGGCCTGGTCGACGCGGTGCTACCAAGCGGGGTGTCGGCCGGCGGAACGGACATGGGCGTGCCGGTCAACTACGTCGTAGCCGCGGCCACCCTCCTGCTGACCCTGGCAGGGTCGGCGGCCCTGGGCATCTGGTGGCTGGGCAGGTACTGGCTGATCTGCGCGGCCATTTTCTACGTCATCTGGACCGCCCTCTACACCACCATGTTCACCAACCTATCGGGGATCTTCACCGGATTCTGGCAGGGCATGGGGTACTGGATCGCGCAGCAGGACGTGGCCCGGGGAAACCAGCCATGGTATTACTACTTCGTCGGAATGTCGGTCTACGAAATACTGCCCCTGGTGTTCGGCATCGCGGGCATCGTGTATTTCCTCCGCCGGCAGGATGCGCTGGGGCTGGCCCTGGCCCTGTGGGCCGTACTCTCGCTGGCGGCCTACACTGTCGCAACCGAGAAAATGCCGTGGCTGGTAGTCAACATCACCACGCCGTTCATTCTCGTCGCCGCCAAATACCTGGGCGAGCTGCTGGTACGACTGGAGTGGCCTTCGCTCTTGGCCAACACTGGCAGGGACTTGAACGGTGCGCCGCCGTCTGGGCTCGGTACGGCCGGCGCTGGAGCCATCGGAGCGCTGGTGGTGTTCGTAGTCACCCCGGTGGTGGCGCTGACTTTCGTGTACCTGTTTCTCCAGTGGGTTGACCCGGCTCGGCCCTTCATCCTGGAGCACTGGCTCCTGGTAGCATCAGTCATTGCGTCGTCATTCGTTGCTGCGCTGATTTTTCGACTTACGGGAAAGGAAAGAGCCGCCCCAGCGGCGGTGCTTGGACTGGCTGCCCTCCTGCTGGTCTTCGGCGCCGTGGGGGCATTCCGGGCCGCCTACACCTACGACGACACCAACGTAGAGGTGATGGTGTACGCCCAGGGTTCCGCCGACGTGAAGGAGACCTACCTAACTCTGGAGGAGGATGTGTATCCCCTGGCCGAAGGGGTTCGGCCTGTGAAGGTCGACTACGACGTGTGGTATCCGCTGCAGTGGTACGTTAGGCACCATTCGACAGACGGAAGGCTGAATTTCCAGTGCTTCGAGTTGACCTCCGAGGAGAGGGAGGGGTGCGTTGTACTGCCGGAGAGCCTGGAGGAGGATGGCACATTCACCTTCGGGAATGCCGCGGCCCTCGTGGTCAAGGGAGGCCACGTCGGCGATGATCAGGCAGTGCGGGAACAGTACCGGAGACAAGGCCCGTTCAAGGAACTCCTCTGGTTCCCGGAGTCGTACCGCAGACCCGACGAAAACCGCGAATCAGAGCCGATGCACACCCAGATGGCGCGGGACTTCGGGTTCTTCCGGGACTCGGTCTCCAGCCGGGAGAAATGGGCGGAGGCACTCGATTATGTAGTATTCAGGAGACTGGCAACCCCCTGGTACCGGTCCGAATACTACGCCTACCTGCCTTGAGTCAAAATCTGCCAAGCCATATACTGAAACGGCGACGAAATGGGAACGCCCAATAACGAATACTGAACAAGCACCGTACCCTGAACCTGGGACAGCAAACCTGAGGGGCGCACCCTCCTGAACTTGGTACGGGCTACCTGAGGAGCGCCGCCTCTTGAGCTCGGTACGGTCGGAGCCGAAGGCGTTGGAGCAAGTACACAATTGATAACCGCCAAGTGGCATCTTTGGCTGGGCATCGCTGTCAGCGTGGTCATGCTGCTCTTCCTGGCCTGGCAGGTCTATCGATTTGACGACCCGTCGGGGCTGATAGACGAGCTGGCCGGGGCCAATTACCTTTTCATCATCCCTGCCGTGGCGGTCTACTTCGTGGGTGTCTGGTTCAGGGCCCTTCGCTGGCAGTTTCTCCTGAATCCCCTGCGGTACTTCCCGGTGAAACGCCTGTACCCGGTGGTCGTGATCGGGTATGCGGCCAACAACCTGCTGCCCATGCGACTGGGCGAGTTGGTCCGATCCTACTACCTGGCACGACAGGAGAAATTCAGCGCGAGTTCCGCCCTTGGCAGCGTCGCCGTGGAGCGGGTGTTCGACGGCCTGACACTCTTGGTCCTGGTGGCCATCACAGTTCCCCTACTGCTAGTTACGGGAGCGTTCGACTGGACGGCAGGGGTCTCGCAGGAGACCGCCACGGTACTGGCGGCTGTGGTGCTGTTCGTGTTCGGCGGATTCCTGCTGCTTTTCACCCTACTGGCGGTCTGGCAGGGATTCTCTGAATTCGTGCAGCGACTCCTGTCCCTGCTTCCTGGGCGGCTCGGTATCCTGGCACTAAGGTTCTACATCTCTTTTGCCGCAGCTTTGAGCATTCTCGACTCGCCGCGCAAGCACCTGGCGCTAATTGGCCTGTCGCTCCCAGTCTGGTTCTGCGAGTTCATCGTCTACTACCTGGTCTCCTACACCTTTGACCTGGGGTCCCACTTCGACTCGCAGGGCACCTACCTGCTGGCGATAGCGCTGCTGACGGCCACGTCCAACCTGGCCACCGGCATCCCCAGCGCCATTGGCGGAATCGGACCCTTCGAGGTCGTGGCGCAGCAGACCCTGGTGGCACTCGGAGTCGGGGTGGGAGTGGCCGTCGATTACGCACTGGTGGTACACCTGGTGGCGCTGTGGCTCCCCGTAAACGTGGTGGGCCTGGCCATCCTCTGGAGGCAGAACCTGAACCTGCGCCAACTGGTCCAGGACCCTACCGGCCAGAACGGCGAGACGGCCGGCGACAACCCGGCGGTGAACACATCGCCCGCGGGAGGAGGGCCATGAGGGTCGGGATCATCGGCGGTGGCGTGGCCGGGCTGGCGGCTGCCTATGACCTGACGGCCAGAGGGCACTACGCGGAGGTGTTCGAGGTCGCGCCGTTCCTGGGCGGGCAGGCCTCCACCTTCCCCGTGGGCGGTGGACAACTGGAACGCGGGTACCACCACCTGTTCGTCAGCGACACCGCCATTACCGAACTGATGCACGAACTCGGCCTGGGAGACAAGCTGGCCTGGCTGGAGTCCAAGGTGGGCCTCTACCACAACGGCAGGATCTGGGACTTCTCCACGCCCATGGACCTGCTGCGGTTCAAGCCCCTTTCGCTGTGGGATCGGTTCCGGGTCGGGCTCTGGACGTTGCGGCTGCAGCGCACCGCCGATTACAGCAAATTCGAGAACGTCACGGCCCGGGACTGGCTGTCCAGCCACATGGGGCGCAGGGCCTACGAGGTGCTGTTCGAGCCGCTGCTCCGGGGCAAGTTCGGCGACCACTATGACCAGGTGAGCATGACATGGCTCTGGGGCAAGGTCCGCCTGCGCGTCGCATCCCGCGGCAAGACCCTCCAGAAGGAGCAACTCGGCTACCCAATGGGCAGCTTCGGAGAGGTCATCGACACCCTGGCTGGCCGCATCACCGAACAGGGCGGCGACGTGCATACCTCCGCGTTCGTCAGCCAGGTGCTGATCGAGGACGGTATTGCGACGGGACTAAAGGTGCAGCTGGGCAGGGAGGCAGAGCCGGAGGAACGGCGGTATGACGTTGTCCTCGCCACCACTCCGTCCTACGTGTTCACTCGACTGGTGCCGCCCATGCCCGACGACTACCAGAGGATGCTCACCGACGTCAGCTACCTGTCGGCGGTGCTGCTGATCCTGGAGCTGGACCGGCCTTTAACGGCCAAGTACTGGCTGAACATCGCAGACAACGATATGCCCTTCGTCGGCGTGATCGAGCACACCAATATGATCGACAAGTCGCTGTACGGCGGAAAGCATGTCGTTTACTTCAGCAACTACCCAGACCGTGAGAGCGACCTGTATCGGATGGAGCCGGAGGAACTGCTGGAGCTGTTCGTGCCGCACCTGCGCAAGCTGAACCCCGACTTCGACCGGTCGTGGGTGCAGGGATACCACCACCATCGCGTTGACGGGGCGCAGCCCATAATCGGCAGAAACTACAGCCAGCGAATTCCGCCGCACCGTACTCCGGTCAACGGCCTCTACCTGGCCAACACCACCCAGATTTTCCCCGAAGACCGGGGCACCAACTACTCCATTCGCATGGGCCGCCAGGTCGCTCAGATGGTGATGGACGACCATTCCCACTGAGGCCCTGCGACGAAATGTTGCAAATATCGTAGCGTCGAGTAAAATCTAGCGTAGTCAACGGGGGCTTCCCACAAAGGGATGCGGCCCGGGCGATCCAAAGGAGCAGAGAGTGGCGTCCGAACTTAATCCGGCAGAACACGAAATCCAGAATCCGGGGGAGACTCGCCGCAGTTTCCTGGTCAAGTTGGGCATCGGCGCTGCAGCGCTGGGCTTGGTGGCAGGAACGCTGTCGTCATTGCGTGGCATCGGCGGAGGCAGTAATGCCACCTCAATGAACACAGAATTCCCGGGGGAAGACTCCATATTCCACCCGGCGGTCGACCCGAGGCAGGACCCCAGGCGCACCGAAAACCTGTAACGGACATTCTGGCAACGGCTCTTTCTATGGCCCTGCTTCCGGGTTGAACCCGGGGCGGGCCATTGCCGTATGTAGACCATTCCACGCGACGACCGTTTCGCCAGGCTGGTGTTCAAGCCCGGAGGGAGGCGGCGCAGCAGAGAGGAGGATGACAAATGCCCGAAGCAAGGCTGACCGTCGGCAACGTGGAAATCCTCTCCCTGAACGACAACGAGTCGGCATTACCCCTCAGCGACGTCTTTCCCGAGGTCCCGGCCGAGGCATGGGCGCCGTACCAGGAGCGGTACCCCAGCGGGTTCAGGGACGACCACCTGCTGGCCCACTTCGAGTGCTACCTGATCCGGTCCGAGGGACACACCATCCTGGTGGACACCGGAGTCGGTGGCGCGGCCACCAACCCCAACTCCATCGAGGCCATGACCGGCGGTGTGGAGGGCAGGTTGCTCCAGGAGTTGAGCTCCGCAGGCGTGAGCCCCGCCGAAATCGACACCGTGTTCTTCAGCCACCTGCACTTCGACCATGTGGGCTGGAACGTTACCCACGAGTCCGGAGCAGCTCCCCGGGCCACGTTCCCCAACGCGCGATACGTGGCGCACCGCGCCGACTGGGAGGTTTTCCAGCGCCCGGAGGTTATGGAGCTTTTCCCGCCCCATTGGGACTACGCGCTAGGCCCCCTCCAAGACCTGGGCGTTCTGGACCTGCTGGACGGTGAGCGGGCGCTGACCGGCGAGATAACCGCCATTCCTACGCCCGGACACACGCCCGGCTCCATGAGCCTGTCCATCGAGTCCGGGGGCCAGCGAGTCTACATCATGGGCGACGTGTTTCACGGCCCCACGCAGGTTACCGAGACTGGCTGGAAGTTCAGCTTTGACATGGACGGTGACCTGGGCATCGCCACCCGCACTGCCATGATCGAGCGGGCGGAGTCGGAGGACGCTATCATCGCCATCTGTCATCACGGGGGCTTCGGCCGGGTGGTGCGCGCCGAGGGTCGCCGGTACTGGCAGCTGGTCTCCTGACGTGCCCCGCTAAATCCCCTCTCCCACCGGGACAGGGTTAGGGTGAGGGAGTTTCCCTCTACCTGCGACCGAACTCCCGCTCCACGTGGTAGGAGCTGAAGTGCACCATGGTGGGGCGACCGTGGGGGCAGGTGTGGGGATTGGCGGTCGCTTCCAGTTGCTCCAGGAGGGCGCGCATCTCGGCATCGGAGAGCGCCTGTCCAGCCCGCACAGCGGCGTGGCACGCGATGGAGGCGGCCATAACATCCTCCTTCTGCCGCGTGAGCCCTTCCAGTGTTGCCATGTCCAGGATATCGATGATCGCCTTGGCCGGGTCTTCCTTCGACAGGATGGAAGGCACCGCACGTAACAGGTAGCTGCGTTCGCCGAACGGTTCAAGCTGGAACCCGTAGTCCACCACCGCCTGCATGTTGTCCAGCAGGGTCGTGGCGTGGGACGGTGTCAATTCCACGTTTACCGGGGCCAGCAGCGGTTGGGAGGCAGCCTTGCGCTCTTCGCGTTCCGCGCAGATCCGGTCGAAGAGAGTGCGCTCGTGGGCAGCGTGTTGGTCGACCAGGTACATCCCCTCCAGACCCTCGGCGACAATGTAGGTCAGCTTGAGCTGGCCCACCACTCTTAGAGGCACTGCCGGCCGTCCCAGCAGGGGCAGCATCTCGCCTACCGGCGATCCCGCCTGAGGTGGCGGGGCCGCTCCACCACCGGCATATTCGGAATTGGCCAATCCGGGACCACCGACCCGACCACTGCCTCCGCCGAACGAGCGAAATCCGGTGCGCTCGCCAGGGTCGTGGGCAGGAACAGCGGTGGGCACCGGAGAGTCCGACACCAGCGCGGCCCTCACCGCCCTTTGCGTCAGGGAAAACACGCGGTTCTCATTGTGGAAACGCACCTCTCGCTTGGCCGGATGCGAGTTGACATCGACATCGGCGTAGGGGATTACCAGGTTGATCGCGGCCACCGGATAGCGCTTCACCTGCAGCAGGCCGCTATAGGCCTCCTCAACGGCGAAGGACAGCATTCGGCTCTGGACCAGTCGGCGGTTCACGAAAAACGTCAGGTAGGTGCGGTTGGCGCGGCTGATGCTTGGTGCGGCAACAAACCCCTCGACAGCGTAGCCCGTCTCCGCGTCCTCCGCATCAACCTCGAGCATGCTCTGCGCTATCTGGGAGCCGTAGACCGACAGCAGCGCCTCCCTTGGTTGCCCGTTGCCCGGAGTGGTCAGGGAGGTTCGGCCGTCATTCACCAGGCGAAAGCGAATTTCAGGAAAGGCGAGGGAGTAGCGGCTGACCAGCTCCTGCACTCGAGCGGTCTCGGCTTGGGCGGAACGAAGAAACTTGCGGCGGGCGGGTTGGTTGCCGAACAGGTCCGACACCTCAATGACGGTCCCGGGAGCGCATCCCTCGGCGCCTTCCTCCACCACTTCGCCCCACTGCAGAACACGGCGAAAGCCGACCGTCTCGTCACGGGTCCGGGTCACGATGGAAATGCTGGAGACGGCCGCAATGCTGGGGAGGGCCTCACCACGAAAGCCCATGGTGTCCACGCGGTCCAGTTGCTCCGCGCTGGTCAGCTTGCTGGTGGCGTGCCGGTGGAATGCGAGGGGCAACTCGTCTGCGGGCATTCCCTGGCCGTCATCCGCGACCCTGATCAGGCCGGTGCCACCGCCCTGTATTTCGACCGTAACCTGCGTTGCCCCAGCGTCGACGGAGTTCTCGAGCAGTTCCTTGACCACCGACACGGGCCTTTCCACGACCTCGCCGGCGGCGATCATGGCGGCCAGATCCGGAGGCAACACCCTAATCGGCACGTTCAGTCGTTAGAAGAGGGGGACTATGGTGCCCTTGGCGCGATACTGCTTGTCCTCGGAGGCCCCAGTGGCGACGAAATCCTGCACGATCCTGTAGATCCGCTCCATCTCCTTGTCCGGGGAGCGCTTGAAGAAGTAGGGTGGGACCCATACTCCGCCAAAAGCAGCCACCACCTCCGGATAATCGTCGATTACGAAATCCGGCTCGAACGGAACGCCCAGTTCCTCCAGCCGCTCGTGGAAGTGGTGAGTTGGTTTCTCGTAAACCCCGCTGACGTAGGGCTCGAGTTGGTGCTTTTCTATGACCTCCCACCTTTCTCCCATCCCTGACCAGATGTAGATTTGGTGGTTCTCGTCCAGCAGTGCCTGAAAGATTTCCTTTGTCTGGGGACGGAGGCTGTTGTCCAGTCCCAATATCGTATAGTCAACGTCAAAAAAGATCTTCATTGGCCGTATCTAGTCCTTCCAGTTCCGGCTTTCCCCCGCCAAGGACAGCAACGGCCCTGGTCAGCAAAGGGACACCATGAAAGTATATTACAATCCGTCCTTTGAATCAGCACTACATTGAAATTTCACAAGGGTCTGTCGGTTTTTCACTCTCATTAGAGGGGCAGAGTTAGAGTGAGGCCGAGCTCTCTTCCAGCAGCAATCTGAGGCACCGACTTCTCCTGCCACAAGTCAGCCTGACCATCCTGTTTCCGTGATCTCCGGTCGACTTGCCAGTTGGCAAACACCAAGCCGGTGGGTATCGCCCTGCTCAACTGCTGGACTACCGACGGGCCTAGCTCGCGGCAGCGACCACGGAGTCCAGGACTGCTGCCCCGCCTCCAACAAACAACTGGTCTCCGACGCGCATCATGGGACGCCTGACCAGCTTGGGTTCCTGCAGCATCAGCCGGACCATCTCGTCCTCGGACAGTTCCTGCCCGGCCAGCCCCAACTGCTTCAGACTCGGACTGCGTTTGGCGAAAATCTGGTCGATGCCCGCCATGGCAGCCATTTCCCGGATCTCTCCCTCGGAAAGGCTCTCCTTGAAGTAGTCCCGTTCGGTTATTTCCAGTTCATTCTGCAGGAGAAACTCTCGTGCCTTCCTGCAGGTGGATCAACGAGGCCACCAATATAGACTGACAGGCTGGCTCATAATGTCCTCTACTTTGCGATTTGCGGCTTTGTCCGTGAGTTGCAACAACCGCTATTTTATACCGGCGTGCAGCAGGTGAGAATCAGCAGAGTCTTCAGCAACCGGAACTATCAGACCGAATCCCTGGCTTTCTGCTGTAGCTCGTAAAGCTTGTTCAGAGCCTCAATGGGGGTCATATTTGACAGGTCCAACGCCTTTACTGTGTCTGAAAGGTCCTGGCCGGGGGCAAAAAGAGACAGCTGCTGTGAGGGCGTCCCACGTCCTGCGCTGGGTCGTCCGGCTCCACTCCGCGATTCCAAGTCGTCCAGGACTTCCCAAGCACGATTGACCACGCCCGGGGGCATCCCTGCCAGGCGTGCGACGTGTACGCCATAGCTCCTGTCGGCCCCGCCGGGCACGATGTGGTGCAAGAAGACCACGTCGCTGCCCTCCTCTGCCACGACCACGCTGAGGTTTCGGACGCCCGGCAACGACGAGGCCAGTTGTGTGAGCTCGTGGTAATGAGTGGCGAACAGGGTTTTGCAGCCCAGCCTCGGGTCGTTGTGGATGTGCTCGATGACCGACCGCGCGATGGACAGGCCGTCGTAGGTGCTGGTCCCGCGGCCAATCTCGTCCAGGATCACCAGTGAACGGGGCGTGGCCTGGTTGAGAATGGCGGCAGTCTCCACCATCTCCACCATGAAAGTCGACTGACCCGTTGCCAGATCGTCCTGCAGCCCCACGCGGGTAAAGATGCGATCCACCAGGCCGATGTGGGCCTCGGCCGCAGGCACGAAGCTGCCCACCTGGGCCAGCAGGGTGATCAGCGCCACCTGGCGGATGTAGGTGGACTTGCCTGCCATGTTGGGCCCGGTTATCACCAGCACCCGGGCCTCGTCGGACAGCTCGACATCGTTGGGCACGTACTTACCGGTGGGCAAAACCCTTTCCACGACCGGGTGGCGCCCATCACGGACACGTATTTCGGGGCCCTCATCCACAACCGGACGCACATAGCCGTTGTCCACGGCTGCCTGAGCCAGTCCGGCAAAGACGTCGACCTGAGCGATGGCGTACGACGAGCGCATGATTACCGCTGCGGATTCCGCAACCTGCCCGCAAACTCGTCGATAGACCTCCTCTTCCTCCGCGGCCAGTCTCTCGCGGGCGTTCAGGGCGACGGATTCGTACTCCTTGAGCTCCGGCACGATGTATCGCTCTGCGTTGGTCAGTGTCTGTCTCCTGATGTAGTCATCGGGCAAGGTGCCAATCTGGGACTTGGACACCTCGATGTAGTACCCGAACACCTGGTTGTAACCGACTTTCAGGGAACGAATGCCAGTCCTCTCCCGCTCCTTCTGCTCCAGGCCGGCGATGTATTGGCGGGCGTTTAGGCTGGCATTCTTCAGATCGTCGATCTCTGCTGAAAACCCCTGCCGAATCACGTTCCCGTCGCCGACGCTGCCGGAGGGCTCCGGATCAATCGCGGCCTCTATGAGCGCCACGACCTCGGGCGCCGGGACCAGTTCGTTCCGGAGCCACTGCATCTCCGGGCCAAGGGCTTCCACTCTTTCCTTCAGAGCCGGAATAGCTTCGAGTCCGGACTTGAGGGCGAGCAACTCACGAGGCACCGCTGACCGCGCTACAACCCGGCCTGTGATTCGTTCCAGGTCCGCAACACCGGCGAGAACTGACCCCACCTCGCTGCGGACGATACCGTCCCTGAACAGGCGGTCCACGGCGTCAAGGCGCCTTTCGACTTCTTCCAGCTCCAACAGCGGTTGCCCCAACCAGCGGCGCAGCAGTCTCGCCCCCAGGACCGTGCGTGTACGGTCTACTGAGGCCAGCAGCGACAGTTCCCGTTCCTGTGCGCGGCCACCCTCGAACAGCTCCAGGTTGCGGCGGGTGCGGGAGTCCAGGGACATGTAGCGCTTGGTGGAATAGACCGCCAGGTTATTGAGCTGCACCTTGGCCGATTTCCTGGTCCTGTCCAGGTACTCGACGATGGCGCCGGCCGCCGTGACCGCCAAGGGAAGCCCCTCGCAGCCGAAGGACTCCAGGGTATGCGCGCGTAGGTGAGACAGTAGCGTCGCAGCGGCCCGCTGGAAGTCAAACCCTCGGTCATCTAGCGACGTAAAGCTCCATGGCTCCCGGGGGATATCCAGCTCTTCCATTACGCCATCGGGAATCAGGATCTCGGAGGGCGAAATCCGCCCGAGCTCAAGGGACAGTTGATCGACGGACAACTCGGTAGCGGCAAACTCGCCGGTGGTGATGTCTGCGTAGGCCAGCCCCGCCTGCCGCCCGTCAAGGGCGAGGGCGGCAAGGTAGTTGTTCGACTGCTGGTCCAAAAGCGAGTCTTCGAACACCGTACCCGGCGTCACCACCCTGACCACATCCCGGTCCACCAGGCCCTTGGACGTCGCCGGGTCGCTGAGCTGCTCGCAGATGGCCACCTGGTGTCCCTTCCTTACCAGCCGAACGAGGTACGGCTCCAGGGAGTGGGCGGGCACGCCGGCCATTGGCACCCTGAGATTTTTGCCCAGGCTACGGCCGGTGAGGGTAATGTCCAGCTCGCGGGACACAAGGTGAGCATCGTCGTCAAAAGTCTCGTAGAAATCGCCCATGCGAAACAGGACGATGGAATCCCGGTAGGCTTCCTTGATCTTCAGGTATTGGCGGCGTATAGGTGTCAAAGCAAAGCGTTCCGAAAGGATCGGTTATGTCATTCTATAACAAGCCAGTCGTTGCGGACTGCCCCGGTCTCATCCAAAGAAGAAAGCCCCTCCTTGTGCAGGCAGGGGCCGAAAATTAACCGAGAATCCAGCGGTTCTACTCTTTCCAGAAACGCTCTTCCTTGAACCTCCACCCCTGCGGAGGTAACTTGGTCTTCATGTCCTCTATCATTCCGGGATGGCCACATGCGTAGACCAGGGTGTCGTCCTTGGGGAGGTGAAGCTTCTCCAGGTACTCCTCAGCAATGGCATTGACCCGGCCTGTCTGGCCCTTCCAGTCCTGATTCCTCGGGTCGTCGGGGCGGCTCACCGATGGTATGAACCTGACCACGTCCGGATGCTTTTCGGCCAGTTCCGCGAATTCAACATCGTAGGTGAGCTCTTCCTGGTAGCTGGCTCCGAGCAGGATGTAGAAGGTGTGCCCATCGCGATTATTGTGAAGGTGATCGCGGACCATGCTTACGGACGGTGAGACGCCCGTGACTGTCGACAGCATGAAGTGGTGATGGGCCTTCTGGTCCATGGTGAAGATGCCCTTGGCTCGTGGCCTGACGGACATGGCATCGCCGGGCTGCAGGTTCCACATCAGCGGAGTGAGTTCTCCGTCCGGGACCAGTTCCACGAACACCTCCAGCGAGCCCTCGTGAGGGGCGGAGGCAATGGAATAGGCCCGTTCTATCGGTCCCAGTCCGAGAGTGCAGTATTGGCCCGGCTTGAAGCCGAAACTGCCTCCCTCTTCGGGTTCCAGCCTGATCACCATCAGGTCGTCCGTGATGTCCCTGCGTTCGACCAGGTATGCCTTCGGGAAAGCAGGATTGGGGGAGAGGTCCACGTCACTTACTCTCCCGGTGGCCGTCGACTCTACCATCGTATATCCCGCCTCCTCTTCACAAAATGAGCCACGTCGGATCAGGGCCAGAGGAATCCCGGCTGGTTGTCAGGACCCGGACCCAAATAATCCGCCCTGCGTTCTTATCAACCTAGCTGGCCTTACTTCCAAACCCGGCAACATCGCCGCCGGATCAAACTCCTCACTGGCTTCCATGTCTATCGCCAACTGCCCGAACAGAGAAGTGGAAGCCACCATTCCCCTTGGCAGACTGGGGTCGAACCTGGCCACTCCGGGCAACTGGCCATCCGCCGTCTGTACCGCAACCCTGGCCCCTTCCGGCAGATCAAGGGTCGCCGCGTCGTCGGGGTTGACGTCGACCCACTCCTCGCGATTTATGCGGTTGCGCTTGCCCTTTACGATCTCCATTTCTCGGTGCTGCTGCAACAGCACGCGTCCGGGTGCGAACCAGAGGCCGAAACCCTCGGGCAGGTCCGGGGGTGAAGCAAACAGCCCTGGAGTCAGGGGTATCGCCTTATTCTCAGAGAAGCCGCCGCTGTACAGAACGGCAGTACCGGCATGGCCAGTTTCGGTGCAGGGCCACTGCAGCCCCTTGTGCTGTTTGCTGGCGTACAGCACCTGGGTTGGCTGTGGACTCTCCAGCTGTGTCCGCAGCACGAGCGAACCCTCGCTCTCGAGCCTGCGATGCGATATCCCGCCGTAGATGGGGGCGACCCTCGCGATTTCGTCCATCACCTCGCCGGGTGTCATTGGCGAGAGGGCGTCCTGCTTTATTCGTTGCGCCAGTTCCGTAAGCACCCATCCTTCCGGCCTGGCCGCCGATTCCCGCTGCGTGGCTGGCGTCAGGCGCTGCACTCGACGTTCCAGGTTGGTGAAGGTGCCGTCCTTTTCAGCGAAAGTAGGCCTGGGCAGCACCACATCGGCGCGTTCAGCAAGTGGGCCCAGGAATGTATCGTGCACCACCAGCAGGTCAAGGGAGCCGAAGGCATTGATGGCATCGCCGATTTTGCCATTGGTGAAGTTGGGGCTGTCTCCAATGACCACCGCCGCCTTCAACCTGTTGTTCCCGGCCTCCTCAACCATCTGCGCCAGCCCGAGGCCGGGAGCATCCGGTACCGGTACACCCCACGCCTTCGCTAGGGCGGCTCGGTCCGCATCGTCTGAGACCCGGCGGTATCCGGGCAGCCGATCGGGGACGCAGCCTACGTCCCAGGCGCCCTGCTCGTTAGCTCCCCGTCGCATGGGGTACAGACCGGTGCCGGGCCTGCCGATATTGCCGGTCAGAAGGGACAAGTTTACCAGCGACAATACGCAGTTCCTGCTCTGGTCCGGGTTAATATTGTCCAGCCCGTAAACCACAGCGCCCTCGTTGGCCTCGGCAAACATCCGGGCCGCTGCGGCAATTTCCTCTTCGGAAACCTGAGTCTCCTGGGCGATTTCAGCGAGCTCTCGCGAGCGCAGGGAGTACCTCAGGGTTGCTGGGCTCTCGCAGTTTTCCTCCAGCCATTCCTCGCGTTCCAGCCCCTGGTCCACAATGCTTCTCAGGATTCCAGCCAGCAGCGTCGACTCGGTACCCGGCGCCGGGCGAAGCCAGATGTGGGCGTACCGCGTCAGCTCGACCTCGCGGGAGTCGATCACTACCAACTTGGTGTTCTTGCGTGCGGCTTTCTTGATGGGGACAGCAACCACGTTCTGCTCTTCGGTAACGTTGGTGTTGAACGTGAGTATGCAACCGGCCTGCTCCAGCTCCCAAATGGGGTTGGTTGCCGCCGCCAGCCCCAGCGAGTCTTCCAGTCCCAGCACCAGTTCCGGGTCCAGGTTGGAGGTGTGGTCCACGTTGTTGGAGCCCATCACCACCCTGGCGAATTTCTGTGCCAGGTAGTGTTCCTCATTGGTGCTGGTGGGAGAGGTGAGCAGCGCGAACTCGTCGCCACTCACGCTGGCGAGCCGGGCCGCAATGAAGTCCAGCGCCTCTTCCCAGGTGGCCTCCTCCAGGGAATCGCCGCGGCGAATCAGCGGCGATTGCAGGCGGGAGGAATCGTTGACGAATTCCAGGCCGAACTTGCCCTTGAAGCATGCCTGGCCCTGGTTGGCGGGGGAGTTGATTTCCGGAACGGCCCGGATCAGCTCGTCCTTCCCGTTGAACTCCAGGTTCAGCTGGCAGCCGACGGGGCAGTGAGGGCAGATGGAACGCTCGACACGCCGCGCCTTCTCCCACTTGTGTCCACGCTCCACCAGCGCGCCCACAGGACAGACATCGATACAAGAGCCGCAGAACTCGCAGCCGGACTCCAGCAGCGAGGTGCCGAAGGACGTTCCCACCAGGGCCTGTCCGCTCCGCTCGGTGAAGCCTATGGCGTCGTCGCCGCGCAGCTCCTCGCAGGCGCGTACGCAACGGCCGCAGACTATGCACAGGTTGTAGTCGCGGTCGTAGAACGGATCTGACACTTCCAGGGGAATGTCACGGTACTTGTAGCCCAGCGGCGACTCGAGGCTCATTCCCAGGTAGCGGACAGTATCCTTGAGCTCGCAACGCTCGTTCTTGGGGCAGGTCACACAACGGTCGTTGACCGAGACGTGGCGGAGACAGACGTCGTTGGGGCCGCAAATGTCGATGCGGTGGCAGGTCAGGCAGCCATTGGGGTGCTCGGCGATCAGCATCTCCATGACGGACCGACGCAACTGGTCGACAGCGGGAATCTGGTTGTGTACAACCATCCCGTCGGCCACCGGCAACGTACAGGCAGCCGGAAAACCACGCTGTCCCTCCACCTCGATAACGCACATCCGGCAGGCGGCGTAGGGTTTCATGCCGGGGTGGTAGCAGAGGTAGGGCACGTAGATGCCGGCATCGATGGCCGCCTCAAGGACCATCTTGCCGGGCTGGGTGGTTACCTCAACTCCGTCTATGTTTATGGTGATATCGTCGGGCATTTCGCCTCTTTATTCCCCTGCCTGAAACGCAAGCCTACCGGCGCGACCGCGCCGGGGAGTACCTCGGTCCGTTGCAGACGCCAGTGGGACAGGTATGCCTGATAATGTGGTCCTCGAATTCACCGGGGAAGTACCGCAGTGCCGATGATACCGGGTTGAATCCCAGCTGGCCGTGCCCGCAGAGCGATCCGGCCTGCATGTTCTCGCCGGTGCCCCGCATCAGGTCCAGGTCCTCCGGCTCGCCATTGAGGTCGCAGATGCGCTCCAGAACCTCGAGCAGGTGGCTCATGCCCATCCGGCACGGGAAGCACTTGCCGCAGGACTCGTACTGGCAGAACGCCACCAGGGCGCGGGTCATATCAACGACGCAGGAATCCTCGTCGGCGGCTATGATGCCACCGGAGCCGAGTATTGCGCCTGCAGTGCGCAGCACGTCAAAATCGAGGATCACGTCCACATTATCCGCGCCGAGCACTCCGCCCAGGGGCCCGCCGGTCTGCAGGAATTTCAGCTTCTTCCCACCGCGGATCCCCCCGGCAGCATCATACAGCACGTCCTTCAGATTGACCCCCAGGGGCACCTCCATCATTCCGGTGTAGTTCAGCGCCCCGGACAGGCACAGTATGGCGGTGCCGGTGCTGCGGTCGTGGCCGATGCTGGCGAACCACTCGCCGCCCCGGGACATGATCTCCGGCACGTAGGACAGCGTCTTTACGTTGTTGATGTTGGTGGGCCGACCGAACAGACCGAACTGCGCCGGGAAGGGCGGCCGGAAGCGCGGCATCGCCCGCTTGCCCTCGATGGCTTCCATCAGCGCGCTTTCCTCTCCGGCCACGTAGGAGTCTCCGGTCAGAGCGACCTCGATGTCGAAATCGAATTCGGAGCCCAGGATGTCTTCGCCAAGCAGCCCCAGTTCCTGTGCCTGGGCAACCGCGGCTCGGCAGCGGTCGATGGGGCCGTCGTGGCCGTGGCGGATGAAGATGTAGCCCTTGCTGGCGCCGGTGGCATAGCCACAGAGGATTACTCCCTCTACGAGGGTGTGCGGATCACTCTCCAGTATGGCCTTGTCGTTGAAGGCCCCTGGGTCGCCCTCCTCGCAGTTGCACAGTACGTACTTGTCGCGAGACGGGTTGCCAGCCAGGAAGCGCCACTTGGTGGCCGTGGGGAAGGCGGCGCCGCCCCGTCCGCGGAGACCGGACTCGTTCACCTGCTGCAGGGCATCATCGGGGGTCATCTCGGTCAGCGCCCTGTTCAGTGCCCTGTACCCTCCGTTGGCCATGTACTGGTAGATGTCCATCGGGTCGATGTTGCCTGCGTTGCGCAGCGCCACGCGGTTTTCCCATGCTCGCATGGGGTGCAGGGCCAGATCCCTCAATCCGTCGGGAGGCACGAAATCGTCGCCTGCGTCGGGAGGGGCGAGGTAACCGAGCGCCAGCTCGGTGACCGGTTGGCCTCCAACGACGTGGCCTGCAACGACTTCACCGGCGCGTTCCGGGTCAAAATTGCCGTAGAAGATCCGCGGCCCGCCCGGAAGTTGCACATCCAGCAGAGGCTCGGCGAAGCAAAGTCCAATGCACCCAACCTCGGAGAGACGCGCATCAACGCCCTGATTGTCCAGCGCCTCCCGCAGGGCATCGACAACTTCTACGCCACCAGCAGCCTGCCCGCACAGTGCCGTGCCCACACGTAGCCACGGCCGACGGGCCTCAGACTCCCATTGTCGGAGGGCTTCCTGCTCCAGTGCCGCGAAATCAGCGGGCATGGCTCTCACCAACAGCCTGCACAGGCGACACACTGGCGTCCAGCAACCGGGAAACGCGCTCTGCGGCGGAATGGGGTGTGACGCGGCCGATCAAGTGGTGGTCTA
This sequence comes from Dehalococcoidia bacterium, assembly GCA_963664175.2. Lineage (GTDB taxonomy): Bacteria > Chloroflexota > Dehalococcoidia > Lucifugimonadales > UBA3495 > VXOI01. Next base: position 88,115 of record CAXXOI010000057.1, read on the forward strand.
TGGACATCACGGGGGCCAGGGAACAGGCACCGAGGCAGGTGTTGAACCGCACGGAAAGTCGATGGTCGGGACGTTCGCCCTCGTCTTCCAGGCCGGAAGCCTCCAGCACGGTTTTTATTACGGACATCGAGCCCATCAAGTGGCAAGATGCGCCCCAACAGACCTCGACCTGTCGTTCGGCGGGTGGCTCAAATCGAAAATTGGGGTAGAAGGAGGCAACCGCCCATACGTCATTGACGGTGGCGTCCATGTAGTCGGCGACCAGCTCAACTGCTTCGCGGGGGATGTAGTGCAGCTCATCTTCGACGGCCAGCAGTGAGGACAGAATCGTGACCGTAGGCTGTTGCTGGCCTCGGACGGCCCGGTCTATCCGCTGCTCCAGACCATCCATGCTGCAGGACTCCAGGGACTATTCAAGTTGCTGCGCCTGCGATTTCCGTGGGCAGCAGCGCCTCTGCAGTCCCGTTAGTGAAGGAATTAACAATCATCTTGATACTATCACACCGCGCGATGGCGGTTCAACAGCGATATTATCCCAATAGCCTCGTTTCGCCTCAAGAAATGACCAAGAAAAAACGGGAGCGGATGATCATCCGCTCCCATCAGATTCGGCGAAATTCGCAGTTCCGAGAGCCTATTCGACGCGCGCGACGCTGCCCACCAGTATCCTCTCCACCTCGGGGAGCAGGGCCTCAGCGCGGGCGCGGCATTCCTCGTCGCTCAGGCTGGACAGGGGATGAGGAGCGACGGCGTACTCATACTCAGGCACGCCCATCATGCGGGTCATTGCCTTGGCGGTGTTGTTGAACACATGGGTGATGATGGATGCGGTCGGCAGGCCCAGGCGCTCCATCTCGATTCCGTCGTGCACACTGCACGAGCTGCAGGACCCTCAATCACCCACCCCGGTGATCAAGACGTCCACTCCATTCAGCATGTCCTCGATTACTTCCGACTTGGTGGGCAGCGAGGCCGAATGCTTGCTGAACATCCGGACTTCCTTGAGCCCGTGCCGCTCCTGGAGCATGCGGCCCAGTTCGTTCAGGACCTTGTCGGAGTTGGCCTTGGAGTTCTCCAGCAACCCGAGGGTCTTGCCTTCCAGGGAGTTGGGCCGGTCGTTCAGTCGGAAATCCCCCACCTGGAGCTCCAGCCCCGAGGGATTCACCAGCCTGACGTCTCTGACCGTTACCGTGTCCGCCATAACGTCCTCCTCTTCGTCTTGATGACCTGTCTAGGGCAGTGAACTACACATAGCCCGATTTTTCAAGCCCTTGCTACTAGTACTCAATCAAACTTGGTCTTGGAGTTGTGGCCGGGGACCGGGTGGCAGTGCTAATCTGCTGGCAATAGGTGCTGTTGCGAGGTGGCGGTGTGGTCAGGGAGAAATTCGCAGTCCGGCTGATGCCGGAGGAGCGCAACCAACTGGAGCACATGGTCCGGGCGGGAAAGGGTTCTGCCAGGGTTTTCAACCGGGCCCGCATCCTGCTCAAGACCGACGAGGGCTGGTCGGCACCCAGGGTGGCCCAGGCCCTGGACGTGGCCCAGGGCACGGTGTTCAATGTCAAGCGGCGCTTTGCCGAGGGCGGACTGGACGGTGTGCTCAAGGACCGGCCCCAGGCCCACCGGTACCGCAAGATGGATGACCGGGCCGAGGGCCGCCTGATTGCCTTGGCCTGCAGTCCGGCCCCGGATGGCCACGACCACTGGAACCTGCGCCTGCTGGCAGACCGGATGGTGGAACTGGGGCTGGTTGAGTCCCTGTCGTACGAGACGGTGCGGCTGCACTTGAAAAAAACACAATCAAGCCGTGGCGGAAGAAACAGTGGTGCATTCCCGAGGTGAGCGCCGACTTCGTGGCGGCCCTGGAGGATGTCCTGGACCTCTACGCCGAACCCTACGACCCTCAGAGGCCGGTGGTCTGCTTCGACGAGACCTCCACCCAGTTGCTGTCCGACACCCGGCCGCCCATCCCGGTAGAACCGGGACGTCCCAAGCGTGAGGACTACGAGTACCGGCGCGAGGGCACCCGCAACCTGTTCCTTTGCATCGAGCCCCTGGCGGGCTGGCGGCATGTGGCGGTAACGGGGCGGCGCACCGCGGTGGACTTCGCTCACCAGATGCGCTGGCTGGTGGACGAGGCCTATCCCGATGTGCCGGTGGTCCGGGTGGTATTGGACAACCTCAATACCCATCGCAAGGCGTCCTTGTACCAGGCCTATCCAGCGGCGGAGGCGCGGCGCATAGCACGGAGGTTGGAGTTCCATTACACGCCCAAGCATGGAAGCTGGCTGAATATGGCGGAGATCGAATTCAGTGTCATCTCCCGCGGCTGCCTCAAAAAGCGCCTCCCCGACGAGGAATCCCTCTGCAGGGAGATTCACGTCCTGGAACAGGAACGAAACCAAGCTCAAACCCGAATCAACTGGCACTTCCGCATCCAGGACGCCAGGACCAAGCTCCATCGCCTCTATCCCATCAAATCCTGACTTGATCCAGTACTAGCCCGCCACCTCGATCTTGCGCGTGCGTATCTGGTAGTTGGTGGTATCGATGATGGCGCTGTTGCGTCCGCCGGTGCCGCCGCCCATCACGATGATGATGTCTTCAGGCTCCCGGGAGCAGCGGCGCAGAATCTGGTCGTCGCCCTCACGCTCCGGTCCCTGGGCCACGCCCAGGCGGATCAGCTCGGCCTGCGGGCGGGCGGCGTGCTCCATCAGGTATTCCTGGATGCCCCGCCGCGTCCAGCCATCGTCGCCCAGGGTTATGGCATGCTCCGGACCGAACACCAGGGCCCACTGGGCCGGGAACCTCCAGGCCAGGCTGGCGCTCTTCAGCGTGTCCGCGACCGAGGCAAGAATGACCTCACCGGTCTGTCCATAGGCGTTGTTAACGGTGATGGGGTTATAGGCGACGGCAATGGTGACCGTGCTGTCGCCGGCCTGGAACCCGCGACTGACGTGCAGGGGTTCCCAGGGGGAATCCTCCTCGTTTTCCGCAAAGGTCAGCGTGTACTTGCTGGGGTTGCCCAGCGTCCCCCGGTCGAGGATTCCCGGACGAGCCTCAAAGCCGTTCATGAAGCAGAGCCGCACCGCCCGTCCGATACAGGCGTTGGCCCGGTTTCCCGGCCCGAAAATGCCGTCGCGGGAGTTCATCTCCAGGGTGTGGCGGATGGGACCGTTGACAATCATCAGGACGGCCGGCGAACTGGTCGACGACGCGGCCATGTTGACGTAGTTCTTTTCCTCGTCCAGCGTGTGCAGTGCCGTGGTCAATACCGGGAAGTACTCCGGCAGGCAGCCGGCCATCACGGCGTTGGCCGCGGCGTTCTCCGCCGTCAGCACCCTGCGCCGCATGTCGAAGGTGATGATCTCCTCTTCGCCAGTCATGCCGGAGAGTTCCAGCATCTCCCGCACCTTGTACTCAACGGGCGGCACCACGGGAAGGCCATCGCTCCACCCCAGCCGGTAACATTCCTCGATGATTTCCACCGTGTCGCTGTACTCGACGATCTCAGAACGGTTCATAACTACATCCGCCTATGTTTCTTGTCTCCGGAGTTTACTCCACCCATCTTCCCCTACCATCGGGGAAAAGGAGCAATGGGACTGGCTATACGTCCAGGCGCAACTGCACGCCTGCTTTCTCTTCCTGGATTCGGGCCACTGCGTCGGAGTCCTCTGGCCCGAAGCCGCGGAACATTGCCTCCACATGGCGCTGGTCAACCAGGTTGGAGAGGTCCATGGGCACTCCATACTCCCGGCCGAGGTCCGTGGCGAGACGCACGTCCTTGGCGGCCAGTGCGGTGGCGAATCCGGGCTCGAAGTTGCCCTGGAACAGGAACCTTGAGAACTTCTGAGTGAGCCGACTGGAACTTCCCGAGCTGTGGGCGATGACGTCGGCCAGGGTTGCCAGGTCGACGCCGGCCTTGACGCCGAGCGTGAGAGCCTCGGAAAGCAGAACGCCGATGCCCATGCTCATCAGGTTGTTGCAGATCTTGCAGACGGAGCCTGCGCCGATGTCGCCGCAATAGACCACATGGCTCCCGATGGCTCCCAGTGTCGACTCGAAGCGATCGAAGGTGGCTTTGTCGCCGCCGACCATCACGGCCAGCGTGCCCGCCGCCGCGCCGTAGGTGCCGCCGCTCACAGGCGAGTCCAGCAGCGTCACGCCACGGGCGGCACACTCCTGCTGCAGGTTCCTCACCATCGTGGGCGAGTTGGTGGAGAGGTCGAAGACTACTGTGCCTTCACCTGCGCCCTCCAGTATTCCGCCCTCGCCCAGGACCACCGCCTCGACGTCCCTGGGAACGGGGAGGCTGGTTAGGACCGCGTCGTTGCCCGGGACGGCCGCCCTGGGACTGTCCGCCCACTCGGCGCCCATCTCCAGCAGATTGGTTGCGGCCTCGCGACGCAGGTCGTGAACGGTTAGCTGGTGGCCGACCCTGATCAGATTGGCGGCCATCGGATTGCCCATGTTGCCGGTTCCGATGAACCCTAGTTTCATCCTGCTCTCTCCTGTCTCGTGGTTGTTGCCCCTGCGACGGTCTTTGCTCCCTGCTGAAGTCGCCACGGCCTGCCTGGCCCGGTGCAGGCCCTCTTTCCCGAATTGGGCCGGTGCCGCCGCGCCCAGTTTGGCTCGGTGCAGGGCCGGTTTCCCGGATGGGGCCGGTGCCGCCGCGCCCAGTCTGGCTCGGTGCAGGACCGGTTTCCTGGGATGGACCAGAGCGGGGGCGAACTCGGGGAGTGTCGCTCTCGTCCATGTCTTCCGGACCGTAGTCGCCGACGTTCTCGCGGCGATAGGGCGGCGCGTAACCGCTGGGTGTGCTGCGGGCGGGCCGTTCGGACCGTGACCCATCTCCGGACTGGCGGGCGGCCTGTTCGTCGAACGTTTCCTTGGCGATGCGGAAGGCATTGACCGCGGCGGGCATACCGCCATAGAAGATCATCTGTCCGATGATCTCCGAGATTTCCTCTTCGGTTACGCCAATGTGCAGCGCCCCAGTGATGTGGCGCTTGATCATCTGCGGGCTGTGCCCCAGCACGACCAGGGCGGCGATGGTGCACAGGCTGCGGGTGCGCAGGTCGACGGCGGGACGGTTGTAAATCTCGCCGTAGATAACCTGGTCAACCAGCCGCATCACGTCCGGGGCAAGCTCCATCATGGCCGCTGGCGGTTCGGGGTTGTTGTCGGGCCCGTAGTAGAGCATCCGGAATTCGGCGGCCGCCTCTTCCAGATCTATCTCTTCTACTTCAAACTCCTCGTCGTCCTCGGGGTCGCCGTCGCCAAGGTCCAGGTCGTCATCGGAGGCGTCCCCCGTTGGCGGCTGGTAGGGTCGCAGATAAGGGTCGTCCTCGTCGTATTCAGTCGTCACGGTGTTCACCTTGTTGGGGTTTCATCCCCACCCTAACCCTCCCCCTTGATAAGGGAGGGGATGGATACCTAAATGCAGTCTAGAGAATTTGCCAGTAGCGACGGCCTTCCTTCCTGATGACACGGCCGATGTGGTCGTCTGGATGGAAGTGGCCGGCAGCAATCACGATGTTCTCAGCCTCCGCGCGCTCCAGGATGCGCTCCCGGTTGCGCTGGCTGTCCTCCTTGTCGGTGTCCACTCCTGCGGTCCAGTCGGGGCGCTGCACCTGCACCTTGCTGTGCAGCAGGTCGCCCACCACCATGGCACGCTCACCGTTAGAGGTGATGTCGATGACCATGTGACCCGGCGTGTGTCCCGAGGCAGTGAGCATCTTCACCTCGCCGGTGATTGTGTGCTCATCATCAACCAGGTCCATCGCTCCCATGCCTTCCAGCGGCACCACGCTGTTTGTGACCTGAGGGGCGCTGCCGATGACGTCGGGCTTGGTGAAATGCTCCCAGTCCAGGCGCGGGACCAGGTAGCGTGCCTTGGGGAAAGTGGCAGCGGGCTGTTCGCCGGTGTAGTCCACATTCCAACCCACGTGGTCGCCGTGAAGGTGGGTATGGGCCACCACGTCGATGTCCTCCGGGTTGACGCCCTTGAGCTTAAGCTGGTTTACCAGGTCGCCGGTGCGGTTGCCGCGCTCCGGGTGAGGGCCCGGGCCCATGCCGGTGTCGACCATGATGGTCTTGCCCTCGGAGCGCAGGAAAAAATGCAGGTAATAAAGCTGCAACTGGCCACATTCCAGGGCATTCTGGTGATCGTGCCAGTCGGGCTCCGCAGTGGTCGGGAACATCATCCACGGGTCGCGGGGCGGCGGCACCATGTCCAGCACCGCTACGATGTCGACGTTGCCGATGGTTATCTGCCCTGCCATGGAAGGCCTCCTCGAATAGGAATCAGCGTGAATCCAGTAGACTGTAAGTTCGGACGACTAATATTGGATGACGACTAATATTGGATCAGGGACACTACATCCCGGCCCTCGAGTTTGCTGCGGCCATTGAGGAAAGCGAGTTCAATAACAACCGCCAGTCTTGCCACCTCGCCGCCACAGGCCTCCACAAGCTGGGCTGCAGCGGAAAGTGTGCCGCCTATGGCCAGCACATCATCGATGACGAGCGCCTTCTGGCCGGCTGCAATACCATCGGTGTGGATTTCCAGCATGTTCGAACCGTATTCCAGGGCATACTCAACCGAGTAGGTGTCTGACGGCAGCTTCCCTGCCTTGCGAACCGGGACCAGTGGCTTGCCCAGTTCCCGCGCCAGGGGAGCCCCGAATATGAACCCCCGGGATTCCACGGCGACGATCGTGTCAAAGGCAGTGTCGCCGCACTTCTCTGCGAGTTCAATCACGGCATGATTGAATGCATCAGGACTGTTCAGCAGCGGCGTGATGTCCTTGAAAATTATACCCGGCTGCGGAAAGTCCGGGATATCGCGAATGTAATCTCTCAGGTCCATACCGGCACGCATCAATGAAACTTGGAGAGGCGCCTTTCTTCGGCACGGCGCGCACTTCCAGACACTACGGGGAGCGCGGGCAGTGTATGTCACACCCCCTTCCCAGTCAACCCGGACACACTGTCCACAGCCTGTCCGGCAGCTGCCGCCAAGCGGGCAAACTGGGCAAAAGGAGTATCCTTCGCGGTTTGACTTGAAATCCCCGAGTCAATATAATGTATTCAGCTTTCGTGCTTGACCGTGGTGGACTTTTGGATGGCCCCGCTGCTGTGGGGCTTTTTTCTAGTGCTCACCCAGCGGGGCTTTTCCGGGCAAATGCACGAACGCCTTCGAGGTATCACAGGCTGGGCCCGCAAGGCGGCGGGTTCGCTGCTGCCCCTGTGGCGCAAAGGAAGCGCAGTCGATTTGTAATCGACAGGTTAGGGGTTCGAATCCCCTCTGGGGCTCCAAATCGCACCATTGAGAGCCGGCGGCCTCGGCCCCGGATTCAGGGCAATTGCGCCCCGGTGGGCGAATGTGCGAATATGGATAGGCCTCAATTCTGGAGGGGTGGGTGAGTGGTTAAAGCCACCAGACTGTAAATCTGGCGTCCGGAAGGGCTTCGCAGGTTCGAATCCTGCCCCCTCCACCATTAAGATTAAGGAGCCGTGGCCGCGAGTAGCCACCACAGTCCATACCGGGAGGCACTCGGGCATCGGAGTTCAAATCTCAATCAAGCCCAGATAGCTCAGCGGTAGAGCACGTTCTTGGTAAGAACGGGGTCGGCGGTTCAATCCCGCCTCTGGGCTCCAGAAAGACCACAATCGCAGCAGGGTATCCGAGTATAATTCGCTTACGCAGGGAGGACACGTCACAGCATGGCCAGACAGCAGTTCGACCGGTCGAAGAACCACGTCAACGTGGGCACCATCGGGCATGTGGACCACGGTAAGACTACTTTGACCTCCGCTATCACCAAGGTACTTGCCGACCGGGGTCAGGCCCAGTACCTGGACATGGACTCCATCGACAACGCGCCCGAAGAAAAGGCCCGCGGCGTAACCATCGCCATCGCTCACGTGGAATACGAGACCGAGACTCGGCACTACGCCCACGTGGACTGCCCTGGTCACGCCGACTACATCAAGAACATGATCACCGGCGCAGCCCAGATGGACGGCGCAGTGCTGGTGGTGAGCGCCCCCGACGGCCCCATGCCCCAGACCCGTGAGCACATTCTCCTGGCCCGCCAGGTTGAGGTTCCCCGTATCCTGGTCGCCCTGAACAAGGTCGACATGATGGACGACGAGGAACTCCTGGAGCTGGTGGAGCTGGAGATCAGGGACCTGCTCAACCGCTACGATTTCCCCGGAGACGACACCCCCATCGTTCGCGTCAGCGGCCTCAAGGCCCTGGAGGGCGAAGCTGAGTACGAGCAGAGCATCATAGAACTGGTCGATGCGATGGACGATTGGATTCCGATCCCGCCACGCGCCACCGACCTGCCCTTCCTGATGCCCATTGAGGACGTTTTCGGCATCAAGGGTCGCGGCACCGTAGTAACCGGACGGGTGGAACGCGGCGCCATCAAGGTCGGGGAGCCCGTGGAGATCATCCGCTTCGGCGACACCAGGGCCACCGTGGCCACCGGTCTGGAAATGTTCCACAAGCAGCTCGACGAGACCGTCGCCGGTGATGCCGTAGGCATCCTGCTGCGCGGCGTGGACCGGGACGAAGTGGAGCGCGGCCAAGTACTGGTGAAGCCGGGGTCCATGCGTCCCCACACCAAGGCCAAGGCCGAGGTATACATACTCAGCCGCGATGAAGGCGGGCGCCATACCCCGTTCTTCAGCGGTTACAAGCCACAGTTCTACATCCGCACCAGCGACATCACCGGCTCCATCGGTCTGCCGGAGGGTGTGGAGATGGTGATGCCCGGCGACAACGTCCAGATGGATATCGAACTCATCTCTCCGGTGCCCCTGGAGAGCGGTATGCGATTCGCCATCCGCGAGGGCGGCCGCACCGTGGGGTCCGGCGTGATAACCGAGGTGATGGACTAGCATGGCCAGAAAGACCGCAGACATCCGGCAGATCATCACGCTGCAGTGCGGTGACTGCCGGGAACGGAACTACACGTCGATGAAGAATCGGCGCAACGACCCGCAGCGCATGGAGTTGCGGAAGTACTGCTCCCGCTGCCGCAGCCACCGCGTGCACCGCGAAGTGAGATAGCAAATGGCCAGGGCGGGCAGCTCACGGGCACAGCGAATCCTTGCCCCCACGGGGGGAGGACGCGTATCGCCCGTTCAGTTCTTCCGGGAAACGTTCGATGAGCTGCGGAAGTGCGTCTGGCCCAGCCGGGAGGAGACCGCCCGCCTGACGATGGTGGTCATTGTGCTTGCCATCGCGGCAGGATTCTTCCTGGGCGGACTGGACAGGGTGTTTGCCGAGCTGTTCAACCGGGTGATTTTCGGACTGGGCATCTAGGCATACCCGGAACGCCCAGGACTCGACCCAGAGCAACCATCGCCCCCCGCCTGCCAGCCGGGCCGGGGGGCGTGATTCATCAGTCGGGAAGGTTCGCATGACGAACGCCTACGACATCACAGAAACAACCGAGCAACCCCAGGACATGCGATGGTATATCGTTCACACCTACTCCGGCCAGGAGGACCTGGTGGAGAAGAACCTTAACCTGCGCATCAACAGCCTCGATATGGAGGACCGAATCAAGCAGGTGCTGGTGCCCACCGAGGAAGAGGTTGTGTTCAAGGACGGCAAGCGCCGCTCCGAGAGGAAAAAGCTGTTCCCAGGGTACATTCTCGTCCAGATGAGTATGGACGACGAAAGCTGGTACGCTGTACGAAACACGCCGGGAGTAACCGGGTTCGTTTCCACCGAGGACGAGCGGGACAGCCGCCCCAAGCCAGTGCCCCTGGAAGACAAGCAGATCGAGGACATCCTGAGACAGGTGGAGGCCGATTCCACCCGTGTCAAGATCGCGCTGGAAAGGGGCGAAACCGTCCGCATCACAGAGGGACCCTTCGTTGATTTCATCGGTGCAATTAACGACGTCGACGAGAGCAAAGGCAAGGTGCGGGTCCTGGTTTCATTCTTCGGGAGGGAGACTCCCGTGGAGCTGGATTTCCTCCAAGTCGAAAGAATCTGACCTGGACAAGTTGAATTAACCTGAATTCTGGGCGGCCCCAACGGATTTGCCGCCGCTCATCGCCTGCAGGAGTACCAAGTGGCGAAGAAAATCCGCGCAATTATCAAGCTGCAACTGGAAGCGGGAAAGGCCAGCCCGGCTCCCCCTGTGGGCCCGGCGTTGGGTCAGCACGGTGTCAACATCATGGGCTTTGTGAAGGAATACAACGCCCGTACGGCCAACGACGCCGGAACCATCGTGCCGGTGCATCTGACCGTTTTTGAAGATCGTTCATTCACCTTTGTTACCCGGACTCCACCGGCCTCCGACCTTTTGCGGAGAGCGGCAGGGGTCGACAAGGGCACCTCGGACATTCGTCAGGGTGGCGTCGTCGGCACAATCAGTCGCTCCGCCCTGCGGGAAATAGCCCAGAGCAAGCTGCCGGACCTGAACGCCGGAAGCGTGGAAGAGGCTATGAATATTATCGAAGGCACAGCCCGGAGTATGGGCATCCAAGTTTCCGGAGAATAGCCATGGCCAGCAGAAGCCGACGCTACAGCAACGTTGCCGAAAGAGTGGACCCGGACCAGTCGTATTCCCCTACCGACGCCATTGAGCTGCTGAAGGATATTTCCACCGCCAAGTTCGATGAAACCGTAGAGTTCCACCTCAGGACCAACGTGGACCCGCGACACGCCGACCAGATGGTACGCGGCGTGGTCAGCTTGCCAAACGGACTCGGCAAGACCGTCAGGGTTCTGGTGTTCACAGGCGCCGATGGAGGCGAGATCGCGCGTCAGGCCGGCGCAGACTATGTCGGCGAGGACGACCTGATCGAGCGCATCGAAGGAGGCTGGGTCGATTTTGACGTCGGACTGGCCACGCCCCAGGTAATGCCCAAGATTGGCAAGCTGGGCCGCGTCCTGGGCCGCCGGGGGCTCATGCCGAACCCCCGCTCCGGCACCATGGTGCAGCCCCAGGACTTGCCCAGGGCAATCCAGGAGGCCAAGGGCGGGCGTACTGAGTACCGCACCGACCGAACGGCCATCATACACTGCGCCATCGGCAAGATCAGTTTTGATACTGACATGCTCTTGGGCAACCTTTCTGCTCTTACCTACGCCATCGTCCAGGACCGCCCGGCAGCTCTGAAGGGACAGTACTTCCGCTCGGCGTACCTGACCTCCAGCATGGGCCCCAGCGTGTCTGTGGACCTGACGGCGCTACAGGCCTTGCGACCCGAAAACTAACCAGTTAGACTTGCAACACAACTGAATATCCAACGCCGGAGACAGCGGGTCCCATCGGGGTAATGGCCAGGCCGCCCGCCGAGGCGCGACGAATCAATCAGGGGAACATGTTGCCCTGCGCCGCGTCTTAATGCTGGCGTAGGGCACTTTTTTGACAGTTATCGTGGGAGGTGAAAATTGCCGACACAGCAGAAAATAGACCGGGTTGAGGAGCTGAAGGATCAACTGGAACGCAGCACGATCACTATCGGCGCCGACTACACCCGTACCTCCGTGAACCAGATGACCGAACTTCGGCGCGCCATGCGCGCAGGCGGCATTGAGTTCACCGTGGTGAAGAACACCCTGATGTACCTGGCAGCCGATCAGGCAGGAATGCCCCAGGTCAAGGATATCGTTCAGGGCCCCAGCGCAGTGGCCTTCGGATACGACGACCCCGCAGCCGCAGCCAAGACGATCTCCGACTACGCTAGGACCAACGCAAACACTTTCAGCATACGCGGAGCGGTGATGGCGGACGGCGCTGCCTTCGGTCCCGATGGAGTCGCTCGGCTGGCAACCTTGCCTCCCAAACCCCAGATGCTGTCACTCCTGCTGGCGCAGATGCAGGCGCCCATGGCGCGGCTGGTTGGGGCGCTCAACGGACCCGTGCAGAACCTGGACAATGTACTACGTGCCAGGATGAGCCAGCTGGAAGAAGCATAGCCCGGCCATCAACCGCAACCCTGACCAAACCTGATAGAAGAGGGAGTTAGCAATGCCACTGACCAAAGACGAAATTATCAGCGCCATCAAGGAAATGAACGTCGTTGACCTGGCAGACCTGGTCAAGTCGCTTGAGGACGAATTCGGCGTGACTGCGGCCGCCCCGGTCGCCGTTGCAGCCGCCCCCGCCGCAGGCGGTGATGCGGCCGCGCCCGCAGAAGAGGAAAAGAGCGAGTTCGAGGTCCGTATTGTCGAGATCGGCCCCAACAAGATCAACGTCATCAAGGCCGTGAGGGAAGTGACCTCCCTCGGACTGCGCGAAGCCAAGGAATTGGTGGAGTCCGCTCCTGCTGCCGTGAAGGAAGACGCCCCGAAGGACGAGGCCGATTCCATAAAGGCGAAGCTCGAAGAGGCCGGTGCCGTCGTCGAGGTAAAGTAAACGGATCTGCAAACGGCTGGAGGAGCGAAATGGGTCGAAGAGACAGGGAACGATTCCTCCGTATGAAAGCAGACAACCCGGATTACCAGGGGTTTCGAGGGGCGGAAACCATCACTGCCCCGATTCCCCCTCCGGCGCCTGTAACCGAGTCGGTCGCCTGCTCAGTGTGCAACCGACGCCGGAACGTCAACGTCGACAGCCTGCCCGAAGACCGCAGCACCTACGTATGCCTGCGGTGTCAGGAGGAACAGCAGGCAGCCTGAGGTTGCCCATTCCCCCGCGTTCAGGTAGCGAACGTACACCGCGCCCGGCATATACCGGGCGCGGTTCTCTTGTATCTCCAGAACGGCTATTGCCCATTTCAATTGCGTTATCGGAACAGGGGTAGCTGGCTGTCCAAATACTCGTAAGCCGCGTTAAATTGCATTTCGCCGCCTGGGCCTCCCAGGACTTCCTCGTATTCCACCACGATGTCCGGCTGGAGGGGCCGGTCTCCCAGCCACGAACCGCTGGGCGTGGACCATCGTTCCGTGGGTATGTAAATCGCGGATCCGTCGCTGAGAGTGACCAGGTCGTATATCGACCCCTCGCCGAAAGTGGGCAGGCCCACCAGCGTCGCACGGTCGGCCTCCCGCAGCGCTGCCGCCAACGCCTCGGCTTCTCCTACTGTCCGGTTGTCCACCAGCACTGCGACCGGTACTTCATCGATGGAAAGCCGCCGTTCGAGTTCAGGGAGGGCCTGCTCGGCGGGAATTCCATCCCTGCCCTCAACCGTTCGGAACAGGCCCCCCGGGGGAAGGAAAAGCGCAGCCACCTCGGCAGCAGCTTCCCCGGAGCCACCAGGATTGAACCTGAGGTCCAGTATCAGGGCCAGAGCATCGTACTGCCTCAGTTCTTCGAGAGCATCGAATACCTGGTGCCCGGTGTTATCCCTGAAGCCATCAATCCTGATGTAGGCTATCCCTCCCTGGGTCAATCGCCTTGATACGCTGGGGCGTTCCACGTTCCCCCGAAACACTTCCAGTTCAATGGGTTCAGGTTCGCCGGCGCGTTGCAGTTCCAGGAGAACCTTGGTACCCTCCTCGCCCTTGATACGGTCCCCCACTTCGCTGGGGGTGGCATCCCCCACGGGCACTCCTTCGACTGCCAGTAGAACGTCGCCATTTTCAATTTCCGCCTTTTCAGCGGGAGAGCCGGGGAACGGAAACAGAAGGATCTGACCTGCCCGCGAATCGACCATTGCTCCTATACCGACGTAGGATCCCTCAACCCGTCGCTCCAGTCGTACCTCGGCCTCGGGTACCTGTTCGGCCGTCAGGTAGCTGGATGCGCGTGCCGGCAGAGCCTGGACCATGCCCCTGATCATTATTTCGATAGTCTCATCGTCCAGCGCCCCGGTGTTCCCAGCCTGATAGAGTTGGGTCACTCTCCAAAGGTCGACCAGCGCGTCAGGAACGTGTCCGGGTACCTGCCCCCTCATGCGGCCAACCTGAACCAGGGCCGGGTAAGGCTCCAGGTCACCCAGTTCCAGAACGCTATTAATTGCGCCTCCAGCCACGGCGCTTTCGTCAAGAGCCTCTGGGGCGGCATAGTTGACCGTCAATGCGTCCCACGCCTCCCAGACCAGGGCCATGTCTCCCGATTCCATACCTTCGCGTGACGTACCGGCATCGGATGCGTCGCCTTGCGAACACCCGGCCGCCAGAACCAGAGCCCCGGACAGGGCGAGTAACAAAATGATGCTTACAGACTTGGACCGTAGTGGAAATCTCAATTCTAAATTCCAGTCACCGTTGGAGTTGGGTCACGGACATTCTATCAAACGACCGGCATCGAAAACCGTGCTCCGGCGATTGCCAGTACACCGGACTGACGGTACACTTGCCCTGCGGTCAATCCGCTCACGCATCCTGGGGTGCATTACACTCGCCAACATGACAGGAGATATCATCAATGATCAAGGTAACTGTCCTGTATCCGAATGATGAAGGTAAGTCGTTCGACTTCGGCTATTGGTCCGGGTCGCATATGGAGACCGTTCACCGGCTCCTGGACCCCATGGGGCTACAGAAGAGCGAACTGGAAAAAGGAGTCTCCGCCGCCGACCCCAACGCGCCGGCGCCCTTCGTCGCCATGGCCAACCTGTACTTCAACACCGCCGACGAGGTGCACGAGGGATTCAAGACCCATGGCCGTGAAATATTGGGAGACATCAAGAACTACACTGACGTCTCTCCCCAGTTCCAGATAAGCGAAGTTCTTTAGTCCGGAATCGACATTTCCCAGAAGGATGCGGGCGGCCTGTTTTCCGGGCCGCCCGTTCCGGTCATCGGGAGATGGCCGGAACAATACCCGCGGTGTGCAGCAGCCTGATGTTTTTGGAGTCCAGCCATGGCCAATTCAGCCAGCGGAAACAGCAACACTTGCAGCCCAGAGCTCGAGCAATTGTCTGAGAGGCTCATCGGAGAACACTGGGACTTTTATCCGACTTCAGGATCGCGCATTGGGAAGCACGAGTTCGACGGACGGCTGCCCGACCTGACCCCCGCCAGTATCAGCCGGCGGAAGGCGGAGATCAGACGCGGCCTGACGGAACTGCAGGCGTTGCCAACCGAATCCCTGTTCGCCGAGAACCTCCTTTCCCACCGGTTGCTGGAGCTATTCCAGCAGCGGGAGCTCTTTACATTCGAGGAGCTGCAGCCCCTGGAAAACAATCCGATGCGCCAGGCGGGATTTCTGAACGTCGGTAACTACGTCCGCAGGGATTACGCTCCCCTTGAGGACCGGCTGCGGTCCGCCTCATCGGCTCTGAAACAGGTCCCCGATTTCCTCGGCACGCTGGATGCCGCGCTACGCGATGACCTCTCACGACACATCGTCGATATGAGCGTGGAGAGCTATGGCGGAATGGCCCAGTTCTATCGGAACGACCTTCTCGCCTTTGCGACACAGGTCAACGACCGGGAAATTGCGGACGACTTCGCCGCATCCGTCGCAAGTGCGGCGGCAGCCCTGGACGAATTCGTGGACAAGCTGAAGGCTCGCTCCCTGGCGGCGGACAATGATTTTGCCATCGGCAACGAAATGTATTCGCGGATGCTGGAAACCGGCGAGGGTTTGAGTCTACCGCTGCAGCGAGTGCAAACGGTGGGTCAGGCGAACCTCGAGGAAAACCTCGCCCAAATCAGAGAGGTTGCCGCCTCCATCGCACCGGACAAGTCCGTCGAGCAGATCGTTGATGAGATCAGCCGCACTCATCCCACAGCCTCCGGGCTCATTCCCGACACTCGGGGCCTCCTCGAGGACATCAGGCGTGCCCTAGTCGACCACGACATCATCTCGCTGCCGTCGGAGGACCGCTGCCAGGTGGTCGAGACTCCCGCGTATATGCGCTACGCCTTCGCGGCAATGGACAGCGCAGGAGCGTTGGAGACCCAGGCAACGGAGTCGTTCTACTACGTTACGCCGGTCGAGGAGCACTGGAGCGCGGAGCAGGCCGAGGAGTGGCTTTCCAAATTCGACTACAACACACTGAGGGTAATTTCAATCCACGAAGTCTATCCCGGTCATTTCGTCCACCACCTGCACAACCGCTACGGCCGGGCGCTGCCACTGGTGAACCGGGTGGCAACCTCATACGCATTCACCGAGGGCTGGGCACACTACACCGAGCAAATGATGCTGGAAACGGACTACGGAACCGGACGACCCGAGTTGTTGCTGACCCAGTTGCTGGAGGCCCTGGTGCGAAATTGCAGGTACATGTGCTCTCTGGCCATGCATACGGGGGACATGACCGTGGATGAAGCCACCAGGTTCTTCATGGACAACGCATTTATGGCCGAATACCCGGCAAGGCGGGAGGCGCTGCGCGGGACCTTCGATCCGGGGTACCTGAACTACACCCTTGGCAAATTGATGATCCTGAAGCTAAGGGACGACTATCGCAATGAACGCAACGGCGGTTATTCGCTGAAGGGCTTCCACGACGAGCTTCTTTCCTACGGCGGCCCTCCGCTGCCCTTGCTGCGAGAAGCTATGCTTTCCAGTGGAGGATCGCCGCTCTAGCGCCTTGTGCATCGATTATGGCAACCGCAGGCAGGGGATTCAGACCCTGAACGTTATCTTGCGAAAGGCCTCGCCGTAGCTTCCGCCTGAGTCCCCCACACCCTCTCGGCCCAGCTGCTGAATGAACTGATCCACCTCCCCGTCGGAATGGCCCTCCAGGCGAGTCCTGGCGGCCTTGACGGCGCGAGTCTTGGCATCCATGGCTGAGTCGATGGCAATGTGCGTATTGGGGGTCTCCGTTCCCCAGAAGAGCACGTTGGCGGTCTTGTGGGGTTCCAGGCCCTCGTCGCGCCATAATTCCTCGAAATGCAGGTGGTCGCGGGCGCAGGGAAAGACAGCATCCAGGGTGACCTGCCCGGCAATTCGGTGGTCGCG
This sequence comes from Dehalococcoidia bacterium, assembly GCA_963664175.2. GTDB lineage: Bacteria > Chloroflexota > Dehalococcoidia > Lucifugimonadales > UBA3495 > VXOI01. The sequence continues at coordinate 104,956 of CAXXOI010000057.1, forward strand.
ATGCCACGCCAGGTTCTTCCGGTAAGGCTCGGGGCAGATAACGACGTCCGGCCGCGCCTGGCGAATCTGCCTGACCAGTTCCTTTCGAAAATCGTCCGTATCCTCGAGACTCCCATCGGGCCGTTTCAGGCTGACGAGTTCCTGCACACCCAGCACTTCAATGGCCCTGGACTGCTCGCGCTCACGTTCGCCGGCCAGGTCCGCCACTGAAACGGAGGGATCGATTGTGCCCTTCGCTCCGTCGGTACAGACCACATAACGGACTGCGGCACCCTCGCTGATCCATCGTGCCACGGTGCCGGCACACCAGAACTCGCAGTCGTTGGGATGGGGTGTGACCACCAGCACCCGATTTGGCGTTTCGTTCATCTGGTTGATTCCTCCTCTCAGTTCCATGAGTCCGCTGAACTCACCGCTCTCGGGCAGTCGGGCAGCAGTCTGTGAAACGGCTTGCAGGGACCCATAAAATAGCCACTTCCGCAAGCTGCAATTTGTACCGACTCCCCCCGGAAATGCCGGGTTAGTTCCTGATTCGCAATGACTGGCAAATAATTTCTGAAATATCCGGGACCCGACGACTCAGGCACACTCACGCTGTCCAGTTGCTCAAGACCCTGTCTGCATCAAAGGGCCATCTCTGGGTCATTCTTCAACCTCACCATCCGAATGTGCCACAAAACCCGACTTCTCAAACATACGCTCCGACAGGATTCCACCCGAGATAATCACAGCCATGGCTTCGTCAACCGACATGTCCAGGTACGCCACCTGGCTGGTCGGCACGATGATCAAGAAGCCCGAGGACGGTATTGGCGTGGTGGGTACAAAGACTGAAAGCACCTCCTGGCCCTCCGCATCGTACATCTGCGAAGTGACCAGGCCGACGGAGCGAATTCCCGGTCGGGGGAAATCCACCAGGACCACGCCGCTGTAGGTAGCGGCGCCGTTGCCGGCGCGTCCACTTCTCGAAAGTAGCTGCACCGCGGTGCGTGTGGTGCTGTAGATGCCTTTTACCAGCGGTATGACCTCCATCACCCGGTGCGCCACATTGATCAGTCTGCGACCGATGACGAATGCAGCCACCAGCCCAACCACGTATATGAGCAGCAACAGGGCAACCAGGCCGGTGCCGTACAGATCGGGGCCCGGCAGAAGGTCCGTAAGTGGCTGGAGAATGGGAGTCAACAGGTCGAATATGAACTTGAGGACCAGGGCGGTGATACCAATGGGAAGCATCACCAATATGCCGGCCACCAGTGTACGCTGAAAGTGGCCGACAATGCGCCTGGCAAAAGACGGCCTACGGTTCGACCCGGCCCCGTTGGAACTCGGTAAATTCGGTTCGTGCTGCTGAGAAATCAAGGTCATTCCCCAAGCACCGGAACCATGGGCTGCGGGGCGGCTAGGACACCAACCGCAACGTAGCCGCGCCGGAAATTGCGGCGCGGCTTGAGGAGCGGCAGCGAACAGATACCATTGAGTTTCATTTCAGCCCGTTGACATCCCACCCTTCGCCAGGACTGAGTGCTCTATATTCAGCGGAAATCATGGCGGCCACGCTTTCCCAGCCCATCATCTCGGCACGTCGGCGAGCGGCCTGGCCGAGACTATCCTGAAGACGGTCGCTGGAAATTATCATCTCGACCGAGTTGGCGAAAGCCTCCGGACATCTCCAGGGTTTGAGATACCCCGTATGCCCGTGATGCACCAGGGTGGGCAGCCCACCCACCCTTGACGCCACAACCGGAGTGCCGCAGGCCATTGATTCCAGCGCCACCAGGCCGAAACTCTCGTAGTACGACGGGACCACGCACACATCTGCGGCGTTGTAGTACAGTGGCAACTGGTCCTGGTCGACACGCCCGACGAATTCAATCAGATCGTCGACCTGGCGCTCCTCGGCCAATCTCCTGACGCGATCGGTTTCAGGCTCTCCCGGGCCACCACCCCCGACCACCATCATGCGGACGCTTTCGTCGCCTGCTTCGATCTGTGCCGCCGTCTCAACCAGAAGGTCCAGGCCCTTCAGAGGTTCCACTCTGCCGACGTACAGCAGCAGCTTCTCGCCGTTGAGTCCCAGCTGCCTACGAACTTCCTTCTGGTCCATAGGGCGGAACTTTTCCAGGTCCACGCCACACGGGGCCAATCGCACCTTGCCCGGATCGGCGCCGTACAATCCGGCCATGGCGTCGCGCTCGTGGCCGCTGAAGGCGACAATGCAGTCGGCGTTGAGCATGGCATCGTGCTCTACAATCTCGCGCTCTTCGGGCTCCACCTCGCCGGCGCGAGACTGCATCTTGATCAGTGCCAGGGTGTGGAATGTGACAACGTGCGGGATGCCAAGATTCTCGGCCATGCGCTGGCCCAGCCAGGCAGACAGCCAGTAATGGGAGTGGACAACATCGTATTCTGAGCCGTCGGCCTCGCAGAAAGCCATCACGGCGTCCAGGAATCCGGGCAGGTATTCAAAGAGTTCGCCGACGACTGCATTTCGGGGTCCTGCGGGGAAATGGATCACTCTGACGTTGGGAGAAATCCACTCAATCCCACTACCCTGACCCTCGTGCTCCCTGGTGAAAATGTCTACGGTGATGCCCGATTCACCCAGCGCCCTTGAGAGTTCGCGGACATACACATTCATGCCCCCCGACTTTCCTTGCCCAGGAGCTGCCAGGGGGCAGGCGTGGAACGAAATGAAGGCTGCGTGTTCGAGACTCAAGCTCGTTTCACCACCATTCTGTAGAGGCTCTTCTGGCGTCCCCCGAGGTGCGCCTTGTAAGGCTCGGGTCCGCGCAGAAAATCGAAGTACGAAATGCCCTGTTCAATAGCATCCCTCACGCACATCGCATGAAGGAGCAGACCAACGCTGTAGTAAGACAGATCGGGGTCGTACCCGCTATTGTACAACAGGCGCGCCGACCCGTAGTCGAAGCACAGGCTGGACGCCGCAAGCTTCCCGTCCATCTCCATGAAGAACAGCCTGATGCGGTCCAGCTCGGCCATGCGCCTGGCGAGGGCGCGGAAAAAGCGCTCCCGGTCCGGCGTCATGAATTCTGTCTTTTCGACGCTGCTTGCCCTCATAAGGGAAAGGAAATCGTCGAGTCTCCCGAGCACTTCATCGGGAGTTGTGAGGCAATACCAGCGCCAATCGGTCTGGGTGTCCAGGCGGCGCAGCTTGCGTCGCAACTCGTGGCGGTCCTTCTTACTCAGGAGCGCAAGGTACGCTTCCCAGTCTCCGGGCAGGAAGACGCCTGAAGTAACGTCCTCGAATTCCTGTTCCACCGTGTAGCCCCGACCGCTGGCAAGGTCTGGGAGGTACGCTAGTGTTGGCGAGTCCTCAATCAGGGAATCCAGGCGTAGCTCGGACCACTCCCAGCCGTCCAGGATTTCCATGAAAGCGGGGTAGAAAGTCTCCTCGAAACCGGGGCGGACCAGAAAATCATTGTAGTCGAAAGTGTCCGGAGAGCCGACGAATCCGATGGAGTCTCCCGACCGGGAAAGGGACGCCACCGCACTGGTGGTGCCGTCCGGAGCCTCCAGGCTGAACCCTGTAAGTTCACGGCCGTCGCCAAAATTCTCCCACCACACCTCCTGCCACTGCCGGGACAGGAAAAGGCATCCCACTTGGGAACTCCGCAGAACCGAGTCCCACTCCTCGCCGAGGTCCCGGAAAGAGGTTATAGCGCTGGCAGGCGCCGTCAGTTGCTGTGCATCAAGTTCAGTAATGTTTCTTTTTCCTCACTGCTGGCCAAATTTCCACGCACTGCGGTGGTCAGCATCCTGGCGCCGGGTTTGCTGATGCCCCGCATCGACATGCAGAGATGCTCGGCCTCGATTTCGACCACTACTATCCGGGGTTGAAGGACCAGGGACAGGGCGTTCGCCACCTCCGCGGTCAGCCTCTCCTGCACCTGGGGGCGGGCCGCAGCCACCTCCAGCGCACGTCCGAGTTTGCTGACGCCGGCGATCTTCCCCATTGGGACATAGCCGATGCGGGCCTGCCCGAAGAACGGCAGCAGGTGATGCTCGCAAAGGGAGTGAAAGGGCAGCCTTGAAACTGCAACCGGGTCGTCATCCTCGGTCTCGAAGACGGCGTCGATGGCGTCTTCAACCCGCGCACCGACCCCGGCAAACAGCACCTGGTACATCCGGGCCACCCTTGCCGGGGTCTGTTGCAGGCCCTGGCGGTTGGGGTCCTCCCCGATGGCTTCCAGTATGTCGGCGACGGCCCGTTGAATGCGGCTATTGTCGACCGTGATAGTCTCCTGCACAGTCCCGATTTCCTGTAGCGCCCGGGTCAGGATTCAGAAAGCGCCACCGCCTCCACCGCCTCAAGGGTCGGCTCCACCACAATGGTCTGCGGAGATACGCTGGAGACGGCCAGGTCGGGGTCTTTGAGCCCCGATCCTGTAAAAATGCAAACGACCCTCTTGTCCGAAAAGTCCACGCCCTGTCGATGCAGCTTGATCAACCCGGCGAAGGACGCAGCCGAGGCGGGTTCGCAGAAGATTCCTTCGTGGGACGCCAGCAGGCGATAACCTTCCAGGATCTCGTCGTCGGAGACCATGTCGATGGTGCCGCCGGAACTGTCGCGCGCGTCGAGGGCCCCCTTCCAGCTCGCGGGATTGCCGATGCGAATGGCCGAGGCGATGGTCTGCGGATTGGCCACCGGCTCTCCGCGCACGATGGGCGCCGCGCCCTCGGCCTGGAATCCCATCATCTTCGGCAGGGTGCTGCTGCGCCCGAGGTCGCGATATTCACGGAATCCCCGCCAGTAGGCGGTAATGTTACCGGCGTTGCCCACGGGGATGAACAGGTAATCCGGAGCGTCGCCCAGGGCATCTACGATTTCGAAGGCGGCGGTCTTCTGGCCCTCCAGGCGATAGGGATTCACGGAGTTTACGAGGGTCACCTCGTGCTTGGTTGTGAAAGACCGTACCAGCCCAAGAGCCGTATCGAAATTCCCGTCGACCATTATGATCTTCGCGCCGTAGGCCATGGCCTGGGCCAGTTTGCCCATGGCCACCTCGCCGCGCGGAATGATCACCAGGGCCGGCAGCCCGCTGTAGGCGCCGAAAGCGGCCGCGGACGCGCTGGTGTTGCCGGTGGAAGCGCACATGATGGCCCTGCTGCCCTCCTCCAGCGCCTTGGCTATGGCCATCACCATGCCCCGGTCCTTGAAGGAACCTGTGGGATTGCATCCCTCCAGCTTGAAATAAAGCTCGGGACATCCCAATTCAGCAGCCAGGCGATTGGACCTGACCAGCGGCGTATCTCCCTCTCCCATTGTGATCATCGGAGTGGCGCTGGTTACCGGCAGCAGATCCCGGTAGGTTTTCAGGACGCCCTGTCCCATATCTCTCTCACAGGTGCCCGGCGTATGAATCCGGGTATTGGTCTCCGGCCTCAGTTACTCTTCGATTCTCAGCATGTTACCGACTTGGCGCACAGGCTCCAATGCCTCTATGGCTCGCAGGGCCCCCTGCACCGAGGATTCCAGGGCCGGATGGGTCATTATGACAATCTCGGCGCTGTGCGTCTCGGCATCGGCGTCTTTCTGCAAAACGGATGCGATGCTGATGTCCTCGTCTCCCAGCACCTGGGCAATCTGGGCCAGCACGCCTGCCCGGTCTGCCACGTTCAGCCTGATGTAATAGCGGGTGCGCAGCGCGTCAATGGAGCGTACTCCCAAGCGCTGTGAAAGATCGCGCAGCCCGCCCGGTGTGGCGCTATCCCTGACAAGCCTGGCCGTTTCCACCAGGTCGCCCAGAACTGCGCTGGTCGTGGGTCCGCGGCCCGCGCCCATGCCGTGGAACAGCACTCGTCCGCAAAGGCTGCCGTTCACCTCCACCGCATTGTACACGCCATTAACGTTTGCGAGCATGTTTTCTGCGGGGACCAGTGCAGGATACACCCGCAACTGGACTTCGTCGTCTACGAGATCCGCGACGGCCATGGATTTAATGGCGTATCCGAACTCCTGCGCGTACCGGAAGTCCTGCGGTTCCAAAGCTGCGATTCCCTGCCGGTAAACATCCTCCGGTTGGAACCGACGCCCGTAGGCGAGGGTGGCCAGCACGGTCAGCTTGTAGGCCGCGTCGATGCCCTCGACGTCATTGGTGGGGTCGGCCTCGGCGTAGCCCAGCCCCTGTGCCTCGGCCAGCGCCTCGGAGAAGTCGATACGCTGGAAGGCCATCCGGGTGAGAATGTAGTTAGTCGTCCCGTTTATGATGCTGCGGATGGAGTAGACATCGTTGGCGGCCAGCTCATTCATCAGGCAGCCGACGATGGGTATCCCTCCGCCAACACTGGCCTCGAAAAGCAGGCTGACCTGGTTCTCTCGAGCCAGGGCCATCAGCTCCGCACCTTCCTTGGCCATCACTTCCTTGTTGGCGGTGACGATGTGCTTGCCGGACTCCAGGGCACGCCGGAAATAGCTGGCAGCCGGATCGGACCCTCCCATAACCTCGACCAGGATGTCGATCTCCGGATCGTCCAGGATATCCTCGGCGTTGGTGGTCAGCATTCCTGTGGGCACAGCCACGTCGCGGGCACGGGACCGGTCTCTCACCAGTACCCGGCGAAGATTCACCGGCCGGCCGACGCGGGAGGTTATCAGCGAGGATTCCTGGAGAAGGGCGGTGGCGACACCGCCACCGACGACTCCCAGCCCCATCAGACCAACGTTAATGCCGGAATCACTTGTCATCCCGTTCAACCCTACTGCCCCGGCTGCCCGGTTACCTGGACTCGAGGCGCGGTCACAGCCACCTGATCACCAACCCAAGCGTACAGGTCGCTGTTGAAATGCATCCTCACCGTCCCTTCTTCCCGGCCTACCTGCAGGGCATCGTCCTTCCAGTTCTGCGCCAGTTCAGTGGCGAGCTTGGCTCTCATGCGGTCGTCAACCACTCTCGACTCCGGACCAGCCAGCTTCTCGATGATATAGATTCCGTCGATAGCATAAACAGCCTGGCTGATATCTCCCGGATTCAGGGCAGCCTTTCCAAGGCTAGGGTCGCCGAATATCAGCGGGTCCAACTCCGGGAACGCACCCCTGGGAACCCATCCGACGTAACCATCCTGCTCGGCGTATCCTGCAGACAACGACACCTCTCGAGCCACCGTGTCGAACGGCTCCACCTGGAGCCGCTTGGACACCTGGTCCGGCTGCACGGAACCTAAGCCCGTCTGGTTGGGATCGACGGGCAGCCGAATCCATTGGACTTCGGCGTGCTCCAGAGGGCCTTGCACGCCCTCCCACATCAGGAACAGGAGTCCTCTTTCCCTCAATTCCTCCCCCACGATCACCCGGAATTCTCCGTCCGTCAAACCGGTTGCCGTAAGGAAAGTCTGGAAATTGTTCCGGAATTCCCTTTCCAGCTGTCCGGGATCCGCCTCCTGTCCCCCGGTCAGGGTCGGCGTGAACCTGGAGCGTATTTCCTGATCGATATCCTCGTCAGTCGGTTCTAAACCCAACTGGGGTGCCGTTTGCCGCAGAATTTCCGCGTCTATCAGATCCTGCAGATACTCAAACGGTACGGTGGACAGGTCAACCCTTCCTCCGTCATACCTGTTGATTCCCTGGAGAACTCGGATGCGCTGCACCAAGTCGCCCATGGAAAACTCCACGCTGTTGACACTGCCTGCCCAGACGCGTGGCGGGCGGAAGAATTCCCAGTAGTAGCCGAAAATCACCACGCCAAAAATCACGGCAAGGAGAAAAACACCGACCCCAACCGAAAGGTACCTGCGGCGTCTCTCGGCCGTTTCCCGGGGCGTTGGGGCATCCGAACCGGTATCCTGATCAGACCCGGATCGGGCCCGGCGACGCCTGCCGGCGCGATTTTCCTGCCGGCCAAAACGGCCGCTAAGCCTGGCGAGAGCCATGGGGACAACCACTCAGGCAGGATGGGCTAGAACAGTCGAAACGGCCTCGAAATGAGGCCGAGTCGACACTTGCGTCGGGAGATTGATGGCCGGTCAGAGGGTGCAGCACACCTTTAGCGGCGAACACTGGGGAAGGAATGATGGGCGACGAAAGGAATCAGGGCTATGTGGCGGGCTCGCTGAATTGCGATACGCAGAGCCCGTTGATGCTTGGCGCAAACGCCGGTCCGGCGTCGCGGTTCGATCTTTGCCCGATCGGATACAAACCGCCTGATCTTGTCGATATCCTTGTAATCGATGAGCTTGATGTGCTCGACGCAGAAGGTGCACACACGGCGTCGTGGCACGAACCTTCCACGTGGGCGTCCGCCGGGACGGCCACCCGGCCTTGGCCCTCCCTGTGGCCGCCCGCCCTGTGGGCCAGGGGGCCGCGGGCTCTGCGGTGCATCTGGCGGCCTGTTGGTGGCTTCAGTTGTCATATAATTCCAGTCCCTTCAGAAATCGGTCGAATAAATTTGCGCTTCCCGGTAGTCGTCCCTAGAAGGGCAAATCGTCAGTCTCGTCGTAGGGAGGCGGGCCCCCGTCTCCCATGCCCCGGCCGCCGCCGAAGTTCTCGCGGTCCCCGCCACCGCCGCCGTATTCGTTCTCTCCGCGGCGGCCCAGCATCTGCATCTCGCTGAGCATTATGTCCAAAGAATATCGTGGCTGACCGTCACGGTCCGTGTAGCTGCGACCCCGCAAGCGACCTTCAAGGTAAACTTGTTGTCCCCTCGTCAGGTACTGGTTGCAGATTTCTGACAACCGCCCAAAGGCGCTGACGTTGAACCACTCAGTCTCCTCCCTCTGTTCTCCATCCGCCGTCCGGTACCTACGACTGGAAGCAACACTGAAAGAGGTGACCGCCTGGCCACTGGGGGTGTAGCGCATCTCGGGATCGCGCCCTAAATTGCCAATTACAATGATTTTATTCACAGCCTACCCCGTTATTCCGATGGCTGTTCAGTCTCAGGTTGTCCGGCTGGAGGTGCTGGCTCCGCGGGAGCCGGTTCCTCTGCCGCAGCGGGAGCTTCGGCTGCCGGTGCCTCCGCTGTCGCGGGTGCCGCTTCGCCGACGGGAGCCGGGGCTTCCGCCGCCGGAGCCTCCGCAGATGTAGGAGTCGCTTCACCAGCGGGAGCCGGGGCCTCCGCAGTCGCAGCCGGGGCATCGCCGGCAGGTGCTGTCGTTCCCTGTGGCGCTGCTGCGCCCTCGCCCGCGGGTGCTGCCTGTGGCGCGCCCTGTGGACCTCCTGCCGGAGGCATTCCCGCAGGCGCTCGAGGAGGTCTCGGCGCCCGAGTTTGCGCCGCATGGGCCGCCAATTCTTCTTCTGTCAGCGTGGCGGTGACCAAGGAGCGGAGCACATTTTCGTCCAGCCTCAGGAAGTTTTCCAACTCACGGTTGAAAGACCCTTCGGTGGCGAACCTGGTGAGGTGGTAATTTCCCTCAAGGAACTGGTACTGGCCCTTCTTGACCGGGTAGGCCAAGCGGCGAGTGCCCCAGCGTTCCTCGTGTACTATGTCCGCTTCTCGAGTGGTGATGAATCCCTTGATCCTCTCCCAAGCCTGCGAGGCTTCGTCGGGGCTGATCATGGGGCTGAGTACAACTACTAGTTCGTAATGACGCAACGGTTACCCTACTGTGTGAAATTCTGGAACAAAGCCAAGTGATTATAGCATCGGCCCCCAAGGGCCTCAACTAGTCGTCGATGCCCGGCACAGGGAAACCGGACGTGAGTTCCCTCACCTCGTCTGAAACCTGCCGGTGCACCTGCTCGTCGCTGATGTTGCCCAACACGCGGGCGACCATCGAGGCCACCTGGGCCGCCTCTTCGGTGCCCATTCCCCGGCTCGTGATTGCCGGTGTTCCCAGCCGAAGGCCGCTGGTCACCCGGGGTGGCCGCTCGTCGAAGGGTATGGCGTTCTTGTTGGCGATGATGCCCACCGAATCGAGAGCCCGCTCGGCCTGCCTCCCGGTTATCCCCAGCGGAGAAACGTCAACCAGCAGCAGGTGGTTGTCGGTACCCCCGGAGACCAGCCGCATCCCTGACTCCGACAGGACGGTTGCCATCACCTGGCAGTTGTCGACAACATGTTGCGCATACTGCCCGAATTCGGGTTTCAGGGCCTGACCGAAACACACGGCCTTCCCGGCAATGGTGTGCATCATGGGGCCGCCCTGCATGACGGGAAACACGGCGAAATCGATGTCCTTGGCCAGTTCTTCAGTGCACATGATGAACCCGCCGCGAGGACCGCGCAGGCTCTTCTGCGTGGTGGAGGTCACAATCTGGGCGTGAGGCAGAGGCGAAGGATGCGCCCCGCCAGCGATGAGGCCTGAAATGTGAGCCATGTCTACCATCAGATAAGCACCGACACTGTCGGCAATGGCGCGAAAGCGCGGGAAATCGATCAGCCTGGGGTACGCGCTGTACCCTGCGACGATGATTTTCGGGGTGTGTTCCTTGGCCAGCCGTTCAACCTCATCGTAATCGATGGTCTCCGTTTCCCGGTCAACGCCGTAGGAAACAAAGTCATACAGCCTGCCGGAAAAGTTGACCTTGGCACCGTGGGTCAGGTGGCCTCCGTGGTCCAGCTGCATACCCATCACGGTGTCTCCCGGCTTCAACAGGGCAAAATACACCGCCATGTTGGCCTGCGCGCCGCTGTGGGGCTGCACATTGGCGTGCTCCGCACCGAATAGCTGCCTGGCGCGTTCGATTGCCAGGCTTTCGACTACGTCCGCGTGCTCACATCCGCCATAGTAACGGCGGCCGGGGTAGCCCTCCGCGTACTTGTTGCTGATGACGCTAGAGCCGGACGCCAGCACGGCTTTACTAGCGTAGTTTTCCGAGGCTATGAGTACTATGGATTCCCTCTGTCGGCGATCTTCTCCGTCGAGAGCTGCTGCAACTTCGGGATCCAAATCGGCTAACAAAGTCATGAAAATCTCCGTGGCTATCGGATATGAGAGAGCCAGATTGTCTGCATATTGAGCAGGCTCTGGCGGGAAAACAGGAACAAACCTATCTATATCTAGTCTACGGTCGCCCATAAAGGGTGTCAACGAAATCCGTCTCCGCCTGTCTCCGGCGGAACACCCCCGACGCAATCGGCCCCGATCGTTGCAGTCTCATGGTTCCGAGAGTGACCGGAGGTCTCGCGATTCGCCTCGAAGAAACCAGCGCTCGCTGTCCGGGTATAATTGCACCCGACCACGCGAACCGATCTTATGCTTGACTGCTGCTTTTGCCCTGTTAAAATCGCCTTTCCAGGCAAACGGTAAATGCACCTTGTGCACCACTCTGACCAGTTGACTTGTATCGCAGCGGACCCAGAGCGGTGAAGGTCGGAATACTGAGCAGGAACCAGATGCCGACCCGTAAAGTGTACCCTTAGCCTTTCACCTGTCGTAACAGGAAGAGCGCGCTGTATGACCAGTGCTTGGAAGCTGCCCGAAGCTGCAGACGTTCTCGAAGTCAACATGGACGACGGCGCACGTCTGCATGTCCGGCGCCATGGGAATCCTGGAGGGCCCCGCATTCTGCTCAGCCATGGCTGCGGCTTGGCCATTGACACGTACTATCCGTATTGGTCGCACCTCCAGGAACAGTTTGACCTCTTTGTCTACGATCTGAGAAGCCATGGCTGGAACCCGCCCGGAGACATCCGAACCCAGAACATTCCCACATTTGTCCGGGACTGTGAGGCGGTGCTTCGCGCCATCGGTGAGAACTACGGGGAAGAACCCATTGTGGGGTCCTTCCATTCGCTTTCCGGTTTGGTCGCCCTTCTCCACGAGGAGCAATGGAAGGGGTTTGCCGGGCTGATGCTGTTCGACGTGCCGATCATGCCTCCCGGCGGCCGGCCTGAGGACCTGGTGGAGATGGGTGAGGAGATGAGCATCTCAGCCCGACGTCGCAAAGATCGCTTCACTACACTAGAGGAGTTCACGCGGCGCATCGGGCGCAGTCCCATATACCGCCAGCTGCCCCCGCCGGTAATCGACCTGATGGCCCAGACGACACTTCGTCGCACCCCTGATGGCCAGGAGTACGAGCTGTGCTGCCCCCGGGAACACGAGGCACAGGTGTATGAGTACCTTTTCGGCTGGGCCATGCGCGTTAACCTGCGAAAGATTTCATGCCCGGTGAAGGTAGTTGGCGCAGACCCAACCGTTCCTTTCTCGTTTATGCCCAGTATGGACCTCTCCGAGCTGATGGACCTTGACTACGACTATCTCCCCGAAACCACCCACTTCATGCAGTTGGAAGAACCCGAAAAGTGCGTGGAGTACACGCTGGACTTCCTGCATGGCCTGGACCTGGCCTGAAGCACTCCTGCGGCTTCGGATCGGCCGCTTCGGGTCGAACGGTGCCTGGCTGGTAGCTCCACAGAGGTCGCCTCGTCTCATCCCCGGCGCCTTCACGAATCCAGCAGCGAAGTATTCGATTGCTAGAATATCGCCCGGACTTAAACCAACGCATCTCAGACTTTGCAAGTGGCGATTTGCGCTTCTGACTGCTACCCTTTAATCAGTCCCTGCAATGGGGGCAATAGTGAATTGGGGCAGTAGCTATGGCAGCTGATTTCGATGTGCTGGTGGTGGGCGGCGGACTGGCGGGAATGACTGCCGGTCTGTATGCCGCCCGCCACGGCTTGAGGACTGGCATCGTCGAGCGAATGATGGGCGGTGCGTCCATCATCAACGTCGAGAAAATCGAGAACTTTCCCGGGTTCCCCGAGGGCATCATGGGTGCCGACCTGGCGGCCATGACGCAGGAACAGGCGATGACCTCGGGCGCCGAGTTCATCATGGGTGAAGTCTCCGGTATCTCGGCAGACGGGAACTATCGCGTCGTCAGCGGCGACTCCGGCGACATCCGGGCCAAGGTGGTGATCGTTGCCGCGGGTTCCACACTGCGCATGCTTGGCGTTCCGGGTGAAGAGGAATTCATGGGAAGGGGCGTCTCCCAGTGCGCCACGTGCGATGGGCCACTTTATATGGGAGAGACCGTTGGGGTCGTCGGCGGGGGCGATTCGGCCACCGACGAGGCACTGGTCCTGGCCCAGTACGCCGAGAAAGTGTTGCTGTTTCACAGGCGCGACGAGTTTAGGGCCCAGCAAGAGTTGGTCAACCGCGTCCTATCCGAGCCGAAGATAGAGATCGTGTGGAACACAGTCATAGACGAGGTCCTGGGAGAGAACACGGTATCCGGCGTCAGGACCACCAACCTTGATACGGGCGCGCAGGAGGTGCGGGAGCTCTCCGGCCTGTTCGTTTACGTGGGGCTCGTCCCCAACTCCCCACTGATAGATGGCTTGCTGGAAACCGACGGAGGCGGGCACATACCGGTCTCCGTGTCCATGGAGACCGAGCTTTCCGGGGTGTACGCGGCGGGGGACATCCGGCAGCACTCCTCGTCGCAACTGGTATCGGCGGCAGGAGACGGCGCGACCGCGGCGATAGCGGCGTTCCGGTACATTTCGGGCAGGAATTGGGAATAGTCCATCCGGGCGATTCCCGGGCGATTCTCCGAGTTTTCCCGGCAATAAGCGTGAGGCATTTTCCTTCTAGAGAAATGGAGGATGACGAGTGAGCACAATTAACGCAGTGGACGACGGATTCGAGGAGGCCAAAAGGGGCCTGGAATGGCTGGAGAGACTCGAGGCCCTTCAGTCCCGTTCGGCCTCCGAGCGAGCCGCCTATGAGGTCGCGGAATACGTGATGACACTGAGGGCGGCCGTGACCAACCTGGCCGGAGACCGCACTCTCGATGAGCTCAGCGCTTCTGTGGGACCGGAGACCGCCCGGTTGGTGGAGGAGCTGCGGGCAGAGGGCGACCGTGATTACTGGAATACCGTAGTCCGCCCCGCCCTCCTTAGTTAGAGGGTTGCACGACTACAAAACATCCTGATGGGAGGGAGTATGGCAGAAGAGTTCGTTGACCTGGTAGACGAGCAATTGCGCAACAGCAAGACCATCGCCGTGGTCGGGCTGTCGAACAACCCGGAGCGAGACAGCTTTCGCGTTACAAGCTACATGCAAAGTCAGGGCTATCGGATTATTCCTGTAAACCCGATGATCGAGGAGGCCCTGGGCGAGAAGAGCTATCCGGACCTCAAATCAGTGCCCGAGCCGATAGACATGGTTGACGTGTTTCGGCGGTCGGAGCAGGTGCCCCCTGTGGTGGACGAGGCCATCGAGGTAGGCGTCAAGTACATCTGGATGCAAGACGGCGTCATCAACGAGGAAGCCAAGGCCAAGGCTGAGGCCGCAGGCATCCCCGTAATCATGGATGATTGAACCCTTCGACAGCACCGCCGCCGGTTCGGGCGGGGATAGAGTTTCCCATCTGAAACAGTCCAGCACTCCCTGAATTGGGGAACCAGTTGGATTGAATAGTCACAAGCGATGAGAAGGGGCTGGCTGCTGGTCGGCCCCTTTTGCTTGGCATTCCTTAGTCTCAAAGCGGTCAATTGACGAATTCCACTCCAGGGGAGGGCACAACCTGCTTGGTCCTGCCCTGCAGTCGTTCCTGAACCCAACTGAAGATAGACAATCCAATCTTGGAATCATTATAATCCGGCTCAGTTGAGGGCACGCTGTCCCCTCGGATCTTGCGCGCCCCTCGCCCCTCGACCAGGAACAGCACCCGGCTGCGGGTGCATGGCTTCGATTCAATCAGGCAGGAGATGCATTTCATGGCCAACCAAGATATCGAGCTGATGGCTCATTTGATGCGCCGCGCCGGGTTTGGCGCCACCTACGAGGAGGTCGAACGGCGGGCGGCCAATGGTTATGAGGCCACCGTCGACGAACTGCTCTCCCCCATGGAACAGCCGGACTTGGACCGCCACCTTCTGGAACGATACTTCGTCGACTGGAAGGAAATGAACGCGCTGGAAGTCAACCAGGCGTATCTGACCTACCGTATGATCAACACCCAGAGACCGCTCCAGGAAAAAATGACCCTGTTCTGGCACGGCATCTTCTGCACCGGCAACTCCAAGTGCGAGCATGGCCGCCAGATTCAGGAACAGCTGGACATGTTCCGCGCACTGGGCATGGCCAGCATGCGCGACCTGCTACTGGAACTGTCTCGCGACCCGGCCATGGTCTTCTACCTGGACAACTGCATGAGCCACAAGGACGCCATCAACGAGAACTGGGGCCGCGAACTGCTGGAACTGTTCTCCATGGGCGTCGGAATGGACGGCCACGCCAACTACTCAGAGGATGACGTGAAAGAAGCGGCCCGCGCCTTCACCGGCTGGACCATCACCAACGCCATCCCGCGCTACCCATACGGCCGCTATGCTTCTCAGTTCGTCTTCAATCCTGCCGACCACGATGAGGACGAGAAGACCTTCCTGGGAGAGACCGGGAACTTAAACGGCGAGGAGATCATCGACATCATCGCCCGCCAGC
>CAXXOI010000058.1:0-15177 GCA_963664175.2 Dehalococcoidia bacterium
GTGGCGCCGGTGCCAACCACACCGTAGTCCAGGAATGAGCGCTGGGCGAACATCCATTGCAGGCGTTCCTCGCCGTAGAAGGGCATCTTCTCGCCGTGGTGGTAGACGTAGGTGCAGAATGGCGTGGCAATGGTGCCGAGATTGTGCATCTTGGTGAGAATATCCGGGTTCACCAGCGTGCAGTGCTCCACCCTGTGGCGGGGATTGGGACGGGGGTCGGCCGCCTGCGCTTTCTCGTAGGCGTTCAGCACCATCTCGATGGCGAGGTCGCCGTTGGCGTGGATGCACACTTGGAACCCGGCCCGGTGCATCTCCATCACGTTCTCTTCGATTTCCTCGGCGCTCATGGCCAGGATGCCGTGGTCGCAGTCGCTGCCGACATACGGCTCCGACAGGTAGGCCGTGCGCGCTGCGATGGCGCCGTCGGCCACCATCTTGATGCCGCCGAGGCGCAGCATGTCATCACCGAACCCGGTCTTCAGTCCCGCCTCCTGCAGCGCACGGAAGTGGGGGTGGTACATCAGCGCGTACACCCGCATGGACAGGTCGCCGGCGTCCCTCCCCTCCTGGTAGGTGACGAACTCGTCGCGCACCACGCGGGCGTCGTGGACGCTGGTCAGCCCGACCTCGGTCAGCATGCGGCAGATGGTGCGCAAACCCTCGCGCCGGATCTCCGGCGTGTCGGAGGGGATGAGCCCGAATCGCACGGGCTCGATGGCCCGCTCGTAGATCACACCGTTCAACTCTCCGGAGTCCGGGTCGCGTTCCAGGCGTCCGCCGAAGGGATCGGGGGTGTCGCGATCGAACCCGGCCAGCTCCAGGGCCATGCTGTTCAGGTAGTAGATGTGCCCTGCTCGGTGCGACACCATGATTGGGTGGAAGGTGCTCACCGCGTCCAACTCCTCCCGAAAAATGGACCGGTTCTCCGCCGTCTTGGTGTCGTCGTACTTGAAACCCTGCACCCATTGGCCCGGAGGTGTGGTCTCGGCCCGGTCCCGCAGCGCCGTCTGAATGGCGGCGATGGAGGGCAAGTCACAGTCGGCGGCCATCACGTGGCGGATGCCGCTGTTGAGCACGTGGATGTGGGCGTCGATGAACCCGGGGAGCACGGTGCTGCCGGTCAGGTCCAGCACCGTGACGTTGGGGCCGACGAAAGTCTCCACGTCATCGTTGCTGCCCACACCGATGATGCGCCCGTTGCTCATGGCCACGGCCTGGGCGCTGGGACGGCCACGGTCCATTGTGATGACGTTGGCGTTCCTGATGACCGTATCGGCCTTGATTGGGTTGGTTGACATGGATCCTCCTCGGGCGTTTTGGGAACGCCTGGCTAGTACTCGTACGTCCGGCAATTGAGACGGCCAGTTTAGCACCTTGTTTGATACTCGTTGGCCGCTACAATGAGTCGCTCCCCTTTTGTCTGACGCCTAAAGCCGGTCTCAGAAAAGGCCTGGCGCAATACACTGATGTGCGGCAAATTCGGGTCGCAGGTACACCCTGCACTTTCAGGAGGACACCATGGGCTGGTCCAACAACCATCCGAACGGCCTGATCAACTATGAGCCACGGGACGCCTGCCGGGGGTACACACTGATCACAAACGTCAGCGGCCACGATTCCCGCCTGATAGACATGGAGGGGAGAGTCTGCCACGCCTGGCACTCCGACGAGGGCATCGGGTACGCCTACCTGCTGCCCAACGGCCACCTGCTACTGCGCACCGGGCCCGCCGCCGAAGAGGTCTCGTTCCTCAGCCGCCCGGAACGCGAGTTGCTGCCCATCGGCGGCAGGACGGTGGCAGGCGCGATCCTGGAGCTGGACTGGGACAGCAACGTGGTCTGGGAATACCGATACCCTCTGCTGCACCACGACTTCGAGCGCCTGCCCAACGGCAACACCCTGGTGCTGACCTGGGAGCTGATGCCCGATGAGCTAACACAGCAGGTCAAGGGTGGCCACGAGTCGGGCCACGGCGGCGCTGGCATGCTTGGCGACACGGTGCGTGAAATCACGCCCTCCGGGGAGGTGGTTTACGAGTGGAACTCCTGGGAGTATCTGGATGTCGAGGAGGACAGGATCTGCTTCCTCGAAGGCCGGGCCGAATGGACACATCAGAACACCCTGAACGTCACTCCCGAGGGCGATCTGGTGGTCAGCTTCCGTCAGACCGACACCGTGGGCATCGTTGACCGGGCCAGCGGCGAGTTCCGCTGGAAGTGGGGACGAGGCAACATCTCCCACCAGCACAACCCGACCATGCTGCCCAACGGACGTATGCTCATCTTCGATAACGGTCCCCACAAGAGCGGATTCACCCACTCCCGCGTCATCGAGGTAGACCCCGCCACCAACGAGATTGCCTGGGAGTACCGGGGAGACCCTCCCATCTCTTTCTACAGCTATCACATCAGTGGCTCCGAGCGGCAGCCCAACGGCAACACGCTGATTTGCGAGGGCGCGCCAGGCCGAATCTTCGAGGTCACGCCCGGAAAGCAGATCGTGTGGGAGTACATCAACCCGTTCATGGCTCGCAGCGGCTACGGGGTGGGTGGCTCCATCTCGGGCCTGGGCAACTCGGTGTTTCGAGCTCACCGGTACGGCTACGACCATCCCGCGCTGGCCGGAAAAGACCTAGACCCGGACCGGTACGCCAATCTGAACCGCCTGTACGCCTGAGGAACAGAACCGCTTGTGGATTGTCGTTTTGTTCCCTCTCCCTTCGGGAGAGGGTTAGGGTGAGGCCGTTCCCAGCCGAGTGCCTGAACTTTGATGCGCAGGATTTCACCCCCACCCCAACCCTCCCCCTCAAGGGGAGGGAGCAGTGAGCGACCGAGCAAAAAGAATTCCCGCGTCGACACCCGAATCGCGCGGTGTTAGGATGCCAGCAATTGCTGGCCGGACTAGGGCCGGGACTCACCGCAGAGACTGGAGGATGAACCCATGACCGGGAAAGCCCTCGACTACTCAACGCTGTTCAATCGCAGCCTGCCCGCTCCCTCCGCGCCTTTCGGCGGGCACCCGAAGTACAACTTCATCGGCGGGCACAGCGACCCGGACATGGTGCCCATGGAGGGGTTCATCGAGTCGGCCGGCAGGGTGTTTCGGGGCGATCCTCGCAACATCTCGATGTACAACTTCGACGGCGGCCCGCAGGGCATTACGCCCCTGCGTCAGTTCCTGGTGGACAAGCTGGCGGCCCATCGTGGCATCAATACCAGCGTCGACGAGATCCTTATTACATCTGGATCGGGCCTGGCCATTGAGCTCATCAACGAGATTCTGCTGGAGGAGGGCGACACTGTCATCGTCGAAGCCTTCAGCTTTTCTGGCGCCCTGGGCAACATCCGGCGTCGCAAGGTGAACATGGTGGCCATCGACGTCGACCACGACGGCCTGCGTATGGACCAGCTGGCCCAGGCCCTGGAGGACCTGCGGTCGCGCGGCGTGCGACCCAAGTACATCTACACCATCCCCACGCTGCAGAACCCCACTGGCACGGTGATGAGCATGGAGCGGCGTCTGCGGATGCTGGAGCTCAGCGAGGAGTACGGCGTCCCGATCTTCGAGGACGAATGCTACGCCGACCTTATTTTCGAGGGAGAGTACGAGAACGCCATTCGCTCCCTGGACGACAGCAACCGGGTGCTGCACATAGGCTCGTTCTCCAAGACGCTAGGGCCCGGCACACGCCTCGGTTACATCGTCGCCGACTGGGAGGTGATGAGCCGTCTGCTGTCCCGAAAGAACGACGCTGGCACCGGCGTCCTCGACCAGATGATTGTCGCCGACTATTTCAACCACCACTACGAGGAGCACATCATGAATATGCGCTCCTCGCTCCAGCGCAAGTGTGACGTGCTGGCCAGCGCGCTGCGGGAATCGTTCGGCCCGAATATTGACTTCTACGTGCCTCGGGGCGGTATGTACCTGTGGGTCAAGCTGCCCGACGGTGTGGATTCCCGCGCCCTGGCCGGACCTGCCCTGCGGGAAGGCATCGCGTTCAACCCCGGCCCCGACTGGTCGGCAGACCCGGACGCAGCCGCCAGCTACATCCGCCTGTGCTTC
Organism: Dehalococcoidia bacterium; assembly: GCA_963664175.2. Classification (GTDB taxonomy): domain Bacteria; phylum Chloroflexota; class Dehalococcoidia; order Lucifugimonadales; family UBA3495; genus VXOI01. The sequence goes on from CAXXOI010000058.1 coordinate 4,066, forward strand.
GCCCTGCCTTCGGAGGCCGAGATCTGGGAGGGTGTGGAAAAGCTGGCGGAGGTCTTCCGCCGGGAGGGTGCGATTTCCTGAATCCCGTCCCTCAAGACTCCAGGGCGATCGCGAAGCCAGGCGCCACCGTGTTTGTCTGAATCAGGATTTGCAGGATTCAAAGATAAACAGGATTAGAAATCATCCTGAAAATCCCGGAATCTTGATAATCCTGATTCAGACATTGTCTTTGCAATCGTCCTGCCATTGACGTGGGAGGCTTTGAGTTGGGGTCAAAAGGCAAAAAGGGACTCTAGTAATGAACCCCTTTCATCCACCCTAACTTGAAACGGTTGCAAGAAACCGGCCCCGATCCATTCTGGACGAGGGCCGGTTCATTTTCTTGCCGGGCTATTGAGTGCAACGAGTCAGTCCGTCGACTGGCGGATCAGTTGGGCGTCCATACCATGGCACCGATCTCGCTAAACTCCCTCTTCAGTTTCTGCCACGAATCGCCGCAGTCGGCGCTGGTGTAGACCTCGCCCAGCAGGCTGGACGCCAGCACGAAGTCGGGGTCGGCAGCGTGGGTCACGATGTTCCAGATGTTGGAGTTGGGCTCGTTGGGCAGAGGGCACTCGTCCCACGTCTGCCCGCCATCCGGGGAGCGCTGGATGGCGCCGGTGCTGCCAATGGCAGTGTCGCCAACAGCGGCGAAGAGGACGCTTGGGTCGCCGGGCCGGAAGGCAATGCCCCGGCTGTAGGGCAGGACGAACTTGTCGGTAGTCACAACCGACTGCCAGCTCTCGCCCATGTCGGTGGTGGCGTAGATCTCCCGGGGCGTGCTGGCCAGGACTGTCCGCGTCTCGGCTGGACTGATTGCCATGCAGTGAATGTCGGGATGCACCCCTCCCTGAACGTGTGTCCAAGAGTCACCACCGTCTACGCTGCGATACACGCCATCCACCTCAACGCCGGCCCAGACGGTGCGGTGGTCCTGCGGTTCGACCAACAGCATGGTCACCATGGGCGGGCCGATGTGGCACTCCTGGGCCATTTGCACCGAGAGCCTGCTCCAACTCTCGCCGCCATCCTTGGAGCGGAACAGCGCAGCGGGCTTGATACCGACAAAAATGGTGTCGGTGTCCACCGGGTCGATGGCGATGGACCAGATGGGCATGCCGTCCATGGCCGACCAGAGCTTCTCCCAGGTGGCCCCACAGTCCTCGCTGCGGTAAATGCCATAGTCGGAGCCGGCCAGGATGCGGTTGGGGTTGTCGGGATAGACCGCCATCCCCCGTACCTGGCTGCCCAGCGGGAACGGGTCCCTGATGCGGTTCCAGTTGTCGCCGCCGTCTGGGCTGTGCCAGACGCCACCGCCGAATCCGACCGCCCCAACGCAGATGCTGTAGTCCTTGCCCATATCCAGGCCCTCCTTTCCCGCTTATTCTTACATCTACACGGATTCACCTACTCATTTCTGCAAGTATACGCGACACCAAAGTCGTATTCCATCGCAATCAGGGAATTGTCGCGCTAAGTGCGGCAGTTCCCTGAAATGAAGGTCAATATTGGAGATTTAATCCGTCAGGCATGGCAGTGGCCGTTGACGTGATGCGACGGCGGCACGTCCAGGGCTGGGTTGCGATCGAAGAAGCCGACGGGCATTAGCTTGAACCCGGTGTACATCACCGGCATAACCGGCCAGTCCTCGGGGCGCGGGATGTGGTGGCTCCCGAAGTTGTACCAGACCACGATATCTGTGTTCTCGACGTTACGGTTGGCCTGGGTCCACTTGGGCAGGCCGTCGCCTCCGGGATGCTGGTTCGGATACGGCCCGGTGGGCGACATCTCGTCCGGATGATACGGCGTAACCCACAGGTGCTTCCGGAAGAAACCGGCACGCTTGGACACGCTGGCCTCGGGATGGGCGAATGGCAGCAGTCCGTCGCCGGGTACCAGCTTGTAGCTGACCGGCTGGCCCACATAGTTGTTCACCGACGGGTTGGCTATCAGCCAGTACCGTCCGGTGAGCGGGTCCACGGTACGCTGCGCCTCCGACTCGTTCGCCAGCAGCGTCCTCTCCGGGTAGAAGGCGCCGGACTGCGGGTTGTCCGGGCCCAGGGGCTCGGCCCTAGTGTTGACCTCGTAGACCGAGTTGTTTGGGCCGTCGACGGCCATGTCCAGGCGCATGCCGAAGAAGTGCTGGTGGATGTGCCCGCCCAGCTGGGGCGCAATCACGGTGCCGTACTTCGGCTCTTCTCCTGGCTCCAGGGCCATGTTGTTGACTATGCCGGTCAGCTTCACCTGGAACTCGATGTTGCCGTCCTGGTAGAAGTGCCAGAAGAAACCGTACTCGTAGTTGCCGACGGTGGCGATGAAGGAGATCACCAGACGCCGGGAGCGGCGCACCTCGGCCTGTCCGGTGCGCCAGTCGGTGTGCTTCCAGAGGATTCCGAAGTCCTCCTCGTGGAGGCAGACGGCGTTGGGAATCTCGATCGGTTCACCACGGCTGTCGTTCAACACGACGTCGAAGTAGTAGATCTGGCCCAGGCAGTCGCAGCCTAGCGTGAGCGAGTTGGCAAGGGACCCGATGCCAGCCTCTCCGACGTCGAAAGCGTTCTTGCGGTAGTTCTTCTCCTCGGGATCGCCGTAGGGCACAACCAGCTCGGACAGCGACGCGCGGTTGATGATGGGCCGCTCGCGTCCCTTGTCCTCGTAGCTGATGCCGTGAAGCACCAGGCCCTCGCGCCGGGTGTAGCCCACCCGGAAGCTCCATTTCTGCCAGGTAACCAAGTTCCCATCTACGCTGAAGCTCGGCCCTTCGGGTTGCACCACATCCAGTGGCTTTAGATCGGTGCGAAAGTCCTGCACGAACTCCTCAGCGTAGTTGCCGTCGTTGGGTGGAATGGGCACCACGCCGTGGTCCTCCACCCGCAGCACCTTCATCGCATTCAGGTCGACGACGGCTATGACCCCCTCGATGGGGCGGGCGTAGCCGTTGTCATTGGGGCTGGTCTTGAGCCAGCTTCGGGCGAAGGAGAGCCGGACACCCTCCTCCTCGGCAACGCCGTAGTTGCCAGCGGGCCAGGGGTCCACCATCACCATGCTGGTGTCGTCGATCCCCCGTTTGAGCAGGGCTGCCTGGAATTCCGGAGAGGCTTTGACGGCGTTCTCGCAGTCGAAGAACTCGTCCATCATCAAGCGGGGCTGCACGCCGGGAATGTGGGTCCATGACTTGACCACCGACTCATCCAGCGAAACGACGGCCTCGTAGGTGTTGCCGGTGTCGTTGTCCAGCAGGATGATGAACGCCTCACGTTCGGGCGGCTTGTGGCCGTTCCGGCTGAGGACGCTCTCCTTTAGCGGCTCATTCAGTTCGACCGATTCGAACCTGACCCTCTCTCCCAGCGACTGACCGTCGCGCAGGATCGCTACGGCGGCTTCGATCTCTTGCGGGGACAGAGGGTCAAGGGGGTGGGAAGCCTTGGTGGGACCGGATTCCACGTGGACGGACTGGCCTACGGTTGTCATTTGGGGCCTCCTTCCTCTGGAGATGACATTCAGGTAACGAGAAAACGTGTACGGAGGTTTCAAAGGGCGGCTTGTTGCACAGTATAGTTTCGGCCCGCCCAATGAGAAAGAACTACGCTTGGTGGCCGCGGGACGATTGCAAAATCGTTATCTCAACTGTGATTCGTTTGATTCCAGGATTTCGCTGATGGAACTCCAATCCTGATGATCTTTTAATCCTGTGAATCCTGATTCAGACAGTTGCATCGCTATCGTCATATCTCGGCGAGACAGCAAACTTGACACCAAACCGATGGCCCACCAGAATCGTTCCCGAAATCGCTATCATTTCTCACCGCCGTTTCCTATGAAACGAGCGGCCCCAGACCGGAAGGACTGCATTGAACTACGAGACCGTCATACTCGAGAAAAAAGACCACGTGGCCCGTGTCACTCTCAACCGCCCCGAGCGTCTGAATGCCCTGAACCGGCAGATGTTCCGGGAGCTGAACTCCGCACTGGAAGACGCCGCCACCGACAGCGATGTATGGGTGGTGGTGCTGACCGGAGCAGGCCGGGCATTCTGCGCCTCCGCCGATATCAAGGAGGAGCGGCAGGAAGGCGACCGCCTGCTGGGCTACATGGAGCCCAACGAGATCTACCAGTTCATCCGCACCGGTCCTCAGGCCATCACCCTCAAGCTGCACCAGATGGACAAGCCGACCATCGCCATGGTCAACGGCCTGGCCATCGGCGACGGGTTCGATTTCGTGCTGGCCTGCGACATCCGGGTCGGCTGCGAGCATTCGCGCTTCATGAACGCGTTTCTGCAGATGGGTCTGGTCTCCAACACGGGCGCAACCTGGCTCTACCCACGCGCCCTTGGAGTCAACAAGGCGCTGGAATTGCTGTACACCGGAGACTGGCTGAACGCAGATGACGCGCTGCAGCTGGGCCTGCTGAACCGCCTGGTACCGTACGAAGAACTGGAGGCCGAGACCATGGCCCTGGCAGCGAAGATCGCAGGGAAATCGCCGGTGGCCAACCGCCTGGTCAAGGGGATGGTCCACCGGGGACTGGGCCAGTCACTGGAGGAGCACCTCCCCGAGGCCGCTCACGCCGAGGTGCTCTCGCTGGCCAGCGAAGACCACCGCGAGGCCCTGGCCGCCTTCCTGGAACAGCGGGACCCCGAGTTCAAGGGTCGATAATTGTTCCCCCTCCCTCCGGGGGAGGGTTAGGGTGGGGGCGTCCCCTTACCGAATGGCAGAATTTCACCCTCACTCCTCCTGAGCATGCGGCAGGGCCTCACCCTCAAGGTGGAGGGGGTCTCAGAGATCTCCGGCAAGGACGGTTATGTCGGATTCCTTGTTTGAACAACTGAAGGCCACGGTAGGACAGGAGCTGGTGTTCGAGGCGCCGGACGAAATGGGGCGGTCTGCCTTCCGCCAGTACGCCTTGGCCGTCGGCGATTTCAACCCCCTGTACTCCAATCGTGAGCATGCCACTGCCCACGGCCTGCCTGACGTGATGGCCCCGCCGACCCTGATCTGCGACACTTGGCAGTACGTCGACAGCGAAATGGACAGGCGTGGCGACCTGGTCGGTCGCGGCTCGTTCGGCGAGTTGACCGGCCTCCGCGCGGGCAACGAGTACGAGTTCTTCCAGCCGGTGCATCCCGATGACGTGATCACGGCGCGCTGGCTGGTGAAGGACGTTTACGAGCGCACGGGACGCACCGGCTCGATGATTTTCCAGGTGGTTGAGGCAACGTACAGCAACCAGCGGGGCGAGCTGCTAGCCCGAAACACCGAGACCCTGTTCTACCGGGACGAGGCACCGCAGTGACCTCCGTCAGTAATAGCGGCCGTTACTACGAGGATGTCACTGTGGGCGAAGAGTTGACCCCTCTGCAGAAGCAGATCGACATGGCCCACATGATGGCTTACGGCGCCGCCACCTGGGACTTTATTCGCGTCCACTACGACGCGGATCTGGCGCGGGAGCTCGGCTTTCCTGGACCGTTCGTCGACGGCCAGATGCTCGGGGCCTTCCTGGCCCAGCACGTGCAGGATTGGGCGGGACCCGGCTCGTTTCTGCGCAAGCTGTCCTTTCGCAACCGGGTCATGGTCTACCCTGGCGACACACTGGTTTGCGGCGGAGTGGTCTCAGGACTGCCGGACGAGGGCGATTCCAGAGAGGGAAGCGGATTGGCCGAGTGTGACCTCTGGATCGAGAACCAGTGGGGCGAACGGGTGGTAGACCGGGCCACCGCCGTGGTGGAGATCCCACTAAGGTCCCGTGAGCTACGCTCCTGATGAGCATGGACGGCGACAACGCCTCAACAACGTCATCTGCATTGGCTGGCGTACGCGTAGTTGAGTACACCGGGATGGCGTCGGCGTCGTTTTGCGCCCGCCTGCTGGCCGATGCCGGAGCCGACGTGGTTAAGGTGGAACCGCCCTACGGCGATCCCTACAGGCATCGTGGCCCCTTCCCCGACGGACAGCCCGACCCTGACTGGAGTGGGATGTTCCTGTACCTGAACGCCAACAAACGCGGCGTGAAACTGGACCTGCAAAATGAGGCACACAAAGGCGCCTTCGACGCCACAGTCGCAGGAGCAGACATCCTGGTCGTCGGCGGACAGAGTGCCGACATAGAACGGCAGGGCCTTCGTAGAGAGACGTTGCAGAATCTCAATCCGGGCCTGATCGTCGCCGCCATCACTCCCTTTGGCCTGTCAGGGCCCAAAAGCGCTTTTGTGGGCGATGAATTGACGGCGGTCGCGTCCGGCGGTCTGTCCTTCGCCACCCCCGGAGTACCCGACGGCGTGCAGGACCCGGCCAGCGAACCTCCCCTCACAGCCAACACGCCGCTGGCGGAGCTGATGACGGGCGTGCTGGGCTCCGCGGCGTGCGTGGCCGCCCTGTTGTCCCGCCAGTTCAGCGGCCAGGGTTGCGAGATCGACCTCAGCCTGCAGGAAGGTGTGGCAGCGGTTATGCCCTACGAGCTGGCCCATGCCGCCTACCATGAGCCGAAGAAACGGGAGATGCTGGGTTTCGCCCTGATGCCCAACGTCTACCTCCCCTGCAAGGACGGCTACGTGGTACTGATGGCGGTACTGGAGGGCCACTGGCGAAACCTGATGGAGGCTGCCGGCAACCCCGAGTGGGGAGAGCTGGAGGTCTTCGGCAACGCCCGGGAGCGGGGCCGGAACTGGGACGCGCTGGAACCGCTGCTACTGGAGTGGACAATGTCCCACACAGGCGAGGAAATCGCGCGCTTGGCCCAGGAACGCGGCGTCCCGTGTTTCCCGGCCTACACCGTTGGTCAGATGATGGAGTCGGACCACGTCAGGGAGCGCGCCTTCCTGCTGGAGTTGACCAGCCCAACGGGGACCAGGTTCAACCTTCCCGGACATCCCATCCGCATGTCATCCACACCCTGGCGATCGTTCCGGCCTGCGCCACGCCTGGGCCAACACACCGCCGAGGTCCTGCAGGAATGGCTGGGCTGGACCGAAACCGAGGCGGAGGCATTGTCCCGAAGTGGCAACGAACCCTCGGCCGAGGCCGCCGCCGGGTCAGGTGCACCATGAACTCAACGGACAGCGCGGGAAAGGCTCCGTTGCCGCTGCAGGGCATCCGCGTCGCTGATTTCGGCCAGGTAATCGCCGCTCCGGTTACGGCCCAGATGCTGGGATGGCTGGGCGCCGAGGTGGTCCTGGTCGAGACCGAGGCCCGCTTCACCACCCGCGTGTGGCCTCCCTTCGCCGAAGGCGAGTTCGGCATCAACAACAGCGGCGGCTTCAACCTGGTCAACAACAACAAGCTGAGCTGTTCCCTGGACCTGAGCAAGCCTGAGGCACTTGAAGTGGCCCGGGGCTTGATCGCCGTCAGCGACGTCCTTGTTGAGAACTACGCCACCGGATCCATGGAGCGTCTCGGGCTGGGCTACGACGAGGTGAAAAAGTTACGGCCTGATATTGTCTACATGTCCCTCGGTGCCTTCGGGCGCAGCGGGCCATTCAAGGATTTGACGGGCTTTCACAGTGTAATCAACCTGTTCAGCGGCCTGGCGGCAGTCACCGGCTACCCCGGAACCCATCCACGGGTCATGGGCGGCCTTATCCCCGACGCGTTCTCCGGCTGTTACGCCACCCTTGCTATCCTGCAGGGACTGTACCACCGGTCGCGCACAGGCGAGGGGCAGTTCATCGAGGTATCCATGACGGAGGCCCTGTCGGGAATGATCCCCGAGGCCGTGATGGAATACTCCCTCACTGGCAAAGAGCAGGAAAAGATGGGCAACCGCGACGGGCGACATGCTCCTCGCAACGTCTTCCGCTGCCTGGGCGATGAGAAATGGGTGGCCATTTCGGTGGAAACCGACGAGCAGTTCCGCTCTCTGGCCACTGCCTCCGATAACGGAGTCTGGGCACAGGATCCCCGATTCGCCACTGTCGAGGCCCGCCTGGCAAACCAGGACGCGCTTGAGTCGCTGGTGCAACAATGGACTTCCGGGCTTGAAGTCGAAGAGGTTGTGGAGATGCTGCAGGCCGTCGGCGTCCCTGCGGCGCCGGTGTTCGACTCGGCCGAGGTGATGGACGACCCGCATCTGCGGGAACGCGGATTCGTGGCGCCGCTGGAGCACCCGGTGGCCGGAAACCGGCCGGTCCTCTCCTTGCCCTGGGCCGTTGACGGGCAGAGAGGAGACACCCTTCGGCCCGCGCCCCGCTTCGGCCAGCATAACGACTGGGTGTTGAAAGAGCTGCTCAGCGTGCCGGAGGACGAATACGAACGGCTGCATGCCTCGGGCGCTATTGGATGAATTCCACCCGGTCGCTTTTGCCTCTAACCGCGAACTACCCCAAGGGGTGATTTCACCCTCACCCCAACCCTCTCCCTCAAGAGAGAGAGCATTTGATGGAGCCCGCCTCCCATCGGGGAGAGTGAGTATGAGACGGAGATGACATGCCCAGGAACATCGTCGAGGTTGACCCGCAGAAATTCCCCTGGCTGGACCTGAACCGCTACACCTTTTGCCTTGCGGCCGAGAGTGGAGGAATCGTGTACCTGGCGGGCCAGACCGCCAGCGAGTATGACCCATCGGCGGGTGGCGTCGTCTGCAAGGGGGACCTGCTGGACCAGACGCGGGTGATCTACGAAAAGCTGGGCGTCATCCTTGAAGCCGCCGGCATGTCATTCGACAACGTGGTGCAGACGGTGGACTACATCGACCCGTCGGCCCTGCCTCAGTACCGCGAGACCGGCCCCATCCGCCGCGAGTTCCTGGGCGGCACTCCCGTGGGCGCCACCGGAATTTGCGTGGAGCGGCTGCTGCGACCCGACGCTCTGCTGGAGGTCAGCGCCGTGGCGGTGCGCGACGAAAAGCACGCGGTGAATCCGGGCTACGATCGTTACGGCTCCCTGACCTACGTGCCCGGCGTTGTCGCCGGCGACACCCTGTGGACCTCGGGCTTCGTGGGCAGCGAGGAGGTGCACGGACAGGCGTCTTTTCCGCAGGACACGGGCGTCCAGATGGGCCTGTCCTATGGCATCGTGGGCAGCGTGCTGGACGCGGCGGGGGCAGATCCCTCCGACATCGTCAAGACGCTGGAATACGTCTCACCTCAGGCCTGGCTCCAGTACGACGGTGGATCATCCAAGGCTCGTGGTGAATTCTTCAAAGGAGAGTATCCGGCCAGCACCGGCATCACGGTGAACCGACTGCTGCGTCCCGAGGGGCACGTGGAGGTGGAGGCCGTCGCCGTGCTGGGCGGCACCCGAGAGGAAATCCAGGTTCCGGGCTGGGAGGCCAGCTACAGCGGCGCCACGTTCGCTGCCGGCGTCAGGAAGGGACGGATGGTGCAGCTATCGGCGCAGGCTGGAGTGGACCACACCACCGCCTCGGTCGTGGCCCCCTTCGACATCGTGGCCCAGGCCGAGCAAGCCTACGGCAACCTGGCGCGGGTCCTGGCCGAGGGCGGCTACTCGATGGATGACGTTGTGAACACCATCGAGTGGGTGCCGCCCAACGGCCTGTCCACCTACCGTCGCATTGGCGATGTGCGCCGCAAGTACTTCGGCGACAGCTTCCCCTCTGCCACCGGCGTATCCATGCATCGCATCCGCCGGCCCGGCCCCAGCGACCGGCTGATTCCCGAGCTGTTGTTCGAGGTTACGGCCGTGGCCATCGTTTAACCGAGGGCCTTGTCCAGAAGGCTTCTCTGGTTCCAGGGCAGGGCCGTGTCGTCCGTCTCGACACCATTAGCAATGCCTGGCCACGCCATCGAAAGGCTTGTTTTGACTACACCCCACCACGAAACAGTTGCTACATGCTGATGGCGATCCTCAGGCCCCCGGAGTAGTCAAACGGCAGCGCTGCCATCTATCTGACAGTGGCAACAATCGGCGCGCACTCGTCGCAGACCGAAAGGTATGTGCCGGGCGCCACGCTCTTGCCCTGGTTTTCGGGAACAGGGTTCCGGCAACCCATCATCTCGCATTCACGCGTCCCGGGCTGATGGTGCTGCTCCAGGTGCTTCTCCACAGCCAGGATTGCCGCCTCCACCCCGATCTTCTCCACCGGTAGCCGAAACAGGAGCGCCGGATCGCTCTCTCTTTCGCTCTCATCGGCAACGGCGTAAACGTGGCCGGTCTCGTGGATGATCGCCACCCGCATCTCTCCGTCGGGGCCATCCCAGGTTCCGACGCGGGTTTCGCTGGGGTCCTCTATCTTGAGTTCCCTGATTAGGTCTTCAATTGTTGTCTTAATCCTGCCGGTCATATTCCCACCTCCTGCGGGTCGTCCCTTCCAGGGGAGTGGCCTTTTCACATGGGCTATCTCCAGTCCATCAAGCAATCAGATCCCGTAAGCACGCCCTAGAAGTCCTGGACGAAACATCCAAGCGCGTATTTGCAATGATTGATGAAAATTATTGTCAATTGCTGCCTCCAGACGCTCTATATATCAATTATTACACTATTTATTATACTTCATTACAATAATTGTATTCAATATATGTCTCATCGCAATGTATTGCTGATTCAAAGAGGTCTCCGATCCGGAACGCCTAACCGGAGTTTGTGGAGTTCAGGTGTTGCGCCCCAGCAGATAGATTATGAATCAAGCAGCCATGTCCAAGGCTACTTGAGTGTTATGTCAAACCTGCTGAGACTGCAGGCCATTAAGGCGGAGAGGCAAGACGGGATGAGTGAACACCACGACGACAATTCCGACGACGTGCCGCCCATTCCGTGGGGTTGTTTTGCTTGACGTGGCTCGAGCCCAAGGAATGACATTCGTGAGCGTTAGGAACTGGGAGGAAAGTCGTAGGAATTCCAGTTTTCCGTCATGGAGACATCCCGTTACGTTAAGACCGCTGCCGCTTTCCAAGCTGCAAAATTGGGTCATTGGCACTCAACATCACGGGGAGGCCCGATGGGAAATTCGGGCTAATGATTCCTGGTCACGCCAGAGCGAGAAATGGCCCTCCACCTCCGGAATTGTTGGAGAGGTGTTTGTCTGGATGTGAAACCTAACATCCAGACTGTTGGACGCAACACAGCCCGTGGCGCATACGATTCCTCCTGTTATGTCAGCCGAATCAAGGCCTCCGTT
>CAXXOI010000059.1:0-74008 GCA_963664175.2 Dehalococcoidia bacterium
TGCCGACCCACGAGTACACGCCGCGCACGACCTGGTCTCCCGAGCAGCGCCTGCGGGAGATGGACGAGCTGGGCGTCGACGTCCACGTGCTCTCCACCAACTCGTTCCTCTATTTCTACGAGCGGGACGCAGCAGCCACTGCCAACATGGCCCGAGAGTGCAACGACCACGTCGCGCAGTTGACGAGAGACCACCCCGACCGGTTCGCCGGTTTCGCAACGCTGCCCATGCAGAACGTGCCTGCGTCCGTAATAGAACTGGAGCGGTCGATCTCGACCCTGGGGCTCAAGGGCGCGATGATTGGCGACCACGTCAATGGCCTAACCTATGACGATCCATCGTTCCTGCCACTGTGGAAAGCCGCCGAAGCCATGGGCGCCGTAATTTTCATCCACCAGTCGGGTGACACGACAGTTAGCCCACGCAACGACCGTTATCACCTTCCCAACACCATCGGCAACCTGGTGGACCGCACGGTTACCTTTGCGTCGTTCGTCTACGGCGGTGTCATGGATGCCTGCCCGGACCTGAAGGTTTGCCTGGCTCACGGCGGTGGTTTCGCCTGCTACGGCGCGGGGCGGATGGATCGGGGCTGGCAGGTGCGAGCCGAGGCCAGGGTCAACATCCAGCAGCCTCCCAGCCAATACTTGAGCAGGTTCTGGTACGACTGCCTGACGCACAGCGAAGACGCGCTCCGCTACCTGATCGACACGGTCGGGATCGAGCGGGTGGTGTTCGGCACAGATTGGCCCTTCGACATGGCAATCGACGATCCGGTCAGCTGGGTGCGAAGCCTGGGCCAACTGACGGATGAGGAAAAGGACGCGATTCTGGGCGGCAACATCATCCGGCTACTTGATCTGTAACCTGACGGGCGACAAACGAGTCCCGACCAAGCGTGCCTTCCCAATCTATCGAGGCTTACTCTCTTCGTCATTGTTCCTCGGTTCGTCCACCTCGGACTTGGTGAGTTCCCGCAGGAGTGTGGTGGCGTAGGCGCCGTTGGGTAGCGTGAATTCAACGGTGTAGCCGTCCTCGTGGGGTCGAATGGCAATTTCCTCAGGCCTCACCCGGCTGATGCGCCAATCTCCCCGCGTGCGTGGGCGGAAGTCGCTGCGTCGCAGCCCAAACCGCTGCAGGATTTCGCTCTCCAGGGCAGCAGCATCCTCCAGCCCGCCGGCCACCTTGCGTCCGTAGAGGGGCAGGACCGCGCTGATCTCCAGACGGGCGGCCCGCTCGCTTTCAGTTTCGGCGTCTCCGACCAGGAACATACCGCCCGTGTCGTGGCGGCGGGCTCGATCGCCGGCCAGCACGCTGCGGTACACGCCCGTCTCGATGCGGCGCTTGAGGTGCCAGTTGAACAGGTGGGACTGCAGGGCGGATATGAAAAAATCGTTTAGCCTGCGCCCGCCGGGCACCCTTTCGCCCCGAAGCATACGGACCGCATCAATGGCGTTGCTGTTGAAGCGCCCGAACCGCTGGGGACCGAAGTAGTTTGGCAGACCAGCCTCCGCGATCCTGTTTACAATGGAGTTGCCACGGTCTTCCCAGCCGTCGACCGGCTGGCGCACTCGAACCTCGAAGCGGTTGCCCCTCAGGTTGCCGCGCCGCAGCCGAGTCTCGTGCCGAGAGATCTCAAGCACTCGCACCCCTTCCATCCCGTCCAGGGCCTCAAGTGAGCGGGCATGCTCCCCGGGAACACTGAGCCACTGCCGTGTGACGGCGTGCTTGTCCTTGAGGCCAGCCACTCCGACATCGTTGTATGGGACTCCCTGACCTCGGAGCGCCGCCACGAGGTCGTGGGTGTTGAGCCCGCGCTTTTCGACGTAGGCGAAGGCGAACTGGCCTGCGCCGCTGGGCTGGAACCGGGGAACTTCGGAGACTACGAAGTCCTCCAGGCACACACGGGTCCGGCCACCAGTGCCTGGAATGTCCGATGTGACGGCAGGCAGGACATTCCAGTCGAACCTGAACTCCTCGAGATCGACCCCGCTACCAGCCGCGCCCGTATCATCAGGTTTCATGGGTGCATTTCACGAGAAGGGGCGGGTTTCAGGCCCGCCCCTCGTCTTGACCATCCAAGGCGCCGATAGGCGTTCAGCCCAGGCCTCTCGCCCGAAAGATCTCGTTGGCCGCATCAATGGCGGCCCTGGTGGAGGGTATGCCGCCGTAGAAGCAGGCGTGGACGAACACCTCCACGATCTCCTCCGGCGTCAGGCCGATGTGCAGCGCGCCGCCGATGTGGCTGCGCAGCGGGCCCTCGCGTCCCAGGACGCTGAGGCAGGCCAGAGTGCAGATGCTGCGGTCGGCAAGTTCGAGGCCCGGACGGTTCCAGACGGAGCCCCAATAGTACTCGGTGCTCAGTCGGTTGAAATCGCGCTCGGCCTGGGTCACCGGCCCGGGGCGGTTGGCGTCGGCCGGTCCCATCAGCTCCTCCCGTCGCGCGGCGCCCCGCTGGAACAAGTCCTCGGGGGTCTCCTCAGGGTCAAATACGAGCTGCGGCTTGAATTCGATCCCGAGGCCATCGAACACATCCTTGGCGATGCCCATGGCGTTGAAGGCCGTGGGCACTCCGCCGTACCAAGAGGCGTGGATCATGACCTCTATCACCTGCTGGGGCGAGAGCCCCAGGTTCAGAGCATTGGCCACGTGGCGAGCCACCTGGTTCTCGCGCTGCAACACGGTCAGTGCAGACAGCGTCACCATCTCGCGGCGATGGATGGCCAGCCCCGGCCGCTGCCAGATGGTGCCGAACAGCGCCTCCATGGCGATGCGGTGCAGGTCTGGCGCAACCTCCTGGGACGACGGAACGGAGCCGCTGCCGATGGGCCCGCCGCCGGTGAACTTTGTCCGGGTCTCCACGCCTTTCTGGAACCGTTCGTTTAGGGTGGTCATTTCTTTCTCCGGGTACGGATCAGGTGAGGTGGGAGACCTTTGGGGCAACCTGTTCCATCAGAATCTGCTGCGACCGCTGCACCAAGGTGTGGTCGTCCGGGTCCTGGGTGATGCCCAGCAGGCAGCCGAAGCCGCCGGTCTCCTCGTAGGTCTGCTCGATCTTGTCGACCACCTCCAACGCATCGCCGACTATCCAGATGTTCTCCATCATATAGTCGACGGTCACGTCCTCGTCGGCCATGCCAGGATCGTTCTTGAGCTGATTCAGGATTCCGCCGGCCTTGCGGTTCTTCCACTGGTGTTCCTCGAAGGGCTTGCCAAGGACGATGCGCGCTTCCTCGCGGGCCGACTCGGGCGTCTCACCGACGTAGATGTCGCGGCCCAGGCGCAGCTCGCTGCGATCGGCCACGCGGCCCGCGCTGATGGCGCCCTGCTCGCAGGAGTGCCACAGGTCGGGGACGAACTTGTTGGGCAGGTTGGTCATGGGGATCCAGCCCCGCTCGCCGGCCATCCGGATGGTCTCGGTGTTGGGCGACGACGCGGCCACCCCGATGGGCGGGTGCGGCTTCTGGTAGGGCTCGAAATACAGTCGCCGTCCCAGTTCGGACATCTCCTCGGGGGCGTGAACCTGGAAGTGCTTACCCTCGTAGCCGAACTTGCCGCTCTCGGCGTTTTCCCACAGTCCCAGAACGATCTCGAGGGCCTCCCGGCCCCGCTCACGGACGTCGTCCATGCTGTCGTACTCGACACCGTAGAGCTGCAGGTCGGTGGGCAGGGAGCGCAAGCCGATGCCCCAGTAGAAGCGTCCCCGGGCCATGTGGTCCAGCATGGCGATGCGGTGCGCCGTATCCACCGGGTGATGGAGCGGCATCATGGTGACGCCAGTGGCGAGGATGATGTTCTCGGTAAGGGCTAGGGCCTGGGCGATGATTAGTTCGGGTACAGGGGCGTTTTCCCACGTCTCGGTGATGTGTTCGCCGACCCAGGCCTCGCGCACTCCCAGCTTGTCGGCCTGAACGATGAGCTCGATGTCGCGGTCGTAAGATTCCGACGGAGAACGCCGCGGGGGGTGCAGCGGCATCATGAATAGTCCGAATTCCATGGAAATTTCCTCCGAGTTTATGATCCTGTTTGCTGGTGGATGGCTCCGGTCGTCGTCGCCAGCAATTCACCCTCACCCCAGGCCTCTCCCTACGGGGCCCTGGCGATGGGGCTAGGCCGGCCTGGGTGTAGGCACCGGGATGCCGGGTATGTTGACGCGCACCGACCAGAGCCTGTCCCAGCTGGTAAAGTACAGCGTCTGCCAGTCGCCGCCGCCGAAGCACATGTTGGTGTGCAGCGGCGCCCCTGTCTCGATGGAACCGAGGTGCTTGCCAGATGGGTCGATGATCCAGATGCCGCCGGACCCGCCCACGTACACATTGCCCTCGGTATCCACCTTCATGCCATCTGGGATGCCGGGACGTTCGCCGAGGTTGTGGCTGAAGACGCGACTGGTGGCCAGGGCCAGGGCGCCGTTGGGAAGCATATCGAAGGCCCGCAGGTGGCCCACCCTAGAATCGATGATGTACAGAACGCTCTCGTCCGGCGAGAATGCCAGCCCGTTGGGTCCGATATAGTCCCGTACCAGCAGGGTGATGCTCCCGAGGTCCGGCGCTACGCGGTAGACGCCGGGAAAGTTCAGGTCCCACTGGTTCTGCACCGGCATGCCTGCGTTGGGATCGGTGAAGTAGATGGCGCCGTCGGACTTGACCACCACGTCGTTGGGACGGTTGAGCGGGCGGCCCTGGAAGCTGTTGGCCACCACGGTGGGGCTGCCGTCCGGTTCCACCCGCGACACGCGGCGCCCGTCGTGCTCGCAGGCGACGAGACGGCCCTGGGGGTCGCGGGTCAGGCCGTTGGCGCGATTGGTGGGCTCGGTGAATACCGACACGCCATCGCTCTCCGTCCATTTCATGCGGCGGTTGTTGTGGATGTCGCTGAACAGCAGGTAGTTGCCCTCCTGCCACCAGACCGGGCCTTCCGCTGGGCCCTGTTCACCGCCGAATCCACCAGCCAGTTCGTTGATGGTCTGCGATGTGGAGATGATCCGTTCCAGCGAGGAATCAAGTGCCACTATGGGCATGGCTGCCTCCGCTTATCCAATGTGGTGTGCCGACCTCTCAGACTGCCAAACAGGAGAGGGCGGCCACGCTAGTCAGCGAGTGGGATCGTAGCGGTAACGCGCGGCTTGTCGCCGACGGCGCGGGTGGTGTGCCCCTTGCCCGTCAGGTCTTCGGCCAGTGTCACGTGGCCAGGGCCGTAGCGGTGCAGCGAGCCATCCTCAAGACCGATCTCCACCTCGCCCTCCAAGGTGATGACGTACTGGCGGCGGGGTGCGGTGTGCCAGTCAACGAAATAGCCCGGTTCCACGGTGCGAAAGACTATTCCTGAGGCGGACTGCATGTTTGTCAAATCAGGGTGCGATTCCGGGCTCATCTCCTCGATATGGGACCGACCGTCGTCGCCGGTATACAGCCTGGCAAAGCTCATATCTCTCCTCCGAGGCCATTTCGGCCCGTATGTGCCAGTGTAGCCCTGGCTGGGACGAGCGTCAAAAAAGATCGGGCACGTCTCCGCCTTAAACCTCCTTCAGCTGAGGAAGGGACCGGAAGCGATAAGCAAGGCGGCATTATCCGACGTTTAGAAGGGAAGAAGCAGGCGGCCACGGTCCCCGCTTGACCGTGGCCGCCTTGCCTGAAGGGCAGTCAAATTACTGAGATGCCCGCAGCACTTCCTCGACGGTGCCCGAGAGGCGGGCGTCGCCGCCGAAGGCAGCTCCGGACGCGCCGTTCTGGAACTTGGCCAAAGCCAGCCCGTAAACGGTGTCGGGGAACGGGATGTACCCGGTTTCGCTGATGAAGGCGCGGTTGGCCGCGTCCAGGTAGTACTCAACGAAAGCCTTTAGGTGGGGCTCGTTGATTGCGGCTGCCGACACGTAGATGAACAGCGGCCGCGACAGGGGCGCGTAGGTGCCGTTGTTGATGGTCTCGTCGTTGGGCAGGATGCAGCCGTCACCGCCGTCGATGGCCACCAGCTTCAGGCGATCGGCGTTCTCGGCGTAGTAGGCATACCCGAAGTAGCCCAGCGCTCCCTGGTCGTTGGCGATGCCGGTGACCAGGACGTTGTCGTCCTCGCTGGGCAAGAAGTCGGCGCGCGATGCCTGCGATTCGCCGTTCACCGTCTCGGTGAAGTAGTCGAACGTGCCGGAGTCCACGCCGGGGGCATACAGGCCCATGTCCCGGTCGGGCCACTCAGGGCGAACCTGGTTCCACTTCGTGATGACCTCCTCGGCCTCCGGGGCCCAGATGGTGTGGAGTTCGTCCACGGTCATGCACTCCACGAAATCGTTGGCCGGGTTGACCATCACGCTGAGGCCGTCGATGGCGACGGGGAGCTCGATATAGTCGATGCCAGCCTCGGCGCACAGCTCCACCTCAGACTGCTTGATGGGGCGGGACGCGTCGGAGATGTGGGTCTCACCGGCGCAGAATTTACTGAAACCCCCACCGGTGCCGGACACGCCCACGGTGATGCGCACGTTACCGCCGGTGGCGTTGCCGAACTCCTCAGCCATTGCCTCGGTTATCGGGAAGACTGTGCTGGAGCCGTCGATGTTGATGTCCCCCTTCAGGGAGGAAAGGTCGGTCATCGCGGTCTGGGACGACGACTCAGCGAGGCCCATGGACATCTTGAGCACTTCCTCGACGGTGCCGTGGAAGCGGTTGTCGCCACCGAATCCCAGCGTAGTGTTTCCGCTCAGGAACTTTTGCAGGGCCAGTGCGTATATCTCATTCGGGAACGGGATGTACCCGGTCTCGCTGATGAAGTTCCGGTTGCCTGGGTCCAGGAAATACTCAACGAAGGCCTTTACGTGGGGCTCGTTGAGTGCGGCCGACGCGACGTAGATGAACAGCGGCCGCGACAGGGGCGCGTAGGTGCCGTTGTTGATAGTCTCTTCGGTGGGCAGCACGCAGCCGTCACCGCCATTTATGGCCACCAGCTTCAGCCGGTCCGCGTTCTCGGCGTAGTAGGCGTAGCCGAAGTAGCCCAGCGCTCCCTGGTCGTTGGCGATGCCGGTGACCAGGACGTTGTCGTCCTCGCTGGGCAGGAAGTCGGCGCGCGATGCCTGCGCTTCTCCGTTCACCGTCTCGGTGAAGTAGTCGAAGGTGCCGGAGTCCACGCCCGGAGCGTAAAGGCCGATGTCCCGGTCGGGCCACTCAGGGCGAACCTGGTTCCACTTGGTGATGACCTCCTCGGCCTCCGGGGCCCAAATGGTGTGGAGCTCGTCCACGGTCATGCACTCGACGAAATCGTTGCTTGGGTTTACCATCACGCTGAGGCCGTCGATGGCAACGGGTAGCTCTATATACTCGATGCCGTTCTCAGCGCACAGGTCCACTTCACTCTGCTTGATGGGGCGGGACGCGTCGGAGATGACGGTCTCACCGGCACAGAACTTACTGAATCCCCCGCCGGTGCCGGACACGCCCACGGTGATGCGCACGTTGCCATTCGTGGCGTTGCCGAATTCCTCAGCCATTGCCTCGGTTATCGGGAAGACTGTGCTGGAGCCGTCGATGTTGATATCGCCTTGCAGTTCGGAAATTCTCGCCGCGTCCACGGTCGGAAGGGGCGTGTTGGCCGGAGCCGAAGCTTGGCCGGACGAGGCCTGCGAGGCAGCCTGAGGCGTTTCCCCGGCGGTCTGACCAGCGGTGCCCGCGGCCGCGCTGGTGGGTTCCTCCTCGTCGCCACCACACGCAATTACCGCAAAGGCCAGCGCGGCTGCGAGCAGCAGGACGCCAAGGGGCCAAAGGTTAACCTGTACCTTATTCAGGTTGGGGCGCATTGATCCTCCCTCTGTCTATAAACTGGTGTTTCGCTTTGGACATGGCCCAGTGAGGCCATCGACCGACCTTGCCCTCTCGGAGAGAGACAGCACGCTGGCGGGACAGACGATGCCGCCGGTCCGGTAACGTCAAAGTCGATGAGCGGGACCCTGCTGGGCATAATCCCTGTACCTGCAGCCTGGAGCGCGCCGGGGCAGGCAGCATTTCCCGCCCACTGGCCGGCTCAGGCCGGGACAAAAAAGAAGCCCCGAATAAATCGGGGCTTAACATCTGGAGGGAAAAGGGTTTCCCGGAAAGAGAAAGGAAGCCTCTCAACACTTGAGGCTTCCGTTTTCTAAAGAGGGCAATCATCTGGCTATCGTCCTAGCCCAGATTCCTGCTGATCTTGTTGGGTGCGTTCCGGCACGGTGCCAACCCGTCCTTTCCCTAGTTTTCCTGGGTGAATCCGCCCGCCGGCACCCTTTGCGCCTTGCGCATCCGGGAGCGGCCTGAAGACTCCGCAGACTCCGCGAAATAGTGAAACACGGGTTTCAGAGGCGTGTCAACCCTCAAATTCGGGGCG
Organism: Dehalococcoidia bacterium; assembly: GCA_963664175.2. Lineage (GTDB taxonomy): Bacteria > Chloroflexota > Dehalococcoidia > Lucifugimonadales > UBA3495 > VXOI01. The sequence goes on from CAXXOI010000059.1 coordinate 8,347, forward strand.
AATTGGGAGCATAGACAGTGCCCATGTCAACATCATCAAATCCTCACATCAGCTAAGGCCTCTGCTAGACCGTCCCGAAATCGAACCCAAGAGAGAACCTGTTCAAGAAGGCCACCCACTGGCAATTCCTCCATAAGAGCTCGCCGCATTTGAGGAATATCCCTACCGAATTTTTCCCTCCTTCTACCGGTCGTTTCGCTGGCAGTCAATAACGCCCGTTCAAGGCAACCCTTTGGGTCCGATTCGCTCTCCACTTGACTCTGGCTGGGTAAGCTTAGCGATTGGGTACCGTTTGGCTTGCCTGCTGCTCTTCTAATCTCCTTTTCATCCAAGAGCAGCCAAGTCTCCGTCATTCGTACTGGAACAATTCCAGTCCACATACCGCCGTAACCTGAGGCATCTACAGCTTCCCTGATTTCATCCGCTCTCTTTGCCGGTCCCGCGCTCTGGGTTTCCTCGTCAGAATCGGCATCCCTATGAACTATCAGCAAGTCACAGCCACCCGAAAGTCGCAATCCTTGCCTTATCCTTTCAGCTAACGGGTTACCGATATGCCAACTATCCCCTCGAGGGTCGTTATATCCCAATTGGACTAGAAGACGACCTATGTGAGGCAATAGTCCTGTGTCGGACGAACCCTCGCAGACAAGGAGGAATCGAAGAATCATAAATGCATCTAGAACGGGAATGAGATTTGCGCTTGCTCTGGAGGGATCAAGTAAGCCTGTAAAGAGATCAAGTCCACATAATCTCTTCTGCCATCGTAGCAACGCCAAGAATTCACGCACGGGCTGCACTTCATACTGTGGAGAACTTCTCCCGAATCAGAGCGCCACATTTGTTCCCTAGCGAGCACCAAGTCGGCCGAGTCCTGAAGTTGAACAAAATAAGGTGAATGCGTCGCCACAATCACTTGGCGCATTGGATTATCAGGGCCAATGGGTTCATTGACATCGATGGCGATGTCCTGCAGCAGGTCGTGCATGGCAGACAGTTTGGCGGGGTGTATCCCATTTTCTGGTTCCTCCATGCAATAGAGGCCCCTGGTTCCGGACACTTCGGCCAGTACCACAAGGGCCAGGAATCGCAGGGTACCGTCGGATACTGAATTTGCTCTAACAAACAGACCAGACCTTTCCTCCATTTCCAGCGACAAGAGTTGTCTGATATCGTCATTTACTACCTTCATAGCTCTAACGGGAACCATGTATGAGAGACGACGAGCTACGGTGGAGAGAGTGTCTTCTCGGGAGTCTGAGTTTGTAAAGTGATTCAGCGTAGCCGGAATGTGAGCCCCATTAGCTCCTATACCTGGACCTTGCGTGTAGCGGTCGGGACGTCTCATGGCAGCAGGTTCCAAGGCCAAGATCCGCCAGTTTTGCATTTCTTGGCGAGCCGCCAAGATTGTAGGTGTAGCCGACGTATTCTCTGTTCCTATAATTGTCCGAGTAGCGCCCTTTGCTGGAGCTGGCCGCCCTGGGCCGCGTGACCCTCCATCTTGATGAACGATGATTACGGTTTGCTCATTTTCGACCGATGTCGAGATGTAACCGGACTTGCTGCGTCGTTCGTTATATACAGCGCTGTCTCGAAACCTCTGTTTGCTATGGCGGAATCTTAGATGATGTGACGCGTCTCCAGAGGTAATCGGTCGAAGTACCTCCTTTTCGAGCACCAAGCCTCCCAACGGGCCTGTGATGGCGGAGGGCCGGTCAAACCGGAATGATACTTCATAGCGCAAGAAAGTCGAATTAGCTTTAGCCTCACGACCAAAGTCATCGGTTACCTTCCTGTCGACAATCATTTCAGCGGCAAATTCCAGCCGCTTTGCCTCGTCGTAGGTTTCCCTAAAGAATAGGTCCTCTATGTATCCAGTATCCTCACCTGAATTTCGGATTTGGAGCGCCGCCTCGTTGATTGAGTAACTAGTCAACAGAGCCAAGAACTGAATTGCATCGAAAATATTGGACTTTCCAACACCGTTGGGGCCAGCGATGCAGGTATAGGGCCCAAAGTCCAGGCTGAAATCAACCAAGTTCTTGAACCCATTGACTTCCAACCGCGTCAGCATTACTTCCTCGGCAATAGTTGCTGGATTGAGGGGCATCTTGATTTTAGCACGAGGGTATTCTCCGCCCCACCATGCAACGATAGGGCCGGATGTGCAAAATTTCCTATTCTCACCTGGGGAGTATGTGGAGTGTTGGCACATAGGTGATAGAAATGGCCCCGCATGACAACCCCCGCCGTCCCGCCATATAATGCGGATAGTTGGCATTGACTTTCAGAATGTGATTTTGGAGGAGGCCTGATATGGCTACCCAGACCAAGTTCGAGCAGGTCACCAGGCCGCTGGTGAAGATCACCGAGATGGACCACATAGTCCTGCGCACCCGCGACGTCGAGGAGTCGCTGCGGTTCTACGTCGAGGTCCTGGGGCTGCAGGCGGAGCGCGTGGAGCAGTGGCGCGCCGGCGAGGTGCGTTTTCCCTCGGCGCGGCTGAACGCCGACACCATCATCGACTTCTTTGCCTCGGACAACATGCCGGAGGACAAGGACGGGCCGAGGAACCAGGACCACTTCTGCATGGTCATCGACTATACGGATATGGACGAGCTGCGAGCGAACATGGAGGCCATCGGCGTGGAAATCCAGGTCGGGCCTGGCAAGCGCTGGGGCTCCCACGGCGACGGGATCTCGCTGTACATCTACGACCCGGACGACAACGTGGTGGAGCTGCGGCACTACTAGGCCGGGACGAGGGTACACCCTCTCCCTCCGGGAGAGGGGACTGACCGAGAGATTGGAAGGGGCGGGTTTGAAACCCGCCCCTATGCTTTTGTGTCGCATTGGGCGCGACAAGGGTCGTGAACGCCTACCGTTCTCCCCCACCCTGACCCTCCCCCGCTGGGGGAGTGGACTTGCGGTTCTCCCCTATCCTGACTTCCCCGCTGGGGGAGGGGATTGGCGAGAGGGCGGTTCGACGGGCTCACCACCAGCGTAATAGGGCCCTCACCACTGGCTAACACCCCGGACTAGGACTGTTGGATCAGCCAGTCGGCTACGCGTTCGCCGATCATGATGGTGGTCAGGTTGGTGTTGGCGCGGATGACGTCGGGCATCACCGAGGCGTCGGCTACGCGCAGGTTCTCGATTCCGTGGACACGCCCGTACTGGTCGACGACCGCCATGGGGTCGCTGGATGGGCCCATCTTGCAGGTGCCCGAGAGGTGCTGGCCGATGTCGACGGTCTCCAGCAACCAGGCATCCAGGGTGTCGTCGGACTCGATCTCCTCGCGGGTGGGAGAGATGGCCTCCTCCACGATGTCGCGGAAGGACTCGTGCTCCATGAACTCGAAGGACATGCGGATAGCCTCGCGCATGCGCTGGCGGTCGAACTCCTCCTCGAGGTGGCGGCAGTTGATGTCGGGGTTGTCGCCGGGCGTGGTGGAGCGCAGCTTGATCTCACCCGAGCTCTTGGCCAGCTCGAGGATGCAGGTGAACCGGATGCCCTCCTCGGCGAAGGGGTCACCGCCCAGGGGGGTCGAGAAGGACGACGGCAGGATCTGCATGTCGTTGCGCAGGTCGGAGCCCGAGGCGGTGTAGCGCAGCACCGTCTGGATGCGGGGCGCTTCGGCATCGAGGGGGAAGTCAGCTTTGGTCTTGACGCGAACGGCGCACAGGGGATGGTCGCGGAGGTTCTGGCCGACGCCGGGCAGGTCGTGAACCACAGGGACGCCCATCTCCTGCAAGTGGCCGGACGGGCCCACGCCGGAGAGCATCAGGATCTGCGGAGAGGCGACGGCTCCTGCGCTGAGGACGATCTGATCGGCCTCGACGGTGAAGGTCTCGCCCCCGCTTTCGACCTCCACGCCGACCGCGCGTGGTGAGCCCGTCGAACTATCGAACAGGATGCGGTTGACTAGGACATTCCCGCGGATGGTGTAGTTCAGGCGGTGCCGGTTCTCCGTAATATAGGTGAGGGCGGTGCTCATCCGCACGCCGTTGGGGTTGTTCATGGGCAACGGCCCGACCCCGGTGGAGTCGGGGTGGTTATGGTCGTAGACCTCGGCGTAGCCACCGGCAGTAGCGGAGACGTGGAACGCCTCCTGCAGTGGCAGCCAGGCCTCGCGCTTGTGGCGGCGGACGGGCACCGGGCCGCTATTGCCGTGGAAATCGTCGACAATGTCGGTATCGGTCTCCAGCTTGCGGAAGTAGGGCAGGCACTTGACGAAGGACCACTCGTCGTTGCCCCACTCGGCCCAGCTGTCGTAGTCCTCGGGGACGCCGCGCAGGAACACCTGGCCGTTGATGGCGCTGGTGCCGCCGACCACCCGGCCACGGGGCACGACAACGTCCTCGGAGCGGACGGCGCTGCCCTTGCCGGTGAATGACCAGTTGTGAGGCGCGCCCATCTCCGAGGCCCGGGGAGCGTAGCCGAACTTGAGGTCATCGGGAGTTTGCTCGAGTCCAACGTAATCCGGGCCGGCCTCCAGCAACAGCACCGAGCGGTTGGGGTCTTCGGCCAGCCGGGTGGCGAGGGTGCCACCGGCGGAACCGGCGCCTATGACTATAACGTCGTATTTCATTGCGTCCTCCGTTGTCTAGAATTACTTGAATCTCAGTGAGGGTACGCCCTCACCCTAACCCTCTCCCGGGGGGAGAGGGGATCTTCTCAGGGGATTTCACCCCCACCCTAACCCTCCCCCTGAGGGGGAGGGGATTGGGGGAGAAAGGAGCTTAGTCGGCGACGGGCTGGGCTTCTGCGAGGGAGCCAGCCATGGCGGTGTAGTGCTCGGACGCCTGGGCCACCGTGGGCACGACATCCTCCTCCAGCAGGTAGCCGTCGGCGACGAGCTGGCGAGCGGCGGCCTCGATACGGTCGAGGAATGACTGGCGGGACTCGTAGCGCTCCTCGATGGAGAGGCGCGGGTCGCTGCTGGCCTCTCGTTCGGCGCGGGTGGCGGCGAAGGGGATTGAGGAGCCGCGCAGGGTGCCGCCGGACGCGCCGCCGGTGGATAGAGTCTGGCCCTCGCCGCCAATGTCAGCATGGCGCCGGTTCCAGCCGAGGTGGGTTGCAAGCGGGACGGAGACGAGAGGCAGCCGAATGCCGGACACCTCGTTGCCGTCGCCATCAACCTGGGAGACGAGGCACGGGTAGTCGCGACCCACGGTGGCGGGAACGACGGTTGGCACGCCGGGGTCGGGGCCGAAGTCCAGGCGGGTGAACTTCCGCACGGGCTGGGGCAGCTTGACGCCCGGTACGGCCTCTAGGCTGGTCGCGGCGCTCGGTGGTCGAACGGCAGTGCCGTCGGCAATGCGCGGGTGCTGGCTTGCCGGCGGCGGCGTGCCGTCAGTCACCCAGCGATCGAGGTTGGTGAGGGCAGCCCTCAACAGCGACCGGTACTCCAGGCAATTGAAGGCATGGGCGCCGCGGTAACCGTCGGCAGGGTCGATGTCGCTGAGGGGCAGGCCGCCGAGGGCGTGCTGGGTGCCGGCGAAAGCGTAGACGCGGACGGCGTCCGGCGGCTCGACATCCTGGGTGCCCCCGAGGTCTGTATGGACCAGGGCACCGTGGCCCGCCCAATACTCGGAGGAGGTGTAGGTGTACATCACCTTGGGCAAGTCACCCTTCGAGGCAAGTCGGGACAGTAGTCCGTCGGTCAGGCCGGTGTCGGGGTCTGTCTGGGGCAGGTCGGCGAAGGGGAACAGGCTGTTGACGCTGCGGGTGGCCTGACTGGACGGCTGAGCGAAGCGCTGGTTGAACTCGCCGCGCTTGCCGCCGGCGACGTGGGGGATGAATCCGTCGTAGACGACGCGGCCCTCCTCGTCGTAGTTGATGCCGTGGTACAGGAACGAGCGCAGGAACCGACCGCTCTGGGACACGCCGAAGGCATAGGCACCCTCCAGCTTGTGGTCCCCGCCGAAACGCAGGTGTGACGCGATGTCGCGGGTGGCCAGCAGGCCAAGGCCAGCGACGGGCGCGCCGGTGGTGGTGTAGATGACCTGGTACACCTTGCCGGGCTGGAAGCCGCCCTCGACATGGACGTAGCACGGGTCGGGGATGAGGCGTCCGTCCTCGTAGCGACCAAACCACCACTGCTTGCGGGGGATGACGTGTTCGCGAACGTCCTCGTCGTCCTGCACCGTCATCACTGACTCCCAGTCCTCCAGCCTGTCGGCGGGGTAGGCGCGATGCCCCCGATCGGACAGGTACTGCGACTGGACGACCGCGTTGGGCTGGAAGGTAACGACGATCCTTCCCTCCACCGGCTTGCCGTCCTCCATGGCCTCGGGGACATTGATACGGAGGAGGCCGGGCGCGTCGGGGACATCGAGCTGCCAGCCGCACCATGCGACGGTGTAGCCCTGGCGCATCAGGAAGCCATTCCCAGGGTCCAGCGGCGCGTCGGGAGCGATGTCCGGCGCGCTGTTGATGTTGCGCAGGGCCAGGGCCTTGCCCCGGTTGAGGACGTCTAGTAGCAATCGGCCATTGCCCCGGGACGGGTCATCGGGGCGGAGGATGCGGAAGTCGGCGGAGAACTCCACTAGCCCCTGCTCATTGCGTGGCGCGAGCTCTATGTCCGCGATGGTCTCGTTGGCCTCGTGCAACGGGTCAACAGCGAAGTGCGCGATGCCGTCGATCTGCGTGTATGGCCCAACGTCGCCGAAGGACTGGCCATCGGCGAATGGTTTCTCGGAAGTGATTTCAAGCCTGGTTACGGGCATGGTTCACCCCTCAATTTGGCGTTCGGTGAGGCTAACGGAACTGGCGGAAGAACTCCCGGACCTCGTTGGCGAGCAGTTGCGGTTCCTCGAAGGCGGCGAAGTGGCCGCCGCGGGGCATCTCCTGCCAGCGGCCCACGTTGTAGGAGCGCTCGGCCCACTCGCGGGGCGGACGTGCGATCTCCTGGGGGAACATGGCCAGGCCAGCGGGCGCGGGCACCTTCTCGTCCTTGGCCATGTCCCAGACGTGGGTCTGGTTTTCACGGTACATGCGCACCGAGGAGCCGATGGTCTGCGTGACCCAGTAGATCGTGACTGTGGTTAGCAGCTCATCCTTGGTGTAAACGCTCTCCACGTCACCGTTGCAGTCACTCCAGGTGCGCCACTTCTCGACGATCCAGGCACAGACGCCGGCGGGCGAGTCGTTGAGGCCATAGGACAGCGTCTGGGGCTTGGTGCCCTGGAGGTGGTTGTAGCCGCCCTCGTCGGCGAACCAGCGCTCGCGCTGGGCGCTGTGGGCCTTCTCCGCATCGGTCAGGGGACGTGCATCAGGTCCGAGGTAGGGATTGGGGCGCGTTACGGAGGTGAGGTGGACACCGTGTAGCTTGTCGGCATGGGAGTACGCGAGGCGTGAGGTCACGCCGGCGCCAATGTCGCCACCGACAGCGACGAATTTGCTGTAGCCGAGGTTCTCGGTCATCAGCTTGGCCCAGAGGTCTGCGACGCGCCCGATCTCCATGCCACGGTCTTTGGATGCCTGCGAGAAACCGAAACCGGGCAAAGACGGCGCGACCACATCAAAGGCGTCGACGGGGTCTCCGCCATGGGCCGCCGGGTCGGACAGCAGCGGGATGATCTTCGACATTTCGAAGAATGTGCTGGGCCAGCCGTGGGTTATGACCAGCGGAATCGGGTTGGGACCCTTACCCTTTTCGTGGATGAAGTGAATGTCCAGCCCGTCCACCACCGACTTGCAGTTGTTAAAGGCATTGAGCTTCTTTTCCTGCGCTCGCCAGTCGAAGTCGGTGCGCCAGTACTCGCAAAGTTCCTTTATATAGGCCAGGTTGCTGCCGTAGTCCCAATCGGACCCGGGAATCTCGTCAGGCCAGCGGGTGTCGGCGATGCGCTGGCGCAGATCGTCAAGGACTGCGTCGTCAACTGCAATTTCAAATGGTCGTACTTCGGGCATGTTGCTGCTCCTTTTCGTTAGTTGGTCTGGTGAGGGTCACCATAGCCTTGGCCCTTCCCTCAGAGGGGGAGGGATTGGCGATGGCAGATGTAAAATTAGGAGGCTGGTGAATTCTTAAATCCGTCGTACACCCGGCAAGACATTGTGATGATCAGCCTGAGTAGTGCGGAAGAATCAATCCCGTAGCGAAGAGTCATAGGTGCCGTCCCGGAACTCACGGATATCGAATGGTGGAGCGTCGGGCGGTATCAAGTCTCTCAACACGCCCAGGCGGCGGTGGTCGATCCTACTGGGTTTCAGAAGAATGCCGTCTGGCCTTTCCTCAACAACCAGGCGGTCTCCTGGACCAACGGCCATGGCTTCCAAGAGGTGGGCTGGAAGGGTCACCTGTCCCCTTGAGTTTATCCTCACAATCATATTTCGTAACTACCAGCCTTCCATTAATAACAGGGGAAATACTTCAGGGTGTCTGTGAGTGTTTCCTTTGCTCCTTTTACAATTCTGATGCTGAAGATTTACCCCCACCCTAGCCCTCGCTACGACGGGGAGGGGACTGGGTCTGGAGCCAGGGAATTGATGTTTGCTCCTCTGCTTTCCTTTTTTCAGTCCATACGGTAGACGCGGGCGGCGGTGTTGTGGAACAAGTCGGCCCGTTCAGAGGCGGAGTAGTCCGCCGACACACGCTTGAACGCATTGAACAGCACGTGGTATGAGAAGGACACCTTGTCCACCGGGAAGTTGCTCTCGAACATGCAGCGGGCTGGGCTGAACTGCTCGATCAAATAGCTCATGATCGGGGCGATGGACTCGGCGATCTCCTCCGACCCGACGGGTGTCGCCCGTTCGTGCCAGTCGAAGCCGATGCGGGGCATGCCGATGCCACCCAGCTTCATGACAATGTTGGGACAGGCGGCGACGGCGGCGATACCCCTGCGCCACTCGGCCATGACCTCCTCGTCACGATTGGCGTAGGGGCCGATGCGGCAGAACCCGCCCAGGTGATTGAGAACGATTGTGACTTCTGGAACGGCGTTGGCGAACGATGCGAGATCGCCAAGCTGCGGGAAGTAGAGGGAGTTCTCCAGCACGTGGCCCATGTCGGCCAGCACGCGGGCACCGGCGCGGTAGTCGTCGCGCAGCAGACAGCCCTCTACCTCACGGTTGTCCAGCTCGGGACTGGGGTCCCAGCCGACGGAGTGGCGGATGCCGCGGAAGCGGTTGGGGCTGGCCTCCTGCAACGCCTCCAGAACCGGGCGAACGGCGTCGCCAAGCTTGAGGTCAGCACGTCCAATGATGCCGTGGGCCGCCTTGCTGGGCCCGTGCTGGCCGGTGGCGCTGGCATCGGCGATGGCCTGCACAAACTCGACCTCGCCCACCGAGCGCATCTCCTCGGGGCCGTCGGTGCGGTAGCTGGAACGGGCCTCCACGAACACCGTGGAGCGGACATTGTGGCCGCTGTTGATATCGGTAGCGAGGTGCTCCAAGAGGTATTGCTGGTAGTCCAACGGCTCGGGTCGCTGCACCCAGAAATGGTGATGCGGGTCACAGATGGGGATCTCGGGTTCCAGGATATCCTCGCTGGTCAGTGCCAGCCATTCGTTGCCGCGAGGGGCCATTGGTCACCTCTCCGGTCGATAGAGTCAGCTCAGGTGGCTTATCGGCGAATAATAGCACAGGGATGACGGCAATTCGGGGTGGCGGAGCAGGCAACAATCCGACCCCTGTATAACAACAGGGCGCAAAGCTGTGCGCATCTACATTGACCAACCTCAATCGGGTAAACTGGCAACCGGCACTAATGAGTGAATTGAATATTGGATTGGGTAACGCCGCTGTGTCCGGACCTGCCCTGAAACTGAGCATATTGGACCAGAGCCCGGTGCACGGGTCGGAGACCCCCACCGATGCCCTGCGACGCACCATTGAGCTGGCGCAGCGGGCCGAGGACTGGGGCTACCACCGGTTCTGGGTGGCGGAACACCACGGCTCAAGCCACGTGATGGGGTCGTCGCCGGAGATCCTTGTTTCGCACCTGCTGGCCCACACGTCGAGCATTCGAGTCGGCTCCGGTGGGGTGATGCTGCAGCATTACAGCCCCTACAAGGTGGCCGAGAATTTCAACGTGCTGGCGTCGCTGGCGCCGGGGCGCGTGGACCTGGGCATCGGGCGTGGACCCGGCGGCCTGCCGCGTTCGACTGCAGCGCTGCGCCGGGGCGTGCTTCAACAGGCTCAGGATGAACCGTCAATGACGCTGGCAGAAAAGTTGGTGGAACTGCGCCAGTTTCTCTCCAACGAACTTGACCCGGAGCATCCGCTGTACGGACTGCAGGCCAGCCCTATGGCGCCACAGCCTCCGGACCTGTTCCTGCTGGGCACCACCCGTTCCAGCGGCGACATGGCGGCGGCAATGGGCATGCCCTACGTGTTCGCGCTGTTCCTGAACAACGACGAAGACGAGATGGCCGAGGCAGTGCGCCGCTACCACGCGGGGTTCGCCCTCCGGGAGGCTCAGGGTGACGCCGAGGACGGAGTTCGTCCCTATACCATGCTGGCACTGCCGATCATAGTGGCGGATACCGACGCAGAGGCCGCCGAACATGCGGCGAAGATAAAGGTGGTGCGAATCAGGCTGGTAAGCGGTCGCACCCTGACCGTCGGCAGCGTCGAGGCCGGCGAAGAGTTCGGGCGCCAATCCGGCGAGGGCTACGAGATCATCGTCCGGCAGGCCGGGGTGGTGCACGGAGCACCTGAGTCCGTCAGGAACCAGCTGCTGGATGTTCAGGGGAAGTACCGAGCCGATGAGATAATCGCGGTGACGGCCGTTGACAGCTTCGACAAACGTCTGCGGTCGTTCGAGTTGCTGGGCGAGTTGAGCAAGTGAGGGATGCCCTCATCACAACCTCCTCCCTGGGGGAGAGTAAGAGGTGTTTGAGTTATGGCTGACGATCGGAAGATGCGCCTGGGATTCTTCCTGGCGGGAACCGGCTCCAACATGGCGTCGTGGCGGCATCCCACCGCCGTCCTCGATGCAGCCATCAACCTGGACTACTACCGCGACCTGACTCGCAAAGCCGAGGAGGCCAAGCTGGACTTTGCCTTCTTTGGGGACGGACTGTACATCAGCGAGAAGTCGCACCCCAATTTCCTCAATCGCTTCGAGCCGCTAACCCTGCTGGCAGCATTGGCCATGGAAACGACGCACATCGGCCTGGCTGCCACACTCTCAACTACGTACAGCGACCCGTTCACCGTGGCGAGGCAGTTCATGTCCATCGACCACATCTCCGGCGGGCGGGCCGGTTGGAACGTTGTTACCTCCCCACTGGAGGGGTCGGCGGCGAACTACGCTAAGTCATGGGACGGGACCGCAGGGGATTTGAACCTGGAACACCCCGCCCACGACCTGCGCTACCGGATGGCCTCTGAATACATCGACGTGTCCAAGGGCCTGTGGGACTCGTGGGAGGATGACGCATTCATCCGGGACCAGCCCAGCGGGCAGTTCATTGAACCGGACAAGATGCACCGGCTAGACCACACGGGGGAGTTCTTTTCGGTCCAGGGCCCGCTGAACATCTCCCGTTCACCTCAGGGTAGGCCAGTGCTGATCCAGGCGGGATCGTCGGAGGCCGGACGGGGGTTTGCGGCGTCCATCGCCGACGCCGTGTTCACCGGCCAGGCGACGCGAGCAGACTTGGAGGCGTTCAGCGCCGACGTCAAGGGCCGGGCAGCGGAGGCTGGGCGCAACCCCGGGGAAGTCCTGATCCTGCCAGGTTGCTCACCCATCGTGGGGAGCACGCCCGAGGAAGCGGAGGCCAAGTACTTGGAAATCGCGGGACTGGTGGACATCGAACAGGCCCTGAACTACATGGGACGCTTCTTCAACGATATGGACTTCTCCCAATACGACCTGGACGCCCCTTTCCCGGAGCTGGGAGACTTCGGCAGGAACGGCTGGGAGAGCTCCACCGACAGCATCAAGAAAACTGCCCGGGAAAAGGAGCTCACGCTGCGGGAGATGGCGCTGCAGGTGACCACGGGCCGCCACGCCTTCATCGGCACGCCGGAACACGTGGCCGACACCATGCAGGACTGGTTCGAGTCTGGAGCGTGCGACGGGTTCATGCTGAGCGGTTCCGTGCTTCCCCAAGGATTCAATGATTTCGTGGACCAGGTGCTGCCCATCCTGAAAGAGCGGGGTCTGTTCCGCACCGAGTACGAGGCTGACACACTGCGAGCCAACCTGGGCCTGCCCAAGCCGGTGAATCGGTACACTGCTGCCAAGGCGGCGGAGGCCGGACGCTAACGGGACTCCTCTCGAAGATTCCTCCGAACTTGCATTGTTCCGTTTCCGACTCTATTGCGTTACCTTTCACCCCCACCCTAACCCTCCCTCCATCAATGGGAAGGAATTTTGGGGCTGCTTTATTAGCGCCGTCTACCACGCGCAATATCTCAAGGAGCAAGCCATGCCCGCGACCCTGCTGGCCATCCACGGTACCGTAACCCGCCCGGGCCGGCTGTACCAGGCAATTCAGGCCGCGACCTCCGGAGTGGGAGGCGCGGGAGCTCCCGTCGTTGAGATCCTCCACCTCGGCGATCACCGCATTTCCTTCGCCGACGGGCGGCCTCTGTCCGACTACAGCGACGACACCCTGGCGGTGGTGGAGCGGGTGGTCGCGGCTGACATGTACCTGATCGCCACGCCAGTGTTCCGGGCATCGTTCACGGGGGCGCTGAAGAACCTGCTGGACCATGTGCCGGTGGAGGGGCTGCAGGGCAAGGCCTGCGGAATGATCGGGATGGGCGCCACCGACCACCACTTCCTTTCTGTCGATACGCAGTTGCGACCGGTGCTCGCCTGGTTCGGGGCCCACGTTGTGCCGGGGATGGTGTACCTGCAGTCGCGGCACTTCCAGGACGGCCAATTATCGGACTCCCAGGCCATCGCCGACCTGAAGTCGCTGGGGCATTCGGTGGTGGCACTGCACCGGGCCATCAACGGAGACGAACTGTCGGGGCCACCGCCACTCGCTGCCCGCTGAGTACCGCACGGTTTCCCCTCCAGGGCAGCACTGTTCCCTCTACTGTTCCCACAATTGAGTCCGAGTTCGCTCATGTTGCGTTTTTCGGTTGTGCGCTTCCGTTTCCTTTTCTGTAGAGACCATAATACTGATACTATTTCTCCGGTTTCTTACGTTAATCGTAGTAAGAATGCAGTATATCAATGTATTGTTATGATTTTCACAAATATATATGCATCGAAAACCTTGTCCATGGACATCGCCTCTGCTATATTCCCCGCCAATCGGCTGGGAACGCGACGAAATCACCCGTCAAAGTCGGCAGCGTTCCCTTGCAGGCCGATGGGGCAACCCTAGTTTCAGGAGTGTTGTGCATGAGAACCCTGTCATCGGCGAGATATCTTTCGTTGGCTGGAATTCTTGCGTTGTTCATGGTCGTGCTGCTTGCATGCGGCAGCGCAGAGGAGCCGACCGCCTCGCCCGAACCGCCTCCGCCCACAGCAATCATTGCACCCACCGTGGCGCCAACCGAGGCACCCACGGAAGAGGCGATGGAAGAAGAACCCACCGAAGTGATGATGGAGGATGAGGACTCGGCTCTGAAGGCCGCCGCGGCAGAGAAGGCAGGCGGGGCCGGCGCCTTTTACGTTGGTGACCTGGACCAGCTGGTGGGGCCGGTCCCCACGTATGTAGAGGACGACATCGGGGACAACGATGGAGTTCCCTACGAGGGGCTGGAAGACTACCTGTATGTTTTTGACTCGGACTACTACCGTGAGCTGGTGGAGCGGGCCAACTACACCGATCCGACGCAGGCCACCACCACCGGCGAGAGTATTTCGTTCCAGCTGGCCTGCATCAACCGGTCCCTCACACACTGCAAGCTGGCCGAATGGTGGTCGGACGAGGTATACGAGCGGACCAACCAGCAGTTGAAGATCGAAATCGTCGGTTATCCCGAACTGGGTATATCAGGCGAGGACGTGCTGGAGCTCACTGAAAACGGCACCCTTTCATTCGCCGAATTGCCTTCGGCGTACACCGCCGGCGACTTGCCGGCAATGGACATGAAATACCTGTGGGGAATCTATAAGGATAACCAGACCTTCTACGAAGCCACAGTGGCCGCCATCCCCGACCTGGACCAGCTGATCGCGGACAGGACCGGCGGGGGCGTAACGGTGTTCCAGATGTGGCGTGTCCCGGAGAATGAGATTTTCTTCTTCTCTAAGGAGCCCATTACGGAACTGGAGGACTTCCACGGTCTCAAGGTGCGGAGCTTCGGCGGAGCACTGTCCGATATGATCGACGGGATGGGCTCGGAAGCGCAGTGGGTAGCGTTCGCTGAGGTTTACACTGCTCTGGAGCGTGGCATCCTTGACGGAGGTGTGACGGGCGCCAACGCGGCCTACGGACAGCGCTGGTACGAGGTGGCAGACTACATGGCCGGCCCGCTGCCGCTGTTCACTGTGGAGAACGCGACGTTCAATCCCGACGTTTGGAACGGGCTGCCAGCCGATTTCCAGGCCATCCTCCTGGAGGAGGGAGCCAGGTACGAGTTGGAGTTCTTCAGGCTCACTCCCATTCTGTCCAACCTGGGCATACCCAAGCTGCTGGATCAGGGTATGATCTACACCCCATTCAGTGAGGAAATTCGCACCTTCCTGTTTGAAGAGGTCGCTCTCAAGAAAGTCGTGCCTCAATGGGTGAACCGCGTGGGCGGCTACGACACCGAGGCCGTGGAACTCTTCAACAAGACCGTAGGTCCCGTGGCGAACATCCTGATCAATCCCGACGGCAGCGCCTCCCTCATAGAATAGTCGATGGATTCTGACGCGCAGCGGTCATCGGGCCCTCGGCAATTGTTGCCGGGGGCCCGATATTTTTCAAAATCCCCTCTACTTTCGATAACGATTTTAGCAACTATATCTGGGCAAATTAGATATGCTATTCGTTACATTTATGCCGTTACTCGAAACAAGGTTGAGTTACTCGGCGCAATCGAAATTGATAATCGCAAAATGTATTGCAGTGCGATAGTTGATTTGGTATATTCCGCCGAACCATCGAGCCGGGCAAATTTTCGGAACGCAACAGGCTGCCCGAAAATGGCTATCCGAAACCGTGAAGATCTCCGGTTCGCTTGGATTGGGAAAATGTTCTGGAGAGTGACTTGATGACAAAGCCTTTAGCGATTGGCCTGGCACTGATTTTGATGATGGCTTTCGTGATGGCCTGCGGAAGTGCGGAGGAACCGGCGGCCACCGAGCCCCCAGCTGCCACCACAGCTCCCCCGACCGTGGCTCCCACAGATGCGCCCGCTCCCACTGAAGCGGCCATGGAGGGAGAAGAGGAAGACACTACAATGACCGGGGATATCGACCCGGCCCTGGTAGCTCTTGCCGACGAGTTGGCGGGCGGACCCGGTTCCATATACATCGGCGACGGTAATTTCGGCCGTCTCGTGGGGCCCGCTCCGGGCGTCTCCGAGATGGTAAACGAAGACACCGGCGAGACGGTACTCGACGATCCCATGGGGGACGGCAACGGCATGGTTCCGCTCGCTATGGTGGAGAAGCATCGCCACATTTTCGAGACCGACTACTACGCCTCCCTGATTGAAAAGGCAAAGCTGCTTGACCCGACGCCGCTGACCTCCAGCGGAGAGAGTCACAACATCCAGTACGCCTGCATCAACCGGGCGTTGCTGCCCTGCGTTCTCCAGACCGCGTACTTCGCAGAGAACGTGAAGGAAAGGACCAACGGACAGGTGGACTTCGAGGTTTCCAGCTACCCCGAGCTGGGCCTGGCCGGGTCAGACATGATCGAACTCGTGGAGCAGGGAACCATTGAGTTCGCCCAGATCCAGCCGGCATACGTTGGCGGGACCTGGCCCCTGATCGACATCATTTACGTCTGGGGCCTCTGGAAGGACTTCAAGTCGGAACACGAGGCCAATACCGCCCTGCTGCCTTACCTGGACGCGGGTGTTGAAGAGGAAACCCAGGGCGGGAAGCTGATTTATCACATCTGGTACGGCGGCAATGACCAGTACTTCTTCTCAAACCGCGGCGCCGAACTGGAGGACTTCGAAGGACTGAAGACCCGCAGCCACGGAACCACGATGACCGACGCCATCAACGGACTAGGCGGAGAGGGTCAGTTCATGGCCTTTGCCGACGTGTACACGGCTCTGGAGCGCGGCATCCTTGACGCCGGCGTTACCGGTGCCCACGCTGGGCATGGTCAGCGCTGGTACGAGGTAACCGAGAACCTGATTGGCCCGTTCATTTCGATGCCAATGGGATTCGAGACCATGAACAGCGACACCTGGTCCCGCATCCCGGAGGACCTCCAGAACATCATCATCGAAGAGGGCGCAAAGATGGAGCTGGAGAACCTCCGTTTGGCCGCCGTCTGGAATGAGACAGGCGTGGAGGTCAATGTCGACAAGGGCATGACCTTCCTCGAATGGTCTCCCGAGATGAAACAGTTCGTATACGAGGAGGTGGCCCTGGGCCGGGTGCTGCCCAACTGGATCGTGAGGGTTGGCCCCGAAGAGATTGCCATCTGGAACGATGTGGTGGCCCCGTGGGCAAAGGTGGAGATCGAAGCCGACGGTGCGCTCACGTTTATCGAATAGACTCGAAATCGGGATGGTTGCAACGTCTCAACCGTCCCCTGGAATCTGGACAGGCCCCGGATATACATTTCGGGGCCTGTTCTTTTGACCAACGGATCCCGACGAGGTTTACGGAGACCATCAACGTTAGATCGAATTGTATATCCCTGCCAAAATAATTATTACGAATAACGTTGAAAACAAAATATAATGTGCCAGTTAGTATATTGTCATTTGTACAAGTTGATTGCACATCATTCGTCTGCTATATTCTGCCGAACCACCTCAGCGGTCCCGGCCACTTGACTGGTTGTCTCTTTATCGCCGAGCTGCCGAAGGGGAGTGGAAATTACTCAGGAGTGTGTGCCAATGGTAAGAGCATTTCTATCAGGCCTGATATTAGTCCTTCTGCTGGCCCTAATAGGGGCGTGTGGCAGCGCCGAGGAACCTGAGGCCACGGAAGCGCCAGCCGCGGCCACGGAGGCTCCCACCAGTCCTCCTGCTCCTGATCCCACGGATACCCCCGAGGCCATGATGGAGGAGGAAGAAGATGACTCCATGATGGCCGACGTGGACCCTGCCCTGGTGGCGGCGGCGGCCGAGCGGGCCGGCGGGCCAGGGGCGTTCTACATCGGCGACCTGAACCAGTTGGTGGGCCCGGCGCCCGCTGAGGGCCTGGGCGATGCCAATGACATGGTCAACCTGGCCGGTCTGGAGCGCGAGAAGTATATATTCGAGCTCCAGTACTACGCCGACCTGGTGGAGAAGGCGAATTTCACCAACCCCACCGAGATGACCTACGACGGCGAGCCAATTGAGATCCAGTTCGCCTGCATCAACCGGACCGTCGCTCCGTGCGAGCTGTTTGATCATTTCTTCAGAAAGCAGATAGAGGAGCGCACCAACGGAAAGGTGCTGATCGAAATCACCTCGTTCCCGGAGCTGGGCATCGCCGGGCCGGACTCGCTGTCCCTGATAACCAACGGCAGCCTGTCCTTTGCGGAGATTTCCAGCAGCTACGTATCGGGTGCCATGCCCGAAGCCGAGCTGCAGATCCTGTTCGGTGTTTACGAGACCCACGAGCACTATATGGGGGTCCAGCAAGCGATCGGCCCGTTGGTGGACAGCCTGTTTGAGGAGAACAGCGAAGGCGGGAAGGTAATCTCCCACATGTGGATTTCCGGCGCCGACCAGTTCTTCTTCTGCAAGGAACCCATCGGGACGCTGGCTGACTTCGAAGGCCGCAAGGTACGCAGCCATGGTTCTGCGCTGTCCGACTGGATCGAGGGATTTGGCGCTGCCGCCCAGTTCGTGGCCTTCGCCGAGGTCTACACAGCACTGGAGCGCGGCGTGCTGGACTGCGGCGTGACCGTTGCTTTCGCCTCGGTGGCCCAAAGGTGGTATGAGGTGACCACCTACATGGTTGGCCCGCTGGCCACCCAGGCCGTGAACACCCTCATCTTGAGCCCGCACGTCTGGAACGAGCTGCCGCCCGATATCCAGCAGATAATGGTAGAGGAGGGCGCGCGGCACGAGTTGGAGGGCCTGCGCGTGACCCCGGCGTGGAACGAGGTCTGGATTCCTCGAAACGTTGAGGCCGGCATGATATTCCAGGAGTTCACGCCCGAGCTGCTGCAGCACCAAAAGGACGTGGTGGCTCCGGACTTCGTCATACCCGGTTTCGTCAGGCGACAGGACGAGGCCAACAGGCCCGCCATGATCGAGCTGTTCAACGAGCAGATCGCCCCCATCGTGGGCCTGAAGATACGGCCCGATGGCACTGGAGAAAGAATCCAGTAACCGTTCTGTCGGAAGATTGAGTCGCTCCGGCGACAAGGAATATACAGGACAAAAGATGGGCCTCGGTGCTGATGTGCCGAGGCCCATCTTTCTGGAAGACCAAGGTCAGTGGCGCTCATGTATTCGGTAGTATGATTGCGACAATTATATTCATAATTCGTAGAAATTACGTCGATAATCGATACATAGTTTGAATACTCCATATTGCGCCCGTCGAATCATTTTGCTATATTCCGCCGAACCTTGCTGGGTTTTCGGCAAAGGGTACTGGAATCGGGAACCAGGAATCCCTTGGTGCGAGGGGTCACGCAGGGAAGTGAAACTTTCAGGAGTGTGTGTTAATGGTCAAACCTTTTCTAATGGGCCTGGCATTGATCCTGGTAATGGCATTCGTGGTAGCGTGCGGCAGCGCGGAGGAACCGGCAGCTACCGAGGCGCCCGCAGCGGCACCCACTGCCATTCCCCCCACAGAGACCCCGACTGAAGCACCCGAACCAACCGAAGCGATGATGGAGGAGGAAGAGGAAGACGCCATGATGTCGGACCTTGATCCGGCGTTGGTGGCAGCAGCCGAGGCCCGCAGCGGCGGTCCCGGAGCCTTCTACCTCGGCGACGGCGATTTCAGCACGCTGGTCGGTCCCGCTCCCGCCGAAGGGTTGGGAGATGCCGACGATCAGGTGAACCTCGCCGGACTGGAGAGGGAGAGCTACCTCTTTGACTCCGATTATTACAAGAACCTGGTGGAAGTCGCCAACTTCACCAACCCGACGGAAATGACCTACGATGGCGAACCGATAGAGATCCAGTTTGCCTGCATCAACCGGACCGTTGCTCCCTGCGAGCTGTGGGATAATTTCTTTAAGAAAGAGATAGAGGCGCGCACCAACGGCAAGGTGCTGGTGCCCATCACCTCATTCCCGGAGCTGGGAATCGCAGGCCCGGACTCGCTGGAGCAAGTCACCAACGGCACCCTGTCCTGGGCCGAGATCACCAGCGGCTATGTCTCCGGCCACATGCCTGAGGCCGAGCTGGCCATCATGTACGGTGTCTACCCGGACCATGAGGTCGAGTTCAAAGTGACTCAGGCCATCGGGCCTACCCTCGACGCTCTGTTCGAGGAGAACACCGACGGCGGCAAGGTCATCTCCCATATGTGGGTTTCCGGAGGCGACCAGTTCTTCTTCTGCAAGCAGGGCATACAGGAACTGGCAGACTTCGAGGGACGGAAGGTGCGCAGCCACGGCTCGGCCCTGTCCGACTGGATCGAGGGCTTTGGCGCCAACGCCCAGTTCGTTGCCTTCGCCGAGGTCTACACCGCCCTGGAGCGCGGCATTCTCGACTGCGGCGTAACGGTGGCATTCGCCGCTCACGCCCAGCGCTGGTACGAAGTGACGGACTACATGGTTGGCCCGCTCTCCAGCCAGCTGCTCAACACCGTGATTGTCAACCGGGATCTCTGGGAAGGCCTGCCTTCCGACATCCAGCAGATCATCATCGAGGAAGGCGCCCGGCACGAGCTGGAGGCCATCCGCGTCACCCCGGCGTGGAACGAGGTCTGGATCCAGCGGAACATCGACGCCGGTCTGGAATACCAGGAGTTCTCGGACGCCCTGATGGACCACATGCGCAACGTGGTGGCCACGGAACACGTGGTGCCCGGCTTCATCGCCCGTCAGGACGAGGACAACCGGGACAACATCATTGCGCTGTTCAATGAACAGATCTCTCCCATAGTTGGCCTGAAGGTGCTGCCCGACGGCTCCACTGAGCGGGTCCCGATAACCCAGTAGCCCCATCCTACGGTGAAACCGTTGCCCCGGCCGGAATTTCCCGGCCGGGGCTTTTGCTGTCTGGAAGGCAGAATCAAATCGACCAGACTCCTGACACTGGTCCCCTATCGATACCGGGGCCTCAAATCAACAGGACGACTACGGTCAGTAGATTCTGCAATTCAGCATCAATTCGTTTCGACATTAGTGTCATGCCAGCTATGTTTGAACAATTTGGAGGGGTACAGTGCATTTCCCTGAATGAACAGAAATCCAGGCTGATTACTGCTAAGTTTGCGCAATATATCTTTGGGAAAGGTCAAAACCTACGGACACAACTACGAGCACAAATTACCAGAATCCGCACAGGAAGGATCTAAACGGGAGCCTCGCTTTGGCGGCGCCGGCGGGTCCAGATTTCATCTCTCAGTGAGTATCACCCCGCTTTGTGGCGTTTCCAGCACGGCAATCAAAGTCGAGGAGTTCCGAAACCAAGTCCAATACCACCAGCGAATGTTTTAAATACGAGCGGAAGGGAGGCCGCGTTTCGTAACCACAACGGTGGAGTGGTTCCCTCATGCTTGTCAGTTCGAAACTGGCCCTCGCGGCGCTATTGGCTGTGGCAGCAGTTCGGTCTGCTGCAGCCGCCCTGCAGATGACGCTGGCCGGGAGGCCGGCGTGGGCGGAGAGACGGGAACCGGCGCTGAGGCTAGTCCGCGAGATATCTGCATCGTTGAGCCTGACCTGCCAGAATGTCAGCCGTCGACTCCTACCCCTACCGCTCGTCCCACCTACTGCCATCCACTGCACTGCCTCCGGCCCACCGCTACTCCGCGTCCGACCAGAACGCCGCGACCGACCGCAACTCCCCGCCCGACCAACACGCGGCGGCCACCTACCGGCACACCTCGGCCAACGGCGGCACCCAGGCCCACCCGCACTCCGAGACCGACCTCCAGGCCCAGGCCAACCCGCACGCCGGTGCCCACACCGACCCTGGCGCCGGGGGGCGACTGCGTGGACACTCGAGGAAACCAGGGCCATAGCTCCAACAGGGTAAACATCTGGTTCCTGGACATCTCCCTTGGAGTGGGGGAATGCAACGACGTACGAATATTTCTGCCGTGTCCGCTACCGGAATCGGCCACCTACACCGTGAGATTGCGCACGACGGGCGGTCTCTGCTTCAACGCCGGTTACACATCGAGGTCGAGGACGTGGAGCAACTTGAGAGGTCGTTCCTGGTACAGCAAGGACTATCCGGTTTACGCTTGCGACAAGGGCTCTGCCGCCGCCACGATTAGGTGCTGAAAAATGAATGCCTTACCATCCGGACAAAGAGCCCTTGCCATGGTCATTCTAGGGCGTGTTTGCAAACTATGATCCGGAGCAAAAGCAACCCGGTCTCACCATGTTCGGCAGGACAATGGCCCTCGCCATGTGATTGTCAGAGACGCCTCCGCCTTGATTGACATAGCGGATTAAAGACGCTGGGGAGTTTGCAAACACGCCTTAGTCCAGGAGAAAGGACCTGCGCGTACCTTGCCACAGACATCCACAGGACCACGCGACGTTGCATCGTCTCGTTCGGGTCCTTGCAAGTCGCGATTCCGGACGATTACCAGACCATTAGCAGCGGCGCGACCTTGTCGGATCGGTTGTGGATAAACGCCAACTTTGCAATCAGGAGTGACGGCGGTAATACACTGAATCTGACCGCGGCAGCAAATTAGGGGAGGTTTGGCAATGCCAAGGCTGGGTGTTCCATTCTTGGCGCTCGCGCTCATTATTGCTATAGGAATGGTAGTTTGGTGGCTCGTCTTCGGCGGCGGTCAGACTCAGGCAATCACCGTCGACGCTTGCGACCTGGAGCCGCCGGAATTCTACGACATGAGAGCATTTATTTCTGGCGGCGACGGTATTGTCATCCAGGAGCAATTCAACGAGATGGCGTCCGACCGGATTCGCTCGACGTTCTGGGACGGAAACGGACGGATGGTGATGCAGCGGATTCGACTCGGTGATTCTTTCGGCTCCGGAGATTCGCAAAGGACCGTGAACCATTTTGAGAGGCATACTCGATTCAATCCCCAGGGGACGACATATACCAGAGAATTTACTGACACCAGAAAAAGTGAATCCAACGGCGAAAGAGCTTTGACGACTTGGAACAGCGAGAGGGAAGTGTTGGATCGGATAGAGCCGGACGGAGGTTTCTGCGGCTACAGTCTTGGCGTCCTGACCAATCTACGCAGGACTGGGAGCCAGATCATCGATGGCGTGTCCACGACGAAGTACGAGGCCACCATCGAGATAGACAGGGACGAGTCCACTGTCGGTCCTGCCGATATGAAACTGCAGTGGTGGGTCGACGGAGAGGGGCTACTTCGTCGCCGCATCAACACCCAGATATTGAACGGCTACAAGGTGGCCCAATATTTCAGCGGGTTCGGCGTAGCCAACCACATCTCTATACCTGGGGCGCCTCCGGTAGACCCTATCAGACCGCAGATTACACCAACGCCCACCAAGACCCCGGAACCTACACCAACGCCCACGCCATCTCCGTCGCCCACGTCCACTCCGCTGCCCGGCGACAGCTGCACGCGTTCGCTGAGCGGCAACGGCTCAGTGGCGGGCGAGTGGACCAGCTACTGCGACTCGTAACATCGCGACGGCCGATACGCCCGCTATTACACTTTCTCTCTCGCCGCAGATTAGGAAGTAACCATCGATCTGGTGTCGGAAACGGACTCCTACCTTTTACTGCTGCGGGGTATTGGCCGGAGCGGAAACGTTCTGTATAGAAACGACGATTACCAGGGCTACAACTCTCGTATCAGTGAGACGCTTTCCGCAGGCGATTACACCATCGAGGCAACTACCTATTCGCGAGGAGCGACCGGCAGCTTCACCCTGACCGTCGCCGGGATTGACTCGGATACCGCGCCCACCGGCACACCTACGCCCGTGCCAACGGCCACCACAACTCCCACTCCGGTTGCGACCGCCACCCCGGCTCCAACGGCCACGCCTGTTCCGGAGGCGACTTCATCACCGACGGCAACTCCCGCCCCCGGATCCCGAAACGTCTGGCTGCACCCGGATCCCTCCACCATCACGTTCGATGGAGAGTAGAAATCGTTTACCATCAAGGCAAGGGGAGTCGTAGGCTTGCAGCTTTCAATCAACGTCATGAATCCACCGGACGGCCCAAACAGCACGGACGCAATTGAGAGAACCATACGCAGAATCCGCCAGATGCCGTCGACGCCTGCGAAACAACTTACTACACCGGTTATACAGTCTGTGCCGACACCGCGTTCCACTTGGTCGGCTGCGAGGCCAGCACCGTGGTCATCGATATCAAGGACCGTGAAAATGAACACGCCCTGCTCTGGCGCTATTTCGTTACGGTATCGGGCGGCCCGTAGTCCCTTGCCAGTGATACTGGGGCAACCAAAAGGTGGCCGTCCCTGCTAGTTGTTGCCGCCGGCAGCCGGGGCCGGTCCGCCCAGCAGTTGTGGGCGCTTGCCACCGATGGACAGCACCAGTAGGGCCGAGGCGATCAGCAGGGCGATGTTGGACCAAATGGCCCAGTCATAGGTGCCGCGAATGTCGAACAGTGTGCCGCCGAGGGTGGATCCCACACCCGACCCGATGGGCATCACGGCGAACATGGTGCCGTATATCTTCCCCATGTGGGCGGTGCCGAAATTGTCGGCGGTGTAGGCGGCGGTGATACCCACCACCGCGTTCCACGAAAGCCCGACCAACAGCACACCGGCCACCAGCGCCACGATGCCCATCGACGGTACTCCAAGGAACGAGATACCCATGGACAAAAGCACCACTACGAAACCAAGGGCCCTGAGCTGGTAGGAAATGGCCAGCCAGACCCGGCGGCCGTACTTGTCGGAATAATGCCCCAGCCAGAGTGCGCCCACGATGGAGGTGGCGCCGATGATGCTGAACATGAAGGCCGCGGTCAGCGGCGAGTAGCCAAGGTCCTGGGCATAGGTGACGAAGTGAGCATTCACGAAGCTCATCGAGTACCCTCAAACGAAGTACCCGAACGTCAGCTTATGGAACATGGGCGTGCGAACCGCCTCCATGAAAGAGGCGTTGACGTCGCCACCGCGGCGCCTGCCTGCGCCCGCCCCAGTGTTGCCGGCACCGTAGGGCTCCAGTCCCTTGTCCTGTGGGCGGTCTCGAATGAGCAGAATTGCAATGGGCAGAATTACCAGCAAGAGTAAGACCGCCAGGAACAGGTAGGCCTCCCGCCAGGACAGCAGCACGAGGAAGGCGGATGTGGCGGGCACCAGGATCATCGCGCCGAATGAGCCCGCTCCGCTGACCAGTCCCAACGTGAGGCCGCGGCGGGTCAGGAACCACTGGCTTACTATCTTGGTCAGGATGGGGCCTGTTCCGAGGGTGACGCCGAAGCTCATGAAGGCAAACAGCACATACAGTTGCCACAGCGCCTGCACCGAAGAAATCAGGGCCAGCATCCAGCCCATGATGAGTACGCCGGCAAGCGCCACCCACTTTGGGCTGTAGCGGTCGGCCAGATAACCGGCCAATGGGCGCATTAGGCCCGAAATCACGTAGGTAACACCGAAGGCTGCGGACAGTGTGCCCCGGCTCCAGTCGAATTCCTCCGTCATTGGCCTCATGAAGACGCCAAAGGAAAACTGGCCGCCCGCAACGCCGAACACCACCAGCGAACAGCCGATGGTCACCCACCAGCCGTAGAAGAGGGCATCTCCCCGAAGCCTCATACTTGTCTCCAGACACCTCGAGTCCTGGAGGACTCGGCTTTCACAAGCTACGTGCATGCTAATCCCGTACCGGGGCTTTGTCCACGGATTGCGCGGGACACCGTTGCCGTCTTGGGTGCGGAAGAGTTGGGTCGACGGTCCGGTGCATCGAGGCGTGGGGAAGTGTAGAATCCCCTCCATGTAAATGGAGGAATTCCGGATGTTCGACGAGGTCCGCACTAGAGTAAGGGCAGAGCTGCAGCGATTGGATATTGACGCCTGCCTCGTAACCACGCCAGGCAACATCTTCTATACCACCGGGTTCTACAGTCCGGTGGTGAACCTGTCCTTTCGCCTCATGGGCACGGACACCGCATTGATTCCCGCCGATCCGGCCCAACCGGCGGCGCTGATGACCAGCGACTTCGCTGCCCCGGCGGCGCGGGCAGCCACCTCCATCGAGGACATCCGCACCTACCACATGTGGGTCGAAAACCGCGATTTGGACGTCATCACGGGGCCGTCCGGCGGCGATGCGAAATTTTCGCGCCCGCCGCAGTGGAACCCGGACGAGATCGACGAGACCGTGACATCGATGCTGGAGGAGCGCGGACTGTCAGCCGCAACCATCGGCATCGACCTGCGCTACGTTTATGCCGACACCCTGTTCCGGCTGCAGCAGAACAACCCGGAATGCCAGTTCGTCGACGTTACGGGAATGCTCTACGGTCTCCGGGCCATCAAGTATCCCCAGGAGATCGCCCGGCACCGGGCCGCCGCGCAGCTGTTCGAAGCCGGGCTGAAGCGGGCCATCGGCGATGCCAGGGAAGGACAGAGCGCCCAGGTCATCAAGTACAACTACCAGGCCGGGGCACTGGAGGCGGCCATGGCTGACCCGTCGCTTGGCGAGTTCCAGTCGGCCCACGGTTTCATCAGCGCCGGCACCGGCAGCAGCTTTGGTGACCGGTCGGGCCTGCACTCCGGCGACCTGGTCAAGTTCGACTGCGGCGTTTCAATTGGCGGGTTCTACAGCGACTGTGGGCGCACCTTCGCCTTCGGCAGAGCGACTGCGGACCAGCGCCGGATTCACGACGCGCTGGCCGAGGCCCACGCAGCAGCCCGTGAGGTGATGCGTCCCGGAACCGCCATCTCCGATGTTTACCGGGCGGCCGACGATGTGATGCGGGCCCGTGGGTTCCCGGGATACAGCCGGGGCCACTACGGCCACTCCATCGGGCTGGACACCTTTGTCGAGGAGCCGCCCTTCATCAGCGCCAACGAGCACAGCGAGCTGCAGCCGGGCATGCTGCTGTGCCTGGAAGCCCCCTACTATTCCGCCAGCACAGGTTCGTACCAGATCGAGGATATGATCCTCATTACCGAAAACGGGCACGAGAATTTCAACACCTTGTCTTACGATCTGGTTGAACTTTAGGACAGCGACCAACAGACCCTACGTGGCAGTGATGTTGGTGCCAGCGATTTCACTCTCACCCCAACCCTATCCCTCAAGAGAGGGGGAGAAGTAGAACCCTTCCTGATGAGAGGAAGTACAAGGACAAAGGGGAGCGAGCTATGAAGGCATCGTACCTGGGGGCCATGGGGTACGCGACGAGGCGGGACTTTCCTCCCACCTGGCCGACACCGCCGGCTTACAACGAGTCGGAACTGTCGGTCCAGAGCTACCAGGACGGCATCGAGGAATGCGAATTCGCTGAGGAGTTGGGCTTCGAGTGGATCAGCTTCTCGGAGCACCACTACTCGGGTCGCATCTCCACAGGAACGCCATCGGTGATGGCTGCAGCGGTGGCCGAGCGCTGCAAGAAAGCGCGCATGGCCATGCTGGGCCACCTCCTGCCACTGAACAACCCGGTGCGCATCGCCGAGGAACTGGCGCTGCTGGACAACCTGACCAACGGCCGCCTGGTTATGGGATTCCTGCGCGGCACGCCCAACGAGGACCAGGTGTACAACGTCAACCCCGCCGAGGGCCGAGGCAGAATGCTGGAGAGCATGGACCTGATTCTCCGCGCGCTCACCGAGCCGCAGCCGTTCGCGTGGGAGGGCCGCTACTACCAGTACCGCACGGTGTCAGTTTGGCCACGGCCGGTGCAGCAACCAATTCCGCCCGCCATTGTGGCCACCCGCAGCGACGACGCGGTGCACTTCGCCGCGACGCATCACCTGGGATTGGGCGTGTCGTTCCTGCCGGTGGAGGAGGTAGCGACCATCACCGACAAGTACTTCAACTGGTGTGCGGAAGCCGGCTGGAAGCCGGAGCCCGACGAGGTCGTATTCCGGGGGAGTGTCTACCTGGCAGAAACCGACGAGAAGGCATGGGAGTGGTTCCATCAGCAAGAGGACCAGGGCCGGGCGAGAGGGATGGCCATGCGCTCGTCGGTGGCCCAGGTGATCCAGGCACAGCGAACCGGGCAGGACATCGACTATGGCCACGTGTTCGCTGGCAGTGCGTCGGGCGACATCGTTGGCGGGTCGCCCGGCTTGACCTTCGTGGGCGGCCCGGACCAGGTCACGGAGCAGATCAAGGCCTACCACGACCGGTGCGGCGCAGGGGTCATCGACCTGTTCTTCCAGCAGCCCACCCTGACACACCGCGACATCATGAACGAAATCGAGCTTTTCGGGCGGGAGGTCCTGCCCAGAATCAAAGAGTTCTAGCCGATGGCATCAGAGAATTCAGGCCTCCGCTACACCGATTCAGGCAGCGGCGAACCAGTAGTCCTGCTGGACTGGACCCCGTGGGAATCGCGGGTACTGTCCGATTCCCTGTCCGCAGGCTACCGGGTCATCAGCCTCGAACCTCCCGCACAAACCGGAGACTCGTATGACGTGGCAGAAGCCGTGGCCAAGACCGCCGAAGCCGCCGGGCTGGATGCCTACGCCCTTGTCGGCACATCGCTGGGAGCGGATGCCGCCTTCAAGCTGGCCCTGCTGCGCCCTCAGTCCGTATCTACGCTGGTGGTGGTATCTCCCTCCTTCGTGGAGCCATCAGCCGCAAATCAGTGGCACACTCCGGAACAAGCTGCCAATGTCATGCTGGCTCATCCCGCAAATTCCGAAACACCACAGCCAGGCCCAGAACGTACTGCGTTGCTATCGTCGCTAGCCGAAAAGTTGCGGGCAGACGGCGTCGATGCCCCCCGGCGGTTGGCCGAGCTGATCTGTGCCACGCTTGTTGTGTTCGGGCAGGAGGACCGTCTGGTTTCGCGGGGGGCCGGAGGAATCTGGAAGGCAGAGGTGCTCAACTGCAGTCTGTCCTACGTCTATGACGCCGGGCACGCCATCGCAGTTGACCGGCCCGATGCCTTGACGAACGTTGTGCTGGATTTCGTGGAGCGGCGGGAAACGTTCATAGTGGAGAACCGGCCAAGCGTCATCAACCCGTAGCACTGGGGCTCGTTTCGGGCGTCCATTGGTTGTTACCTGATTCGTTCGCCCGGAACTCCACGTAAGGCTCCGGACAGGTTTGTCGAGGTGCAGCCCGTCCTCGGTTAAACCAGTGCGCCAAGAACACACTTGTCGGTTTGACATCAAGAACCAAGGGACCCTGCCTTACCGTGGCCAACAATTGTATTCGCTGAGTCTGTGTGGTAGTTTCGAGTTCAGCCAAATCGGCATCTAGCCCAAATCTGGAGGAAAAACATAGATGGCAACCAAGAGGAATGGCGAAAAGTACCTGGGGAACCAACTACACCTGCCGCTGTCACAGGACGGCCAGGTGATGGCCTACGTCTGGCCGGTCCGGGCCCTCAACGTACGCGGCTCGTGGTGCGGCGGCCCGACCATCGGGATCGATGTGGGCAACGAGGAAATCATCCGCTTCGACTGCCACGACAAGCCCGGCCACTGGCACGGCGGCGGGTACGACAAATTGGGCACTCCCGGCGCGTCCCACCGAGACTTCCCCAAGGGCATCGAAGCCGTGGCGGACCAGGTGGACTGGACGCTGCAGCAGGTGAGCGAACGAACGGCGGAGTTGCTGTCGGAAGCCGATCACGCCGAGGCCGCTGAGTCGCTGGACTCCGGCTTGCTGGAGTCGGCCATCAGCCAGATCCGAAGCCACCTGGACCAGCAGGGCGACCTGCGCGGCAAGGCCATAAGCGCGGGCATCATCGACGCTTAGGGAAGCGCGGGTGGGAGCCTTCTACATACCCATAGAAATCGGCGACGAGCAAGGAACTATCTGGAGGACATTGGATGCGCTGGTTGACACCGGCGCGTCCTCCACCTCCATTCCTGCTGGCGTTTTGCACGACCTGGGAGTCTGGCCCCTGGCGACCGAACGATTCAGGTTCGCCCAAGGGGATGTAAGGGAATTGCCTGTGGGGTACACACGGGTCAGATTTGCGGGGAAGGAGTTGGTCACCCAGGTGATCTTCAACGCAGAAGGTACCTCGCCCTTGCTGGGAGCCTTGGCGCTTGAGGCGGCCTACATGGCCGTCAACCCCCTTGACCAGACATTGGTGCCCGTAGGCGGTATGCTGATGTAGGCGATCTATTTTTGGAGGGTGATCAGTATCCAAAATGGGGGTATTCAGCGTCGAAATATCAATAGGGGACAGCCAGGGAAGGCAGTGGCAAGAACTGTCGGCCACCGTTGACACTGGGGCCTTTGTGTCCTACGTCCCGTCCTCCATTCTGCATCATTTGGGAGTAACGCCAACCCTGCGAGATACGGTCCGGCTGGCGGACGGCAGCAGAAAAAGCGTGGACATTGGTTATACGTGGCTTAGGCTAAATGGTCGTCAGATAATGACCTACATCGCATTCAACGAGGAAGGCAGCAGCCCCTTACTCGGAGCGTTGACCCTTGAGGAATTGTGGCTTGGCGTTGACCCCGTTGAGGGTCGCCTTGTCCCACTTACGGATATGCCCCTATAGGGCGCATCCCCTTCTGACACCCGCTATTGTTGTTGTTCCAGCCCGCCAAGCCGGCGCTGCTCCTCTTGCAGAGCGTCGATGCTCTCCCGTGAGCGGCCGTAGATGTGCGGCACGTCCCACCCTTCCAGTCCGGCGTAGGTGTCGATCTGGCTGCGGTGATGCACTTCGTGCTCGAACAGCATCATCATCAAGCGCCATCCGCTGAGCATCCCGTCGGTGTCAATCATTTTGATCCGCCGCTGCAGCCACTCGGGCGGGCTATCGTCGAGGCGGCGATGAAATTCCTCGAACGAGGCCTCGATGGCCGGCAACCAACCCGACTGGCGCTCCGTGCTGGGAACGGGCCAGTCGTACAGCCACCCCCGGCCGCAATAGGCGCTGGCGAAGTACAAGCGCGACTCGGCGATGTGGTGCACGATCTCTGCGATGCTCCACGCCTTTTCGCCCTCGCCCCTGGGCGGCCGCCAGAACTCCGCCTCCACCGGCAGCGCCTCGATGTCGCGCACAGTGCGCTGGTGGAAGCGGTCAAAATAGCGAAGCAGCGCCGGCAGATCAGTGATCATTTCCATTCCCTCGCACAGGGCCTCGCCCTGCATTCCTGCCATGTCGATGTCCGGAAATCATAGTCAGCCCGGCGGCCAGCGTCAACGGCGCCGGCGCTAGGGTACATTGGCCCTCGCCTATGGCAGGGTGTAGAATCTGCGCGACATTTCAGAATCCGTGAGGAACAAGTAATGAAATACGACGTTATTGTTGTCGGCGGTGGCTCCGCCGGCTCCGTGGTTGCCAGTCGCCTGTCGGAGGACCCCAATCGCTCGGTGCTGCTGCTGGAAGCGGGACAGGACTATCCAGACCCGGAACTCCTGCCCGAACCGGTGCGTAACGGCCACTCATCGGAGGGCGAGGCCATCGGCTCTCCTATCTCCTGGAACCTGCGCGGCGTCATTAACGACCAGCAGGGCGAGATCAACATCGCACAGGGAAAGGTTATCGGCGGGTCAGGCTCCATAAACGGACAGGTCTACCTGCGCGGCCTCCCCGAGGACTTTGAGAGGTGGGAGTCGTTTTACGGCAACCCCGAATGGGGTTACCTCAAGGTCCTCCCGTATTTCCGGAAAGCCGAAACCGACATCGACATCCAGGACGACTTTCACGGCACCGACGGGCCCATCCCCATCGTGCGCCGGGAAAGTGAGGAGTGGCCGCTGGTGCAAAAGGCGTTTTACGACGCCTGCGCGGAGCGTGGCTATTCCCCCAACCACGACTTGAATGGACCGGATTCCGGCGGAATCGGCGCCATCCCGATGAACAACATGAACACGTGGCGGATGAGCACCAACGTCACCCACCTCACCCCTGCCCGGCACAGGTTGAATCTGACTGTGCGAGGCGGCGTATTCGTACGCAGGGTCGTCATCGAGGGCGGAAGGGTCACCGGAGTGGAGGCAGAAAGCGGGGGCGAGATATTCAACGTGTCCTGCAACCGCGTTGTGCTGAGCGCCGGCGCCCTCAAGTCGCCGCACCTGCTGATGCTGTCGGGAGTCGGCCCCAGCGAACAGCTGCACGAGCACGGCATCCCGGTACTGGCTGAATCTCCTGGGGTGGGCAAGAACCTGTTCAACCATCCCATGGGTTCCGTAACTTTCCAGGTGAAGGACGAAGTCAAGCTGACCGCCAACGCCGAGGCCCTCCGGTTCGGGCTGCGGGTGACCTCGGAGGCGCCGTCGTACCCCAACGACGTCATGCTGCATACCCTGGCCA
This sequence comes from Dehalococcoidia bacterium, assembly GCA_963664175.2. Lineage (GTDB taxonomy): Bacteria > Chloroflexota > Dehalococcoidia > Lucifugimonadales > UBA3495 > VXOI01. The sequence goes on from CAXXOI010000059.1 coordinate 39,900, forward strand.
TCTGGAATGTTATGACCGGCGAGATGGTTCCCTCAGGGCAGGCCCGGATTGCCTGCGCCCTGGAGTTGCCCGACGGAACGGGGTGGGTGCGGCTTCAGTCCTCGGATCCAACCGTCCAGCCGTCGATCAATTACCGCTACCTGCACAACGAGAATGACATGCGCCGCATGCGCGACGCCGTGAAGCTAGCCTGCAGCCTGCTGGAATCAGGGGCTTACGAGGGAATCTCTGAGGGCCGCGTGGCTCCTGATGACGAGACCCTGGGCAACGACGACAAACTGGATGCCTGGATACGCCAGACATTGGGCAGCTCCCGGCACGTCTCGGGCACCTGCCGCATCGGCCCGGACGGGGACGAAATGGCAGTTACCGACCAGCATTGCCGCGTGCGGGGTGTCGAGGGTCTGTGGGTGGCCGATTCGTCCATCATGCCGCAGGTCACTCGCGCCAACACCAACGCCACCGCGATCATGATCGGCGAGCGCGTGGCGGACTGGGTGGCGCAGAGCTAAACGGGCGGCCGAAGTGACCGGGGGTTCGCTCAGCAGTTCGGGGATGAGGAATGATAGATGGGTATTTTCAGCACTGAAGTCTCAATTGTCAGCATAGACCAACAGCAGTGGGTGGAACTGTCGGCAACAGTGGACATGGGGGCGTTCCTGATGTCCATGCCGGGCTCCCTGTTGCGGTCTATGGACGTGGAGCCCAGTTTTACGGAGAACGTGCGCATGGCCGATGGCAGGGTTCGCACCCTGGACGTAGGCCATGCCTGGCTGAGGCTGAACGGACGCGAGGTCGTTACACTGGTGGCTTTCAATGACGACTACACCACTCCGCTGCTGGGTTCCCTGGCCCTGGAGACGCTGCGTCTGGCCGTGGATCCCGTGGGACAAAGGCTATTTCCAATGGACAGCATTCCCCTGTAGAAGTGGACTGTTATGAAGTTCGGCCTCTTTCATTCGGTGCAACTCCCCGACCCGTCACAGCAGGACCGGTACTACCGCGAGGCGCTGGGACAGGTGCTGCACGCGGAGCGACTGGGGTACAGTTCTGTCTGGTTCACCGAGCACCATTTCACGCGGCACGGGATAGTCTCGGACACGTTTTCGGTGCTGGCTTATCTGGCCGCCCTCACGAGCACCATCCGGCTTGGCACCGCCGTTACTGTGATGCCGTTCCACAACCCGGCGCGCCTGGCCGAACAGACGGCCACCGTGGACGTTCTCAGCAACGGACGGCTGGACCTGGGCGTCGGGCGTGGCTACCAGTGGGGCGAGTTCCACCGCATGGGCATACCGATGGAGGAGGCCAGCCGCAGGTTCGAGGAGGGCATGGAGGTTCTTCAGCGCGCTTGGACATCCAGCGAACCCTTCGACCACCGGGGCGAGTTCTGGACTTTCAACGACCTGACCATCCTTCCCAGGCCCGTGCAGCGCCCACACCCGCCGGTCTACGTTGCGGCATCCGGCCGCGACAGCCTGGCGAGGGTGGTGCGCAACGACTGGAACCTCCTCATCGGCCAGGCCGAATCTGAAACGCAGGTGGCGGAGCAGGTGGGTCTCTACCAGGACTCCCTGGCCGAGGCCGGCGCAGAATACACGCCACAGCGAGTGGTGGTGGCCAGGGCAATGCACTGTGCGCCCACCACCGAGCTGGCAAGGACCGAGGCCGAGAAACCCTTCACGTGGTTCAGGCAGACGGGGCAGGAGGTCAGCGCCCCTCCAGAGCAACGTGTAGACCTGTTGCCCGAAGAGTTTGCCGCCTACCGGAGCCGCTATCTGCCAGGAGCCAGGTTTGATTTCAACGACCAGTGCGAAGACGTGATGCTCTTCGGTAGTCCCGACCACATCGCCGAGCGTATCGGGCAACTGCGGGACTCGGGAGTGGAGAACCTGATCTTTTTCGTCAATTTCGGTGGTATTGAGCACCAAAGAGTACTGGACTCACTGGAACTGTTCGCCACCGAGGTGATGCCGCAGTTTTCCAGCTAGACCCTGTAGTCTCCCGGTCCCACTGCTGTCCGAATTTGAGACCCTATCCTGAGCCGGATAGGGTCTCTTGTTGATATTAGTGCCGTGGCGCCTACTGTCGAAGAGGTTGCACCAACTCGATGAGCACGTCGTCGGGGCCTTCTATGTAGGCCAGGCGGGAACCGGTCGGCGTCTCGGTCAGCGGAAGCACCACGCGGATTCCACCAGCCTCCAGCCGGGACAGCTCTGCCTCAAGGTCCTCAACATCGAACCCGAAGTGCTCCAACCCCAGACGGTTCAACTCGGCGACGCTGCGCTCATCGGAGGAACCGGCGGGCTTTGAGGATATGTTGAGGCGCACGGGCCCGCCCACCTCCATGCTCACGGTGACCGTTCCCGGCATAATCTCTCGGGCCCACAGCTTCGTGGCATTGAAGTATTTCTCGTACCACTCTGCGGAGGCGTGGGGATCCTGTGCTCTCACATGAACGTGGTTGATGTGGTATTGCATTGCTGTCGACTCCTATGGCTCTCTGATGTATGGAACCCCACTTTACAGCATCCTTTTGCTCGTTTCACGCCCGTACCACTGGCAGTTGTTGATTCACCATGCTGCCTCAGACGGTGGTCATTAGAATGCCGGGCCCGAGAAACCCGGTTTCCCCCACAGACCTACGACTATCCTCAATACCTGCTGACACTATCCTCCGAATTGGAGTCATCTCTTGGGAGGTCCAACGCCCGATGCCAATTTACTATTCGCGGTCAAGAGTTGACGGCAATCCGCAATCATGGTCAACGACCCTCGGGTAGCAATTACGATATGCGTTCATAGTTTAAACAGTATCGACCAAATTACTGACTATTTTTAATTACTGCATTAGCGAATACAGTAAAGTATACGATATTTAATATCGCAATATTTTACAGACTCGGTTGCTGCGTGATATATTCAGCCACCATTCTCGACGTCTGCCCAGTATTTTCGTAACCAGACGCGAGGCTGACTGATAGACGCAGGACTTGCAGCTCAAACGATTTCTCCGGGCGCACTTCCTGAGGCCACACCGACAGCAGGTACAGGAGGTTGAACGACGATTGAACGGGATCGACCAGCGATCCACCCGAAATCCGCATGCATGATTGAACCTGGATTAGCGGACCCCGGTAGCGAACCTCATCTTGATTGCCCACTCCAAAACGGAGACCCAAGAGAGGAGGATAACCGACATGCGTAGACCGTTATTCCTGGCAATGGCACTGATCTTGCTACTGGCCGTCTTTGCCGCCTGTGGAGAGGCCGCAACTCCTGAAGAGGAGGCCACACAGCCTCCAGCAACCACACCACCTCAACCCACCCCGACCACTGCTCCGACGGAGGCAATGGAGGAAGCGACTGAGGCCACTGACGGTCTGTCCGCTCTGGAGCAGTACGCTGCCGAGCACGCCGGTGGCCCGGGCGCAATCTACGTCGGCGACATCACCCAATTGGTCGGGCCGGCGGCAACGGTGGAACAGGGAGACTTCGACGGCAACGTGACCCTGGAGTCGCTGGAACGGCATCTCTGGATCTACGAGAGCGACTTCTATCAGGAACTGCTCGAAAAGGCCAAGCTCACCGACCCCACTCCCCTGGAGTACGACGGCGATCCGATCACCATTCAACACGCCTGCATCAACCGGGCCCTTCTTCCCTGTGTGGCGCTGCACGAATTCTTTGCGCCCAACCTGTTGGAACGTACCAACGGGAAAGTGGAATTCATCACCAGCTCATTCCCTGAGCTGGGGCTGGCCGGGCCCGACACTCTGAGCCTGGTAACCGACGGCACCCTAGATTCGGCAACGATCTACGGCGGGTATGTCGGCGGCGAAATGCCTCCCATTGAGATCCAGAATCTCTGGGGCATCTACAACAGCCGCGAGCAGGAGTTCGAGGCCACACAGGCGGTCATCAAGGACATCGAGGAACTGGTACTGGCCGAGACCGGCGGCGTGATCATGAACCACAACTGGTACTCCGGTAATGACCAGTTCTTCTTCTGCCGGGAGAAGATCGAAAGCCTTGATGACTTTGAGGGCAAGAAGACCCGCAGCCACAGCGCGGCGCTTTCGGACTGGATCAACGGAATGGGGGCCAGCGCCCAGTTCCTGGCCTTTGCCGAGGTCTACACCGCCATCGAGCGCGGTATCCTGGACTGCGGCGTGACTGGCGCTGACGCCGGATTCGGGCAGCGCTGGTACGAGGTTACGGATTATATCATCGGCCCGCTTGTCAGCTTCCCGTCCAATAACAACGTGATTAACGCAGAGAAGTGGGCATCAATCCCCGAAAATCTGCAGCAGATCATCCTGGAGGAGGCGGCCAAGTCGGAATTGGAGGCCCTGCGCATCTCCGCCATTCAGAACGAGATGGGGCTGCTCAAGAACACCTCCGACGATCCCCGCGGCGCGGGACAAGACGCAATGGAGTTCGTACCCTTCTCCGAGGAGATGACCTTCCGCAGCCTGAACACGTCGGTGATGGAACACGTAGTGCCGGCCTGGGTGAACCGGGTGGGCGACACCAGTCACCCTATCATCGCCGAAACGTTCAATACTAAGGTCGGACCGATCGTTGGCCTGCGGATTGAATCGGACGGCACGGTCGTTAAGCTGGAGTGATCCGGCCCAGACTGTGCTGACCTGAGAACGACAGGGGCGGGTGAATCACCCGCCCCTGTCGTGCGTTCCGGGACTCTCCGGGTGAGTTGTCCCTTATCCCTGCGCCGCCCGCCGGTTCAACCTGTAGGCCCGGGCTGCCGCATTGAAAGCGACGAGCAGGTACATGACCACGTTGGACGCAATGGCGGCGCCGATGGCGGTGTAGGTGAACGGGTTGGTCCTTGGTTCCGAGCAGCAGTCGAATTCGCGGTTTGCCCCGAACTGGTAGCCGAGCACCGCGCCGATGACTCCCCCGCCAACGCACAGCAGGACGGTTAGCGCCAGGCCGTAAGTGCGCTGGCGGTCCAGCCTGATCCAGGCAATATTGGTGGCTATTCCGGCACCCAGGCCTCCGCCACCCATGGTAACGATCATGAAGGCGATCCTGTCGTTAACGCCGGAAAAAATGTAGAGGCCCCAGACTATCGCCAGGGCGACCATACTGAATACGACCCCCAGTAATAGCCCAAGCGCGCCCCGCCCGGCCAGGGCGGCTGCCCAGCGAACTACGTCGTATCGGTCGATGAATTGCTTGATTGTCATTCCCCTATCTATCTTGACCAACTCCTTCCAGGTCGGGCTATACGCGACTTAACATGCCTATTCGCTGAATCTTTCAGCCCTGGACCAACCGGTTTCACGCTGGCGGTGGGTATCTCCCGCTGAACTCAATGGTCTCGTCCACAGTATTGACGTTCAGCCCCAAGCCCTGTAAAGCGATAGCTCCCAGCAAGGGTTGGATGCAGTCCATCTTAGCTACAAGAGTGCCGCCCTCGCGGTCACCAATGCGAAGAAAGGCCAATCCCAACGGAGCATTGACTGGGGTCCCGTCGGCCATGACCAAAGTATTCGGGATGGGAAACTGCAAACCCAACTGCTCACCAAGTTCAGGCCCGACTATTGTGTAAAGTGAGCCCGTGTCCACCATGAATTCAACTGCCTCAGTGCTGACCTGATCAGGGCCAATTTCGCCCTCAACCTTAACCAGTCCCATATCGGGTACACCTCTGCCGTGCCATATAACTCTCGTCAGTCGCCATTCAGGATGAAGTCGGCGATGCGCTCCCCTATCATCATTGTAGTGCAGTTGGTGTTGGCCCGCACACAGTTGGGCATTACGGAGGCATCGGCTACGCGGAGGCCCTCAAGACCGTGTACCCGTCCATGCTGGTCCACCACGGCCATCGCATCGGAGGCGGGCCCCATTTTGCAGCTGCTTGTTATGTGCTGACCACTGACGACAGTCCTGCGGATGAAGGCGTTGAGCGCCTCATCCGATTCCAGTTCCTCATCCGACGGGTAGATACGCTCCTCGATAATGTCGCTGAACGCAGGGTCCCGCCCCAGGTCAACGACGAGGCGCACCACTTCCCGGCAACGCTGGAGATCAAACTCGTTCTCAAAGAACCTGAAATCTATTTCCGGCGGCGTGGCAGGGTCGGGAGACGTGACCCTCAATTCCCCAGAACCCTCCTCCAGGTTGATGAACGTGTACATCCCCAGGCCCTGCACCTGGGTTCCGTCTGGATTGGTCATGTACCGGGGGTTGATGAGCGAGTTCATCAGGATCTGCAGGTCGTTCCTATGAGGCGAGTCTGTGGCAGTGAAGCGTGCGACCACCTGCATTCGCGGTGCGTTGGCATCCAGTTGGTGCCCAGACTTGGTCCTGAACGGAATGTAAACTATGGGATGGTCCCGCAAGCTCTGCCCAACTCCCGGGAGCTCGTGCACCTGGGAAATGCCAGCCTCGGCAAGCTGTTGCGCCGGCCCAACCCCGGACAACATCAGGATATGGGGCGAGCCTATGCTTCCGCTGCTCAGGACTATCTCATCGGCCTCGACAACAAAGGTCTCACCGCCGGACTCAACCTGAACGCCCGTCGCCCGCTTGCCGTCGAACAGTATCCTGTGGACGGTGCAGTTGGGCCGAATGGTCAGGTTCAGCCGGTGGCGGGCAAGGTTCAGGTAGGCAAGGGCCGTGCTGAGACGGATGCCGTTGGGGTTGTTGAGGGGTACCGGCCCCACGCCACTGGCGTCAGGGTGGTTGAAGTCGGCCACGTCGGCCATCCCCACACTGCGGCACGCGGCATAGAAAGCTGCCTGGTCTGGGCGCCACTCCTCGCGGCTGAACCGGCGGCAGACGATGGGGCCGTCGGAGTTGTGGAAATCATCGCTGCCAAACTCGGTGTCCGTTTCCATCCTGCGTAGGTAGTGCAGCAGGTTCTGGTAGCTCCACTCGTCGTTGCCCGCGGCCGCCCAGGAATCGTAGTCCTCGGGTACCCCGCGCAGGAACACCTGGCCGTTGATGGCGCTGGAGCCTCCTGTGACCTTTCCCCTCGGTATTTGCAGCGGTGGCGTGGTGTCGGTGCCCCGAGCCCAGAATTCCCAGTTGTGATGGGTGGTTACGGTATCGATTCCCGAGGCGTATCCGAACTTGATCTCATCCGGCAGCTGCTCGAAGTCGGGGTAGTCCGGTCCTGCCTCCAGCAGGAGCACCGACCGGTCCGGTTCCTCGCTCAACCGGGTGGCCACAACGCCGCCACCCGAGCCGGCGCCTATGACGATGGTGTCGTATTTCATTTCGCCTCCATACTTTTTCCTGATCGTCGTTGTCCAGGATCGCCCTTTTGACCAATAACTATAAGTGATTTGGCCAAGAGGTGAAATTTGCGCCAGCCGGGGCAGCGTCCTCTGCAGACGTCGGAGAGACCGGAAACCAAGTTTGCCGACGTCCATTTGCCGGCCTGCATCCTGCGATTCAGGGCAGGCTTCCCGGGGCGGTCACTGATCCTTGCGGAGCTGTAATTCTTGACAGCCTTCTGGTTCAGGCTTACCTTTCCCAAATACGATCGCTTGGGAAAGGCCACCCGGCAACTGCTTTCCGGGCCGATTCGTATATTCCGCAAAGTCCCCTAGCCGGATTGAAGGAGGCTGTTCGTGACCACCGAACAAGACCTGGCCACCGACGATCGTTTGGGCGCCGCCACTGGCGGGAACCGTCCTCTACTGGAAGTACAGGACCTGCAGACCCATTTCTTCACTCGCCGGGGACTCGTGCGTGCAGTGAACGGAGTGAGTTTCAATGTCATGCCTGGCGAGACACTGGGTTTGGTGGGTGAATCGGGGTCCGGAAAGACCATAACCTGCCTTTCCCTTCTCCGGCTCCTGCCCCGAGGCGCGAGGATCGTTGGAGGCAAAATTCTGTTCAACGGTCAGAACACCCTCGACCTGTCAGAAAAGGAGATGGAGAAGGTACGGGGGATCCGAATGGGCATGATTCTCCAGAACTCCATGGCCGCCCTCGACCCGGTCTTCTCCATCGGAACGCAGATTGCCGAGCCCCTGGCCGTGCATTCCGGACTTAGCTGGAAGGCGGCGATGGAGCGCAGCATCGAACTGCTGCGAATGGTGAAGATAACGGCGCCGCACCTGCGGGTCCGCAACTATCCCCACGAAATGAGCGGCGGCATGCGCCAACGGGCCTCCAGCGCCGCCTCCATCGGCCCGCACCCCGACCTGCTCATCGCCGACGAGCCGACCACCGCACTGGATGTCACAACGCAGCGACAGTACCTGGAGCTCCTGAAAGAACTGCAGCAGGAAACCGGGATGGCCCTTATCTTCATCACCCACGACATCAGCATTGTCGGCAACCTGTGCGACAACCTGGCGGTCTTCTACGGTGGGCTGGTCGTTGAGTACGGCCCGAAGAACGAGGTGCTCAACAACCCGACTCACCCCTACACGGAGGCATTGCTGGAGGCGTTGCCGGTACTGGGCGAAAAGAGACCGCGCCTGCGCACCATCCAGGGAGACCCGCCCAACGCTGGAAACTTGCCTCCGGGATGTCCGTTCCACCCACGCTGCGACAAGGTGATGGACCGGTGCAAGGAGGGCGACTTCCCCTCCATCTTCAACACGGGCAACAACCAAAAAACCCGCTGCTGGCTGTCGGAGTGAGAGGCAAGTAAGGCTGCCCAGGGCTCATACAGCCAATGTGGAACAGATTGCACGAAAGAGAATCTCACTCGGATACGCCCAGCAACGAATAATGGCAAGATGCACACAGGAGAAATTACCCTTGCCGCTTAGTCTCGGCACAGCCCAGTGCGTTCGGAGTTAGTATGCAAGAGCCAGGCACAGCAGGGGACGTAATCATTGAGGCGCGAAATGCCGTCAAGCACTTTCCCGTGAAGACCGGCTTGTTGAGCAACAAGACAGTCGGTACGGTGAGGGCCGTGGACGACGTGTCCTTTTCCATAGTGGAAAACCAGACCTTTGCCCTAGTGGGAGAATCGGGGTGCGGCAAGACCACCATGGCCAACCTGATCCTGAAGCTCCTCGATCTCTCTTCGGGAGATATCCTTTTCCGAGGGAACTCGCTGGAGGGCATGGCCCCAACGGATGTCAAAGACTATCGCAGGCGGGTTCAGGCGGTGCTGCAGGACCCCTACGGCGCCCTGAATCCCCGCATGCGGATCGGGCATATCATCGGGGAACCCCTGGAGGTGCACGGCTTCGGCAAGGCCGAACGTGCGGACCTGGTCGCCGGGGCCCTTCAGTCGGTGGGGCTGCACGAGTCGGTGCAGGCCCAGTTCCCCCACGAATTCAGCGGCGGCCAGCGCCAGCGGATTGGAGTGGCCCGGGCTCTGACACTGAACCCCGACCTGATAGTCCTGGACGAGCCGGTATCTTCTCTGGATGTGTCCATTCGCTCCCAGGTCCTGAACCTGCTGAAGGATATCCAGGGCGAGCGTGGAATCTCCTACATCCTCATTTCCCACGACCTGGCATCCGTTGAGCACATGAGCCATATGATCGGGGTGATGTACCTGGGCAAGCTGGTCGAAATGGGGGATGCGGAGCTAACCTGCTCAGTACCGTTGCACCCGTACACCGCATCCCTGGTGGCGGCGGCCACACCTCCGGGGACGACCCCCGGCTGGCGGATTCCCATCGTGGGTGAAGTGCCCAGCGCCCTGGAAACACCCAGCGGCTGCTCATTCCATCCACGCTGTCCCTATGCCATGCCCATCTGCAGCCAGGAAGTCCCCACCCTGTCAGCCACGGAAGATGGACGCATGGTGTCATGCCATCTCTATCCCGACGAAATCAAGAACATCGACAAGCAGGCTCCCGTAGCCGTGCCATCCGGTGGTCCGGTTACGAGCATTCGGGCCTGAGCGCGGCTTTCCGGAGACCCAGTGAGGACACATCGGGATTCCTGCGTTCCGCAACAGCTCTTGGAGGTAGTGATGCAACTGGAGAACAAGTCGGCGATAGTTACCGGTTCCGCTTCCGGGATCGGTCGTGAGATTGCCCTGACGCTGGCCGCCGAGGGCGCACTGGTAACTGTGGCCGACCGCAACCTTGATGGCGCGCAGTCCGCTGCACGGCAGATAATGGAGGCCGGTGGAACAGCGGCGGCGGTGCAGGCCGACGTTACCGACCGGACACAGGTCGCGGCCATGGTGGATTCGGCAGTTGCGGCACACGGCTCCCTGGACATCCACGTGAACGTGGCCGGATTCGGGTTCAACTCTCTGATCGTCGACATGACTGAAGACGACTGGGATTTTGTTCTCAACGTGAATCTCAAAGGCCAGTTCCTTTGCAGCCAGGCGGCAGCGCGGCGGATGATCGAACAGGGCAGAGGTGGACGCATCGTCAACATCGCCTCCACCGCCGCGAACAACGCGCGCTACGCGGGCGGGGCCTACTGCGCCGCCAAGGCCGGGGTGGTGCAGCTGATGAAGGTCATGGCACTGGAGCTGGGCGAGTTTGGAATCACGGTCAATGCGGTCGGCCCCGGGTTCACCGAGACCCCCGCAACCGTCGAAACATCCGACGAATATCGCACCAACTTTCTCAGCCAGGTGGCGGCAGGGCGCTCGGGACGCCCGTCGGATATCGCCAACGCTGTGCTGTTCCTAGCATCTCCCGCCGCAGAGTACGTCAACGGGCAGGTGATTTACGTGGACGGCGGATACTCCGCCGGGAAGCTGACCGTGCGCGGGTAGCTGCCGTATCTGGGCGCCAAGTCGCCGGCGTTCAACGGAAACAATCTTCCTGCATACTTGGAGCCCTCCTTTTCAGGGAGTGTGGGTTGCTGGCTGTTACCGTGTTTTTCGAAAATCGTAATGCATGTGTCTAAACGGTTACGTATTGATTACATTTATGTCAATTCTTTCGTACAGGTTGAAATCAAGTTGACACCCATGTTTGAGGCGTTGTAGCCTTACGCATCCAAATTCAGCAAGGTGTGTGTCGGCTGCCAGCGGGCGTACCCGCTGCTTTTCGGCCAACCTCAAATAGGAGTCTCAACGTGAATCGATTGCTGGGCTACAAGTTCCATTTACCTCTCCTGCTGGCACTGCTGCTTACGGGTGTGATAGTCGCCTGCGGAGGAGCGGAAGAGGCAACGGAGGAGCCTGCAGCAGCACCAACTGCAACGTCGGCCCCCGCTGCCGCGCCCTCTGCCAGTGACGCCACGGCTGTCCCGACGGCCGCGTCTGCGCCAGCGGCCGCACCGGCGACGACTGGCGACTACCCCGAGTCGGTTGGCAAGCTGACTGTAGCGGCTGACGGGTGGGGAAGTGACCTGGTGAACACATGGGAGGACACTCAGCCCAGCTTCATCAGGGACTACTTCGTGCCCCGGCTGCTGACCCGCGACGAAAATATGGAAGTGCAACCGCTGCTCGCAACGTCGTGGGAGCAGGATGAGAATGGCATTCGCCTGACCCTCCATCCGGACGCGGCATGCCAAAACGGCGAGAAACTGGACGCCCAGTCAGTTGCGACGAATCTCCAGGCGTTCCTCGGCAACGTGGAGGGGTTCACCGGCAGCTTCCTGGCAAACACCCTTGATGGACTGGTTGACGATCAGGCCATTGAGGTTGTCAGCGACACCGAATTGTACATCGGCACCGACAGCGCCAGCCCCGCTGGATGGTCGGTCCTGCACGGCGCAAACTATCACCTGTTCTGGTTCCATCCGTCCAATCATCTTATCGAGGTCGGCCACGACGAATATGTCAGGGACCCGGTGGGCTGCGGGCCCTACATTTTGAGCGACTTCAATCCCGGCGATTCGGCAACACTCACCCGCTGGGATGATTTCTGGGGCGACTACGTTTACTACAGCTCGCCGCAGCACGAGGTCCTGGAACTGGTGAAGGTGCCTGAGGCCACCACCCGCTTCGCCCAGCTGACTGCCGGCAACGTGGATATGGCCCTGGGCCTGCCCTTCCCGATCGCCAAAGACCTGGAGCGCTCCGAGGACGGCGCGAATGGCGCAGGTTTCAACCCCGGCAACGGCGGGTTGTGGACCCAGACCCTGGGCGCCAACGGCAAGATGCAGGTGGCCTTCGACCTTGAGTTCGCTCTCAAGGAACTGAAGGATGACGGCACTCCCAAGGCTGACCCCGCCGAGTGGGGAGATGACCCGACATTGAACGTCCGGGTTCGCGAAGCCCTGGCCATGGCGGTGGACAAACAGTCGATCCTGGATACCGGATTCGGCTTCCTGCTGCCGAACCAGTCAATATGCAGCAAGGGCTCATTCGGCTGGCGTGAGTCCCAGGACTTTGTCAGCGAGTACAATCCGGAAATGGCAAAGCAGATCCTGGAGGAAGAGGGCTACAGCGATGGCTTCTCCCTGCAGGCCCACTTCGGCGAGTTCACCGGCCGCCCCAACCAGCGGGAGGCCATGGACATCATCGCCAGCAACTGGAAGGACATCGGCATTGACCTGAACGTCAACGAACACGACCCCTTCACCTACTACTCCAGCGGCGACGCCGGAAACCGGGAATACCAATCGGTCAATGAATGGAGCTGGGGACGACAGGAGCACTGCTCCGTGATGGTCAACCTCGCATACTCGTCCAGCGGGTTCCGCAACGAGTACAACGACGAATCGGACGCCCTCAACGAAGAGCTGCAAAACACTGTAGACGCGGACAAGCAACTGGAGCTCATGGCTCGCGTCGATGACATTGCCCTGGAAAACCATTGGATCATCCCGCTCTACGACGCCAGCGCGGTCTACGGCTACACCGACCGGGTCATTGAGCACAGGCAGCCGCCATTCGGCGCCCACTTCGCCGACCTCAACCGCATCCTGTTGAAGGACTAGCGGTCGCAACCGACCGGCATCAATAACTGGTGGCAACTGAGCGAGGGACTGCCGCACCGGGTGGTCCCTCGTGCCGGAATGGCGAATTACCCCTCGTTTTGAATCAATGGCAATTCCACTCCAAGCGGCAACGTCACTGTAGGGAGCGTCCGTGGGCAAATACGTACTGACCAGAAGTCTCCAGGGGCTGCTCACGCTATGGCTGGTGACTGTTGCCGTTTTCTTCCTGGTTCGTCTCACCGGTAACCCCATCAACTTTCTAGTCTCACCTGAGGCCAGTCCGGAGGACCGCCAGCGGCTTATTGAAGAGTACGGCTTCGACAAGAGCTACTGGGAACAATACATCGTCTACAACAAGAACTTCCTGCAGGGCAAGTTCGGCGAGTCCCTGAGGTGGGACTCCCGGGACGCCTTTGAGGTCTTCATAGATCGACTGCCCGCCACGATCCAGTTGACCCTGGCGGCCATGATCTTCTCCATAGTCGTCGGTGTATCCCTGGGAGTACTTTCCGCCACAAACCCGGACTCCCTGTTTGACCGGGTCGGCAAGGTGGTGGCCATCCTTGGGCAATCCATGCCCGTCTTCTGGGTGGGGATCCTGATGATCCTGGTGTTCGCCGTCTACTTCGGCGTGCTGCCCGCAGGCGGAAGCATCGAGAGGCTGGGCTGGAAGGCAATCGTACTTCCCGCCGTGACCCTGGGCTGGCTGTTCGTGGCGGCCCACATGCGCATCGTTCGCTCCAGTATGCTTGAGGTACTGGACTCCGAATACATCAAGATGATCCGCGCCAAGGGACTGCCGAGACGCCTCGTCATCTGGAAGCATGCCCTCAAAAACGCCTCCATCCCAATTTTCACGCTGTTCATGGTGAATTTTGCCCAGCTGATTTCGGGGGCCGTGGTGACCGAGACCATTTTCGGCTGGCCGGGTATCGGGCGCCTGCTGGTGGACTCAATCTTTGTTCGAGACTTTGCCGTGGCCCAGACGGTGGTCTTCTTTGGCGCCGGATTCATCGTGGCGATAAACCTGACGGTCGACATCATATACGGACTGCTGGATCCAAGGATCCGGGTCACTCAATAGAGGGAGACCAAGTGGCAATAGCCGGCGAACAACCTATCGGCGCCGAACCACCGCTGGCACCGGCTACTCCTCCGCAAGGCGTACAGTCGGTGGGGACTGGCGTATCGAATGTGCTCAATGCCATGCGCGGAGTGCCCAAGTTTTCCCTCTTCTACCTGGTCGTCATTATCATTGTCACCATCTTTGCCCCGTGGATCGCTCCGTTCGACCCGATCAAGACCGAGCCGACCAACATCCTTGCCGAGCCAGGGTGGGGAAAACACCTGCTGGGAACTGATCATCTTGGCCGAGATATCTTAAGCCGGATAATTTACGGAGCCAGGATCTCGGTGGTCGTGGGATTCATGGCGGTGTTCATCTCCGGCGTCCTGGGCACCCTCATCGCGCTGGTCAGCGGCGTGGCTCGGGGATGGGTCGACACCATCCTGATGCGACTCACCGACGGTTTCCTAGCCCTGCCCTACCTGATGGTCGCGGTAACGGTCATCGCCATTCTGGGCGCAGGTCTCTGGAACGTCATTTTGGTAATCGCCCTGCTGCGCTGGATGACCTACGCCAGGATTGTCCGTGGCGAGGTCCTGACGCTAATGCAGATGGACTACATCCGCCTGGCCCGTGTTGCCGGCGCCAGCAACACGCGGATCATCTTCCGCCACATCGCTCCCAACGTCATCAACACACTGCTGGTCCTGGGCACCCTGGAGGTGGGGCTGGCGATCATCGCCGAAGCCTCGCTGAGCTACCTGGGGCTGGGCATTCCACGACCACAGCCCTCCTGGGGAACCATGCTGGCCGAGTCGCAGGAATGGGTGTTCGTGTCCTGGTGGCTGCCCATGGTACCGGGCGTGGCCATCACGCTGCTGGTGATGTCCTTCAACCTGATGGGCGACTGGCTGCGCGACAGGACGGATCCCACGCGACGCCAGTTGTGAGGACTATCGAGTTTCCCGGCTCCGTTCGTTTTGAACTTGTCAAAATATGAGCGGGCCGTACATTTCACCGACCATTAAATGCCCGCCCTGGTTTGCCCCAGGGCGGGCATTGGCGATTTTTCGCACTAGGGTAACCCGGGCCGTCGGCTAGCGCTTCAGGAACTCGACGATCAGGGGATCAATCTCCTCGGGCTTTTCCTGGTGCATGAAGTGCCCTGTTCCGGGGATGATCACCTTCTCCAAGCCCCCGGTGAAGAACGCGTCCATCGCCTCGCTTTCGAAGGACTCCAAGCGCCTTGGCCGGTCTCGCGTACCGTGGAGAGCCAGCGTGGGCACGGTGACCGGCCCGGCGTTAATCCGCCGTTCGTCATCCAGCAGCGCATGGTCTTGGGACGCCGGTCCGAACCTGGCCCGGTAATATCCCAGCGCCGCCTCCACAACTCCCGGCTTGCGGAAGGTCTCGCGGATGCTCTCGAGGGCCGACGCCGGTATGTCCCACTCGGGCGAGGCGTCGCGCCACCACTGCTCCACGTAGGCGTAGTCATTGTGGGCCACCGCCCGTTCGGCGAATGGCATCTGGAAAAAATAGAAGTGCCAGGTGCCCCTCAGGTACCAGTAGTCCATGGCCAGTTCTTCGTCCACGCGACCCGAGGCGATGATCACCAGCTTGCGCACCTTCTCCGGGGCGAGAATCGTGGCGCCGATCACCGCGCCCGCACCCCAGTCGTTCCCGATGAGGTAAGCCTGCCCACCGCCAAGGGCATCCACCAGCGCCACCGCGTCGCGGGCCATGGTGGCCGCCCGGTAGTTCCCGTCGGCGGGCGCCTCCGTTGGAGCATACCCGCGCATGAACGGCGCAACGGCCCGGTATCCCGCCGCCGCCAGGTCGGGCAGCAGGTGCCGGAAGGACCAGGCGTGGTCTGGGAAACCGTGCAGGCAAAGGGCCAGCGGGCCCTCGCCCATTTCTAGGTAGTGGAAGTTCAGCCCGTTGGCGTTGACTGAACCGGTCTTGAACTCTGTCATCTTTCCTCCGTTGCTTCAGCGTAACTCGCAAGATGGTAGGCACGCTCAAGTATGGTGTCAACGCCGGGCCGGACAAGGGCGCGGGGACAGGGCGAATGCAAAGTCCGGCGACACCAATTTTGTCAGAATCAAGATTCGCAGGACTAAAGGCCGCGCAGGTTTTGGGAACATCCTGAAAATCCCAGAATCCTGATAATCCTGATTCAGACAATCTCATTGCAATCGTAACGGCACCGGCGGACATCCGGTTGACACGGAGGGTGTTGGGGTACATATTTGCCTCATTCCCGGCGCTACCCCGATACTGCTCAAGCATCAACCGCCCTGCCCTCCGGAGGTGACGAGGAATGCCAGCTCGAACCGGAAAGGAGTACATCTCGGGACTCAAGGACCGGCCCCGCGAGGTGTGGCTGAACGGGGAGCGCGTCGAGGACGTAACCGAGCACCCCGCCCTGCGCAACGGCGTACGATCGGTGGCCGCCCTCTACGACCTGCAGCACGACCCGACGTTGCGCGAGGAGATGACATTCGCATCTCCCACCACCGGGGAGCCTGTGGGCCTGTCTTTCATGATCCCGAAGACCATCGACGACCTGGTCAGACGCCGGGAAATGATGACGCGATGGGCCTGGGCCAGCTGCGGAATGATGGGCCGCTCGCCCGATTTCATGAATGCCATCTTCTCCGCCTGGGCCGGCTCGGCGGGCTTCTTTGCGCAGGACCGGCCTGAGTTCAAGAAGAACATGCTCAACTACCACGAGTTCATCCGCGAAAACGACGTGACGTTGACTCACGCTCTGGTGAACCTGCAACGGCGTCGCCATCAGGGTCCGACGGACATCCTGCACGAGGACGTTGCGCTCACCACGGTCAAGGAGACCGACGCCGGCATCGTGGTCAGAGGTAGCAGGACTCTGGCAACGCTGGGCCCCATCTCCGACGAGATCGCCATCTATCCCGTGGCCAGCCACCGGCTGGACGATGAAGCCAGGCGGCAAACCTTCTCCTTCTCCATACCCTGCGACACCCCCGGTGTGAAGTTCCTGTGCCGTGAGGGTTTCGACTACGGCCGATCCCACTTCAACCACCCGCTGGGCTCCCGGTTTGACGAGATGGACTCCGTGGTGTTCTTCGACGATGTGCTGGTGCCGTGGGAGCGGATCTTCCTGCTGGGCAACGTGGAGATGGGTAACGGCTACGCTGCTGGCACGCAGTCTGATGCACACACTGGGCACCAGATACTGAACCGCTGCCTGGTAAAGGCGGAATTCATCCTGGGCCTCGCCGATTTGATCGTTGACACCCTGGGGTCGGGCAGCATCCCCCACGTACAGGAGCAGGTGGCCGAGCTTATCACCTACCGCGACGTGCTGCGGTCTTGCGTCCGGGCGGCGGAGGCCGACGCAACGATGAACGAATATGGCATGATGTCCCCGGACGTCAACGCCATCCGGGCCGGCAGGACGGTCTTCGGCCGGTCGATGTTCCCGCGCATGGTGGAAATCATCCAGATGCTGGGCACCGGCGGTCTAATGGCCCTGCCTGCCGAGGCCGACTTCGGATCGGAAATCGGTGAGGAGATCGAGCGGTACTTCGCCACGGATTCTGCAGATGCGCGCGACCGGGCCCGGCTGTTCCACCTGGCGTGGGATGCATCGTGCAGCGCGTTCAGCGGCCGGCAGGTGCTGTACGAGCGGATGTTCGGCGGGAATCCGGTGCGAAACTCCATCACCCTGTACCAGAACTACAATAAAGAACCGTTCAAGGCCAAAGTCCGGCAGTTCCTCGAAAAAGAGGACTGGCCGTAGAGAATTGGCTCGCGGGAGACGACGCATCCCATCCCTGTACCAGAGTAAACGGAACAAACCACCAGACTAGGAGGATTGGAAATGTCATACACACCTATGCGACTGGGCCACCTGGTAATGCGAGTGAGGGACATAGACCGCTCCGTCGACTTCTATACTAGGGTGATGGGTCTCACCGTAATGGAGAAGACCGCCAGCGGAACGGTGTTCATGTCGGCAGACACCTCGAAATCCCACGAACTGGCCATCCGCGCCATCGGGATGGAAGCCGAAGGCCCCGACCACTCCATGATCGGACAGGCGCACATGGCCTGGCAGATGGAGACCTTCGAGGACCTGCAGGAGTTGTACGACCGCATCCGGGAGAACAATGTCCGCATCGTTCGCATGGGCGATCACGGCATATCGATGGGCGTCTACCTGCTGGATCCCGACGACAACGAGATCGAGGTCTACTACGAGCTTCCCAAGGACGAGTGGACGCGCGACCCGGAAAAGGGCCTCTTCGGCCACCAGTACCCGCGGCAGCTCGAAGACCGCGTTCCCGTGGCCGGGGACTAAACCCCCCACCCTGACCCTCCCCCAGGGGGAGAGGGACTTGGGAAGGTACAACCAATGACCACGACAACCAACACCGGGGCGGAGAGCGTCTCCGCCCCGGAACTGTTGCGGATGGCCTCCGAACTGGTCCCCGTTCTCAAGGAACGAGCCTCGTACACCGAGGAGCTGCGGCGTCTGCCCGATGAGAACATCAGCGATCTGCTGGCGTCGGGGTTGCTTCGCATCGGTTCGCCGGTGAAGTATGGCGGCATTGACGGCGACTACGGGACGATGCACAAGGTGGCGGCAGAGCTGGCCCGCGGATGCCCGGCAACGTCGTGGTGCTACGGACTGTGGGCCGGGCACGCATGGCTCGTCGGTTACTGGCCGCTGGAAGCCCAGGAGGAGGTTCTCGGTCAGGACCCCGATGCCCTGATCTGCAGTTCGCTCAATCCCGGCAGGTCCACCTGCGACCCTGTGGATGGCGGCTACCGCCTCTCCGGCAGGTGGGAGTTCTCCAGCGGCTGTGACGGCTCAAGCTGGATCATGCTGGGCCTGCCTGGCGTGGGAGAGCGCAGCTGGGCCCTGGTGCCCCGCGAGGACTTCGAGATCGTAGACAACTGGTATGTCTCAGGTCTCAAGGGCAGCGGCAGCAAGGACATCACCATCCAGGACGCATTCGTGCCCTACCACCGAATCGTCGAGGTCAGCACGGCTGGCGACAGCGATCTGAGCGGCTGGGAACTGCACCGGCAGGCCCGTTATCGGGTTCCGCTACCCGTTCTCCTCGGCTGGGACCTGGTGGGGCCCATGGTGGGAATCGCCCAGGGAATGCTGGAGGAATTCGTGGTAAGACTGGAGGGAACCTCCGGGCCCGGCAGGACCGCCGATTCTCCGGCCGTCCACCTGAGGCTGTCACAGTCTGCCGCCGATGTGGATGCGGCGCGGGCGCTGATGGAGCGGGACATCAGCGAGATCCTTCGCAAGGGCGAAGAAGGCGAGCCGTTCACCCTGCTGGAGAGGGCCAGGGTGCGACGAGACAAGGCCTACACCACGCAGCTTTGCCTGCAGGCCGTGAACCGGATATTCGACGTCAGTGGCGGCCACGCACTGTTCGATTCCGTTCCGTTGCAGCGCTTTCACCGGGACGCCCACGCTGTGGCCCACCGCGACGCGCTGATCATGGACCTGGGCGGACAAAACTACGGACGGGTATTGCTGGGGCTGCCACCCGACACGCCGTTATAGCTCTCGGCCGCCTTGGGGGTCTGGTGGCCAACCGCGCCATGGTCTGCTGCCCGTGCGGGCGTCCATCTGGTGTACTGGTCAGTGTGATGCCACACGGCCATGATCGCTGTCTCTGGAGAGGACAGGGACCTTGTAAGGGTAGTCTGTCCTTGATTTGAGACACTTGGCCGCCTGGGTATTCCGCCTTGACACCCCTATGGGCCGATGCTAGTATCGGTTCAATTCCTGTGCCGCTCTGCGGCCATTTTTGTGTCGCGTAATTCGCTGTTATCGGGAATGTACCAAGAGGGCACAGGCGCCCCGTAAATTCCTGAAACGGCGCAAACCCCTAAGGAGAAATGGCCATGCCCGAAATCGTAAAAGGGCTCAAGGATGTCTACCTGGACACTACCGAGGCCAGCTTCATTGACGGCCAGGTGGGCAAGCTGCTTTATCGTGGCTACAACATCCACGATCTGGCTGAAAAGTCCACCTTTGAGGAGGTGGTGTACCTGCTGCTCTACGGCAACCTGCCCAGCAAGCAGCAACTGGCCGATTTTGACGCCGAGCTTCGGGCCAGCCGGCGCATCCCCGACGGCATCATCACGGTGCTGGAAGTGATGAAGGACGCTCACCCGATGGACGCCCTGCGCACCGGCATCTCCGCGCTGGCCGGGTACGACGTGGGCGAAGTAGCCGACAATTCGGTCGAGGCAACCATCCGCAAGGGCATCAAGCTGACTGCCCAGGGCCCGACCATCGTAGCAGCGCACCACCGCCTGCGGCAGGGCCTGGAGCCAGTCGCCCCGAACCCCGACCTTAACCACGCTGGCAACTTCCTTTACATGATGTTCGGTGAGTTGCCCGATGAGGAGACCACCGGCCTGCTGGACGTGGACTTCATTCTACACGCCGAGCACGGCGCCAACGCCTCGGCCTTCGCCGCAAGGGTCACCGCGTCCACCATCTCAGACCTGCACTCGGCCGTTGTGACGGGCGTCGGCACCCTGAAGGGTCCGGCCCACGGTGGCGCAGCCGAGGAAGTCATGAAGATGTCACTGGACATCGGCAACCCAGAGAACGCGGAAGAATACGCCCGCAACCATCTCGAGTCCGGAGGCCGCATCATGGGGTTCGGCCACCGTGTCTACCGGGCGGAAGACCCGCGGGCCCGCCACCTCCGCGACCGCGCACAGGCGCTGGGTGAGAAGAAGGGAGAGCCGCGCTGGTTCCAGATCCTGTCCCACCTGGAACAGAAGACTATGATGCCCTACCGGGACCGGGGAATCTGCGTCAACGTCGACTTTTTCGCCGGGGCCATCTACTACCTGCTGGACATTCCCGACGACCTGTTCATCTCCATCTTCGCGCTGGGGCGCATCCCTGGCTGGACCCTGCAGTGCGTCGAGCAGTACCAGGACAACATCCTGATCCGTCCGCTGCTGGAGTACACCGGCCCCATGGACCGGGAGTACGTGCCAATGGAGCAACGGGCGTAAGCCTGTTGCAAATCGACTCAGCCGAAAGAGGCCGTCAACGCGGCCTCTTTCCTTTTGCCGCCCACTGTCAGCCAACATGGACCATGGAACTGCCATGAACAACGCCGAGGATGAAATACGCCGCCGCTTATCATATAAGGGGAGGCTCACCTTCGCCGAGTTCATGGAGGTGGCCTTATACCACCCTGGCGATGGCTACTACACCTCAGGAGAGCGCGTGGGCGCCTCCGGCGATTACTACACCAGCCCGTCGGTGCATCCGGCGTTCGGCTCCTTGCTGGCAGTGCAGCTATTTCAGGCCTGGCAGCTAATGGGGCAACCCGCACCGTTCACCGTAGTCGAGGCCGGTGCGGGTAACGGTCTGCTGTGTCAGGACATTCTGGCAGCAGCCCCCGGGCTGCCAGCTCCGTTTCGCGATTCCGTGCATTACATCTGCCTAGACCGTCGGAGTTCTGGGGGTCTCGAATCGGGTCTGGACGGTGTGAGTCGCATCGCTGCTGACGAAATGCCACTGCGGGACGTCATGGGCTGCGTTCTTTCTAACGAACTCCTGGACGCAATGCCGGTCCACCAGGTCACGCATGAGGGTGGGCGACTGAAAGAGATTTTCGTAGTGGAGCACGGCGGAGAACTGGCGCTACAGGCGGATGAGCCATCGACGCCACTGCTGGAGCAACGGTTGAGCGCACTGGGCGTTCGGTTGCAGGAGGAGCAGGTTGCGGAGGTCAACCTGGCCCTCGAAGGATGGATGAAGGGCGCGGCAGAATCCCTGGACCGCGGCCTTGTGCTGATCATCGATTACGGTCGTTCGGCAGGTGACCTGTATTCTCCAACCGAACGCTTTCGGGGAACGCTCACGACTTTCCGGAACCACTTGCAGACAGACCGGCCGCTGGAGCACATCGGGCGGCAGGATATCTCAGCGCAGGTGGATTTCACCACAGTGGCCGGAGCGGCAGGAGATGCGGGATTGGACGTCCTAGGCTATTCCAGCCAGTCCGAATTCCTGCGCAACCTGGGTTTTGGGCGCCTGCTGGAACGCACGGCAGCCGTACCCGGCAGTCGCCGTTCCGGTCTCATGGCGATGCGGGAGCTGATCAAGCCGGAGGGCCTGGGCGCCTTCAGGGTAATGGCCCTCGGCCGGAACATCGGGCAGCCCGCCCTGTGGGGATTTGAACACTCCCATGAGCCAGCCGAACTAGTCGATCAACTGCCGGTTCCTGCGCCCTCCCCAGATCATGTCGATCTGCTGTCCGGGCGCTTCCCCTGGCACCAGGCGGAATTCGAGGTGCCGTGGGACACACTATGGCCGGACGACGAAACCGCTGAATGAACTACGCCGCGGGCTCGGCCAGTCCGATGCGGACTGACACGGGCTTCATACTTTCGACGATGAAAGTGATGTGTTCGTCCAGGTCCACGCCCAACTCGTCGGCACCCTTTTGAATGTCGCCGCGGTTCACATCCTTGGCGAAGGCCTTGTCCTTCATCTTGCGGCGCACGGACCTCGGCGTGACCTCCTCCAGGCTCTTGTTGGGGCGGACCAGTGCGACAGCACGTATGAAACCCGAAAGTTCGTCTACGGCAAAGAGGGTGTGCTCCATCAGCGATTCGCGGGGTATGCCGGTGTGCTCGCCGTGGGTGAGCACGGCACGGATGATGTCCTCCGGATACCCGGCGTCGCGAAGTATCTGCGCCCCATACGTGGGATGGCTCTTAGGGGTGGGGCAGATCTCCCAATCGAAATCATGCAGCAGCCCTGCGATGCCCCAGCGCTCCTCGTCCTCGCCGTATCTCAGTGCGTAACCACGCATGGACGCCTCGACCGACAGCAGGTGCTTCATCAGCATGTCAGTCTTTACATGCTGACCCAGGAACTCCAGGATCTTGTCCCTATTCATCTCGTCCATCGGGCCGTTCCCCCGGATCATCGTCTGCATTGTTTTCCTGCACCACCTCGCCTGCCGGGCGCCATCCCGGGCGGGGCAGGCAGCGCACGGCCGTTGTCAGGAACCCGCTGTGAGCCACCATGCGATGGGAGGGGCGCACGCTGCGCTCGGTAACGTGCCATGTACGCAGCAGGGTCTCCAGCGATTCAACCAGCTGATAGCGACCATCCTGCTCCAGGGCGCCGACCAGGCGGTGCACCTGCAGGACGGTGGGCAGGAAGCTGAGCATCACGCCGCCCATGACCAACGCGTCCCCTATGGTGCCCACGGCGTTCCAGGGTTCGGGAACGTCCAGGACCACTCGGTCCACGTCCCGCTCCTCGATGCCATCGTAGATGTTGCCGATCTTGACTTCGAGATTCGAGCTGTCGGGGATCACGCGGCTGATATTCCGCATGGCCTTGGGCAGCACCGACTCGTCGATTTCGTAGGTGATGACCCTGCCCTCACGACCCACGGCCCGGAGCAGAGCGGCGGTCAGAGCACCGGAACCCAGCCCGCCCTCAATGACCGTCGCGCCGGGGAATATGTCGGCAAAGCTGACTATGTTGCCCAGGTCTTTCTGGTAAATGATCTGCGGACCGCGGGGCATCTGCCGAACATAGTCCCCCAGCGTCGGGCGCACCGCCAGCAGGGTGTGGCCCTTGTCAGTGCGGTACCAGCCACCCACGCTGCCGCCAATGACCTGTTCATGGCGCAAACGTCCCAAATGGCTGTGGAATGTCCCTTCGTCCTCCAGGGTGACCAGGTAGCGACGGGACTTCCTGTCCAGCAGCATGGCAAGTTCCCCGGACTGGAAGCAGTTGGGATCGCTTTCGTCCCGGGCCATGTCGTCGGTGGCCAAAACAGCTGGCTGACCCTGAATTGTTGTGTCCTCCAAGGTCATCGCCTAGTCCCCAGCCGGGGCCGACGCTTTGCTCTCGTCGTAGGCGCCAGGCCGGCTGCCCTCCAGATAGGTGGTGTTGTGATCGGCGTAGGGCTCCATGTCGGGGAAAACAACCAGCAACTCTGCATTTTCCTCGCCGACTACCCGGAAACCATGCTCGGCTCCCGGCGGGATGACGAGGGTGTGGTCTTTTTCCACGCGATGCACTTCGCCATCAATGCGGACCTCAAGGGTGCCTGACATTATGACGATCAGCTCATCGATGGCATGGGTGTGCAGGGGAGCCCCGGTCCCTGGCTCGGCGGTGTTGAGGCTAAGAGAGGTGGAGACACCGTGCTCGTGGGTGGTAATGTTCCACTTGCGATAGCCAGGTCTCCACGGCACTTCGGGCACGTGGCGGTGGTCAATGATCGGCATGTCAGTCCCTCTCCGCCGCAGGTGTGCGGCCTCCCAGAACCAAATGGCGCTGCGCTGCTGAGGAGGCGCTCGGCGGGCTTGGCTATTGTACGCCATCCGGGTTTTATCTGGCACTCCGGTGCTTGTGGGTGGCGCGAGTCGGACACTGCGATTGCGCATGAGGAGTCCATTGGGCTACATTCTGCAAACGGAAATCAGTCCGGTGGCGGTTGAATGCAGCGACGCCTGTTTACATACGAGGAAGCGAACTCCCTGGTGCCCTGGTTGCAACGTATTTTCGACCAGGCGAATTCCCTCCTGGAGCGGCTGGAGACTGCGAGAGAACAATTGGCTGGAATTCAAAGGGAACGGCAGCGACAAAACGGCACCTTCCAGCAGCACGACGAGATCCGGGATCTGCAGAACGAATTGGAGCGGATGGGTGGGGAGGTTCGCAGCCTGGTGGATGAAGTCACTGGCCAGGGAATCATCATCAGGGACGTCTCCCAGGGTTTGGTGGATTTTCCTCACATGCGAGAGGGTCGCGAGGTGTACCTGTGCTGGATCGGCGGCGAGGAGAGCATAGAGTTCTGGCACGAGACCGATCGCGGGTTCATCCATCGGGAGCCACTGTAAAATCGTGGTCCGGCCACTCTTGACTCCGCCTCTTTCCAGAGAAACTGTTCTCTTTTGCGAGAGTTGGCCGTTGCGTCGGCACCAGGGCTATCGCATTAGGACGGCCCAGTGACACTTTCGTCTTGCCAAGCCCCATGGCGCATCTCTACGCTGGCATGAGACTGACTCGCTGGACTCGAATCGGCGCATGGGCCATCTGACCTCGTTCAGTTGGCTGCCCGGGGCCCTTTAATTGTTCCCTCTCCCTTCGGGAGAGGGTTAGGGTGAGGGCGTTCTCCCTTTCAGCTACAACCTGGCAATATAGCCGCCCTGGTCCTTGACCTTCTAGGCAAAGCGACAATTAAAGGGCCCTGGCTGGCTGCCCGGAATGAGAGGGAATGCGAGAAAATGAGAGGAAAATCAATACCATTGGCCCGCCCACACTGCGAAAGCAGTAACACCGGATGCCTGGATGCTAATTGCGATGGGCGTGCCGCCGGGGTTGCCAATGGTGGAGACCGCACGAATTTCGCGATATTATGAGATGTCAAAACAATGCGAATGGAGCAGGATATGGCTGAATACATTGCATCGCCTGCGGACTGGGTCCGCGAACAGGTCGAGGTTTACGAGAGCAGCGGGGGCACGCAGGGGACGACCCTGCGTGATACCGGACTGCCCGTTATCGTCGTAACTAATAACGGCAACAAGACCGGGGCTGTCAGGAAGACCCCGCTGATGCGGGTCAAGGATGGAAACAACTACGTGCTGGTAGGGTCCAAGGGTGGCGCCCCCAAAAACCCTGTATGGGTCTACAACCTCAGGTCCGACCAGACCGTGGAGATCCAGGACGAAACAGTGACCCAGACAATGAAGGTCCGGGAAATCCACGACGACGCGGAACGCGCCAGGCTCTGGGACATTTCGGTGGAAGCGTTCCCTCCCTACGCCGAGTACCAGGAACGCACCACCCGCAAGATACCTGTATTCCTGGCCGAGCCCGCCTGATATACCCGGGAGCCCTGGCCGTCCGGGCAAGTCCATCTCAGCGCTGACCATGAGATCGGTCCGTTCGCTTTTTGCAGACGGACCGATTTTCTGTGCCGGATGAACCACAAGAATGCGCTACCAACGAAACCGATCATTGCATCGGGGCCCGGACCGAAAGAGGTCCCAGTCAATTTAGGGAAACAGATTCTCGTCCCTATATAATTGAAGCATGTTCTCCATGGCTTCCCGGTTCAAGAACAAGCTGCACTCCCCTCTCCGAGGGCAACGGGACCGTGCTGTCGACGCAGCAGGACGGCAGCGAAAGCGTGTAGTCGAGCAGGCGGCACGGCAACGTGGTCGCGTTTCCGGAGAGGTGGAACGTCGCCGTGAGGGAGTGGTCAGGCACCGCAGCTTCCTGCGGACGCGGGTGAGAATCAGAAGGCTGGAACGCCGCCTGATGGCCAATCCGGCGGTCGCCCTGACCTACCGGACCGCGAAGGAGATGAGCGCCGACGACGCCACACACATGGCCGCCGGCCTGGCCTACTATGCGGTGC
The DNA here is from genome assembly GCA_963664175.2 of Dehalococcoidia bacterium. GTDB lineage: Bacteria > Chloroflexota > Dehalococcoidia > Lucifugimonadales > UBA3495 > VXOI01. Next base: position 66,216 of record CAXXOI010000059.1, read on the forward strand.
TGTCGCTCTTCCCTCTTACGGTGGGCCTTATCAGCCTGCTCGGCCTGCTGGTGGATGCCGACTCCCTGCACAACGATGTCGTCCACTTCCTGGAGGACTATCTGCCGGTGTCTGAGGAGCTTCTGCTCTCAAACATTGAGGCAGCCGGCAACATTCACGGCCTGCTGGGAGTGATCAGCTTTTTCGGCCTTTTCTGGTCGGCGAGCCTGATGTTTGGCGCCATCACCCGCTCGGTAAACCGCGCCTGGGACATTCACCAGGACCGGCCCTTCTACATAGACAAGGTGCGCAACCTGGCCATGGCGCTCAGCGTCGCGCCTCTGTTCATGTTATCCGTCAGCACCACCGCGGCACTACAGATGCTGGAGACAGCAGACCTCCCGGTGGGTATGGTGGCGACGACCCTGGAACATGGCTTCGCCGAAACTGCGGCCCGTATTCTGCCCTTCCTGTTTTCGCTGACGATATTCCTGCTGATCTACAAGTTCACACCAAACACCAAGACCTACTGGAGGTACATCTGGCCCGGTGCAGTGCTGGGGGCGGCGCTGTTCGAGATCTCCAAGAGTGTGTTCGTATTCTACGTCGACAACTTTGCGAACTACGAAGAGGTCTACGGCTCACTGGCCTCGGTGATAGTGCTGCTGGCGTGGACCTATTTTTCGGGGCTGATTCTGATCGCGGGCGCCGAATTCTCATCGGAGTACGAGAGAATGCGCCATGGTGTCGAACGAGGACAGGTGATCGCCCGTCCCGGAAACGGCGCAGCCTCTGGTTAACCACCCTCCCTGAGTAGCCGCATCTCAGGGACTTGGCCCCGTGAAACCGCGCCCATTTAACGGCGACCCAACCCCCAATGAATAACGCGACTCTCACCGGTCCTCCCAGTGTAGGGCGCGATTCGACAGCCCCGGTAATAGAGAAGCGATCCCTCTCCAATTAGTGACCGGTACTACCCTAGTACTGGATCAAGTCAGGATTTGATGGGATAGAGGCGATGGAGCTTGGTCCTGGCGTACTGGATGCCGAAGCGCCAGTTAATTCGGGTTTGAGCTTGGTTTCGTTCCTGTTCTAGGACGTGAATCTCCCTGCAGAGGGACTCCTCGTCGGGGAGGCGCTTTTTGAGGCAGCCGCGGGAGATGACACTGAATTCGATCTCCGCCATATTCAGCCAGCTTCCATGCTTGGGGGTGTAATGGAACTCCAACCTCCGTGCTATGCGCCGCGCCTCCGCCGCTGGATAGGCCTGGTACAAGGACGCCTTGCGATGGGTATTGAGGTTGTCCAATACCACCCGGACCACCGGCACATCGGGATAGGCCTCGTCCACCAGCCAGCGCATCTGGTGAGCGAAGTCCACCGCGGTGCGCCGCCCCGTTACCGCCACATGCCGCCAGCCCGCCAGGGGCTCGATGCAAAGGAACAGGTTGCGGGTGCCCTCGCGCCGGTACTCATAGTCCTCACGCTTGGGACGTCCCGGTTCTACCGGGATGGGCGGCCGGACGTCGGACAGCAACTGGGTGGAGGTCTCGTCGAAGCAGACCACCGGCCTCTGAGGGTCGTAGGGTTCGGCGTAGAGGTCCAGGACATCCTCCATGGCCGCCACGAAGTCGGCGCTCACCTCGGGAATGCACCACTGTTTCTTCCGCCACGGCTTGATTGTGTTTTTTTCAAGTGCAGCCGCACCGTCTCGTACGACAGGGACTCAACCAACCCCAGTTCCACCATCCGGTCTGCCAGCAGGGGCAGGTTCCAGTGGTCGTGGCCATCCGGGGCCGGACTGCAGGCCAAGGCAATCAGGCGGCCCTCGGCCCGGTCATCCATTTTGCGGTACCGGTTGGCCTGGGGCCGGTCGTTGAGCACACCGTCCAGCCCGCCCTCGGCAAAGCGCCGTTTGACATTGAACACCGTGCCCTGGGCCACATCCAGGGCCTGGGCCACCCTGGGTGCCGACCAGCCCTCGTCGGTCTTGAGCAGGATGCGGGCCCGGTTGATAACCCTGGCAGAACCCTTTCCCGCCCGGACCATGTGCTCCAGTTGGTTGCGCTCCTCCGCCGTCAGCCGGACCGCGAATTTCTCCCTGACCACACCGCCACCTCGCAACAGCACCTATTGCCAGCAGATTAGTGCTGCCACCCGGTCCCCGGCCACAACGCCAAGACCAAGTTTGATTGAGTACTAGCTACATGATATTGTATTTCACAATATAGAACATCCGATGTAATGATGCCTTCGTAGGAATTAGTAGAACTGTATTGATTCCTGGAGGCACAAAGTGGGGTTTCGAGAATGGTTGGAGGACAATCCCAAGAGGGACGAAAGACGGATTCGGAGTCCGTGGAGACTCGTTACCGCCTGGATAGTCGCGCTCACGATCGCCGCCATTATCCTGATAGCATTCAGGCAGGGTACGGCCAGCGCCGATGAACCCTACCCGGGCGAGGAAAGGCCACAGGTTACCTGCGTCAGCCTCGGACAATTCAATTCCGGAGAGTTCGTGACCCGTCTGCATTCTCCCGCCGCGCGGCTAGACTCGGCGCTAGATTCTCCACGCGATATGAGCTTCTGGCGGGCCTCCGATTCCACGCAAACGAAAGATTGCGCCGAGAACACCATCGGGTCGAAAACGATGCTTGGTGGCGTCGCAAGCGACTCTACGACGAGACAACCGGGTTTTACGCCTACCATGACACCCAACGGAAACGACCAGGACAATACGGGCTCTCGCCAATGAACGTGGGCCGCTCCCCGATACTGGAAACCCGGCAGCGCTTGGGGCGAAGGAGGGGCGGCATTGCTGGCCGCCCCGTCAGAGGGCGGGGTTAGCCGCGCCGCAACTCGTACCGGTATCCGGTGTGGGTGCCGCGGTCAGGCACGGCGGTGGGGCTGGCCGCCGGGAAGGGATATGCGGGATCCGCCGTCTTCTCACCCAACGTGTTGCGGACGGCACCGATGCCTTCAACCTCCATTTCCACCACGTCGCCGGGCTCCAGGAAGCGGGCTGCCTCGTATCCCTTGCGGATGGCCTCGCGCACCGACCCGCCGCCGACCGTGCCGCTCCCAATGACGTCGCCGGGAGCGACGCGGCTGTCCCTGGACGCCCGCTGCACGATCTCGCCCCAGGTGTAGTAGGCCATGGCGGCGTCGCCATCCGTCAGCCACGACTCGCCGTTGACTCGTACCTGGCATTTGGCGGTCAGACGGCCATCGCGGATGTACGGCGCCATCTCGTCGGTGGTGACCACCCACGGCCCCAGGGTGCTGGCAGTGTCTTTGCCCTTGGCCGGGCCGAGGCCGAAGGCCATTTCGTCGAACTGGACGTCGCGGGCACTCCAGTCATTGAAGATGCAGAACCCCGCGATGTGGGACAGAGCGTCGGCCTGCGAAACGTCGGTGCCGCTCTTGCCAATAACGGCCCCTAGTTCCATCTCGTAGTCATACTGATCGGAGGTCGAGGGGAAGGGCACGGTGTCGTCCGGGCCGTAGATGCACAGGGTGTTGGAAAAGTAGAACACCGGCATTCGGTACCAGACCTCGTTGGGCTCCCGTGTGCCCTGCGAGCTGGCGTGCTCTTCGTAAACGATGAAGTCGCGCACCGTCGGTGGCTGTAGTATCGGGGAACGCAGCCTCACGGCGTCGAGGGCCACGGCGGGAGCTGCTGTGTTACCGGCCAGCGCATCGCCCACCCGGTCCACCATAGAGTCGTCCAGGGCCAGCAACGCTCCCACGTCCCGAATGGCGCGTGCCTCTCCCAGCAGTGCCGTAACATCAACCACGCTGTCGCCCTGCAGGACGCCACAGCGCGGTCCATTGCCGTTGTCGTAAGTCAGCAGTTTCATAAGATCGCTCCTTTTGGCTTGTCGGCGTTACGAAGAAAAGGACGCAGCGACTCTGAGAATCAGCTGCGTCCCTCGAGGCTACCCAAGGCCTAGTGCATGGGTGAGAAACTGGCCGGGGCCATGATCTTGTTTTCCTGGGATACCCGACCCGGCGCTCCGCTGGGCCACTGGGGTATCTTGCTGGCGGCGGCACGGACCTCGGCTCGGTGGCCCAGGCTCTTGTAAGGCCAGATGTGCATCCACTTGTTCAGCCCGCCGAATTCGGTAAACATACCAGCGGCCAGTGGGGAGAACTCCTCGCGGTAGGGCAGTGCCTCGGACCAGCGGCGAATGAGTTCGGGAATCGAGCCCGGCTGGTAGGTGTAGACGCGCATCTCGTAGATGGCGCCCAGGGCCTGGTCACCGCCCATGGGCTTCATGAACGGCGCCGGCTGCCAGACCTCGGCGTTCATGTGCAGGATGTTTCCGGGAGTGATCTTCGGCGGCCAGTTGGGGTCCTTGCCGGCGACGGCACGAACCTTCTCCCGCTCCTCGAGGCTGTCGTAGCCCCAGACGTGGATGATCTGGTTCAGCGGCCCGATCTCCGTGTGCCAGAATGCCGCGATTGGGGAGTATTTCTCGCGATGAGGAAGGGCCTCGGCGAAGGCCTCCTCGGCCTGCTCCACCGCTCCCGGCTTCATGTCATAGGTGCGGACTTCGTAAATCATGTGCACTCCTTTAGTGCCGGCTGCCTGGCCGGTTGTTTGCCAACTGCGCGAAGTGTAGCAACCACGCCATACAGCGGCAAGGGAACCTGCGTACAATCTGCGTGGATAGATACCTACCGCTGCGTTTGCATTGCTATCATATTCGTGACTTTCCCGATTGGAGGCTACCTAATGACCCAACCGGCTGGCTCGGGGCAGCCCCAGGAACTTGGCCGCATCAGTCGGCCTGGCGCCGACCAGTACCGTGGACGACGCAAGCTGATCCTGCTGCCCCTGCTCTACAGCCCTGCAACCGATGAACCCGAGGGAGCGGCGGCGCTGCAGAACTACTGGCAGCAGGCCCAGACCCAGGTGGCAGCGCTGGAAAACGCCCTCGGAGGCCTGGGGCACATCTACCACGAGAGCATCACGGAGGGAAACGCCGTTGGCCTGGAGCACCTCAAGGCAGGCGACCTTCGCAGCCACTCACTGGTATCGCTCAAGTGCGAGGCCGGGGCGGTCCTGGAGGCCACCGAGGATATCGAGATCCTGCTGGAAACCCTGGACCTGCAACGCTGCCTGATGATACCCATGGCCAGTCCAACCGTCGCCACCCGCCTGCAGGAGTGGCACATGGACGCCAACCGCCGGCGCTACGAGCACATCGCGGAGCGCATCGACTCCAGCCTCGAGGAGGACGGGGTCGGGCTGCTGCTAATCAGTGAGCGCCACTCGGTGCAGTTTCCGCCGGACATCGAGGTCTTCTACGTCTCGCCGCCCGCCCTGGACGACTTCCGTCGATGGCTCCAGAACTGGGCGACACGCCAGCAGCAGGCTGCAATGGATGCAGCTGCCGGTGGCGTATCTGTTGCTGAGGCCGACGATGATTCGGCAATTGACACGCCGCCGGTCTGATTACATACTTGCCCAGACTGAACGAAAGCTGGATTCCGCCCTGACGGGCCGATTTGGGGGCGCAAGATGAACCGCGAATTCTTCTTCTTTACCGAGATGGGTTACACGGCCTATCCCCAGGATGAAGCCAGGGATATGGGCTACAACAACCTGATGTTCCCCAACGAGCACTTCAGCCCCGAAAAGGCGCAGGACCTGTACAGCATGTATTTTGACGAGCTGCAGTACTGCACCGAGGCGGGGTTCGATGGGGTGATGATCAACGAGCATCACAACAACCCGCTGTGCATGATGCCCTCGGTCAACGTCATCGGATCGGTGCTAGCCTCCCGGACCAAGCAGGGCAAGATCGTGTTCCTGGGCAACGTGCTCCCCATCCACGAGAATCCGCTGCGGATCGCCGAGGAAATCGCCATGATCGATATCCTTTCCGGCGGGCGCGTGGTGTGCGGTTTCGTGCGTGGCATCGGGCAGGAGAGCATGGCCACCAACACCAACCCACTGTACAACCGCGAGCGGTTCGACGAGGCCCACAACGTCATCGTCGACGCGTGGACGAGACCCGGCCCGTACCGTTACGAGGGCAAGCACTACCACTACCGGGTGGTCAACCCGTGGGTGATGCCGTTGCAGAAACCGCACCCGCCCATCTGGATCCCCGGCGTGGCCTCGCCCGAGTCGGTGATCTGGGCGGCGAAGCACGGGTACCCTTACGTGGCCCTGGCCCCGCCCCTCCAGTTGCTGTCGGACATCTACCGCCTGTACCAGAACACTGCCGAGGCCGACGGCTGGACGCCCACGCCGCAGCACCGGGGGTACGCGGTGCGGGTGGCTGTGGCTGACTCCGATGAGAAGGCCTACGAAGAGGGCAAGAACTTCTACTGGCAGCTGGGCACGTCGTTCGGGGTGACCCCGCCGCACTGGCTCGCGCCTCCCGGATACCTGACCCGCGCCGCCGCCACCGGAGCGCGCGAGCAGGCCCGCCGCGCGGTGCAGACGGTGGTGCCGGGTGGGCCGGCGCTGCCCTACGACGACGCCCAGGATACCTACCAGATAGTGACGGGCAACCCTGACACGGTCATCAAGAAGATGAAGCACCTGATCGACGTGATTGATCCCGGCTACATCATTTTCTGGGGCCGCGAGGGCCCAATGACCCACGATGTCGCCGTCCGCAACATCGACCTGCTGACCCAGGAGGTTATGCCTGCCCTCCGCGAGTACGAGGCCCAGCGCGCGGGGTAGGGGGGCGCCGAAAGCAGCCGGACTACGGATTGGCAAAAGGCAGACGCTGTTCTCGTCGGAGAACGGCGTCTTTTCATTTGCATTGCTGGATGATCTGTCTGGGCCCAGCCTAATATGCCAAGGCCCATCTGTAATCTCTCGATATAGGCTATCCCGTTTCCTCTGAAAACCGATTGCTAAGAGACGGGAGAACGCACCGCTCATTCCCGTTTGCGGCCCGTTGCCGCTGAAGAAACCACCAAGCTTCCCACCCATGGATGCCTGATTTCAGGGTGATATGGCGGGGCGCCCCGTCCGGGGCCCTGAGGACCTAGCCCTCTTGTTGCGAGCGCACGTGTTGGGCCAGCTGCTCGACGGTTTCGGCGAAGGTGCGTTCACGGTCTCTGGATTCGGGGAATTCTTCGCCCAGCGGGGTGCTGCCGATGAGCCGGTACATCTCGGCGACACCCTCAAATATGTGGGGAGTCATACCCAGACCAGCAAAAGTGTCCCGTATCTCCTCCATCTCGCTGACCCAGCGCCGGGCACGAGGGGGCACTGTGGGCAGGCCGCGTTCCATCCGCTGCAACACCGCCTGCTGGCCTGACGCGAATTCGGCCAGCAGCGGCTCCGTCAGGCCCATCAACTCGGCAGCCATCAGCAACTGGCTGTACAGTGCGTAGGTGCCCTTGGTCATGGCCGCATAGCACATCTTTATGCCAGACGCCTGCCCCGTACCACCATCCAGTTTCAGCACCGTCAGCCCGAAATCGTTCAGCCGTCCGAACTCCGTAGCGTGGTCGCCGGAGGCGTAAAAGTGCGGGCTGTAACCCGGGCGAGGCGGTCCACCGATGATAGAAACGTCGACGAATCTCCCACCTGCGTCGGTTATGACTGGCTCCAAGTCCCGAACGAGCTGGGGCGATATGGCGTTGCACTCGGCGAACAAGGTGTCGGTATCAGTGGCAGCGATGGCATCTGCTACCTGCCTGCAGAGGCCCGGCACGGCCGCCGACACGGTCATGGACATCACCAAGTCAGATTGCTCGACCAGTTCCTCCATCGTCGGGACGTCCCGGATGCCCGCCTTTTCCGCCAGTGCCTGCGTACGTTCGCTGCGGCCGGTCAG
>CAXXOI010000060.1:0-13339 GCA_963664175.2 Dehalococcoidia bacterium
GAGGGCAGTAAACCGACGACTTTTGTCGCATTCACGCCGGCCACCTCTTTCCAGCTGGGGCAACACATGGGACGGAAAGAGGAGCGCGCCGTCCTCTATGTGCTGCTGCGGGAACACCTGGGGCTCTACGGGGCGCGAGCCACGGCGGCACTGCGAATATTCCAGGGAGGAGTGGTTGACTGGCAGAAATTCCGGGACCGTGATGTTGCCGGCCTTGATATAGGATCATTTGATCATGGCATCCGGCAGGCATTCTACGAGGAGCTAAACCAAAGCGACGAGAGCAAGTCCCTCGCCTCCCTGATCGACGAGGTGGCCGGCCGGAGATCATTGACCGACCACCAGCGGGACGACGCGCGCACCATCGTTGGTGGACTGCGCACAATGCTTTCTCGGGCAGCGTTGAAGGCGCTCGAACCCGACCTCGTGATTCTTGACGAGTTTCAACGCTTCCGGGACCTGCTTGACGTCAAGACCGGAGGCGACGCGGCCGAACTGGCAGACGACCTCTTCAGTCATACGGACGCCCACGTGCTGTTGCTTTCGGCCACTCCGTATAAGCCGTTTACGTACGCAGAAGAAGCCGGCACCGACGGTGGGCACTATGCGGACTTTCTGAAGACCCTGGAATTCCTCGCCGCCTCCGAGACTGCCGTGGACGCTGTGCGCACCGACCTGGATAGACTGCGGCAGGCGGCTCTCTCAGGCGAGCCGACGGCTGATGTAAGAGACCGGGTGCAGTCCCACCTGAGGAGGTGGATCGCACGCACCGAGCGGCCAGCAGGCACCAACAGCACAATCACCATCCACGGGGACACGACGCAACTCCGAGTCAGGGCCGAGGATTTCAGCGGCTTTGTCGCGCTGCGGAATGTCGCCGATGCCGTGAATGCTCCGCTCACCGTCGAGTATTGGAAGTCGTCCCCCTACTTCCTCAATTTCCTCAGAGGGTATCGAGTCGGTGAGCATTTGCGCGACCACATGAAGGACCCCGATCGAAGGACCCGGTTGGAACCGCTGTTCAGTGGAGCCCAGCGGATCTCAAGGTCTGACGTGGAGGGGTTCCAGAGGCTCGAATGGGGAAATGCCCGGATGCGTGCTCTTGCTGCCGAGACCCTCGATCAGGGATGGTGGAAACTGCTGTGGATGCCCCCTTCCCTCCCTTACCATGCTCTCGCCGGGCCATATGAAACGGTCGACCAGACCGCAATCACCAAGAGCCTCATATTCTCCAGTTGGGTGGCTGCGCCTTCGGCCATCGCCTCACTTCTCAGCTACGAGGTGGAAAGACAGATCTTCACGCAGGGCGGGCACTCCGCTAATACGGCCGCGGACCGGGCGTCGATTTCCGGACGCCTCGACTATCGACTGACGAGCGGCCGTCCGTCCTCCATGACTGCGCTCGCTCTGTTCTGGCCACAGCCCACTCTGGCCTCGCAAACCGATCCATTGGATGCCGCTCGTGGACACCGAGACAATCCGGAACCTCCCAGCATCGATCGCGTTGTGGAGTGGGCGCAGGGCCGGGTGGAGAACCTCGTTGGTCTCAACGGAAACACCCGGGCGACAACCAGTGCTCAATGGTACTGGTTTGCGCCGGTGCGCTGTGAAAGGGACAGTGCCCTGACGTTGGAACTGGTGAACGCGCGTCGCAGCACCCTGGTGGATGCACTGGCCGGTACTTCCGAAGGCCACGATACAGAGGATACCTCGAGCATCCTTCAAGAACATGTCAACATGATGCTGGGTGCCCTGGGCGACTGGGAGCCGGAGACGGAGCGCCCGGCGGACCTGCAGGAGACAGCGGCGCTGCTGGGCCTGGGCGCTCCCGGCAACATCGCTTGGAGGGCCTTGAGCCGCCTCAGGCGGCCGGAGGGTCAGGTAACAGAGCTGGGCCTGTGGCGGGCCGCATCCCTCTTGGCATCCGGTCTCCGCAGTTTGTTTCTCCGGCCAGATGCGGAACTGCTAATAGACACCATCTATGGTGGGTCGCGCGTTGCGCGGGAGGGTGCCGGTGCGTACTGGCGGAAAGTGGCCCGGTATTGCATCGACGGAGATCTGCAGGCGGTTCTGGACGAGTATATCCATCATCTGGCCGGGGAGTCCTGGGCCAACTCGGCGACTGATGAAGGGCTCCTCTCCATTGCAATGAACGCACGGCGAGCCATGGCCCTCAGGCTGTCTGTTTACCGGGCTACCGACATCGATCACTTCGACGAACAGGGAATATCATTCCCCAGTCGGTACGCCCTGCGGTTCGGCAGCGCACAGCGCAGCCACGAGGAGGCCAGGCTTCCCGAGGTGAGGGCAGCGTTCAACTCGCCTTTCTGGCCATTTGTTCTTGCGACAACCTCAATTGGGCAGGAAGGAATTGACTTTCATTGGTGGTGCCACTCAGTCGTACATTGGAACCTCCCGGGGAATCCGGTTGACTTCGAGCAACGCGAGGGAAGGGTGGACCGCTATAAGGGGCACGCCATTCGCAAAAACGTCGCGGACGCTCACCGGTCGGCGGCATTGGCTCAAGGAGTGGTGGACCCCTGGGCTGCTGCCTTTGCTGCCGCGGCGACGGAAACAGATCGCGACGAGGGCGGTCTCTCGCCCTACTGGATTTATTCGGGCGATGCCCGGATACAGCGGAGAATTCTGTCTCTCCCGCTGAGCCGCGATGAGGACCGGTGGGCCCAGTTGCAGGATTCATTGGCTCTGTACCGGCTGGCGTTCGGTCAGCCGAGGCAGGAGGACATGCTAGCCGCGCTACAGCGTCGCGGCATCACCGGTCGACCCGAGGAGATTGATGCTCTGCGAATCGATTTGCGGCCGCCAGCATCTGGTGCAGAGGAATCAAACGCTGAACCGGTGAGGTAAGACCCAGACAAGAGTCCCATTAAGACCGGCCTGCAACCGTCCCCAGTTTCCCTGCGGGACCATCTACGAGTTGATTCTGGTAGGGGGCAGGACCGTACGTTAACGGGAATGGCGCCGGTTGAGTGTGCGATGGACGGTTGGCCTTGAGACGGAGGAGAACCCGGCGAGATCGCTGATGGAATACTCGCCGGTGGCCTGCATGCGGCAGAGTCCCCGCTGCTGACGGTCGGAGAGTTTGGGCCGCTTGCCGCGCAATTTCCCTCTGGCGTGGGCAATGGCCATGTCCTCGCGGGAACGCATGCGAATGAGATCGGCCTCGAACTCGGCGAAGGTGGCGAGGCTATTGAAGAACAGCTTTCCCAGCGGATCGCCCGGGGCGTAGAGCGCCCGGCCGAGAACCGGTTTCACGCCTCGTTCCCGATACTGGTCGGCGGTGGCGCTGGCACCCAGGACCAACCTCGCCAGCGACTCCCGGAAGGCCTCCAGAATCCGCTCCGCTCTTCCTTTGGTTTGTGGAGATAGAGGGAATGTCTTCCGAATATCCAGATCTCGCATGAAACGGGCGCACTGTGTGGATTTGAACGGCATCGGTCTCTGATGGCGTTGTGCTTGAGAGCGGCGTGCCGGTAGTTATAGAAGCATGGGGATGCCCCACTGCCAGACCAGGCCTCAGGGGTCATCAGGTGCCCGTGGGTGTCCTCAGCCGCGCGGAAGACGCTCTGGGCCATGTCGCCGGTGGCGTCGTCCACGGGTATGAGCAACGTCAGCTTCGGCCCCTGGTCCTCCAGCCGAAGGTGCCGACTGCCGTCGGTCTGCGCCACATTGCCCTCCTGGGGCACTACGACGCTGACACCGGCGCTGCAGGAAGCGTGGTCGCCGGCAGCCCGCGTCGTGTGTATCATTTCCCCTATGACGAGCGACTTGGAGCAGCTGCGCGGCGAGGTCGAAAGGCTGGTCTACAGCTCGGAGGAGTCCGGATTCACCATCTGCCGCCTGGTGGTTCCGGGCAGACGCGACCTGGTTACCGTCGCCGGGACCATGCCGGGAATTCAGCCTGGAGAGCGGCTGCACCTGCGAGGCAGGTGGATCAATCATCCCATCCATGGCTATCAGTTCCGGGCTGACAGCTACAGCTCCCAGTTGCCCGCCAGCGCCAATGCCGTGCGTCGCTACCTGGCCTCAAGCCTGGTGAAGGGCATCGGCCCGGTGCTCGCCGGAAGGCTGGTGGACTGCTTCGGCGACGAGACCCTGCGAGTGATCGATGAACAGCCGGAGCGTCTCACCGAGGCGCCGGGCGTCGGACCCCGCCGGGTGGAAAGCATCAAACGGGCTTGGGTGGAGCAACAGGAGATTCGGGGTGTGATGCTGTTCCTGCAGGGCCACGGGGTCAGCGCCGCCTACTCCACCCGCATCTACAAGACCTACGGCCAGGACGCGGTTAAAGTCGTCCAGGAGAACCCCTACCGGCTGGCTCAGGACGTGCGGGGGATCGGTTTCATCACCGCCGACAAGATCGCGCGGCAGATGGGGATAGACGAGCATTCGCCCCACCGGGCCCAGGCAGCCCTGGAGCACCTGCTGCTGGAGCAGGCCGGCGAGGGCCACGTTTTCGTTCCCAACGCCGAGCTGGTCGAACTGTGTCAAACCCGTTTCGACATTCCCGAGGAGCTGCTGACGGCGGCGGTGGGATCTCTGCGGACGGCGGGACGGATCGTGCTGGATGGAGAGGCAGTCTTCCTCAGGGGCCTCTATATTGCCGAACGGGCCGTGGCCGATTCCATCAGGGACTTGGAGGCCAGCCCTGGGCAACGCCCCGAGTTCGACGCCCCGGCCGCCGTGGACTGGGCCAGCCGTCGGATGGAAATGGAGCTGACCGGGGAACAGAGACAAGCGGTCCACGAGGCCGTATCTGAGAAGGTCTTCGTCCTGACCGGCGGGCCCGGCACCGGCAAGACGACCATACTGCGGGCCGTGATATCGATCCTCGATGCTCTTGGCCAGCGGGTGGCCCTGGCGGCTCCCACCGGTAGGGCGGCCAAGCGTCTGGGCGAGGCCTCCGGTCGCGATGCGCAGACGCTGCACCGCCTGCTGGAGTTCAAGCCCGGGGAGGGCCGGTACGGACGGGATTCCGAGCGGCCCCTGGACGCCGATGCCGTGGTGGTCGACGAGACCTCGACGCTTGACATCGTGCTCTGCCACCACCTGCTGCAGGCCGTGCCTCGCCACGCCTCTGTGCTGTTCGTAGGAGATGCGGACCAACTGCCCTCCGTCGGGCCCGGCAAGTTTCTTGGGGACATCCTCGAGTCCGGAGTCGTGCCCTTCCTCCGCCTGGAGCGGATTTTCCGTCAGGGGGACCGCAGCGGCATTGTCGAGGCGGCCCACCGGGTCAACCAGGGCCGACTGCCCTCTCTCGGCTCTATCGGCTCCCAGGGGGACTTCTACTTCGTGGAAGCCAATGACCCGAAGGCCGCGGCCAATGCCGTCGTCCGCATCTGCGCGGAGCGAATCCCGGCGCGGTTCGGGATGCGTCCCATAAGGGACGTTCAGGTGCTGTGCCCCATGAACCGGGGGACCGTCGGCGTCCATCAACTCAACGACAGGCTCCGGGAGGCCCTAAACCCGGATGGAACCGAGGTAACACGCTTCGGACGGACCTTCCGGGTTGGCGACCGTGTGCTCCAGACGGTCAACAACTACGACAAGGATGTATTCAACGGCGACCTGGGCTGGGTGGCCGGGGTGGACCACGCCGCCGGACGGGTCGCGGTGAGCTTCGAGGACACCGGCGTGGACTACGATTTCTCGGAACTGGACGAGCTGCAGCCCTCCTTCGCGATGACCGTGCACCGAGCCCAGGGGAGCGAGTTTCCCGCAGTGGTGGTTCCGCTTCTGACGCAACACTACCCGATGCTGCAGCGGAACCTGCTGTACACCGCCATCACCAGGGGGAGGAGGCTGGTCGTGGTTGTCGGGAGCCGGAAGGCGTTGGCCATGGCGGTGCGCAACGATCGTCCCAGGGAGCGCAACTCAATGCTCGGGGTCCGGCTTTCGGGGACGGTGGCAAAGAGCGTGACGCCGTTTCCTGCAGGCGGCTCCGGGCGACCCGGCCTCATGTAGGACGTTGAAAGCTCTGGCCCGGCGATGCCACCCTGGACATTTCCCGGAGCGGAAGTCGCACTCGCAGGTGCGCCACACGCGACGGGTGCAGCCGGAGGCCCGCCAGGCGGGACAGGTTCATCCGGCGGAGCCGATGCGGTACTTGCCTGTGCCGCACACGGTGCAGACAGCGCGCATCGCGGGACGTCCGTTCTTCATTGTTACCTGTTCAACATCCCTTGAACCGGTCTTGGCCCGGCATTTCAGGCAGTAAATTTCAACGGATTCGGGCGGCGTGGCCATAATCGAAGGCTCCTGTTCCGGAGGCTGCCACGATTATAGCCAATAGAAACCCCACCAAAGAAAGCCACCACCACCAAACAGCCCGCTGTGTTATAAGAAGGCCAGTAATGCCAAACGAACGCAAAGGAAATAATCAGCCATGACAAGCGGTTCTGGCTTGGTGCCGGAGTTGACGCCGGAGGCATGCAGCGCTGCCGTCAGCCTGCTTCCGATGGAGGGATCACTGGAATATATCGCCGGGTGCGTCTATGACTTGGCCAGCAAGGCCGTAGCCGAGGCCGTGAGGCGAAACCACTCGATCGGTGCTGCAGAGAAACAGCGCAAAAGCCTCGAAATTATGCGCGAGCTCACAGTCCCGTATATCGAAGACAATCTGATATGGGGTGGACCTGGGCCAATAGTGGGCACCCAGACAGCCCTAAACGAAAGCTATGCCGCCGCATACAACGGCTGGCAGAGCGCAGAACCTCACGTCCTCGAATATGCCTACCAAAGAGCATACGAAGGCTGCAGACACGTAGCTATGGAAAACTTGGTGTACGGGCCAGAACGAATGAAGGCCTGGGGCTATGACGCTGAATAAATTCGGACGCCAGTGTTCAACCCCGGTACTTGCACCGCGGCGGGAGGGGTGATGAAAGAGATTTTCCAGAGACGCGAGCATCGGAGAAGATAGGTCATGAAATCACTCGACAGGATTACTTTTGACCCCGCCGTGATGGGTGGCAAGGCCTGCGTCCGCGGCATGCGGGTAACGGCCGGGACGGTGGTGGGGCTGTTGGCAGCCGGCCGCTCTCGTGCGGAGATACTACAAGCATACCCATATCTTGAGGAGGAGGACATCGACCAGTCCCTAGCCTATGCGGCCTGGAGGCTGGAGGAACGCGAAGTTCCTCTCCACACGCCATGATGCTGAACCTCCTTGTTGACATGAACCTGTCGCCCCAATGGGTGTCTGTCCTGCGTAAGCACGGATGGCAGGCAGTGCATTGGTCCACCATCGGCGATCCGGGAGCCAGCGACAAGGACATCATGGACTGGGCGAGGGAACAACAATACGTCGTGTTCACCCACGATCTCGACTTCGGCACCATGCTGGCGCTCACGCACGAAGCGGGGCCGAGTGTGCTACAGGTTCGCGCGGAGGACACCTTACCGGAATATCTGGAACAGCCGGTCATAGCCGCTCTCAATCAGCACGAAGCCGACTTGTCCATGGGTGCTTTGGTCGTGGTTGACGAGAGCCGAAGCCGGGTTCGAGTGTTGCCGATATGACCTTACGTGCCGCGCGTTGCCAACTGAGGGGCCAGCGATGCCAATTCCGACACGCATCAGGACAATGGTGCAGCCCGGCGGCAAAGCGGTGATTGCAGTGGTGGAGAAAATCTAATGAGAATTGGCGGCGTGGATTTCCCTGAGGCCCTGCTGAACGCGCTGCGTGACGGGCGACTGGTGGTCTTCGTCGGTGCTGGGGTCTCCATGGGGCCGCCCGCCAATTTGCCGGGTTTCCGTGAGCTCGCGATCCAGGTAGCTGAGGGCACAGGTCTCTCCATCGAAGAGTATGAGCAGGAAGATCGGTTCTTGGGACGGGTCAAGGCCACAGGCCCAGACGTCCACCGAATCGTGGCCCAACGGTTACAGCAGAACAACCCGCAGCCGACAGAGTTGCATCGAAATCTGCTGCGTGTGTACCCCGGGACCGAAGACATCCGGGTAGTCACCACCAACTTTGACCCGCTTTTCGAGGAAGCCGCCAGCAGTGTGTTCGACGCAGGGCCTAAGATATTTCAGGCTCCGGCGTTGCCCTTAGGCCAGCGCTTTCAAGGCATTGTTCATATTCACGGGTCGGTAAGCGAACCGGAAGGAATGATACTCACGCACCAAGACTTCGGAAGGGCATATCTGACTCAAGCCGACGGCTGGGCTCGCCGTTTCCTAGTTGACCTCTTCGCCAATCACACCGTGCTGTTTGTGGGCTACAGCCACAACGACACCATAATGAATTACCTGACGCCATCGTTGCCACCGGATAGCTACGATATGCGCTATGCCCTGATCGGAGACCAGAGCGACACCCCTGACCGCTGGCGTTCTATGGGTATCCAGCCCATCACATTTCCGCAAGAGTCGGAAAGCGATTACAGCGGTCTGGACAGGGCTGTAGCCGGGTTGGCCAACCACAGACGCCGCCGCATATTGGGCTGGCAACAGGAAATCACGAACATCGCCAGCGCGCCACCGCCCATCGACGAAGAATCCGCCGGCGTAATCGAGCACGCCTTTAGTACCCCGGAACTGTCACAGTTTTTCACCAGAGCGGCCGATTCGCCTGACTGGATTGGGTGGCTTGACCATCGCGGTCTTCTGGATGCCTTGTTCACAGATGGCAAGCTCAGCGATCAAGAAAGGAAACTGGCGGGCTGGCTGTCCGGGCGCTTCGCCTTGGCCCACGATCACGCGCTGTTTCGGGCTATAGACAATCACGGCTCACGACTGAATCCGGAATTCTGGAAGCTGCTCAGTTGGCAGATGCAGAACAGCATCCCAGATTCGCCAGATGCTGCGGTTATGACTCGCTGGGTCTTATTTCTCTCTGGTAACGTCCCAACGAACACCGAAGAGGCCGCTCTATCATGGCTAAGCAAAGTGTGCGCCAGCATAGGCGCGACCGACAGCTTATTGCGAGTGTACGAAGCCTTGACGAAAAGGCTCAACCGCGTACCGCCATCTGATAGATGGCATAGATCAGATATGTTCCATCACTATATGCAGGAATTACTGGAGGACTGCCTCAAACCCAATTTACTCGAAATCGCCGAACCGTTGCTGGTGCTGACCTCCGCGAGACTGAACGAGCGCTACCAAATATCAATCGCTTGGGAAGAAGACGAGGCAACTTGGGATTCGGACAGTTATAGCAGGTCAGCTATTGAACCCCACGAACAGGACGAGTTAGGCCAAGACGTCGACGCTCTGATCGACACCACCAGGGAGTGCCTAGAATGGCTGGCCGCAAACACCCCGCTCATTGCTGGAGCGTGGTCCAACCGCTACGTGTCTTCTAGCGTCCCGTTGCTGAGGCGTCTGGCCATCCACGCCCTGAGCGCGCGTAACGACCTTACCGCCGACGACAAAGTTGCATGGCTTCTGAGGAACTGCGACATACACGAAATCGCAGCTCGCCACGAGATATTTCGGACCACCAAGATGGCCTATCCACAAGCCAGTAGGGAACAACGGACCTGCCTTATCAAAGCCGTACAGACCTTCCGATGGCCTGAAGACACCGAAACCGACAAGGATCGCCGCACAGCATATCACCACCTTGAATGGCTTCATTGGCTCAGCGAAGCTGACCCTGATTGCGAGTTGACGAGACGAGCAATAGCTAACATCAGCGTACCGTATCCTGAATTTCAGCCATCCGAACACCCGGACTTCACACATTATCACTGGTCCGACCGGATTGGAGAGGGACCATCTTCTCAGAGTCGGTGGGATGTTGACACGCTCATTGCACGATCGGCAGCCGAGGTGTTGCCATCTCTACTGGTGTACGAGCCTACCGCTCAACAGAGATTCGAGGGGCATGACCGCTGGGCAATGCTGAGAGCAATTGGGGAAGCGGCCAAGCAGAACCCGGATTGGGGTCTTGACCTAGCAGACGCCATGGTTGAAATGGGGTTATGGAACTCCGACCTGTGGCATAACGTGATAACCGCTTGGATAACTGCAGATCTTAATGCAGATAGCACCAGGCGAGTGCTGCTGCATTTGTCAGCTGTCGAACTTCACCAAGGACAAGCCCGGGGAATTGCTAACACACTCAGCGTGTTGATTCGGAAACCCGGAGTATTAGAAACAACAGAATTACTCGATGCGGCAAGTTCGATTGCCATTGCATTGCGTCCATATGCTGCCGCAGACCCCCTCCCTCAGTTCACTCGGTCCATAGGAGGAGTCCCTCAATATGTAAACTGGATCGAGAAAGCCACCAACCACGCATCTGGACAACTGGCTCTGTTCTGGACTCACAGCATTGCGCTCTGGAGGGAGCGGCAACAGCCTGCCCCCCAGTCGCTCAGCGCTGTATACCGCAACGCGTTGGATGCCATCGTAACGGAGGACGGCGTACCCGGAAAATTTGGCAGCACCGTATTGGCTGGCAACTTTTCCTTCTTTCTTGCGACTGACGAGGACTGGACGGTACACAACCTGCTACCACTCTTCGACGCCGAACACGAAGATTTCCAGTGTGCATGGGACGGCTTCTTGACATGGGGACGGTTGTCTCCTCCTGCCGTCGAGGCATTGCGCGAAAAATTCCTCGCTGCGGTCCCCCGAGTATTTCGAGAATTTCAAGGGGAAATGTTGGCGAGCTTCGCACGGTTCTATGTTGGCGAAATGGCATGGGCAAAAAATTGCGCCAAAGACAGTTGGATTGCAGAGTTCTTCAAATACGCGAGCGAGGAGGGGAGAGAGCAGTTTGCAAATGCAATCGGCCGCCATTTGCGCAACTTGGACGATAGCCGTCGACAGGAATGGTGGAGCGGTTGGCTCAAGAGTTACTGGGAAAACCGACTACAGGGCGTACCCCGCCCTCTGGATGATGAAGAAATCGCTCAGATGCTGGAATGGGTCGTGCACTTGACCTGTGCATTCCCTGAGGCTGTCAACCTGGCAGTACTGATGCGCAAGGTACCACTCCGGAGGTCAACAGTGCTCCACGACATCAGCGAGAGCAATCTGACAGATGAGAAGGCTGACAACCTCGCCAAATTCCTGATCCACCTGGGACAATGCGAAACTCACCCATGGTTCTGGCATAGAACCAGAGAAACAGTTGATAGACTGTTGACTAAGGAACTACCTCCGGAGACTGAAACAGAGCTATACGAGTTGGTCGCCAGGAAGGGCGAATGGATGGGCGACTAGTCAATGGGAAGGCACCCAGCCTGCGAAACATCCAGAAGCTGTTACTGAAGGACAATTATACTGGTGCCGGGCCGGTTGACTGTCGCACTCGCTGCAGGAAGTATCCGACCAGGCCATTTGCACCGTCCCTGGTGACCAGTGCAGTAACCGGGTACAGACGCTCATCCAAGCCGGAAGTTGCCCGCCAGCGACGCTGAACTAGATAACCCCGTCTCCCGACCCTGGCGTGGACTGGCTGTCCGGCTCGCCTGCCGCCCCCGGCAGCGGGGTCAGCATCACGCGCCAACGGAGAGTTTCCTTATCTTTTGGTCCGCGCTTGCCATGCCGGGCCAGACCGGCGCGCGCCTGCGACATGCGGGGCAGAGAGTTCTTGTCAACATCGGCATCGTGGTGCTGCTGGCCTCGGCATGCACCGGAGCCCTCTATGCCGTCCCGGCCACGGTGGGCAACGTGCTCCCGTTTTCGCAGGAAATCGGTAGCCAGATAATGGTTGGCGTCGTCGTGGGCCTGAGCATCCCGTCCGTTATCGGCATCTGGCGTTCCATGAAAACCCTGGCCCTGCTGGCGACCAGCGGGCCCGGCCTGCCGGACGTAGGCCCCCAGGGTCTCAGAATTCGGCTGATGCTCAGGACGATGGTGCAGAACGGGCTGGCCACGATATTCCTCGCCCTGCTGCTCATCCTGTTTCTACCCCTCATCATCAGGCTGATTGCCCTGGGCAGCCTGTCCACGCCGTTGTCGCTGCTGCTCCTGCTCGCACCGGCGCTGGCCGTGGGGATCATCAGCTTTCGGATACACGGGGTTCTGGAGCCGGCGTTCAACGAAACCTTCATGGCGGAAGCCGCCCATACCGATTAAGGTCCGGCAACCCGTGCCCCCGCTGAGATAGAACCACTCACGCCATTAGCGGCGGAGCAGTCCCTGATGAACCATGTCATCGAGAGGCTTGGAGGGGAGGATGCGCTGTGGCGGCTCCTCCAAAGCAGGATCGCCGCTGCCGGTGAGACGAACGATACGACTCCGGAGAGCCGTCCCTCCACTCCGGGTCCCGAGGACCAGGAAAGATAGGGAGCAGGTGTTCTAGCCCATCAAGCAGTGGCCTCCTCTTCCCCCGGTCGGTCCCTTTCATCGGCGTTCATCAAATCCTCAGGAAGTGCTCGCCGCACCGCCGCCAGGGTTTCCTCGCCCTCGGCCGCACCTGCATTCAGAATACCCTCGGCCGCCGCCCGGTCTGCCTCGCTCTCGGTCATTCCCAGCTCCGGCGCGGCCTCCCTGGCCGCCTCCAGGAGTCCGGAAACGAACTCAGCCGGGGCGTTGCCTGATTCCATCGCCCCCTGTATGGTGCCGTAGGCCGCTCCCTGAACGGCGTCCCGCGGCAGCACCGGCAACCGTCCCAGGGTACGTATGACGCCGACGGCGGCGGCACGGGCCACCGACTCCGTTCGTTCCTCGAGTTCGTTCCCGGCGTGGACCGCGCCCCTGGTGGCCTGGCGGGCCAGTTCCAATCCGTGATCGCCCACATCGTCCATCCGCTCCGCCGCCTCCGTCAGGGAGTCCCTCAGCCGGCTCTGTACCTCCTCGGTGACGTCGCGGCCCCGCCTGATTGAAGTCACCGCCGTCCGGGCTGAGGCCGCCAGTTGATAGGCCGTCACTCCCAGGGCCACGTCCGCACCGGGAATGCGCTTGACGTACCCATAGGACGCCGCGGATACGGCCCCCACCGCAGGAACGCTGCTCACCGGTCGCGTTACCGAGGACATGCCGGCCATCAGTTCGTTCAGGGCCGTCTCCCGGTCGACCTCGCCCTCCTCCCGAAACGCGGTGAGCAGGTTCAGCGACAGCAGGCCCAGGATGAAGGCTATGGCGAACAGGAAATCGAAGCCGCTCAGCGTCACCGCCGGCAGATCGAAAACCCCGTTGGGAGACGACCAGCTCAGGTCTATCCTGAATGTCCTCACCGAGAAGAAGTCCGCCAAGGCCCCACCGGCCACCGGTCCTATGCCGGCCCCCAGCCCGGTGGCCATGCCGGCAACCCCCAGGTAGGGTGTTGCCCGGCCCCTCGGGAGCCGCCTTCAATGTCAATGTCTGTATCGTGAGCAGCACCCCCGGCACCGGCAATCCCGGCAAAGACATGGAG